>CAYLIE010000056.1:0-2544 GCA_964383935.1 uncultured Anaerolineales bacterium | reverse complement strand
AGCGGGGGTTGGATTCGAACCAACGACCTCCGGGTTATGAGCCCGACGAGCTTCCGCTGCTCTACCCCGCATCACATTTATATTATATAAAATTGCGCTCTCCTCGTCAAGTTTTAGGGGCCAAAGAAGAGGTCCAGCCATTTCTGCCAGTTGGGCTTCTCGACCATCCCCTCTCCTTGCAGGATCCCCTGGGAGGGGACCGGGGTCGTCACGGAGGCCTCTTTATCCTCGCTGGAGAGGACTATCACTGCCGTGTCTCCAGACGCCACCCATCGCAATTTCTCGCGGGCTGCCTCCTCGATGTAGGCGTCGGTGCTCACGTGCTCCAGCCGTTCCTTGAGGGCTTCGTTCTCCGCCCTCATGGCGGCTACTTCCTCCTCCAAAGCCGCCACTGCTCGGCTGAGCCGATAGGCATCTATGGCTCGTCGTCCGAAATCGATGGCCAGGAAGAGAGCGATGGTGATCACCATAACGGCCACTATCCGGCCCCAGGAGATGAGCCCCTGTTGTCTCTTTTTGGTCAAAGCCCCTCCCCTTGCCAAGCGTAAGAGGCAGCGAGGGGCGATATACCCCTCGCGCCAAATTAGTGGTGGAGATGGCGGGAATCGAACCCGCGTCCAAAGAGTTCGACCGAAGATCTGCTACAAGCTTAGTCGGCTCTTCTTTCTCGCTCATGACGGCCTCATGCCGACCGAGTCCACCACGAGCCAGCCGATCCAGGTCTTCCCTGGCTTTGACAGCCCTTATCGGCATAGGGGCTGTCGCACCCCGATTATATGGCGTCCCCTCCCGACTCATCGGGGGAAGATCGGGCGGGACGTAGCCGCCTAAGCGGCTAGTGCGAGTTGTGGCTCGCCGTTTATCTTTAGTTGCCCCTGATTTACGAGGTGAGGCCCCTCGGCTTGCTATCTGCGGCCAGCCCTCCCTGTCGAAACCTGTCATCCCCTCGTCCTTACAGGATCCCTGTGGGAAAGAAAGGCAGACAAGGTGTACCCCCGATTCTGTTTTTAACCGTCATCTATCTCAAGACCGAGCCTGGTGACGACTACCGCCAGGGGTATTACCCCTTTAAGCGTCATCACTGCGACAGGAATGAGCCTGGGCCCATCCCCCCTGCCTTGCTCCCAGTCAGACATTCGCCTAGCCGCCGTCGTCACCGACGACGCTGGTGGTCTCTTACACCACCTTTGCACCCATTACCATGGCTTGTTAGCCTTTGGCTGGTTCGTTCTCTGTTGCAGTTGTCGTCAGGGCCTAACCCTGCCTGGACTCATCGCCCAGTGACCTTGCCTTTCCTTCGGATGCTGTCCTCGGATCCTGGGATCCTTGGCCCAAGGAGCGTCCTTCAGGATACGAACGCAAAAGGCTGGGAGTCGGGAAGTTCCTCTGGGGAAAACCCCAGCGACGGTCCCCTTGCCTGCCTATCGATTGTAAAGGTACCTAAGAAGGGGGCCTTAGACCCCACACTATAATTCTAGCACGCTTGTTCCCCCTTGTCAAGGCTCAAGAGCGCCAGATACCTAGGACAGCGGCTTTTCTAGACAAAGATGGGAGCGGCTATCGTGGAGCGACCTTCTAATACCTAGATCGCCGTCCGTAATCCCTAGGTCCCCGGTCTCGCCTTTGCTCCCGGGCATCATCCACCCGGAGGGCCCGGCCCTTGAGGTCCTGCCCGTTGACAGCCTGCTTAGCCTTCTGGGCATCCTCGTTGTTGGCAAATTCCACAAAGCCGAAACCCTTCGATCTACCCGAGTAGCGATCCTTAACAACGGTGGTGGAAAGGATTTCACCGTGCTCCGAGAAAAGCGTCTCCAAATCTTGCTCGGTCACAGTATAGTCCAGATTCCCAACATAAAGTTTCTTGGTCATGCTTCTGTTACCCCTCCTGGGCACTCATCTGTGGAAACAAGGGCTCCATCTCGTTGCTTTTGATCAGATAAGCTGTGATCATCAGATGAACTAGATCATGGACGTCCTCCTCCGGATTGTCCGGGAATACAGCGGTAGCATACCACCCGAAGACCGCCAAAAGTTCCTTGCCGATCTCTCCCATAACCAGTTGCTTGAAGTGAGCCTGTTCAGCCTCCTCTAAGGCGATGATCAGTCCAAGCGCCCTTTGCGCCCTTTCTTCCAAACTATGCATTTGATACCTCCTGTGGAACAGGTTGAAACCAGGGACAGTCCGGGGATAAGGAACGCGTCCGTGGTCAAAAGAGAAACAAATCAGGGGAACGCTGCATACTCTGAGAAGTCTACAGCGTAAGAGGAAGATTCAGGGTGTACGCAGGATCCGAGGTAACTATACCACGAACTGAATAGCAAGTCAAACAGAGGCAGTGGCGAGGGTTGAAAAACACCTCCTGGTTTGGCATAGTGGGAAAGAAATTGCATCCGTAGCATCTCCTCCTGCTTTCCGTCCTACAATCATTCAAATTCTAGCGGTTTGTGGGAGAAATCATCGATGGCCAAAGAATCTATCTCACTTTTTCAACACCTGTTGTTGCAATTGCGACATACTGGTAAGCTGTAGTCACAGCATATACA
>CAYLIE010000055.1:0-2715 GCA_964383935.1 uncultured Anaerolineales bacterium | reverse complement strand
GTTGGGTGAAAAATCGGGCAAAATCTCATTTCTTGGTTTTTGCAGTTTCGCCAGAGATGGCAAATGTGACCAAGGGGGCTGGCACCTATCTACTCCTTCTGCAGCTGGAGGAGGATAGAGAGATCGAAATCGGGAGGCTAGGAAGCCTCTTTTTCCCACGGGGATACTACCTCTACGTAGGCAGTGCCAGGGGGCCCGGTGGGCTTCAGGCCCGCCTAGCCCGCCACTGTCAAAGGGCTAAGCATCCTCGATGGCACATAGATTACTTGCGCGGTCATGCTAACTTGATCGAGATTTGGGCGATTGAAACCAGCGAGCGGTTGGAGTGTCTCTGGGCTCAACAACTGGCCCGCTTGTCGCGAGCGCGCCCCATCCCGCATTTCGGCTCCTCCGACTGCCGATGTCCTAGCCATCTTTTCCACTTCAGAGACAAGCCTTCGCCTCACCAGTTTGCGCATTCTTTGCCACCAGCGAATCTCCCCGCCGATTTGACCACATTGGCACAAGAAGGGCGACTGTGTTAAAATCGGCTCCAAAGGAGGCTGGATGATAGAGGTGATCATGCCCACGTTGGGGCTTACCATGGAAGAGGGGACCATCATCCGCTGGCTAAAGGGAGAAGGGGAAAAGGTGGAGAAGGGGGAGCCCCTCTTCGAGGTACAGACGGACAAAGTAGTGATGAAGGTAGAGGCCCCTGCTTCAGGTACCTTGGGCAAGATATTGACCTCTGAGGGGGATACCGTCCCCGTCGTCCAGGTGATAGCATACATCCTAGAGCCCGGCGAGGGGGCTCCGGAGGAGTGGCCTATCCCGGTGGCCGTCGCTGAGGCTGCACCAGAGAAACCGATCTCCGCGGCCAAAGTTCTCGCCACTCCGGCCGCTAAACGGCTCGCTCGCGATAAGGGGATCGACCTGGCTCAGGTCAGAGGCTCCGGCGAAGGGGGCGTGGTCACCAGGCAGGATCTTCTCCGCTTCCTAGAAGAGAAGCCGGCTCCCGAAATCGTGGAACGGGTCAAGGCCAGCCCGCGAGCCCGAAGGCTGGCTCAGGAGAAGGGCGTGGACCTTTCCCAAGTCCGAGGCACTGGCCCCCGGGGAAGGGTAACGGAGAAAGACCTCCTCGACTTCCTGGCCGCACAAGAACTTTTGACTCCTGGCCCTATCCAGCGGCTCACAGCCCAGCGAATGACCGAGAGTTTCACTTCCACCCCTCATTTCTACCTCACCATAGAGGCCAAGGCTACAAAGTTGGTTGAGTCGCGGGAGAGGCTCCGCCCCATCATCGAGGGGAGAGCAGGGGTGCGGCTCACCTTCACCGACATCCTAATCGTCTTAGTGGCTAAGGTTCTTAGAGATCACCCCCTGGCTAACGCCTCCTGGGAGGAGGGACGCATCCGGATATGGAAGGAGATAAACATCGGTCTGGCTACGGCGGTGGAAGAAGGGCTGGTCGTGCCGGTTATCAAAAAGGCGAATGAAAAGGGGTTAACCCAGATAGCAGGCGAGAGAAAGGAACTGGCGGATAAGGCCGCCGAGGGCAGACTCAGCCTGGAGGAAGTGGAAGGAGGCACCTTCACCCTCACCAATCTGGGGATGTTCGGCGTTGACGAGTTCGGAGCGATCATCAACCCGCCCCAGAGCACGATTCTGGCCGTGGGCCGCATCGCCCAGAGGCCAGTGGTGGAGGAGGGACAGGTGATGGCCAGGCCGACGATACGTCTGACCCTTTCCCTAGACCATCGAGTGCTAGACGGAGCGGAAGGTGCCAGGTTCCTGAGTGATCTGAAGGCATTGATAGAGGAGGTGGGAGACATTCTTGAGTGGAGAGGATAGATCCAGCCTTGAGAGACGGCTTTTCAGTGTTGTAAGGAGACGATCCATATGAAAGCACTAGGTATCTTCATAAGGCCAATCTTTGACGAATGAGTCAAGTTTCAGGCAACTGTAGCAAGCTGAGCATTGCTGATAAGACCATCAATTTCCCGATCCACTTCCGCCAGAGCCTGGGCCAGGGGTCCTGGGATCGTGGCAGCGGCATCCAACGCGGCGAAACCGGGTCGAAAAACGCGGGCATGCAATCGGGTGAAGAACAGGGCTACCTTGCGCCCATAGGGTGTGAGCAGATAACGATGTGTGTGGGGCACTCGCCAGATGATCCCTTTCAAGCGCAGTCGGCGCAGGTCGTAGCTCATCTGGCTGGTCGTGTAGTGGGCACGGCCCACTCCCAGTAAGTCAGCCACGAGGGGACGCAGGGCACGATGGGTGAAGCCATGGGTGGTGTGCACAAACAAGGTCAGCGCTGCCAACAGGGCCATAACCCGCGGCTGGCCAAAGCGCAGGCCCGGCGCTCGTTGACCGTCCTTGGTGACGGTAGGTTGCACCACCCGTTCCACGCTCTCCTGCGATAGGTGACAGTGGTGACTGACCCGTTGGACGTCCAGCAGACGTCGGTTGATCTCTCGACCAATCTTCTGCAAGTAGGGCAGGTTAGCCAGGCCCTTTCTCACGCCAAAGTCCTTGGGGTCGTTGATGGTCGTTTCGGTGCGCAGGGCATGGCTTTCTTTGAAGTACTGCTTAACCCGGGACTTCTTGTACTCAATGTGCAAGCTGGGATGCATCCCGTTCTGGATGACTCGGGTGCGGAAGCGGCTGGGCGTCGTTTTTCCTTACAGACGTCCTATGTCAACATGAACGTGTGTTTTCAAAGAGTAGTTCTTT
>CAYLIE010000054.1:0-4247 GCA_964383935.1 uncultured Anaerolineales bacterium | reverse complement strand
TGGGACGCAGTAGCGCCAGGGGCAAGCCCCTAGATTTATCTATGGGGTAGTTGACAGCGTAGTAGACCCCCTCCCCCAAGAGAGGGTCCGCCAGGCCGGCCGCATCACCCACCAAGAGGCCTCTCCCCCGATGCAGCACCTCCCCTCCCCCGCCCAAAGGGACCGGATGTCCCTTTAGGGATCTTGCCACCGCGAGGCAGAAGCTGGTACCTCTCCACAAAACGCCTCAGCGCTTCTCCCAGGCGAGACACTTTCCCTATAAAGACCCTCACACCTACCGATAGATGATCCCTTTTAGGGAAGATCCAGCCATAGCCCCCAGGGATACATCCAAGGTCGAGAAGGACGCGCTCCTTCCACCGGCTCAGCAAGGCCTTATCCGCCGGGAGTTCGCTCTCCAAACCCACCGCCATCCGCCGGCGAGGTAAAAGCCCCAAAGAGCTGGCTACTATGCTCTTCGCCCCATCCGCGCCCACTATGACTCGTCCCTTGCATTCTCCTCTCTCCGTCCGGGCGATCACCATATCAGGGGCCCATCTCCACTTCTCGTACATGTCGCCCGTCTTGGAGTTCCGCTCCCGCCTCCACCGCCTTCTGGACGAGGAGGTGATCCAGATTAGCCCTGGTAACCGTCCAGCCCCCCGTCTCTCCCAGGTCTACCTCGAAGGGAGGCAATGAGCGGAAAACGCATATGCCCCGCCGTACCTGAATCTCAAAAGCCGGGCTGAGATCGAAATCCACAAGTTGGGCCACCTTCACCGGAATCCCCCCGGCACACACCTTCGGCCGGGGAAGCCGCTCTTTCTCCAGGATCAACACCTTGATGCCCTTTCGGGCCAACTCATAAGCGCAACCCCCCCCGGCTGGTCCAGCGCCCACCACTAGACAGTCATAGATGGCCTTCATTCGAAGGTTCCCAACACCTCCCCTTGGCGGGCCCACATCCGAACCCTCTTTTCCGGCGTCTCGTCCTCGTACCCCAAAAGGTGTAAGAGGCCGTGCAGGAAGAGAAGATCTATCTCCTTAGCCACGGAATGGCCCTGCTCCTGAGCCTGAGATGCAGCCCGGGGATAGGAGATGACCATATCCCTCAACAGTGGCTGATCAGGAGGAGAAACGAACCCTTCTGCCTCCCCCCCGAAGGCTAAGACATCGGTGGGCTCATCTACCCCCCGATAACGGCGATTCAACTCTCTTATACCCTCGTCGTCGGTAATAAATAAGCCCAATTCGAAAGATTGGGCTACTCCCTCCAAACGAAGGGTTTCCACCGCTAGGTGGTGGAGGCGCTCCTCATCGATCTCAGCCTCGATCTGAGGGCCTAGTTGAATCGCTAGACTTACCCTCGGCGCTCGCATCTCCAGGTTCCTCTTCAGGATATTTTATGCGGGGATGATAGACACCCTCTAATACTTTGATGAACGTCTCCTTGACCTTTTCCAGATCCCGTAGTGTGAGATCGCTATTCTCCAACTGGCCATCGGCGAGCCGCCGCTCGATGATCCCTCGCACGATCTTCTCGATCCCCTCCGTGGTCGATGGACTCTCGGCGCGAATGGCGGCTTCCACCCCATCGGCCAGCATGAGTATCGCTGTCTCTCGACTACGAGGCTTGGGACCAGGATAGCGGAAATCCTCCTCCCGCACCTCTTCCCCTCCTCCCTGAGCCTGGTGGTAGAAATAATTCTGTCGAGTGGTCCCGTGATGTTCGGGGATGAAGTCCAAAATCGCCCGGGGTAGGGCGTATTTCCGGCCTAATTCCAGCCCATCTTTCACGTGGGAGATGACGATCTGGGCACTGGTCTTGGGATCGAGCCGCTCATGGACGTTGATCCCCTCCCCCTGATTCTCCACGAAGAAGTAGGGGCGCCGTATCTTGCCCACATCATGGTAATAGGCCCCTACCCTGGTCAAGAGAGGATCGGCCCCTATCGCCTCCGCCGCCTGCTCAGCCAGATTGCCCAGCATCAGGCTATGATGGTAACTGCCTGGTGCTTTGAGCAAGAGCTCCTGGAGGAGAGGATGGGTGGGCCGGGCAAGTTCTAGCAACTGTAAGGTGGTGGTGATGCCTAGAAAGTTCCCCAGGACATAGAAGGCGGCCAAGGTGAGGCTAGCGGAGAGCCCGCCGTTGGCTACCCCCATTCCGAGAAGAGTGAAGGTGCCCACTAGATCGTGATCCTGCTCTAGAAGGCGAAAGATGAGAACCACACCACCGTTAGTGAGAGCGGCGTAGACCCCTGCCCAGAGGAAGGAGTTGAGCCTCTCGATGCGATGGAGGCGCAGAGAAGATACTATCCCTCCCGCGAAGCCAAAGACCGCTAACTCTAAAGAGCCGCCGAGGAAGCCCAGTATGAGACTCAAGAGAGCGGTGGCGAGGATAGCCAGATGAACATCCACGAGCGAGGTAAGCAGCATGGAGGTGGCTGCCAGAGGGAAAAGGTAGGCGATAACGACATGCCCGGGCACCATCAGTTTGGCCCCCAGCACTGAGAAGATGAAAAGAAAACTCAAAAGAGAAACCTGACGCCTGTTGTCTAGGAAGGTGGGACGCAAAAGGTAGATGTAGACTACCAAGATGAAGACCATGATCACGACGAAGAGAACCTGAGCGATGATCCGCGGCCACTCGATGGTGACCTGGAGCAACCCTAGGGCCTCAAGAGCCTCCCAGGCCAGGGGAGTAGTGACGTCCCCCTCTCGAAGGATGATCTCCCCCTTCTCAATAGTCACCCGAACCGGCTGGATGCTCTCACGAGCGGTGACCTTGGCCTCTTCAGTCTTTTCGGCGTTGAAGAAACTGGTGGGGACGATGAAGTTCTTGCCCCAGGCCTCCACCAGTTCCGCCTGAGTAGGCGAGAGGGCTAGACTTATGTAGCCCGCCACCTGTCGTTTCACCTCGGTGACCTGATCGCTCCGGATATCTCGCCTCAGGATCTCGCCCAAGACGTTGAGGCTCTCGGCTACCACCTCACCCCATAGATCCTCCTCCAAGGTGACGGTATCGCTGAGCACAGAGATAGGCAGCGTAACATCCGGGATGGCACGCACCATCCCCACCTTCTCTTCCAGAGTAGCGTACTCGTCATGCCGAACGGAGTCCACGTAATCGAAGACCTGACGAGCCTGGCCTATCGCCTGCCTAGCGATCTCCGGATCGGCCGGATCATAGATATCCTCCACCGCCTCCTCGGCCTTCTGCCGCTCCTCCTGGGTCCTGATCTCGCTAGTATAGGTGATCCCTCGCGGCGCGCGCAGATCCATAGGGCTCACGTCGCCCATCTCCAGATCCACCCTGCTGGGCAAGAACTGGAAGACAAGGACGAAACTGGTTGCCAGGACAAGGACAAACCCCAGAACAGCGCTTCTCAAAATTCTGGATCGCCTTACGTCCGAAATCGATCTCTCCGCCATCTGGCTCTCCACATTTGCGTTTCCTTCGGGACCCTGAGGCCCTCAGAACCGCCTGCCCCCTAGCCTGTCATGTGCCAGGACCGGCTAGCACGCCCTGTCTGTCTCCTGGCCCACTTCCGCCAGGACTGGGCCGGACCCGACAGGGGCTGGGGATAGCGCAAGCCAGGGAAGGAATAAGCGCCTCCACCGGCGCTCTCCACATCAAAGAAGACCTCCGCCAGACTAATCACCTCCGCTTAAGATCTCGCGCACCACCTGACTCACAACCCCTCCCTCAGCCTTTCCCTTCACCCGAGGCATCAGGGCCCCCATAACTCGGCCCATCTGAGAGATATCGCTGACTCCCAACTCCTGGATCACCTCCTGCGCCAAGGCCTCTATCTTCTCCCGGGATAATTGAGCCGGAAGATAACCCATTATTATGGCCAGTTCTGCCTCCTCCTGGGCTACCAGATCCTCTCGTTTTGCCTTCTCGAATTCCCTGATGGCATCGCGGCGCTGCTTAGCCTCGGAGGCCACGACCTGCAAAATATCATCCTCGCTCAACTCTTTGCGCGAAGGGCCTTCGCCTCTCTTGGCCTCTTTCTCAGAGGGGATCTCCGCCTTATGGATGGCGTCCAAGAGCAAGCGAAGGGTGGTCTTCCTCCGCTCATCCCTGGCTCTCATAGCCTCTTTCAAATCTTCTGTCAAACGCTCTTTGAGAGTCATATACTCCTTTCGCCATTACAGAATAGTGCTAAGAAAATTATACGCTAGAGAGGGACCTTTGTAAAGGCCCGGTATTCTGCAAGCTAAAATGTAACCGAAACGGTATTGGTTGTGCAATATAAAATGTA
>CAYLIE010000053.1:0-5859 GCA_964383935.1 uncultured Anaerolineales bacterium | reverse complement strand
ATGGACTGAGGAGGGCCAGATATCGAACTAGAGCCAGGGTGGCTATCCAGGCTTTCCTGGTCTTCATCGTGATGAACCTGAAGCGGATAGTGAAGCTACTCTTGAAAAGACAGAGATTGAAGGGGTTAGCGGCCGGCTAGGGGTAGAGAAGAGGGGAGAGGAGAAAGAAGGAGGGCAGAGAAGGGAAGCTAACTCTCACAGTTGCCATCAACAGGGCCTCGAAATGGGCCCCCAACGGTGGAATCAGACGCAGAAAGCCCTATTTTTCAGAGACCTCTCCTTCCGCAAAGAGGCTGAAGGAGGGAGATCATTCTGGTCAGTCTAGTAGAAACGTTCTCTAGGGACGTCTCATCAAAGGGGGGTAGGGGAATGCTCTCGAAGATTCGGGTCCAACCTCTATCCCAGCGTTCCAGTTCTACGCCATTTGCCAGTTGAGCCTTTATTTCGATGATGTATCGGTCGAAGAAGAGGAACATCCTCTCGTTGAAGGCTCTGCCTCTACTCTCGAAATGGAGGCCGATCTTCAGGCGGCCTAGCCTCCTTAGAGACCAGACTTCGAAGTGAACATCCGGGTCGCTGTAGTGGAGTTGGACGAGGTAACTCCGAGCCCGCCACGGAAATCTCGCAAACTAGGAGGTAGTTTGGGGCGAATGGCCACTGGGATGCGCTGCATGAACTCGCTACTGCGCATCCGTGGGGTAGATGCTAGGTCCATTTCATCCTCATTGTAGGGGTGCCTACGGCTAAGGTCAAGGGTTACTGTTGCGCCAGAAGTGTAGAGAAAGCCCCTCCCCTACAGCCCCAGGGTGAAACGGTTGACAGGAAAGGGGATTCTACGTATAATTGATTATGTATGGCCCTGGCCTCAAGATGCCAGCCTATCCCGGCGATGACAGGCCGGGGGACATGGCCCGCTAGCTCAATTTGGCAGAGCAGCTGACTCTTAATCAGTAGGTTCCAGGTTCGAGTCCTGGGCGGGTCATTTTGGGGGAGTGTCGGAATTGGCAGACGAGCGTGATTTAGGATCACGTGGAGAAATCCGTGGGGGTTCGAGTCCCCCCTTCCCCACCAGTTAGAGGTCTCCCCCGGGGGAGACGTTGTTTCATAGTGACGTCAGGTGTTGTCATCTGACGCGCTAGACTTTTGGCTGCTAGCCTGCCCTCTGGCCCAAGGACCCCCCTCAGAACCCCGAAGAAGTGGTTACGATCCTATAGGATGGTCAGATACTACAGTATGGTGTGATCGTCCTACAGGATACTGTGATCGTTGGCACAGTATTGGCACACCATCGTTGGCTGACCATCTCTTGGCTCACCTACGGCTAAACCTTGCCAGGTTTCCCCTTATAGGGTAAAATATATGAACCAAGGATTGGACACTTGTTGGGGTTGTCAAAGCGCCTCCGCAACGGAGCGGAAGGGGGGGCAGGGTGGCGGTGAAACGAGACTTATTGAAGAAGAGACTAGAAGAGCAGAGGGTGCGTCTCCGGGGAGAGATCTCCCAGTTGACCATCGGGGGGCAGGAGCGTCCTGGCTACGGCAACCATATGGCCGACGATGCCACAGAGGTCTTCGAGCAGGCTAAGAACCTGGCGCTTCGTCAGACCTTAGAGCGCCAGTTGGAACAGGTAGAAGAGGCTCTAGAGCGGTTCGAGCGAGGAACCTACGGCCACTGTTTAGATTGCGGCGAGGAGATAGACCCCGCGCGGTTGAAGGCTATACCCTCTGCCAGCCTCTGCATCGACTGCATGCAGCGTCGCGAGAGGAGGCGGTGAGCGAAGGGAGGCTGGCTGCACGCTATAGATGGGCCCTTCTCTTTGGAGTGGCTCTTCTAATTTTTTGGGTGGATCAGGGGAGCAAATATCTGGTCCTGCGGAACCTCGCTTGGGGAGAGCCTTGGAACCCCATAACCTCCCTGAAGGGGCTGGTGAGCCTTACCCTGGTGACCAATACCGGGGCTGCTTTTGGACTCCTCCCCGATCTGGGAACCCTCTTCGCCTTGGTAGCCATCATCGTGGTGATAGCCATCCCTCTTTACGAGAGGCATATCCCCACAGATCAGCCTTGGCTTCGCATCGCTTTGGGCATGCAGTTGGGAGGGGCGGCAGGTAATTTGGTCGACCGCTTGCACTACGGCCATGTCATCGACTTCATAGATTTCAAAATCTGTCCCATCTTCAACTTGGCGGATAGCGCCATAGTGGTAGGGGTATCGATCTTGCTCTTCTATTTCTGGCGCAGCGGTAAGGAGGCCTGAGAGAGGATGGTGAGAACCGAGGCGGGGCATGATGAAGGAGCCCCGCTTTCTCGTACGAATGAAATCAGAGAGTTCCTAGTGGCGGAAGGAGGGGAGAGAGTAGATAAGTACCTGGCTGGTCCCTTGGATCTCTCCCGCTCCCAGGTTCAACGCCTCATCCGCCAGGGCCGGGTGACCGTGGAGAGAGTCGCGGTCAAGGCCAGTTATCTCCTCTCTCCTGGGGAGCGCATCCGAGTCCAGTTGCCACCTCCTGAGGAGCCTGCTCCCCTGGCTCAGGAACTACCCCTCGATATAGTCTATGAGGACCAGGACTTGGCCGTGGTGAATAAGCCAGCGGGCATGGTGGTCCACCCCTCCTACGGGCATAAGAAGGGCACTCTGGTCAACGCCCTTTTGGCCTGTTACCCCTCTCTCTCACAACTCCCAGGCTCTCGCCCAGGCATCGTTCATCGGTTGGACAAGGATACCTCGGGGCTGATGGTGGTGGCCAAGAACGAGCCTGCGCGACGGAACCTGCAAAAACAGTTCAAGCGGGGAGAGGTGAAGAAGGTCTATCTGGCCTTGGTGGAGAGGCACCTGAAGCCTGCGCAGGGGATCATCGAGGCCCCCATAGGGCGGGACCCCCGGCGGCGGAAGCGGATGGCGGTCTTGCACGGAGGGCGGGAGGCGGTGACCGAGTACCGGGTTCGCAACTACCTTGATGGCTATACCCTGGTGGAGGTGATGCCCCGCACCGGACGAACGCATCAGGTGCGAGTCCATCTGGCTTTCCTGGGCCATCCGGTGGTGGGTGATCTCGTCTACGGCTTCCGCAAAAAGCGGTTAGAGTTAGGGAGGCAGTTTCTCCACTCTCATATCTTGGGCTTCCGAGCGCCGAACGGCCAATATCGGGAGTTTGAGGCCCCATTGCCGGAGGAATTAGAGAGGGTTTTGGAGGGACTTAGACATTAGGTGAAGGGGAGGCAAAATGCGAGTCATCGATCTGCGCAGCGACACCGTGACCCAGCCCACTCCTTCCATGCGGGAGGCGGTGTACCGGGCCGAGGTGGGGGATGATGTCTTCGGAGAGGACCCCACGGTGAACCGTTTGGAGGAGTTAGGGGCGGAGATGGTGGGAAAGGAGGCGGCCCTCTTCGTGGCCTCAGGCACTATGGGGAACCTTGTTTCCCTCTTGACCCATTGCCAGCGGGGCGACGAGGTGATATTGGGGGACCGATGTCATACCTTCCTCTATGAGGTAGCCGGAGCGGCAGGGCTAGGAGGGATACAACTCCGACCCTTGACCAACGAAGATGACGGTACCTTAGATCTCCAAGAGATAGAAGCGGCCATCCGACCACCAAATATACATTTTCCCCCCACCCGCTTGATCTGCCTGGAGAATAGCCATAACCGCTGCGGCGGGGCTGCCCTCTCCCCTGACTATATGGAATCGGTGGCCGCTATAGCCAGGCCTAATCACCTCTCTCTGCACCTGGACGGCGCTCGCATCTTCAACGCCGCCATCAGCCTGGGGGTGGAGGTCAAGGAACTCACTAAACACGCCGACTCGATCATGTTTTGTCTCTCCAAGGGGCTGGCCGCCCCCGTGGGCTCCTTGGTAGCTGGGAGCAAGGCTTTCATCCAGAGGGCTCGGAAGATGCGCAAGATGGTGGGGGGAGGGATGCGCCAGGTGGGTATCTTAGCCGCGGCCGGGATCGTGGCCCTGACAGAGATGGTGGAACGCTTGGCCAAGGATCACTATAACGCACGCGTTCTGGCTAAAGAGTTGGCGGACATGGGGGGGATAGAGATAGACCTAGCGCGGGTAGAGACCAATATCGTCATCTTCTCCCTGGTGGCCGAGCATATAACTCCCGGGGAGTTGGTGATGGATCTCGAGGATCGAGGTGTGCGGCTATTGGCCATCGGAGGGGACCGTCTGCGAGCGGTGACCCATTATGGCATAAGCGAGGAAGATATCAAGGTGACCTTAGAAGCCTTCAGAGAGGTGTTACGATAGGCAGGGCCCGTCCTGGCATCAACGGGCCAGGGCCCCACATAACGTGGGGCTCTCTCTCGGCTACCAGCGGCTAGGGTTCAGTGTCTGACTGGACACGGACCTAATCTTCTGCTCTCAACTCACGGTGTCATCAGCCTACCTTCTGGCCCATACACCCATGCTGGCCCGGATTTCACATCCGGGAACAGGGATTAAGTTGGGAACTTTTCGCTAGGTGCTGAGAGAAAGATAGTCCATTTCCTTTGGCCTAAAGAAGGCCCCGCTGGGAAGAGCGGGGCTCGCTATTTCAGTCCCAACTGAACGTGCGCCTGAAGGGAGGGATGCTGCGCACCGCTTCGATGGTGAGGGTGTGGTCGCCGGCGAAACTATCGTACCAGGCGCTATCTTCCATCTTGTCTGAAAGGAGCCAGGGGCAGAAGGCGAAGAGATAGTCGGGGAGGGGCTCACCATTGGATAAGAGGCCGGTGCGGAACCAGTTAAAGAGTTTCCAATGGTATTCGGCGTGTAAAGTATCGTCCACCTTCGGATAGTGGGAATCGTCGGTGGCTCCATATTTCCAGCCTCCCTCGCCAGCGATCATGGGAGGGTAGCGTCCTGTCTCCCGCTTGAATACCTCGGCGTAGCAGCGGAAACCTAAGACGGCGTCGCAAGTGGCCTCGTACTCCGGGGGATGGTTAAGGCCGTAGGGGTGGGGGACGAAGAACATGCGGCCGAAGATCGCCTCCCCGCCTCGGGCTTTCATCTCCTTCAGGGCGGCCACCAGCCATCTCTCGTTCACGAACTGGAGCCCCACGTACCCTCTAGCGTTGTAGACCTGGGCGGCGGCACGCAGGAGGTTCTGGAGGAAACGCTCCTGGTCGATCTCCCGTCCATCCCATTCCTCTGGCAGGCTGGGTTCGTTGTATAGTTGTATGTAGGGGGGCATCCCCACCTCTTGCAAGATCTGCACATCGCGACCCAGGTCGAATAGGGGCTCGTAGGGGCGGGCCATTCTTCGCCAGACCACGGTGATCCCTGCGTCTCGAAACTTTATCGCTGCCCTCCTCAATTGCATCTCATCCCCATATATCACCAGGGCCCATTTCATTCGTAACCCGACCATCCGCGCGATCTGGCGGTTTAACTCTTCCTCGGAATAGTAAGCCTTAGCCACAAAATGTATGCCTAGTCCATTATCATCGGCGGGCCGGGGCCAATCCTGGAGGGCTATGGGCGGCAGTTCCACAAGTTCTAGCCTCCAGGGGGTCGGTGTGGGCTCTGGAGTGGTCGTTCCCTCCAGGGTAGGCGTGGGCAGGGGCGTTGTTGTAATGGTGGGTTCGGGCGATGGCTGGGGAGAGGCCAGGGGTGTGTATTGGGCCACAACCGTGGGCGAAGGCGGAGGGGTTGTCGGTTCCGCGGGGGCTTCTTCTCCCCATCTTGAAATGACCAAAGCCAACGTCGTGCCCACCAAAAGAAGGGCCAGCAAGACAGCCAAGAGAAGAGAGCGCCTTGAAGACATCCTACCTCCTTCAGAGAGGGTAACATCTCTCTAGAAGGGTGTCAATTTTTCATGAAAACCTCCCGCTGGATACCCCCCAGCTTGCTGGGGGGAGGAAGCGGGC
>CAYLIE010000052.1:0-7190 GCA_964383935.1 uncultured Anaerolineales bacterium | reverse complement strand
TCTCGTTTCTTCATTCAGTAACCTTGAGTATGGGGCCTACGCCCCAACAGATGGTCATGGAAAATGCCCCACTCCTGGACAGGGAGATGAGCAGCGACTATCCTCCGGAAAGGGAACTTTCAACCCATCGGAGAGGAGGATATCCCATGATTGGCGTAAAGGAGTGGGCGATGGCCAAGATTCTGCAAGAACAAGGAGTTTCCAAGACTGAGATCGCTCGGCGATTGGGTATCGACCGCACAACGGGTCTGCTGGGTCGATCGAGCCCTCCAGCGGGAAGAGATGCCCTCCTATCCGCAGGGATCCTGTAAGAATAACCCCTCCGGGCCTCTATTTAGGAAGGCCTTTCCTTACAGGATCCCGGGGAAAAGGTAACGCCTTATGGTTCTTGAGGAAGATCCCGATACCGCGGCACCTTCTTCCCTCGAGATCCTACCCTCGAGTATCTCTCTGACAATGGCAGCCTTTTCTTGAAACCTTGCCTTTATTCCGCCTCCTTTGGCTAGCCTCGGAAGTAAATGGCGGACAACTCAGATGTTAAAACGCTAGGAGAGTTTAGATGTTAAGTAACATACCTTGATCGCTTGACGGCCTCTTTCACGCTGAAGACGATAGAGTGGATATGTTCCGCGTCCCCACGGAAGAGGTCTTCTCTTCCAGAGCTCTCCTCATCCCCCTTTTCTACCCTTTGGCTTCTCCCTTCTATGCGCACCTCTCGCTCGCTTGGGCCCTGGCCCCTTTACCTGCCAGGATAGGGACAACCTGGGCTGATTTGGAGGTGGAGATGGAGAAGCGAGAAAGGGGGCAAGAAACGGATAGGGTAGAGAGAGACCCAAAGCGTAAGAAGGGCCCTAGAAAGAGTTGGGGAAAAGCAGAACCTTTACCTTGGCGGCTAGACCATCTCCATGGCTCGTTTTTCAACCCGCTTTGCCTGGAGACGGAGCTCTAGAGGAGGCGGCTGCCTTAGTCTCGGGTCACCGAGAAGAGGGCTCGACATCTCTCGAAACGCGTTTTTGGGCCTAAGGGCCTATCCGCTACACCCAGGGGATCTCAAGGGTGTTGACCCAAATACGGTTCGAGGGCAGTCCGCACCTCTGGCGCCAGGGGTAGGTCCCGGTAGAGCGCTTGAGCGACTTGAAGGTGGTAGGGCCGTGACCCACGCCCAACCTGGGACGCCAGAACCTCCTTCCCCTGACGCAGGGAAGCCTCCGCGGCGGCCAGATCACCCTTAAGGGCATGGCCGATACCCATGAGGAGGTAGCCCGTAGGCCAGGGCCCGTGCCGCTCCCGCAGGCAGTCGGGGAGTCGCGCGATGACCACCTCGGGCTCGCCCAGCCGCAGGTGGATATCCGCCCACCGCTCCCAGAGCACGGACGTAGCCATCTTTGGCTCCGGGAGGAGCCGCCGCCAAGCCCGGCGTGCCTCCTTCTCCTTCCCCTCCATCCACGCCAGGAGGCCGCGATAGTAAGCGCGCCAGTCGGCATCGGGGATGGCCGGCAGGTGCTTCCGGGCCTGCACCGGGTCCTGGGCTGCGATGTACATCTCCACGAGGTCCGCGTGATACTTGCGTCGAGTCCCAAAGACCCGAATCATCTGCTCCGAGGCCTCTTGGGCCTCAGCCAAGCGGTCCATGGCCAGGTAGGTGTAGAATAACTCCCGGTAGATCTCTGCTTTCCCTTCCCGTTCGGCGGATGCAGCTAAGGCGCGCCGGAAGTAGACGATCGCCTCCTCGTGCCGCCCCCAGCTATCCCGATAGGCGTTGCCTAAGACCTTCCAGGGCAAGGCGAAATCCGGCTCTGCTGTTCCCAGTCTCTCCAGGAGAGCTGTGCCCCGCTCGATCTCCCCTTTCTCGATCAACATCTCCCCGATCTGGCACTGATAGTCTGAGAGCCTGACCTCATCCAAGGCGATCATCTCCTCCAGGAGTGCCACACCTTCATCATAGCGGCCTCGATCGGCCAGAGCCTGAGTGAGGGCGGTTGTCGCATTCACCAGCAACACCGATCCCTCCCAGAACTCATCGAAATCGAGCTCATCGAGATCGGCCACCGGGTAAGCCTCCCAGAAGGCGCGGTGGAGGGCCAGTGCCGCATCAGCCTCACCTTCCTCAGCCAGCTCACGGATGAGCATCAGCCGCAACCAGATCCCCCGTGCCTCATCGTCCACGCGAACTAGGTCGTCGTCAGTCAGGCCTAGAGCGGATTTTATCTCCCCAAAATCCAACGCTCCCCACGGGCGAGGCCCGCGACGGGCCTCCAGGTTTTCGATCTGCTTGAGCAGTCGGATGACCTTGAAGCGACCATCCAGGCTCTTTAGCGCTTGGCGGGGCGTCCGGCCCGCCAGGGCGGGGATCGGCTCATCCAGCCAGTCGCGGTAGTACTCCTGAAAGATCGGTTCCATCAGTTGTTCCGCTTCGGCCTCCAGGGGCTCGAAGGGCTGCGGCTCTGGCAAGCCCTGAAGCCGCTCCTCCCGGAGCAGCTCTGAGAATTCCTTGGTCACGTCGGCGCGATGGGTCAGAGTGGCACCAAGGTGCTTTGCTAGGAGCGCCTTGCCAGCTCTAAGCCGTCGGTTGGAGGTGCATTCGAGGGTTAGCTCCTGCGGAGTGATGACGAGGCGGCCCAGGGTGCGATAACCGCCTTTCTTGGCGGCAATGGGCCGCTGGTATTCGAAGGCCGGGCCGTGGGCGCGTAGGATCTCGAGCGATTCCCCTCGCTCCACCCAGGAGTACTCCCCCTCTTCGACCCCACTCTCCAGCTCCGGCATGGCCGCGAGGGCGGCCAAGGCGGCCCGGTAGTCGCGTACCTCGTAGTTGGCCGTGCAAAACAGGATCGGGTCGCCCTCAACGGTGACGAACCGGGGAAGAGGTGCTTGGCGAAAGCCCATCACGTACTGATTGAGCTCGGCGCTCGTGGCGCGAAGGAACTCGTCGTACTCCCAGTCGGGGTTGGTCAAGGTGTAGAGGAGAAGGGCCTCGTGCAGGAAGCCGTGGAGCGCCTCCCGTTGGGAGGGAAGCAGCCGCCAACCGCTCCCCGAGAGCTGATACGTTCTCCCCACGCGGATGATGCGCGTGACCAGCAGATCCCACTTCCTGACCTCCCGAGAGGAGGAGATGTCGCGGACCTCGTATATTCTTCCTTCTAGGATGTCCTTCAACCGCAGCCCCTGACCGGGCCGCACCTCAATGACTTCGTAGGCCCCCGGCAAAGAACGCTGCCAATCGGCGAGGAGGCCCCGCTGGGCCGCGGTGAGGGTCAGGCCCTCTTCCTGGGCAAATACCCCCATGAGGGTACGGCCATCCCTTGAGCGATAGTCGTGGACGAACCAATCCATGAAGCGGATCAGCTCCCCCTCCTCCAGCTCCTCGAGGCCCGTAGGGCCTCCCGTCCCCCAGAAGAGCTCTAGGGCGGAGGTAGCCTCGTCTTGCCAGTCCGGTCGCCAGGCGAAGGCCACGAGCCGCTCCCGCAGCTCGAAGGCCGCCCGATCCTCGGTTAGACAGCAGTGCTTGTATTTCCTCCCACTACCGCAAGGGCAGGGGTCGTTGCGTCCCAGTTTAATCATCGCCACCTCACGCCTTCTGTGGTTCGACGCCGATCGAGTTCAACCAATCCACCACCCGCTGCCGGGTGCGGGCCGCTTTGAATCGGAACCACTCCTCTCGAGTCTCCGGATAGCGCCCCAGCACGTTCTTGAAGCGACGAAATGCCCCCGGACCGTCGATAGCCACCTCCAAAAGATCCTGTAGTCCCGCCTCCTCCACCGTGAGGACGAACTCTTCCATGTCGCCATAGGCCTCTCGGGTGTGCGGTTTGGGGACCGCCACGTACCGTGCGCCATAGTCAGATTCGACTTGCTCTCGAACTGCTTCCATCTCTGGGCCAAAAAGATGGGGATCACCTACCATTACGACCTCCCCACTCTCCAAGTCGAGATAATACTCCACCTCCCATGAGGCTTCCTCAAAGGCGAAAGCCAGCTCTTCCAGATCGACGTTGAGCTTCTTCATCGTCTCCCTCCGAGGCTAGTGGTCGCGGCACCCTGCCCAGCCAAGAACACCGGCCCGCATTCTCCATCCAGAGATAATGGATCGAACCTGGCAAGGTCAACCACTTCGACCCATCACTCCCCCAGGGTGGCCTAGACCCATCAAGGAGTGATTATAACTCCTTTTTCCTCGCTTGATCAAGTTCGCTCAGTTGGCTGGCTCTACACTCTCTAGTGTGCTCCAAGGGTAATTGAACACATCCGTTGGGTCCTGTAGCATGTTGGTAGCAAAACCAAAAACATGCAGACAGGAGGGCCAACCGGTGCAAGAGAATATTATCACCATTGGGCTGGGTTCGCCCACCTTGCGGATTTTGGGGCAAGAGGAGCTACCTGGGCTGTTGGTGGTGACCGTGGTCTGTCGGCAGGCGGAAAGGGTCTGCCCCTGCTGCGGCCACGTCACAGCCAAGGTTCACGAGTATCATCCCCAGTGGAAGCAGGACTGCCCTCTGATGGAGAGCCTCAGGTTGCTCACCAGTATGAGCAACCTGAGGTCAACCATAGCTGCGGGACTCCACTACCACACTATTTGACGAAGAACCATCCAATTCGCTATCTTGACTTTGAACTAAACCCCTGGTATAATCCAGGTGAAATTCAGAAATTCTGACCAATCGGAGGTGCTTATGGGTCCTATCATTGTTCAAATTCGGCAGCGGGGGGCCGTTACCTTGCCTGCCAAACTACGCAAGCGGTACAACCTGGAAGTGGGTGACACTCTGACCCTCCTCGATCTGGATGGGGCCTTTTTTCTCGTCCCTAAGGTGTCGGTTGTGCCCAAACTGGTCGGCGAGATCGAACAACTGCGACAGAAAGCGGGTCTGACCGTCGATGAGCTGATGAAAGGCCTCGATGAAGAAAGACGACGTTACTACCAAGAGAAATACGGCCCCGCTCATTAAGTCGAAGATCTTCCTCGATGCCGATGTCCTGATCGCCGGTTCAGCCTCTACCACCGGAGCCAGCTACGTTGTACTCCAGTTGTCCGCCTTGACCCTCGTGGAATGCATCATTTCCCAGCAGGTCAGGGTAGAAGCCGAACGCAATCTCCAGTCTAAGCTGCCGCAGGCTCTTCCTGCGTTTCGTGTCCTCTTAGAGAGCTGTGTAAGAATCGTTGAAGATCCAAGCCCAGCCGCACTCAAACCGTTCAGTGGGCAAGCCGATGAAGGGGACCTCCCCATCCTGGTAGCCGCTCTGAGGAGCGGATGTCATTATCTCCTCACCTTCAACACTAGGCATTACTACCCAACGACTGAGGAGATCAAGATCATGCCTCCTGGTGAGTTCCTTATCGAGCTGCGCCAGCAACTACTTGATTTCCTCTCTCGTTGATTCTGGGGTGGCGGCAAGGGTCCGAAGCTGATGCACGCTCCGCCATGCCAAGCGTTCCTCCCACATTGACCATAGCTAACCATAGCCGGGAAGCCACATTGGGCCTACCGCTATGGCCTTGTTGAATCCGGCTAATGTGGTCCCGAGGTGATGTAACAAGCCCGGGCAGACTCGTCCTCCTGCCACTGTTAGTGGGAATCTATAAAGTCCCAGATTTGGTCACTGGAAAGTCCACATTTATGGTCATGGAAAATGGCCCACTCCTGGACAAAGGGATGAGCGGGGATTATCCTCCCCAGAGGGAAATTTTCAACCCATCGGAGAGGAGGATATCCGATGATCAGCCTAAAGGAGTGGGCGATGGCCAAGATCCTGCAGGAGCAAGGGAGTTCCAAGACTGAGATTGCTCGGCGATTGGGTATCGACCGCAAGACAGTTAGTCGAGCCCTCCAGCGGGAGGAGGTGCCCTTCTATCCCACGGGATCCTGTAAGGACAGCCGCTCACAGCGGCCCTCGAACTTGGATCCCTACAAGGAGTACATCCAGCGACGTCTGGGAAGGTACGAAAAACTCAGTGCCACCGAGCTCTATCTGGAGATCCAGGGGAGGGGTACCAGGGCAGCTATGAGACGGTGAAGCGGTACTCAGTGGATGCTCACCCACCTCTTCTCACCAGATCCAGGAAGGTCTCAGTGTCGATGATCTTAATGCCCCGATACTCTTTGGTCACCAGGAGATCCTCGTCCTCGCTCACTATGTAGTCCACTTTCCCAGCAATGGCGCACTCCAAGAATCTGTCATCATCTGGATCACGACAGACCGAAACAGTCTGCCTTGGATCCACAACCTCAGCCTCGGCCAGAAGCGAGATCACCCTCTCGATGTCAACCCTGCCAAGCCTCTTATACTTCTTTGTCAGCTCCGAGCGGAAGAGAACCTCAAGGATCTCCTGAAGCACCTTGGGCGAGAGGACAATGGTAAATCGATCGGCAAACTTAGAAAGCAAAAGCCCCGACCTGCTCTTGGGATTGATCAGGGCTCGAACAAATGCCCGAGTGTCTAAAACCGCCCTCATCGTTAACCCTGTCGAGCCCGAACCTCGGCCAATGCCTTCTCGATATCGGCGTCGATCTCCTCTTCGCTATACCTGTCCATACCCTCTCTCACCGGAGCGAAAAGATCGTAAAGTTCCTTAACCCAAGCAGAACTACCCCTCTCGGTGACCTTGACGGGTCGGATGCGCAACTCCCCTTCTGACAGGGTCACCTGAAGAAGGGTCTCCTTATCGATACCCAACCTGGCCCGAAACTCAGCCGGGATGGTGATTTGCCCACTTCGCAATGGTCGGACAATCTTCCTCATCCGCTTACCTCTTTCGTACATCCTAATTTGCCTGGCCCAACATGCACCTCATCTCTCTATAGCGCCTATTTTGGAGCATCGAGCCAGGAGCAGAAGGTGAGGTTGATGTCAGGAGTATTCCTCGGCCTTCTCTGCACAAGCCTCGTCAGATAGGGGATTATCCAAACAAGGCCTATTCGAGTGCCTCTTCGAGTTCCTCCGACAGGTTCCTTGCGCTCCCATCAGAGAGGGCAATAACCCGAGTCTCGACCCCCATCTCTTTGAATGCCACCGCGAAGAGTGCCGCTCTGATATACTGATACATCACCTTCTCTGCAAGCGCAGCCTGAGTCTCATACTCCTCCCGCCAGGGTTCGTCGAACTCGAATTTGGTGGGCTCTTTTCTCTCTTTCCAGTAGTTCCCCGATCCGTGGATTCTAGGGTGGTGCAAATACGGTTTAGATGTGGTAAGCTAT
>CAYLIE010000051.1:0-9062 GCA_964383935.1 uncultured Anaerolineales bacterium | reverse complement strand
CCTCTGTGATTTGGTTGGAGGCATCTTACGCCTTCTCCTTTCACTTCGTCAAGATGGAATTTACACCAATTATGGGACATCACCATAGAGCAACCACCCGGCCACAAATGAGTGAAGTAACAGCAAGGAAGAAATGAATACCGTCAAGAAAACGAAGAGCATCCTTTTCCACCACCCATGTACCGGCGATGAGAGCCACCACCGCCATAATGGCGGCCTGATGTTGTAGTTCCAGATATCGTTGAGCAGAGTGGTAACCGCCGACTTGATAGGCGATTCTGGCTCGGACTTCACACACTCTTCAAGTTTCTCTTTCGCTCCGTAGAAATCTTTCTTCTGGCAATAGAAGTAACCCAAGTAGTACAGGATATGGGCCCTCACCTGCTCGTCTTTGCGCTTGTCAGCCAAATCGTTAGCTCTTTCCAGCTTTCTTATGATTACGGTCAGCTCCTCTTGACACTCCTTGCTTCCTTGGTCTGGGAGAGGTTCTATCCTAAGGTATTGTGCACAGGCATCCCAGAGGAGAGGGAGAGGGTTCCCCAAATCTGAAGAAATGGCCTTCTTGAAAGACTGAATGGTGTCGTCATAATCCTTGTTCTCGAGCTTGATTCTCCCATCCAAGACGAGGACCCAAGCAAGCTCTGGCTCCCGCTCTAGCGCTTCCTTAACCTTCTCGGCAGCACCATCGATGCAACCCATGTCGAGCAGAAGCTCACCACAAGCACCGCACGGCCATGCACGAAGATCAGCAGGAATTATGTCCAGGGCTTTCTCAAGCGTCTCTAGCGTTTCGTCATACCTACTTAGACCCCACAACGCCAATCCCTTGCCAACCAAGGCTACAGCCGACTGCGGGTCTATGTCGAGGGCCTTCTCAAAGGCTTCCAGCCCCTCGTCATACCTCTCCAGTTGCGCCAGCGCCAATCCCCTGTCATACCAGGCCTTAGCATCCTGAGGGTCAATCTCGATGGCCTTGTCATAAGCCTCTACGGCCTGCTCGTACCTCCCTAGCTCGCTCAGCGCAAATCCCTTGCCAAGCCAGGCCTTACCATCCTGAGCATCTATCTCGATGGCTTTGTCATAGGCCCCTATCGCCTCTTCATGCCTCCCTAGTTCCCCCAGCGCAACTCCCTTCTTAAACCAGGCCTCCACTAACTGAGGGTCTGTCTTCAGGGCCTTCTCATAGGCTTCTAGCGCCCCCTCATGCCTACCTAGCCTCCCCAGGGCAACCCCCTTGCTATACCAAGTCTCAGCCGACTGGGGGTCTATCTCCAAAGCCCTATCATATGCCTCTATAGCCTCCTCATACCTTTCAAGCCAGCGCAGGGCTATTCCCTTGTTACGCCAGGCTGCGACATACTCGGGGTCTATCTCCAAAGCCCTATCATATGCCTCTATAGCCTCCTCATACCGGGTTAGTCGCCGCAGGGCAACCCCTTTGCTATTCCAGGCTAGCGCATACTTGGGGTCTATCTCCAAAGCCCTATCATATGCCTCTATAGCCTCCTCATACCGGCCAAGCTCGCCAAGGGCATAGCCTTTGTTATGCCAGGCTTTAGCATCTTGAGGGTCTATCTCGATGGCTTTACCATAAGCCTCGAGCGCCTCCTGCCATTTGCCCTCCTCGCTCAAGGCAGCGCCTTTCTTGATCCATTCTCCTGCGTTCACTTTGTCCCCCTCTGGACTATTCATACCTAACCCTTCACCATCCGCTTCAACCCCTCCTCATCTATCACCGGAATGCCGAGTTCTCTAGCCCGGCTGTACTTGCTGCCGCCGGGGTTCTCCCCTACTAAGAGGTAGTCGGTGTTCCTGCTGAGGCTCCCGGTGACCTTTCCCCCATGCTCCTCGACGAACCTGGAAGCCTCCTCTCGGCTCATAGTGGGCAGCGTCCCGGTGATGACGAAGGTCAAGCCCTCCAGGGGCCCTCTAAGCGCCTCTGCTTCCTCAGGCAGGCGGGTCATTCGCACTCCGGCCTTACGGAGTTTCCCTATGAGTTTCCGGTTCCGTTTCTGGGAGAAGTACCGGACGATGCTCCCCGCGGTGTGGGGGCCCAGCCCCTCTATGGCTTCCAGTTCGGCTTGGCTGGCGGTCATTAACCCATCGAGGGAGGCGTAATGTCTGGTGAGAAGTTGAGCCACCGTACTCCCCACATGTTTTATCCCCAAGCCGGTTATGAGCCTCCATAAAGGCTGCTTCTTGGAAGCCTCGATGGAAGCCAAGAGGTTGGCCACGCTCTTCTCAGCGTATCCCTCCAAGGGGAGAAGATCCTCCGGTTTCAGATAGTAAAGATCACCCAGGTCCTTTATCAAGCCCAATTCCACGAATTTCGCCGCCTGGCGGGAGCCGAAGCCATCGATATCCATAGCCGCTTGGGAGGCGAAATATTCCACAGTCCGCACCAATTGAGCGGGACAAGAAGGGTTCACACAATAGACCGCCACCTCATCGGGAGAGCCCTCCACCGGCTCGCCGCAGGCTGGACACCGCTCAGGAACCTCAAAAAGCCTCTCCTCACCCGTGCGGAGTTCCTTCACCGGCCCCACAACCTGGGGGATCACATCTCCAGCCCGCTTGATAACCACCGTATCCCCTACCCTTATATCTTTGCGCCGCAGGTCATCGAAATTATGTAAAGTGGCTGTGCTTATGGTTACTCCTCCCACCTGGACAGGCTCCAAGACAGCGTAGGGGTTGAGGGTCCCCGTGCGGCCCACATTTACCCTTACGTCAAGAACGCGAGTGATTCCCTCCTCGGCGGGGAACTTGTAGGCGATGGCCCAGCGAGGGGCCCGCCCTACGACGCCGAGGGTCTCTTGCTGCCGGAAGGAGTTCACCTTCACCACCATGCCGTCAGCCTCGTAGTTCCAACTCTCCCGCCTATCTATCCACTCTTTGACCTTGGCTATGACATCGTCGAGATCATCGTAGAGGGAGATGTCAGGGCTGATTTTGAACCCCAAGGCTCGCAGGTATTCTAAAGCCTGCCACTGGGTGGTGAGTTCCACCCCTTCGAAGTGGCCCACTCCATAGACCCAGATGCTCAAGGGGCGAGAGGCGGTGATGGAGGAGTCGAGTTGTCGGACGGAGCCAGCGGCCGCGTTTCTGGGGTTAGCGAAGGGCTTCTCCCCCTCCTTCTCTCGTCGCTGGTTCATCTCCTGGAAGAGGTCAAGGGGCATATAGACCTCGCCCCGGACCTCCAGGAGGCGTGGGGGCTCTAGATGGCCATGGACGGGGACGCGGAGGGGGATGCTGGGGACGGTCCGTAGGTTCAAAGTGACATCCTCACCCCGGAAGCCATCGCCCCGGGTGGAGCCTTGCACCAATACCCCCTCTTCATAGGTCAGAGAGATGGCCAGGCCGTCCACCTTGGGCTCCAAGACATAGTCGAACTTCTCGTCTGACAGCCTGCGCATCCTCTTTTCCCAAGCCCTCAACTCTTCCTCATCGAAGGCGTTATCTAGACTGAGCATGGGCACCCGATGCTCCACCTCTCCAAAGGCCTCCACTGGCGGGGCTCCTACCCTTTGAGTGGGAGAATCGGGAGTGATGAGTTCTGGATGCGCTCTCTCTAACTCCTCTAATTCGCGCATTAGGGCGTCATATTCGGCGTCTGAGATCTCGGGGGAGTCGAGAACATGATACAGGTAAGCGTGGTAACTGATGACCCGCCGCAGAGCCTTGATCCTTTTCTCCACGTCAGCCATGGCCTTTACCTCTCAGAGTGCAGGTTGCAGTTCTATTATACCACCAACCGGGCGAAAGTTTAGTATGTAGGGGCTACCTTCCCAAGAACCAGAGGGCCACCTGGGGGGTGACCCTAGCCTCCAGGAAGGCGGCGAGCAGGAGGAGAGGAACCACGAGGAGGAGGAAGATTTTCAAGAAGTTGACGATGGCGAGCAAGAACCCCTCGCCGAGGGAGAGGCCCCGGGGAGGGGCCAAGATGGCCGCGCCGATTTTGAGGGCGAAGGCGGTGGCTATCCAGGCGGCCGGTATCTCCACCAGGCCATGGGGGAGGACAAAAGCCGCAAGGGCAATGAGGGGACTGTAGCCTATACTGGCCGCCTGCCCCAGCAGGAAGCCCACCATCCCCAAAGGGATGAGGAGCGCGAGAAGAGGGGCGGCGCCAAAGGAGATGACCCCCAAGAAGGCAGCGATGAGAAGGGCCCGTACATTGTGAATGAAGATGCCCCAGACACTGAGGCCCGGCAGGAGCCCCAGATCTTGCCATTCCCGGCCCAAGCCGGAACTGACCAACCCTTTCAGACCCTCCACCTGGGAAAGGGGATACCGCATGGCGAAAGTCCACCCCACCAGAAGCCCCCCGGCCATCACCACTAGTACAACAGAGAGGGGAAAGAGATAATGGCTCAGGAGCCTCGGCAGATGGCTTCGATAGAGACGGCTCACGGTGAGAGGGGGTGGCTCTGGGCCTGATATTTGCCCCGGTGGCGAGGACCAAAAGCGGCTGAAGGAGCGTCGCAGTCCGGAAAGGGTGGCCTCGTCGTATTGGTGGGCCAAGATCTCTTCTCGGTTGAAGATCCCAATGCCGGTGCGCACCAAGGCTAGATCGACTATGAGCAAGCCGAGGATCGTTAACCAGATCACATCATACCGCATCCAGAAGAGGAGCGCCGCTTCCCCTTGGAGGAGGAGGGCTATGGGGACGATGATGAAACTGGCCAGGAGGTTGGCGGCGCGTACACTGGTAGTATGGCTGGAGACCACCACAGCCCCAGCCACCATCACTAAAGCCTCCACAGTGGTGAGAAGCACCACCTGGAAAAACGCTTGTGCTGGTATATGGTAGTCGGTCGTCCAGCGCAGCCCTATGAGATGAAAGATGAGGCCCAGGTAACTGGCCGCTACAGGGAGGAGCATAGCGGCTAAGAGTTTGCCCAGGTAGAGTTCTCTATCGGAGATGGGAGTGGCCAATAGAGGTTCCAGGGTGTTTCTCTCCCTCTCCCCTACGAAGGTCTCCAAGGCGATCACCAAGGAGAAAGAGGTGGGGAAAAAGCCCACGATCAAAAGGGAGAAAGGGACCAGTTGCTGGGCGATGACAGCCGCGTTATCGGCCACACCATAAGCCACGGCGAAGTTGGCGGCCATATTGGAGGCGAGGCTCATTATCCAAGGGAAGATGAGGGTGAGGAGCAAAATGGGGGTGACGATCCGCCAATCCCTGAGGGAGTCGCGCACCTCGCGCCGGGTGATAACCAGAGCCCTGGCTACCGATGCGCCGGCCTCTTTGCTCATCGCCAGAGGGCTAACTTTGAGGTGAGAGGGCATTTCCATCCTCCACGATGCGGAGATAGACCTCCTCCAGGCTACGGGGCACCTCGCTCAAGGTGACCACCTCCGCTCCTTCCTCAGCCAAACGATGGAGAAGGAGAGGGTTCACCTCCTCTGGCGAGGGGGTCCGATATCGGAACCAAGTAGGGCCATGCTCCTCGATCTCCAGCCACGCTCCCACCTTGGAGAGCAAACTATCTGGAGGTGAGGCTAAGCGTAACTCAAATAGGGGAACCCCCAGAAGTTGCCGTTTCAACTCCCAGGGTGTCCCTAGGGCGATGATCCGCCCTTGACTAATGATGGCTATACGATCGGCCAGACTTTCCGCTTCCGCTAAGTTGTGGGTGCAAAGGAGAATCGTATGCTGGGAAGAGCGTAAACCCCGAATGTAGTCCCGCACCATCTTGGCGCTGTGAGGGTCCATAGCCGAAGTAGGCTCGTCCAAGAAGAGGATCTGGGGGTCATGGATCAGGGCCCGCATGAGAGCCACCCTCTGACGCATCCCCTTGGAGAACTTGGCTAGGCGCTTCCCCCTCATATCCAAGACGCCGAACCGCTCCATCAGTTCCTCGCCCCGATGCCGACGTTTCTCTTTTGACATCCCATACAGTTCCCCAAAAAAGTCGAGATAATCCCCTAGGGACATACGGAGGTATAGGCCCGGGAATTCGGTCAAAAAACCTACCATCTGGCGGATGATTCTGGCCTGTTCCACAACATCATAGCCAGCGATGGTGGCCCGACCGGAGGTAGGCTTGAGGATGGAGGCCAAGAGACGAACGGTCGTCGTCTTACCCGCGCCGTTGGGCCCTAAGAGAACCAGGATCTCTCCCTCTCTGATCCGCAGGTTCAGATTATCAACTGCGCGCAGGGAGCCGAACTCTTTGGTCAAGTTTTGGGTCTCGATGATCATCCTTTCACCATCTCCCTCTTTCAGTTCCCTTCGGATCCTCTCCGCTATCTCTTCCTCATCCAGTGGGGGGCGACGGTATCTCTGACCGAAGATTCAAGAGCAAAGTGGCTACTGAGGTTCTTAGCCGCATATCATTTCTCATTGTAGTGTACTCAGGAGGACAGGTCAATGGTAAAATCGTACCAGGCCCGTCCATTTTTCAACGCTGGCCAAGGCTCCTTTGGGGAGATCCTGCCAAGGCGCAAAGAGCGAGGCGAGCCCGATTATCCGTTTTTCGCCCTCTCCCAGGTATCTCCCTCCATATATAAAGGCGAAACCCCTCCCAGTTTACTCTGAAAGGGGCCTCGAGTTACCTACTTGCCCTCTAGGCCTACAACCCCAAAGAACTAGCGGCCTCTTTCAGGATGTGTGCGGACCGCTCCAATCTCTCTATCTCGATTCCGCTCAAGGGGAGTTCGAGAATTCTCGCTACACCGTCCTGGTCTACTATCGAAGGCAGGCTGAGGCATACCTCACGGAGCCCATACTGCCCCTCTAAGAGGCCGGAGATGGGGAGCACGGTCTTCTGGCCGCGCAGGATGCTCTCCATAATGGTCGTAGCCGCCAAGCCGATGGCATAGTAGGTAGCACCCTTGCGCATTACGATTTCGGAGGCCGCTCGACGCACCCCCTGGAAGGTCTCCTCCCTCTCCTCCCAGGTGCACCCCCGATCACAGACGAGGCAGTATTCTTCCAGGCGCACACCCGCGATGTTGGCCAGGCTCCACACAGGCACCTCACTATCCCCATGTTCGCCGATGATATAGGCGTGCACATTGCGGGGATCTACCCCACAATGCTCGCTCAAAAGGTAGCGGAAGCGAGCGCTATCGAGGACCGTGCCCGAACCGATGACCCTACTAGGCGGCCGACAAGAGAGTTTGACGGTCAGATAGGTGAGTACATCTACGGGGTTGGTGATGACGAGCAAAATGCCTTCGGAGTTATAGTGGGTCACCTGGGGTATTATCTCCTTGAAGATGGCACTGTTTCTCCCCAAGAGGTCTAGTCGGGTCTCCCCTGACAGAGAGGCGACTCCGGCGCTTAAGACCACGATCTCGGCCCCTTGACAATCGCTGTAGTCGCCGGCCCATATCTTGACCGGAGGGGCGAAGGGCAAGCCATGGTTCAGATCCATAGCCTCCCCTTCCGCTTTCTCCCTCTTAGCGTCTATGAGAACCAGTTCAGTGGCTAGGCCGCGAACCATCACTGCATAGGCCACGGTCGAACCCACCGCTCCCGCGCCCACTATCGCTATCTTGGCCATACCGATTTCCTCCTCCGAGGCTTCTTGTAAACCCCTGGCTTCCTCAGAAGCCGGCCATGGCCGGGGAGCCGTCCAAGATCAGGGTTGTGCGACGAACCTTCCCCTCCCTCACAAAAACCAATTGTACCGCATCCTCTGGTTTGTGGCCAGCGATAGCCTGCTGTAACTCCGCTACGTCTCCCACAGGCCTGCCATCCACTGAGATGACTATGTCTAGCAGTTTGAGGCTGGCCCGCTCGGCGGGGCTACCAGGGGCGATCTCTAGGACAAGTACTCCCTCACCCCTCCTGAGATCGTACTTCTTGACCACCCACTCCTCGACAGCAGTCCTCATACCCCCTAGGCCCAAGCGAGGGCCTGAGGAGGTTGGCTCACGGGGACGCAAGATCCGCACCAGGGCCTGGTAAACCGTCTTGGTAGAGATGGCGAATCCTAAACCCTGGGCGAAGGGGATCACCGCCGTGTTGATGCCTACTACCCGCCCGTGGATGTACACCAAGGGTCCTCCAGAGTTGCCGGGGTTGATGGAGGTATCGGTCTGGATGAGGTCCTTCAATCGCCGTCCGGGTGCGATCTGGATATCTCTCCCCAGGGCGCTCACCACTCCCGCCGTCACGCTCCATCCCAGACCATATGGGTTGCCTACGGCCACCACCAGTTGGCCCACCTGGAGGGACTGATCGCTCAGTTCGGCCCCGGGCAGATGACGAGCCCCGATCCGTAAGACGGCTAGATCGGTCTCCTCATCGAGGCCCACTACTCCGCCCAGAAACCTCCGGCCATCGGCTAAGGCCACTCGGAGCCTTCGCGCTCCCTTTACCACATGGGCGTTGGTGAGGATCTGCCCGTCAGAGGAGAAGATGGTCCCTGAACCGCTCCCCCTGAGATGACTCCTTCCCTTGTTTTACACTATTCTCGCTCATTGTAATGGTGCAACCTCTTCTTCAAGTGCTCTTTTCATCCTCTTCCTCTTCCCAAGAAAGGGCTAAGGGGAGTGCTTCCAAAAGCCGCAAGAGTTGATCGATCTCCTCATCATCGAACTCCGCCAGGGCCTTGTAGAAACGCCGACGGCGCCGAGCCCTCACCTCCTCCAGGAGTTGCTCTCCTCGTCTCGTGAGATGTACTATGACCACCCGGCGGTCCGATTCCTTCCTCCGCCTCTCCACCAAACCCATCCTCACCAGTCTATCTATGATACCGGTCATGGTGGCTGAAGCCTGCTGCATGGCCTGGGCTAATTCGTTCATAGAGCAGGCTCGGCCACATCTCTTTAGGGATAGGAGAGCGTAAAACTGGGGAACCGTCACTCCATAGTAAGAGAGTTCCTGAGCCAGGCTCTTCCGCCCCAGCCAGGTGAGTTGGCGCAACAACCTTTCCAGGGTTTCAATGCACTCTTCTCTTCTAGCCATTTCGCCCTGACTAAAAAGTTAGCCTCACGATTATTTCGTGTTACAAAATTATATCTTAGGCATAAGCATCTGTCAACTAATCGATAGGAGGTCTCTGAAAAAGTAGACTTTGGGTGGAAGCAGTAAGTGACGTGGCAGCAGG
>CAYLIE010000050.1:0-9087 GCA_964383935.1 uncultured Anaerolineales bacterium | reverse complement strand
GGGGATTTCAGCCCCGCATCTTACAGGTACCTGCCATTTGGCACAACTATAGTTAAGCGAAATGCTCACTTCGGGGCAATAAAATCTAAAAATATTTAAAATGCAAAATATAGGTGATTGTTATGGATCAGAAGGAAACAAGAAAAACAGTTAGAACATTTGCCTTAGCCTCATTTTTGAATGATTTGGGGTCGGATATGATCTATCCAATCTGGCCCTTATTTGTAACAACTGTATTAGGTGCAAATATGGCTGTTCTTGGCTTCATTGATGGTTTAGGTGAAGCAATTGTTTCAATATCGCAAGCAGTCTCTGGGTACATCTCTGACAGAATAAGCAAAAGAAAGGTTTTCATCTGGTCAGGTTATCTATTTGGCTCGTTATCAAGGGTTGGTTATGGCTTATCAACAGTCTGGCAGCATTTGATTCCGTTTAGGATTTTAGACAGAGCGGGGAAAATAAGGGGGGCGCCCAGAGATGCTATCATTGCGGATATTTCCACAAAGGAGAATAGGGGTGAAAATTTTGGACTGCTGAGAGCCATGGATAATCTTGGTGCTGTATGCGGTATTATAATTTCTATTTTATTTTTTGGATTATTAGGATATAGAAATTTATTTTTACTAGCGGCAATACCATCAGCAATTGGTGCATTACTAATTCTATCTTTGATAGAAGAAGAAAAGTCAGCAGGTGTTAGAATCTACAAAGGACTCTCTCTGAAAGATTTAGATAAGAATTTTAAATTGTTTCTCCTGTTAAGTTCTCTTTTTGCTTTGGGTTCTTTCAGTTACTCTTTTTTGCTGATATACGCAAAGGAATTTGGTTTTCAGGTAGCATTCGTACCTGTGTTGTATCTGATATTTACCGCTGTTGCCTCTATCTTTTCTCTACCTTTCGGCAAACTTTCAGATAAAATAGGCAGAAAGCCTGTATTGATATTATCTTACATTTTTTGGGGATTAGTATCTCTGAGTTCTATTTTCATTGAAAGTTATTGGGCGATTATTTTGGCATTTGTTTTATACGGTTTGCATAAAGGGGCATTAGATCCAGTACAAAAAACATTTGTGTCAGAGCTTGCTCCAACAGAATACAGGGCCAGTACTTTGGGCGGATTTCAGATGGTCATTGGCCTGTGCGCTCTACCGGCTTCTCTTATTGCAGGCATGCTCTGGGATAAAATTAGTCTATTTACACCATTTTATTTTTCACTGAGCTTAACAATGCTATCAATCGTGATGTTAATATTTGTGGAGGAGAAATAAACTTGGTTAAACCCTTAATGCGCCTCGAGGCCGACTCTTCGCTCACTATCGTTCGCTTCGGCGCTGACGCGCTCGTCTAACAGCGGATAAAAGGCCTCGCTACGCGTCGTCCAAATCCCTCCCGTCGGTCGGGACTTCTTTTACCCGCGAAACGTTGCGCAGCCAGCATCTGGACCCCCTGCGAAGAGTCCCGGGCGATGGTTCTACCCTTGTACCAGTTCCCTGGCTGCTTCTATGATATTCTCCACCTGGGGTACGGTATGATGTTCCAGGGCGCGGTTGTAGGGGATGGGGATATCTAAGCCCGCCAGCCGCTTGATGGGAGCGTCTAGGTAGTCGAAGGCTGGCCCCTCAGCGATGCGAGCCGCTATCTCCGCGCCAACGCCCCCGGTCAGGCAAGCCTCGTGGACGATGAGCGCCCGTCCGGTCTTCATCACCGACCGGTTGACCGTCTCCGCATCGAAAGGTTTCAAGGTTCGAGGATCGACCACCTCTGCCTCAATCTCCTCTTCCGCTAACTCTTCTGCTGCTTGAAGGGCTCGCAAGGCCATGACCGAGGTGGCGATGATGGTCACGTCTTTTCCTTCCCGTTTGATGTCGGCAATGCCCAAAGGTATGGTGTGATCTTCCTCGGGGACGGGACCCTTGGTTTTGTAGAGGAGTTTGTGTTCCGCGAAGATGACCGGGTTATCGTCTCTGATGGAGGCCAGAAGCAACCCCTTGGCGTCATACGGTGTGCTGGGCATGACCACCTTGAGGCCCGGGACGTGGACGAGCCAGGCTTCCAGGCTTTGGGAGTGTTGGGCTGCTGCTCCCGTGCCTGCGCCAGCGGGAGTGCGCAGGACCAAGGGGACCTTCGCTTTCCCCCCGAACATGAAGCGGAGTTTGGCCCCCTGGTTGACCAGTTGCTCCATGGCAATGGTGATGAAATCCATGAACATGATCTCGGCCACAGGCCGCATGCCTGTGAGGGCCGCGCCGATAGCAGCCCCAGCGATGGCCGCCTCAGAGATGGGGGTATCTCGAACTCTCTCCTCACCGAACTCCTCTAGGAGGCCATAGGTGACTCCAAAGGCTCCCCCATAGACGCCCAGGTCCTCTCCCAGAAGGAAGACCCGCTCGTCGCGTCGCATCTCCTGGCGGAGGGCTTCCCGTATCGCCTCGGCGTAGGTGAGTTCCCTCATGGTGCGTACACCCCCTCTAGGATGGTTTCCACCGAGGGCTCGGGGCTAGCCTCGGCGAAGGCCACCGCCTCCTCGATGAGCCGTCTCGCTTCTTCTGCCATCCGGTTGGCCTCTGCCTCATCGATCACCCTTTCGTTTATCAGTCTGGCTTGGAATCGATGGATGGGACACCTCTCCTTCCAGGCTTCTACTTCCTCTCTTGTTCGATACCGCTCTTGGTCGCTCTTGGAATGGCCTTTCCAGCGGTAGGTCTTTCCCTCGATGAGAGACGGCCCTCCACCACCCCTGGCTCTCTCCACCGCTTCTAGGGTGGCCTCATAGACGGCCAAAACGTCATTCCCATCCACCACTACACCGGGCATGTTGTAGGCCGCGGCTCTGTCGGCGATATCTTTGATGGGGAAAGCCCTCTCTACCGACATGGACATGCCGTACTGGTTATTCTCACAGAGATAGACCACGGGGAGGGTCCAGATGGCGGCCATATTGAGGGCTTCGTGGAATATCCCTCGGTTGGCCGCCCCGTCGCCGAAGAAGCAGAGTATCACTTGGCCAGTGCCTCTCATCTCAATGCTCAGCCCTGCTCCTACGGCCATACCTATGCCGCCGCCGACGACGCCGTTGGCTCCCAGATTCCCGCCCTCCATATCGGCGATATGCATGGAGCCTCCACGGCCGCGACAATAACCGGTCTCCTTTCCCATGAATTCGGCCATCATGAGTTTGATGTCGGCTCCCTTGGCGATACAGTGGCCATGTCCCCGGTGGGTGCTCAAGATGTAGTCCTCGGGGCGGAGGGCAGCGATGGCTCCTACGGCCATCGCCTCCTGGCCGATGGAGAGGTGCATAGTCCCGTGGACCTTTCCTAGGGCGTAGAGTTCATCCGCCTTCTCCTCAAAGGCGCGGATGAGGTACATCTGGTGAAGCATCTCTTCCAGTTTATTTTCCGGTAGCACAGCGACCTCCCAATCTCCATGTAGGCTGTCTCGATAACGGGCATCTGCCTTCTTGTAACAATGTCTCGCTTTTCAATTATAGCAGCCTTAGTCTTTCCTGGCCAAACCTTTCTAGGTTCCGGTAGGTAGTGTCGCTTGGGAGTAATTGAGCCGAAAGCCAGACACAACTAGGAGATGGACCACTAGCGGGCTGAAGATTGCCAAACGGAGCGCCAACTGCTACAATCGTCTTCGGCTATTATCTGTATAGTTGCCTCTACTTCCCGAGCCGTTTATCGACGGGCGGGAAAAGTATAGGGTGCGGGGGTACGAGTCAGTTTGAAGCGAGGGGTAAGTGGTAACGTGATCACTGAGGCCGGAGGTTCTCAGGAGACTATCAGGGTGCTCAACCCCGCCGGCAACCAGCGGGAGTGCGACTCTTGACTAAGATGGCAGATTTGGTGTATACTTAGAAAAGTCATGTAAGGGTTTGTTATCTTCAGAGGGAGGAGAAAATGGCCGGCGTGACTTACGAACGTGTGACCAAGCGTTTCGGCGACGTGGTAGCGGTCAACGACTTGGACATCGAGGTTCAAGACAAGGAGTTTCTAGTTCTTTTGGGGCCATCAGGCTGCGGCAAGACGACCACCCTGCGTCTCCTGGCCGGTTTAGAGGAGCCAACGGAGGGGAAGATCTATATCGGGGAGCGATTGGTTAACGACGTACCGCCCAAGGATCGAGATATCGCCATGGTCTTCCAGAGTTACGCCCTTTACCCTCACATGAGTGTCTATGACAATATGGCCTTCGGGCTGAAGTTGCGCAAGACGCCCAGGGCAGAGATCGAGCGCAGGGTAAAGGAAGCAGCGGCCATATTAGGGATTGAGGAACTCCTAGATCGGAAGCCCAAGCAACTTTCTGGTGGGCAGAGGCAAAGGGTAGCGGTGGGACGGGCCATCGTGCGGGAGCCCCAGGTTTTCCTGATGGATGAGCCCCTGAGCAACCTGGATGCCAAACTGAGGGTTCATGCCCGGGCGGAGCTCTCCAAGTTGCACCAGAGGTTGGAGACGACCTTCATCTACGTGACCCACGACCAGACGGAAGCGATGACCATGGGGACGCGGATCGTGGTTCAGAAGGATGGCATTCTTCAGCAGATGGACACTCCCCAGGCGCTGTACGACAGGCCAGATAACCTCTTTGTGGCTGGCTTCATCGGGAGTCCAGCCATGAACTTCTTTGAGGCCACGCTGGTGGGAAACGTAGAAGAGATGTACATCGATGCCCAGAGTTTCCGGGTACTGGTTCCGCCAGAGGGGGCCAAGAGGTGGCAAGAGTACTTGGGAAGGGAGATCATCTTTGGCATTCGGCCAGAGGATGTGCACGACCCGGAATTTTGCCCGCCCAATATCACGGCGGGGAGGGTGAAAGCCAAGGTAGATGTGACGGAGTTAATGGGGAACGAGGTCTTCCTTTACTTGCTTACCGATAGCAAGAGTTTCATCGCTCGGGTGGATCCCCGGACCAGGGCCAGGGTGGGAGACGAGATAGAGGCGGTGTTGAACATGGACAATATCCACCTCTTCGACCCCCAGACGGGGAAAGCGATCCGCTAAGAACGATCTGAGTTGGAGACATGCTTTCTCCTCTTGAAGGTTATGTGCACGGCTCTTCTAGAAGAGCCGTGTTCCATTTTCCAGAGGTGATAATGTGTGAGCATAGGGACCTCGCTGTAGAGATTCTGCCATCTTTACGATACCAGAAAATGAGATTCTCCTCCTTCGGATGCTGAGGCATCCTCAGGATGCCGAACGCACTCACCTGGTACCGAAGTCCGTAGAACTTTCTCTTTGCATCCTTGACAGTGATGCAAAATCTATATAGAGTGGCTACCACAACAGTCAATAGGTCGCGTTTTTGCGCGGCCCGTCTGAGGTGGCGGTCAGGTTGACTGAAGCCCACCTTTATATTTGGCTCTTTCCGGAGTTATCGGTTCAGTCAGCGGTTTACATGCAGCGATCTTTATTGTGGCGGTCTAGGGCTCACCAAAGGGAAGAGAAGATAGATGAAGCGGCGTCGGCGGGGCGAGGGTTCACATATCGAGTTCGAGCCCCTAGGTCTGGGGTGTGATTCTGCCTTAGGCTCTTCTCTTCTGGAGGCGGCAAGAGAAGCCGGGGTGGGGCTCGCTGCCCTCTGTGGAGGCCAAGGTAGATGTGGCCGCTGTAAGGTACAGGTTATATCCGGCGCGGTCTCGCCCCTAAGCGCGGCAGAGAAGGAGTTGCTAAGCGAGAAAGAATTGGCGCTTGGTTTCCGTTTGGCCTGTCAGGTTAAGGTAGGGGGCGATCTCAGGGTTCTCGCCCCTCTCGAATCGATGACCGCCGATCAGCGGATGCAGATCGAGGGGTTGGAATTACTGGTGCCGGTGGAGCCAGCGGTGGTGGCTTATGATCTACGCCTCCCTCCGCCCACCTTAGAGGATCTCCGTTGCGATGGAAGTCGGCTACAGGCTCAGTTGGCGGAGGAGTACGGTCTGGCTGATCTAACCTTTGATTTCGAGTTGCTGCGGCGACTGCCCGATCTATTGAGGGGTAACGAGTGGTCGGGGAGTGCGGCTCTTCGGGGGCGGGAGGTGATAGGCTTTTTGCCTCAAGGGCGCGAGTTTTTGGGCCTAGCCATCGACTTGGGAACCACGAAAATCGCCGGGTACCTGGTCGATCTAGCCACGGGCCAACTCTTGGCGGCCCAGGGGGTTTTGAACCCCCAGATCCGATATGGCGAGGATGTGATGAGTCGAATCTCCTATGCCATGAAAGAGGGGGTCACCCGGTTGCAAGAAGCGGTCGTGGGAGCCCTCAACGATCTGGCTCAGGCTCTCTGCGGCGAACGTGACTTGGAGGTCGATCAGATCCTGGAGGCTGTGGTGGTAGGCAACACGGCGATGCATCATCTCTTCCTGGGTCTCCCCGTAGCCCAACTGGGCCTAGCGCCCTATATCCCGGCGGTGAGCGAGGTCCTAGATATCAAAGCCCGGGATGTTGGGCTATCCATCGCTACGGGAGGGTATCTGCATCTTTTGCCCAATATCGCTGGCTTTGTAGGTGCGGATCATGTGGCCATGCTTCTGGCCACAGGGATCCATGAGGCGGAGCAGGCTACGCTGGGTTTAGATATAGGCACCAATACCGAGATCACCCTCGCTGTGGGAGGAAGGCTTCTCAGTTGCTCCTGTGCTTCGGGGCCGGCCTTCGAGGGAGCGCACATCAAAGATGGTATGCGAGCGGCTGCGGGAGCGATTGAGCGACTCCGTATAGTTAACTCCCGGGTAGAATACCAGACTATCGGCGATCTGCCCCCCGTCGGTTTATGCGGATCGGGGGTTTTAGATGCGGTGGCTGAACTCCTTCGGCTGGGGATAGTCGATGAGAAGGGAGCGATGAGGGACCATCCTCGGGTGCGGCGCAGCGACCGTGACAAAGAGTTCGTCTTGGTGGAGGAGGGGGAAAGCAGCCTGGACAGAGAGATCGTCATCACCCGCCGCGACGTCGGTGAGATACAGTTGGCTAAGGGAGCGGTTCGAGCGGGCATAAACGTGCTTCTCTCCGAAGCCGGGCTTACCGATTCGGACCTGGAGGAGGTGATCATAGCCGGGGCCTTCGGCAACTACATCGGCATAGACAGCGGTGTAGCCATCGGCATGTTGCCCCCGCTGCCCCCGGAGCGGTTCAAGCAAGTAGGAAATGCCGCGGGGATGGGAGCCAAGATAGCCTTGATCTCCAAAGAGATGCGGGCCCAAGCCGCCCAGATCGCGCGGAGGATCGAGTATATAGAGTTGACCAACCACCCCTCTTTCGCCGAGGAGTTCACTCGCTCCATGCGCCTGGGGTCGCTGAAGTAGCGGTTGGGGCTTTCAATCTTCTCAGAAGGCTGGAGGGAGAGGGTTGAGTCTTTTTCTCCCTTGCCCCTGGGGTTCTGTCATGTTATAGTTCGATCTGGCGGTTATTACCTCGAGAGGACGAAGATCGATGAGCGTTCTAAACTATAAAGAGGGAACCTCGGCTCTCGCGAGATCCTCTAAGGAAAAGCGCGTCGTGGTCATCGGCTTGGATGGTACACCCTACAGCCTCCTCACTCGTTTGACTCAAGAAGGTGAACTCCCCCATCTAGCCCGCATCCTCGAACAGGGCACCATCTGCCCCATGAACTCCGTCTTGCCCACCGTCTCCTCTGTGGCCTGGGCCTGCTTTATGACCGGAAAGAACCCGGGGAAGCATGGCATCTACGGCTTCGTAGATCGGGTGCCAGATTCCTATGATGTCTATATCCCCAACTCCAGGAGCATGAGGAGCGAGACCCTTTGGGAGGTGCTGAGCAAGAGCGGCAAGCGGGTGGTGGTAATCAACGTGCCGGTTACCTACCCCCCTCGACAGGTGAACGGCATCTTAGTGCCGGGCTTCTTGATGCCCAAGTTGAAAAAGGGCACCTACCCCCAATGGGTGGGAGAGAAACTGGAGGAGATGGGCTACCGGATCGATGTAGATCCCTGGCAAGCCCGGGAATCGAAGGATAAACTGCTCGAAGACCTGGACTACACCTTGCAGAAGCGGGTGGAGGCGGCTTTTCATTTCCTAGAGTCCGAGGCTTGGGATCTCTTCATGCTTCACATCATGGAGACGGATCGGTTGCATCATTTTCTCTGGGAGGATATGGAGGGGGGCGACCCTCAATATGGATCGCGATTTTTGTCCTTCTATAAGCGGTTGGATGAGTTCCTGGGGGAACTCTACCGGCGACTGGAGGGGAAGGCCACTCTCATTGTCCTCTCGGATCACGGCTTCTGCTTGGTAAAGAAAGAGGTCTATATCAATCACCGGCTCCGGGAGAAGGGGTGGTTACGGTTCTCCAAAGAGCCTCCCGAATCTTGGGCGGATATCGAGGGAGGATCAAAGGCCTATAGCATGGACCCTGGCCGGGTCTACCTGAATTTAAGGGGTAGAGAGCCGCGGGGCAGCGTGGAGCCCGGCGAGGAGTATGAGAGGGTGAGGAAGGAGTTGGCGGAGGGGCTCAGTGGGCTTGAGGACCCGGAGACGAAAGAGTTGATGGTAGAGAGGGTCTTCAGAAGAGAAGAACTATATACCGGGGGTTGCTACGCTCAGGCTCCGGACCTGGTGGTGATGCCCAAGAGGGGATACGATCTCAAGGGCTCCATAAAGAAGGAGCGCCTGACCGATAGGGGTCCCTTGGTGGGGATGCACACCTATGACGATGCCTTCCTCTATATCGAAGGGCAAAGGCCCTCAAAAGAGGTGGCGGAGATAGTCGATCTCATGCCCACTATCTTGCACCTGATGGGGGTTTCCGCGCCTGATGATCTCGATGGTTCATCGTTGATATGACCGGCCACTCTTAGGGCCACTTTCCTCATCGGTTGACAGCGAGAGAAGAGGGCATATGGTTCGAACGGATCCACTTGCTTCGCGTTAGTACTACGATCCCCCAATATCAGACCACATCGGCTAGTCGGATAATCCCCTCGAGAGAGGTAACTCTTTCTCAATTCTTACCCACGACCTCCATCCCCGCTCTACTTGCTCCTCCGTGTTGCCTCATCGAAAAATCTTACCGAAGGGGTATCGTTGCCTCATCCAGAATCTTACCCAAGAATCATCTTCCAGACAACTTCAAGGCATTCATCCAGCTGCT
>CAYLIE010000049.1:0-10062 GCA_964383935.1 uncultured Anaerolineales bacterium | reverse complement strand
GAGCCTATCTCTTTTCCCCTCCCTTGTCAACCTCCCAAAAGTCGCACGCATCCGTATCTCTCATGTCAAAGGCGACAAATAGGTGGCAGAGGGGTTCGCATATCGAGGCCCAGATGGGGCCGCTCATAGTGATAGCAGGTCGGATTTCCCTGGCCCGCCCGTGGTGTACGTAAAGTATCCCTCTGGGAAGTGTAGGGTGCGAAGCATTGATGCCAGGACAGGCCATATCCGACCTAGGTAAGGCAGGTATAGAAACCTGCCCTACCTACTAAAGCCTGCTGCCATGAGTCATTCCCACTTCGGGAAGCCGCGAGGATCTTCCCTACCTCTCTTGTTGTGCAGGTCTGATTGGCACATTCAACTCTCCTTCGGACGGGGAGTCCTCAGGACGAACCGTACCACAGTTGTCGCATTCTTAATGGGACTAACCGGCATTGCAGGGGTGGCTTGACAAAGGGGGTTGTTGATGTTACCATAAAAAGTGGAAAAAACCTCGTAACACACTGTCAGGGGGAGGGGTATGGAGCGGAGACGGAGGGCGTTAACCACGGGTCAGATGGCAGAATACTGCCAGGTCCGTCCGGCTACGGTTTTCAACTGGATAAGGGGGGGAAAACTCAAAGCCTATTCCACTCCTGGGGGACACTATCGCGTTAGGTTGGAGGACTTTCGAGATTTTTTGGAGAAGTATGAGATGCCCATCGACGAGGATTTCTTCGCTCCTCCGGGCAACAGGATCCTCATCGTGGATGATGAGCCCAGCGTGGTGGAGTTCATAGAGAGGGCGCTGAGCGAGCCAGGGGGGGATTACCGGTTCGAGCGAGCCTCCGATGGATATGAGGCTGGGCTCAAGGTTGCCAGTTTCGAGCCCAACCTGGTCATTCTGGACCTGGTAATGCCTCGGGTTGACGGCTTCGAGGTCTGTCGGAGGATAAAGACCGACCCAGAGACCTTGGGGACCAAGGTTTTGGTAGTCACCGGTTACCCTGAAGAGGTGGAGCGGGCCAAGGAGTGTGGCGCCGACGACTATTTGGGCAAGCCGTTGCGGGTAGGGGAGTTAAGGGAAAAGGTGTGGAATCTCATGAGGCGCTGGGCGCCGGTAACAGCCTCCAGAAGGAGATAGGGGGACTTCAGAGTAACGAGCGTGGTTGGGGGACGACATGAGGTCGTCCCCTTTTCCATTAGGAAGGGTATTTGTGGCCCAGGGTTAATTGACATAAGACCAGGGGCTTTGAGACCTCCGATTTCCTTGACATAATAGGGCGGGCTGAGGCAGGTTGTAGAGGTGGGTGCTCTCGTGAGGGTGAGAGGAAAAAACTGATTAGGAGGGGGAAGAATTCGACATAAATTAGGGGGGAAACGGTGGGGACACTTATGTTTGGTCAATATTGACATAAAATAGGAGGGGGCATGGAAAGGAGGTTGATGCGGCTCCTTCACGGGGAGCAGCCGAGGTATGCTGTGACTGAAGGGGAAGAGGCTTACTGGTTAGAGGGATCGTTTGATCGGTGGAGGAGAGGAGGGCGGATTGAAGGGTGGAGGGGTTTTTCCCCTGTTGTGCCCTGCGAGCCGACGAAGATAGTGGCTTTGGCGTGCAACTATGGTGGCCACGCTGAGGAGATGGGAACACCTCTCCCTGACGAGCCCATCATCTTCCTGAAGCCGTCCAGTTCCCTCCTAGCAGATGGAGGGGAAATCGTCCTCCCTCGCCTGGCGCAACGAGTAGATTATGAAGGGGAGTTGGCGGTGGTGATAGGGAGGAGGGCCAAAAGGGTTCGACCCACGGAGGCCGAAGATTACATCTTGGGGCTCACCTGTGCCAACGATGTCACCGCTCGGGATCTGCAGAAGATGGACGCGCAATGGACCCGAGGTAAGGGGTTCGATACCTTCTGTCCCCTGGGGCCTTACCTGGTCCTAGGTCTGCATCCAAGGGATCTGCTCCTACGGACATGGCTTAACGGGGAGTTGCGACAAGAGGCCAGGACGAGGGAGATGATCTTTGATGTGGGGGAGATCTTGGCTTATATCTCCGCGGTGATGACCCTGGAGCCAGGAGATGTGATACTCACCGGGACCCCGCAGGGAGTAGGCTCATTGAAGCCGGGGGATGTGGTGGAGGTGGAGATAGAGGGGATCGGCACTCTGAGAAACAGCGTGGTCTCAGAAGGCTCTGGGGAGGACTAGCGAGGGGGATTATGTTATAATAGGGGCGAATCCTATGTAGGGCAGGGGTGTTCTCTCTTTGGGAGGCAAAATGGAGCATTTCATCTCTTTAGCGGAACTTTCCGCAGAAGTGATCTACGAGATCTTAGACCTAGCGGCCGAATTGAAGGAGGAATGGAGAGAGGGAGGGAATAGACCCCTTCTAGCGGGTAAAACGTTGGGCATGATCTTTCAGAAGCCCTCCCTTCGCACCCGTGTCTCCTTCGAGGTGGGAATGAGACATTTAGGGGGTGAGGCCCTCTACCTCTCGCCCCAGGAGATCAAGTTGGGGGAGAGGGAGTCGGTAGCCGATGTGGCCCGGGTGTTAAGTCGGTATGTAGACGGCATCATGGCTCGGGTTTTCGCCCATAGCGATGTGGAGGAACTGGCCGCCCAGGCTTCGGTGCCAGTCATAAACGGCCTCTCTGATTTCAGCCACCCTTGTCAGGCTTTAAGCGATCTCTTCACCATCAGGGAGGAGCGGGGTACCTTGCGTGGCTTGCGGCTAGCCTACGTTGGGGATGGCAACAACGTGGCCCATTCCCTCCTCTTCGGGGCCAGTCTGGTGGGGATGGACATCTGGGTAGCTACGCCTCCGGGCTATGAGCCCCAGAAGGAGGTGGTTGCCAGGGCCAAAGGGTTCGCCCAGAGGATGGGTAGCCAAGTGGTGTTGACTCACGATCCCCAGGAGGCGGTCCGAGGGGCGGATATGATCTATACCGACGTCTGGGCCAGCATGGGGCGGGAGGAGGAGAGGAAGAGGCGATTGAAGGTATTTCCGCCCTATCAGGTGAACGCTCAGTTAGTGGCCCAAGCCGGGAGGAGCCCCCTGGTGATGCATTGCTTGCCCGCTCATAGAGGTGAGGAGATAACCGATGAGGTGATAGATGGGCCCTACTCCATCGTCTACACTCAAGCGGAGAATAGGTTGCATCTCCAGAAGGCTATACTTCTCTCACTTATGGGAGGTTCGTAGATGGGTCACCGCTCCACTTTCGAAGAGGCGATGAGGAGGGGACATAACTACGCCTGGGCTGGGGAGTGGGATAAGGCGATAGAGGAGTACCGGAGAGCCGTTCATGAGTTCCCGGAGGACCCGGTGGCTCACAGCAGCCTAGGCCTCGCCCTCCTAGAAGCGGGAAGGTTGCGGGAAGCGTTAGGGGAGTACCGCACTGTAGGGAGAGTTCGGCCGGACGATCTGGCCGCTCGGCGGAGGATAGCGGAGATATGTAGCGATCTGGGACGGGTCACCGAAGCGGCGGAGGCTTGGGAGAGTTTGGCTCTCCTCTATGAGGAGAGAGGAGCCGTGGAGCAGACGCTAGAGGCTTGGCAGGAGGTGGCTCGCTTTAAACCAGAGAGCGAGAAAGCCCTTGAGAAACTGGCCGAGGCGCATATTTTCGAGGCTCCAGAGGATGCGGCCCAGGAGTACTTGGCTCTGGCTCGTCTGGCCCAAGCCAAGGAGGAGAGAGAAAAAGCGGTGGAGCATTGTCGTCGAGCCTTGACCCTAGACAAAGGGAGCGTAGAAGCGCGGGAGTTGCTTCGAGCCCTCACGGGAGTGCCTTCCAGGGAGGGACATAATCCTGCGGCCATCGCTGCCCGGGAGGCCAGGGCGCGTTTGGCGGAGTCTATCCTAGGGGAGGCGCCAGATGAAGACCACCCCGGAGTGGTGGCCATCGGGAGGGCGATGGATCTCGAGGGTCAGGGGATGGTGGAGGAGGCGATCGAGGAGTATGAATTGGCCCTAAAGGAGGGGGTGAAGAGGGGGGAGGTTCTCTTTAATCTCTCCTTGCTCTATGCGAAGAGGGGACGGTGTGACCGACTCCTTTCCCTACTTGAGGATCTGGTGGGGACAGAATACGAGTTGGCTAGCCGGTTCCTCTTAGGAAAATGCTATCTTGGAGAGGGGGAAGGTCGCAAAGCCCTTATGCACCTCTTGGAAGCCCTGAAGATGGTGGATCCAGCGATGGCGAAGGGGAAGGAGGGTCTAACTCAAGCCTATGAAGAGATCCTCCATGGGGATGGGAAGAGGGCCCGTCTTTTGGCCGATTGTCTTGTTGACTTCTTCGAAAGCGAAGGCTGGGAGGGAAAGGCCACCTCCCTTCGAGAGAGGGTGGAGGAGATAAGCCCCCAGGGGCTTACCATCAGTCTGGCTGAGGTCTTAGAGTATTCGGACTTCGAGGAGTTACTGGCTAGCATGGCTCTCATTGATGGCTACTGGGAGCAGGGGATCCCTCTGACGGCGGTGGAGGAATGCTACCGTCTCTTGGAGAGGGTGCCTGACTATCTAGTCCTGCATCTCTATTTGGGGGAGATGTTTTCGCGCCAGGGGAGGATAGACGAGGCGGTAGAGAAATACAGGGTGGTAGGGAGGGCTTGTGCCATGCGGGGGGCCCCTAGGAGGGCCATAGCCGTCTACAGGATAGCTACGGGTTTGGCGCCTATGGATGTGAAGATACGTAAGCGACTCGTCGAACTTTTGATCGGCTTGGGGGAGATCGATAGGGCCCTGGAAGAGTATCTGGCATTGGCTGAGAGTTATTATCGATTGGCCCGACCCGGGGAGGCGGTTGAAACCTACGGGGTAGCGCTCAAGCTGGCTTCTCAGAGCGGTTCTCCTCAGGAGTGGAAGGTTCGCCTCCTGCGAAGGAGAGCTGATCTTCAGATGCAGCGAGCCAGTTGGGGGAAGGCCCTGGTTGACTATGAGGAGTTGAGGCGGCTGGCCCCCCATGATGAAGAGACGTGGCCAGCGTTGGTGGATCTCTATTTCAGATTGGGTCGGCGAAAGGAGGCTTTAGAGGAGATCGACACCTTCGTCCGGGAGCGAAGGGAGAAGGCTATACCGACCCTCCAGGATATGATAAGGGAGAGGCCTCAGGATATGGGGCTTCGGCGGCGGCTAGGTGAGGCCTACCTCTCAGTGGGGATGGTGGAGGAAGCGATCGCTGAGTTGGACGCCCTGGGGGAGTTGCAATTGGAGGCTGGTCTGGAGGAGGAGGCTCGGGAGACCATCCAGCGCATCATCTCTCTGGAGCCCGAAGATATAGATGCTTATCGTCAACTCTTGGAGCAATTAGACGGCTCGTAGCCACGAGGAGGTGGCGTGTCTGACATCATATGGATATTCTCCCAGATAGATCTGCGCAGTATAGTCGATATACTCTTGGTGGCCCTCATATTCTACGGGATCCTCTTTCTGATGCGGGGCACAAGGGCTATCCAACTGATCAGAGGCATAGTCTTCCTCATCGTGGCTGTGGTTCTGGCTAGTAACCTCTTAGCTTTGACCGCTTTCAATTGGCTCTTAAGGAACACCCTGCCCGCCCTTCTGGTTGCCGTCCCAGTGATCTTTCAGCCCGAGTTGCGTCGGGTTCTGGAACGGCTGGGGCGGGGAGGGGGTCTAATCAACCGGGCATCGCCAGAGAGGGCGATGATGAAGGTTACCCGTTGCGTGTCGCAGGCGGCACGGACCCTTTCGGAACGGCGCCACGGAGCCCTGATGGTTTTGGAACGGGAGACCGGCTTGCAGGAGTATGTGGAGACCGGGGTGGAGATGAACGCCGAGTTATCGACGGAACTCCTCCTTACCATCTTTCAGCCTAATACCGTCCTTCACGATGGGGCGGTGATAATTCGGGAGGATCAGGTATTGGCCGCCGCTTGTATCCTCCCTCTCAGCGAGAGCATGAGGGTGGAGCGGGGGTTGGGACTGCGCCACCGGGCGGCAGTGGGGATCACGGAGCAGAGCGATGCCTTGGCTATCGTGGTCTCGGAGGAGACGGGGATCATATCCCTGGTGCGACATGGGAGGATGATCCGTCATCTAGATGACGCGCGCTTGCGGAAGGTTCTGCAGGCTTTCTACAGGCTCCAGCCTACGGAGAAGCCGCGCTGGTTCTCCCGGCAAGAGAGGAGGGAAAGATGAGGCGTTCTCCTCTCATCGACCTGAGTTCGGCGCTCATAGCCCTCATTTTGGCCCTCACCATCTGGGTAGTAGCCATGAGGGAGCAAAACCCCATAGTGCAGGATCGCTTTCCCCAAGCGATCCCCATCGAGGTGGTCAATAAAGGGGAGGATCTATTGATCTTGGGAGATTTCGAGGAGGAGGTGACCCTTCTGATTCGAGCCCTCCAGAAAGTGTGGGGCGGTCTGGAGGCAGAGAACTTTTACGCTTACGTCGATCTAGCCGATTTAGGAGTGGGGCCCCATGAGGTGCCGGTCGAAGTTCAGCATCCAGAGACGGTACGGGTGATAGAAAAGTCGCCCGATGTAGTATCTATCACTTTAGATAAGGTGGCCCAAAGATGGTTTAGAGTGGGAGTGAACATCTTGGGAGATGTACCGGTAGGGTACAAATACGGGGTTCCGGTAGTCACCCCTTCGCAGGTGACGGTGAGCGGGCCTCAGAGTTTGGTGGATCAGGTGGGGGCGGTGGTGATCGATCTACAACTTCGGGGGGAGAAGGCTACTATGGAGAAGGCTTTTGAGCCCTGGCCCCAGAATAAGATAGGGGGTACCGTTTCTGGGGTGGAGATCAGCCCTTCCCAGGTGATGGTGCAGTTGCCCATAGAGCAGGAGTCGGGCTACCGGGATGTATCGGTGAAGGTGGTCACTCAGGGAACGGTGGCCTCTGGCTATTGGATCAGCGAGATCAGGGTGGACCCCTCTACGGTGACCGTCTATGGGGACCCTCAACGGGTAAGCGAATTTTTGGGGTTTGTAGAAACGGAGCCGGTGGATGTGGAGGATGCCAACGCCAACCTAACCCGTTCGGTGGCGTTGGTCCTCCCAGAGGATATATCCCTTTTGGGGGTGGGGCGGGTCTTGGTCCGCATCTCTGTCTCTCCTGTCTTGGGAGGCCAGACGATCCGAGTCTCGCCGACTCTTCAGGGGTTGGCTCCCGGGTTAGGGGCCACTGTTTCACCGGAGACGGTAGAGGTTATCCTTGCTGGCCCTCTGGCCGATCTATCGGCTCTCCAGGCGGAGGATGTGCAAGTACTCTTGGATCTCCTCGATTTAGGGCCGGGCACACACAAGATCTCGCCTCAGGTAGTGAAACCGGATTCCCTGGAAGTGCAGAGCATCGTCCCCGATCAGTTGGAGGTGGTGATAACCGAGTTATGAAGCCCCTAGTGGCCATAGTGGGGCGGCCGAATGTAGGGAAATCGACCCTCTTCAACCGCTTGGTGGAGGAGCCACGGGCTATAGTGGAGGATCTGCCAGGGACCACGCGCGATCGCCTTTACGCTGACGCTCAATGGGGAGGAGTGGCCTTTACCCTCATCGATACAGGAGGGCTCGTCCTTTGGACTGAGGATGAGCTGACTATGGAGGTGAGGAAGCAGGTGGAGTTGGCCATGGCCGAGGCGGAGGCGATCCTCTTCTTGGTGGATGTGACTGAAGGGCTCACCGTCGGTGATGAGGAGATCGCGGAACTGTTGAGGGTTTCCCAGAAGCCGCTCTTCTTGGTGGTCAACAAAGCGGATAACGAGGCTCGACGGTTGGCGGCTACGGAGTTCTATGGGCTGGGCCTGGGGGAGCCGTATCCCATCTCTGCTCTCCATGGTACGGGAACGGGAGACCTTTTGGATGCCTTGGTGGCTTCCTTTCTTCCTAGGGAAGAGGTCGAGGAGGCGGAAGGGATACGGGTAGCCATCGTGGGGCGTCCCAATGTGGGCAAGTCCTCCCTCCTCAACACCCTTTTGGGCTGGGAGCGGGCCATAGTGAGCGAAAGCCCGGGGACTACGAGGGATGCTATCGATACTCAGATAAGTTGGGATAGTCAACTGGTGACCCTCATCGACACTGCAGGGATCCGGCGTCGGGGGCGGGTGCAGAGGGGGGTGGAGCAGTACAGCGTCTTGCGGGCTCTGCGGGCTATACAGAGGGCCCACGTGGTGCTTTTGCTCCTCGATGCCCCGGAGGGGGTGACAGCCCAGGATACCCATATCGCCGGCTATGCTATGGAGGAGGCGAGGGGCATCGTGCTCGTGGTCAACAAGTGGGACCTGATGAAAGAGGCCGACGTATCCGAGTACGCAAAGAGGGTTCAGCAGGCCTTCAGGTTCATCCCCTACGCTCCTCTTCTTTTCGTATCGGCACTAACGGGCCGAAGGGTGGGCACGGTTCTGGAGATGGCGCTTAGGGTCTACCAAGAGAGGCTTCGTAGGGTCCCCACTAGCGGTCTAAACAGGGTGCTGCGGGAGGCGGTGGCTAGCCACTCCCCTCCTTCGAAGAGGGGGAAGAGGTTGAGGTTCTACTATGCGACCCAGGCAGAAGTGGACCCCCCCACCTTCGTCTTCTTCGTCAACGACCCGCAAATGGTCCACTTCTCCTATCGCAGGTACCTGGAGAACCGATTGCGAGAGGCTTTCGGCTTCGAGGGAACACCTTTGCGGATGGATTTTCGACGGCGAAGCGAAGAGCGCTTCGCATAGTGTACAGGGTGGGGTTATCGTGGTGACCCAAGAGCAGGTCAGGGAAGCATTGCGAGAGGTGTACGATCCTGAGATCCCGGTGAACGTGGTGGATTTGGGGCTCATCTATAAGGTGGAGGTAAGGGGGGGCAAGGTAGAGGTGGATATGACCATGACCGCTCGGGGTTGCCCCATGCACGCCTATATCGCCGAGGAGACACGAAAGAGGTTGCTAGAGATAGAGGGGGTGGAAGAGGCGAAGGTCAACATAGTCTGGGAGCCACCTTGGAACCCCACCATGATCTCCGAGGAGGCGAGGAAGAGGCTGGGTTTGGGCTAGGTAGGGAGGCTTCCAGTGAATAGTAAAGCCCAGGGAAAGAAGGATGAGATCATTTCTGGGTTAGTTGAAACGCGAAGGCAAATCCTCGACACGGCCTCTTCACTGTCTCTAGCGGAACAAGATGAGATCTTTCTTGGAGTTTGGTCTGTAAAAGACCTGCTGGCCCACCTTGTGGGGTGGGATTTCACCAATCTGGAAGCCGCAAAAGCCATCCTCGCGGGCAAGACTCCGGATTTCTAGTCCTATCACGACCGTGATTGGAAGACCTACAACGATTGCTTGGTCGCGGAGTATAAAAGGGATGATTTTGCCGACCTTTTCTCGTCAGTGGAGGATTCCCACCAAAAACTTGTAGTTTTTCTCAAGACTATTCCCGCCGAAGAGTTTGACAAAGACAAAGGAGTGCGCTTTAAAGGTTACAAAGTTACGATAGCGGGTCTCCTTCGAGTGGAAATCGACGACGAGAAAACCCATCACAGACAGATTGAGGGGTTTAGAGACAGAAACAACCCCTTGTCAGGTGAGAAGTCATAACTTGATCCCTCGACGACGTGGACAGTTTTTTGGTGGCCCACGCTTTAGTGCTGTCAAGAGGTAACGCCTGACGCCACGCAAAATGAGGTCAGATAGGTTTGCTCCTTTGCTGATGGTCTTGGCCTTTCTTTTTAACCTGCTGGTCTGCTTTTTGGACCCTACCGGGTTCACAGGGGCCAAAGCACTGGGGCAGGTTCTTTTTCTCTTGGGCGGCTTGCTTTCGCTCTATGTTACATACTACCTACGTAGCGGCTTTTTGGGGGAGGTGGAGCCGAACCTTGACCACCTCGTCACTGCAGGGCCGTATCGCTGGTGTAGACATCCTCTCCATCTCAGTTTCATGGTCATCGTCCTGGGGATCGATCTCATGTTCGACAGCCCTCTTGGGGTTCTGGCGACTCTGTTTTTGGCCTTACCGAGTGTCATCTATCGGGCCAGGCTGGAGGAGAAAGCCTTGGCCGATCGTTTCGGCGAGGAGTGGGAAGCCTACAAGGAGAGAACGAGGTTCTAGTGCCGTCACCTATGAAAGAGGCTGTCAAGCCTTCAGGGCCAAGATGGATCGGCCACCTG
>CAYLIE010000048.1:0-10401 GCA_964383935.1 uncultured Anaerolineales bacterium | reverse complement strand
AGCGGGTGATGGGATTCGAACCCACGACATTCTGCTTGGGAAGCAGACACTCTGCCAACTGAGTTACACCCGCACGATGTAAATTATACCCACTTGTCGCTTCTCTGTCAACGCTCTAGAAGGGCACAACCACGCAGACCGTCGTCCCCTGGCCGGGTGCGCTCTTGATCTCCAGTTGCCCTCCCAAAAGGTAGGTCCGTTCCTGCATGCCTAGAAGGCCAAACCTCTTCTCCTCCTGGGCTCGGCTCAGCACCTCTTCTCTTTGAAAGCCTTGTCCGTCATCTATGATCGTTAGTTCCATCTCGTGGGGAGCGTATCTTAACCGCACCTCGACACGGCTGGCCTGGGCGTGGCGGCGCACATTGGTGAGTGCCTCCTGAGCGATCCGGTAGAGGTTCTTCTTCACATCGAGGGGGGGCTCTTCTCTCTTCCCCGAAAAACTGAAGTGGGCCTCGACGTTACTGCGTCTTCCAAACTCAGCCACATATTTTCTCAACTCTTCTGTCAGACTCAGCCGCTCCAAGTCGGCCAGCCTCAGATCGAAGACCATATGTCTTAGTTCCTGTAAGCAATTCAGGGCTTGTTTCCTAGATTCTTCTAGTTGTACCCCAGCCTTTTGAGGGTCCTGGCCCTTCAATTCCTTAGATAGTTGTAGATGGAGGATCAGAGTGCTGAGACTTTGGAGGAGTCCGTCGTGGATCTCCTGTGCTAGTTTCCTCCTGGCCCAAGTGCTGCTCTCGGCGTCCAGTTCCCGCTGAGCGAGGGTGAGGGCTATCATCTTGGCGCTAGGCCGAGCCATAGTCAGGAACCGCTCAAGATCGGCCTCGGAAAAGGTCTCCTCACTCCTTTTGTTGCTCACCGATAGAACCCCAATGACTCGACCGTCTTCCATCAGAGGTATACACATAGCATCCTTAATCCCCGGCTCTACCCCCGAGAAGCGAGGATCATCCACGGGGCCGATGAGGAGTAGGGGTTCCTTGTGCTTGGCCACCCAGCCCGAGATCCCCTCTCCTAGATGCCGCTTGGCGCTGCGCGCCACCTGCTCTCGGGGCCCACGAGCCGAGTTGACGGTGAGAAGTTCTCTGCCAGCGTGGAGGAGCATCAGCGATCCCTCGCTGGCATCGGTGGCTAGGATGATCGTCTCTAGCAAGTACCCCAAAAGTTCCTCTAGGGTGGTGACCGCAGCGATCTCGGGGAGAGGAGGGGTGATCTCTTCTCTTTCTCTGCCCTTCTCCTGGGCCATCATCACCTCGCCTTTGGGAGAAGTCTGTAACTAGTATAGTACTAAAGTACTTGGTTCGTCAAGGAGGGGGTCGAAGTAATCGAGTAACAAGGTGGATAGCGCGCTAGGGGGAGGATAATAGTTTGCGAGGGAGTTGAGTTCTTTACCCTTTTACGTCCTTCCCTTGTTGGTACAAAGCCATCGCTTGGCTGATGCACTCTCGTGCCGACTTGCTATCTTCCCATCCCAAGGGTGTAACCCGTACCCCTTCCAGATCCTTATATACGGTGAAGAAGTGGGCCACTTCGGCCAAGAAGTGTTGGGGGATGTCGGCGATCTCTTTGTAGTCTTGGTAGAGGGGGTCGGAGGCGGGGACAGCGAGAACCTTGTCGTCCGGCTCCTCACCATCCAGCATCTTGAAGATCCCGATGGGACGGGCTTGGATGATGCAGCCTGGAAAACTGGGCTCTCCAACCATGACCAGCACATCGAGGGGGTCGCCGTCCTCAGAGAGGGTTTGGGGTATGAGGCCATAGTCGCCGGGGTAATGGATGGGGGAGTAGAGAACCCGGTTGAGTTGAATGGAGCCCGTCTTTGTGTCATATTCATATTTGTTCCGGGAGCCCTTGGGCACCTCGGTGATGACACTTATCACCCCGGGGGGATCGGGGCCTGGGGGAAGTTCTCGCCAAAGGTTCATCTCTTGCCTCTTCAAACATCTATTGTAATGGGGTTTTTCGAACTTTTCAACTGATCCAACCCTTGCGCTTGTGTTCACCACTTAGCACCTGGCTCACCTTGCATAAGGTTTGCTCTCTAGGCTACTCTCCTCTAGACGATCCAGATTTAACCCCTCTAGTCGTATAGTTATGCCGAGGGTCTTTTCTCCTTCTGGGATCCTGTAAGGAGACTCACAGCATTAAGGCTCACCTCCACTTCTAGTGGTGATTTGTGCGGGGTGAGCCTATTGCTTTTTACCCCTCTGTCAAGTGCTAGAAGTGGCACGCATCCGGGCCCCCAGGCGCTCAGCGCTAGAGAGGCCTTGGAGATGGCTACTTTGGGCGGGGCCCAACTCCTAGGTCGAGAAGATATCGGCTCTTTGGAGGTGGGCAAAGCAGCCGATCTGATCGCCATCGATGTGAATAGGCTGGAGTACGCGGGAGCGGGGGATCTGGTTGCGGCGGCGGTCTTCTGTGCTCCGGCGAAGGTCGATTTCTCTATGGTCAACGGTCAGCTGGTGGTGAAGGAAGGTCATTTGACCACCGTGGAGATCGAGCCCATCATCGCTCGACATAACGAAATAACACGGGAGATGGTTAGAGAAATCTAAGGTACGAAATTCTGCCTAAAGAGGGGATAAGGGCAGGGCTTAGCCCCGCCCTTATCCGTTCTCCCTTGAGGACTACTCGTAGTCCTCCCGATCCAAGTCGTCCTCGAATTCCCAGAACTCGAACTCTAACGCCGTGGCTCCGCACTCCGGGCACATGGCAGGGGGTTGTTCTCCTATGCGGATATAGCCGCACCTTGTGCACTCCCACTCGCCCTTAGCCCGTTCTTCCTTTCTGCGGGGCCGTGAAAGGACGTCGCCAAACTCTTCATCAAACCTGTTCATTCTTCCTCCACTTCTTGCTATCGTCTCGTCATTGCTACTTCTTCTTGCCCTTGGGCTTCGGCTTGTCTGCTGGTTTCTTTGCTATTTCCCCTAGTGCCTCCTTAGTGGGATATGAGGCTTTCGTTGCTTGAGCCTCACACTGTAAAATGTAGCATGAGTAGGTGCAATTAGGGTGCAAAAAACGTTCCAAAGGGGTTCCAAAAAGGTGGTGAGGGTATCAATTTTGAGACCAGAGCAGGCTGGGCATTGAACAGGTCGGCAATCGAAGACTATTCTTCCATGGGGGGAGAGAAGGTATAACCCACCCCAAGAATTGTCTTGATGTAGTAAGGCTCTTTGGCATCAGGTTCGATCTTGCGCCGCAATCGCCGTACCAAGCCTTTGACCAGTCGGTAATCGCCTTCTCCGGTATATCCCCATACTTTCTGGATGATGGTCTCTGTGGGAGCAACCTGACCTTGGTTGCTCATCAAACAATATAGTAAGCGAAATTCCAAGTTGGTGAGATGGATTTCCGGTCGTTGAGGCAAGCGGACGGTTCTACGTTCTGGGCTCAGTTCAATGCCGCCTGCCCTTAGGCTGGATATGCTGGCCAGAGGCACGGAACGAGCGCGGCGCAGAAGTGCATTCACCTTCGCCACCAGGAGTCTGGGACTGAAAGGTTTAGAGAAGTACTCATCTATGCCCAGGTCGAAAGCCTGGAGGGTGTAATCCTCTTCTGTGCGGGGGGATAAGACAAGGATGGGAGCGATCGTCTCCAGGCGGAGTGTCCTACAGATATCTAAGACATCAGAGGCGGGGTCAGAAGCATCGATGAAGATCAGATCTGGCACCTCCTTGGCGTATGCGGCCAAGGCCCCTTCGCCATCGGTGCGAAGAGTAGTGACGGCCAAGAGACCAGCCTGGCGCAGGATAACGGTCAGAAGTTCGGCCGAGTTGGGGTCATCGCTGATTATCAATACCTTCATCTCGACTTCCAAGGGTAATGAAGGCGATAGAGCAGCCAGATTGTGATTCCTTTTTCTCTCCCTGTCAAGTTATTGTAGCATGAAAGGTTGTATTCACCACTTAGCACCTGGCTAACCTTGCGCGAGGTTTGCTCCCCAGGCTATTCTCACCTGGCCCCCGGCCTGTCATCGCCGGGACAGGCTGCCACGTGCCAGGGCAGGCTCTGCCACCACCCTTGCCAAGCACCTGGGTCCTGCCTTTCAATCCGCAGCTTCAACAAGTTATTGCTCCCCTGGCCTGTTATCCCTTCCCACGGGATCCTGTAAGGAAGACCCTGTCGGGTCCGGGACAGGGCGTGCCAGGACAGGCTCTCCACTCCAACTCATCCCCCTCTTCTTGAACCTCCTCCCGACGAGGAGCTGATATTCTTCTCCACCGCTCCACTGCCCGCCACCCCGGGCCTGACCTCAGTATAGTGCAACAACTTTGCGCAGAAGTCAATACACTACTCCCTTGCTAGGGGCGCTTCATGAGGCGAGTGTTTTGCTGCCCGCGAGATAATGGGCTATAATCTCAAAATAGGTGTGGAGCCATGCCTCTCCCACAGGATCCTATAAGGAAAAGGGACAGATTCCTTCTTCTTATCGTTTTTACTAGCGGCATGACCATTTTGGCCGTGGAGATGTCCGCCTCTCGGCTTTTGGCCCCCTATTTCGGCACCTCGCAGGTCATCTGGGCCAACCTCATAGGGCTGATGATGATCTATTTGGCCGCTGGCTACTACCTGGGGGGACGGTTAGCCGATAGGTTCCCTCATCGTGGGGTCCTCTATCAGATCACCGCCTGGGCCGGGTTCGCTATTGGGCTCATCCCCTTCCTGGCCCATCCCATCCTTCGCTTCTCTCTGCGAGGCTATATCGATTATTCGGTGGATATCTTCATCGGATCCTTGGTAGGGCTCTTGGCTCTCTTCTTAATCCCCGTGGTCCTCCTCGGTTGCGTCTCTCCCTTCGCCATCCGTCTCCAGACCGCCTCGGTAGTCTCTACCGGCCATACGGCGGGGGGGATCTACGCCCTCTCCACCCTGGGGAGCATCTTGGGCACTTTTCTGCCGGTCTTGGTCTTCATCCCCTTTTTTGGCACCAGAACCAGTTTTCTTATCTTCTCCCTGGTTCTGCTTTCCCTTTCCTTGGTAGGGCTCTTTCTCGTCGCCCGCCGGCGTGCCTGGTGGTATATCCCATTACCTCTCATCATCCTGGCCCTGAGTCTCCTGCCCAGGGGGCCTATCAAGGCCACGGAAGGGATGATCTACGAGGAGGAGTCGCCCTACAACTACATCCAGGTGTTGAAGGAGGGCGATGATCTCCTCCTCACTCTAAACGAGGGGCAGGCGTTTCACTCCTTTTACAACCCTCATCGAGTTCTCAGTTATGGCGTTTGGGATTACTTCCTTCTGGTTCCCTATTTCAACGCTGATTATTTCCCTCAGGAGGTGAAGAGTCTGCTCCTCATCGGCCTGGCAGGGGGGACGGTGACCAAGGAGTACTCCCAGATATACGGTCCTATCCCCATGGAGGGAGTGGAGATCGACCCCTCGATAATCGAGGTGGGGCGACAGTTTTTCGCTATGAATGAGCCGAACCTGAAAGCCATCGCTCAAGATGGCCGGTATTTCCTCTCTCGCACGGAAAAGAAGTACGACGTTATCGCCATCGACGTCTACCGCCAGCCCTACATACCCTTTTACTTTACCACTTATGAGTTCTTTGCTTTGGCTCGGGCGAACCTCACCCCCCGAGGGGTGGTAGCCATCAATGTGGCGCGGACAGAGAGCGACTTCCGGCTCGTCGATGTCTTGGCTAGCACCATGGCCGCTGTCTTCCCAGACGTCTACATCATCGACGCCCATGTGCCCAACTCGATAGTAGTGGGCACCAACCAGGATACAGAGTTGCAGGGGTTCTACGAAAACGTGGCTCGCCTCACCGACCCCCATCTCCGCCAAGTGGCGGCCCTGGCGGAGGGAGGTGTACGACGGTACGAGGGCCGAGGCCCGGTCTTCACCGATGATCGAGCCCCAGTGGAGCACCTTATAAACCTCATCGCTCTACGCTTCATGATGGAGGGAGAGTGAAGAAAGCGATCCCTGCTCTTAGATGGGTTCTGGTCATCTCTGTCCCCTTCTTCCTCCTCTTGAGTAACTTGTATCTTTTCTTTTCTTCCTCCTTTCCCGCAGGGATACCTTCGTACATCGACTACGAGTATTCGAAGGGGAGTTGGCCTTTACCCCCCAGATACGATGACCATGAGAGAAGAGAAATAGCCAAAGCGGTGCTTTACTACCTCCGTTCACCGGAAGAGATCTCCTACTTGGGGGAACTGGCCGATGATGTTGGGCCTCTATTTAATGAGCGAGAGTTAGCCCATCTTGTGGATGTGAAGGTCTTGGCTCGACGCGCCCTTCTCCTCCACGGGGTTTTGGGCCTTCTAATCGTGGGGGCAGTAGTTACCTTGCTCTTCTACCCGGAGGGGAGAAAGGCTCTCCCTGGCTCTCTCCTCCAGGGAAGTCTTTTTACTTTTCTTCTCTTCGGCCTGATGGGGCTCTTCGCCGCTGCGGGCTTCGATGCCTTCTTCGTGGGGTTCCACCGCACCTTTTTTGCGGGCGACTCCTGGCTTTTCAACCGCTCGGACACCCTCATTCAACTCTTCCCTCTCCCCTTCTGGTTCGACGCGGCGATCAGTTGGGTAGGTTTGACCTTGGGAGGGGCTGTGATTTTGGGGGTGGGGGCCTATCTTTGGGGGAGGAGATATAGCATCGCCCTTTAGGGTGATACTCTCCCTACCTTGTGGTGGGTCAGAATACTATTGAATCGCCGGGGGTCACAAAAAGCCTTCCTTGGAAGTTACTGGGTCTTCGACCTCTCTAGAAAGCACTCTATCCCGGCCACTATCCCCTGGGCCACTGTGTCTTGACGATGGCGTAACAATTCCGCATCGTCGGCCATGAACCCCATCTCTATGATGGCCGCTGGGGTTTCTGGGGCCACCTCCCCAAAGACGTGATAACCGTGCATGTCGGGGGTGATACTCCATTGGTGGGGTTGAAGGCCGGTGACCCTCCCGTACTCTTCATAGAGGCAGGCTACCAACCTATCTTCCACCTCCGGTATGAAACTATTCCAGGCTCGGGCTGCCTTGAAGCCCGAGACGCCTGGGATGCAGGAGTCGGAATGGAGAGAGACCAAGGCGTCGGCCTCATACCCTTGCAGGAGGGGGTCGAACTCGGCCAAAAGATCGACCTCGTACCCTTCCTGCTTAAGGAGATTCACCACCTCGATGGCGATCTGGTAGTTTATATCTACCTCTAAGGTGCCGTCAGGGCACATCGCTCCGCCGTCATATTTCCAATGGCCGGAGACTATGCCCACCTTGAGTAAGGGGGGTGTAGGAGAGGGGTTATGAGTGGCGATGAGGGTCTCCGTCGGGGAGGGAGATAGGGCCTGGGGCCGGGAGGTGAAAAAGACCAACGCTCCAGCCAGGGCTATTAGGCCCAAGGCCGTCGCCAGACCAGGTAAGATCTCTCGACGTGCTCTTTCGCCCATTATCGCTGCATCATACCTTTGCTCAGGGCGGAAGTCAAGAAAGAACCGTAGGTGAGCCAAGACATCGTGACCACTTCTTCAGGGTTTTAAGGGGAGTCCTTGGGCTCTACCAGAAAGAGAGTAAAATCTCCCTTACAGTCCAGAGCCCAAGCGACCTTTTGAGATTAATTGAAGAAGGTGGATCATGATTCAACTCACCTACCAGGAACTTTACCGTATTATCCCCCTAGAGGCCAGGAAGATCCTCCTCAAAACCTTCGAAGAGATGGGAGGCAATGTGTTTTGTACTGCTAAGACCCTTCATTGCTCCCGAAACACGGTGAAGAAGTTCGTTCGCCGGCAACAGATGGGCCTCTCCCTGGAAGACCTTTCCAGAAGGCCCCGGCGCTCTCCTCACCAGACGGCAAAAGAGATAGAGGAGCTGGTGGTTAAAGAACGCAAAGCCACCAACTTCGGCCGCCTCAGGCTGGCCTACCATATCAGGAAGGAGCATGGACTCAAACTCTCCTCCTTCACCATCCGCAATATCCTCAGGCGCCATAAACTGACCAGACCCAAGAGAAGGAGGGGCAAATTCCGCTCCCTCTCCTACTACAATTGGGATAAGATCTATCCCCTGCAGCACTTCCAGATAGACCTGAAGGTCATCCGAGACCAGAAGAGTCTCCCCTGGGCTACCTACCAGCACATTCAGAAGTATAGGCTCCCTCCCTATCAATGGACGGCTATCGACCCTTACACCAAGACCAAATTCTTGGCCTACTCCTACGAGAAATCTTTCTCCAACGGGCTCACCTTTATGTTGCTGATTCACCTCTGGCTGAGAAGCTTCGGCATCACCCATCAACTCTTCTTCCAGACCGATTGGGGTGAGGAGTTCGGAGGGAAGAGCCTGGCCAAGTTGGCTAGACTGCAGAAAGGAACCTTTGACCTCCTCCGAGTGCAGCTCCTGCGCATCCGCAAGAGGCAGTGGAAAGATAACGCCTATGTGGAGCGCACCCATCGTACCGATGACGAGGAGTTCTATGTCCCTACCCTCCAATCCATCACTGGACTTGAGGAGCACTTCCTTCAGGCCCTCAAGTACCTCTACACCTTCAACTGTCTCAGGCCTCACTTCGGGAAGCCTATGCCTGGGAAGACGCCCTCTGAAAGGGTCCAAGAACTCTACCCCGGGCTAACCAAGCATTTCTACCTTTTCCCACCAGTTGTGCTAGACTATATCTCGGCTCAGGAGCCCTTCATAGGTGGTCACGATCTATTGGCCTATTACTGAACCCCCGGGGCTTCTTTCGTGGTTAAGGGTATATCTAGCTCTCTTCTCCCATAGTGGCGGGGTAGGCGTGCAGCCTCACTACATCCACAGCCTGGGGGCCTTTGTCGGCTTCTTGAATGGTAAACTCCACCTCTTCCCCCTCATTGAGGGTTTTGAACCCTTCCATCCGGATCTCCGAGAAGTGGACGAAGACGTCCTCCCCGTTGGAGTGCTGGATGAAGCCGTACCCTTTCGCCGGGTTGAACCACTTCACTAGACCCCTTATCCTCTCTTCCACCCTGATACCTCCTTACTTCATCAAAGATGTAACTTTTCAGTTGAGGTAAGTCCTCAATTTCCTGCTGAAGTGGGGATGACGAAGTTTTCTTAGGACCTCCCCTTCGATCTGACGGATCCGTTCACGACTCAAGCCGAACTCCTCGGCTATCTCCTGCAGGGTGCGAGGATCCCCGTCGCTGAGACCGAAGCGGAGATCTATTATCCGCCGCTCCCGGGAAGGGAGTTTCCAGAGGACCTCTTGCAGTTGCTCATGTAACTCCTCGTCAAGGATCAAATCCACAGGTGGAGGGATCTCCTCATCCTCTATGAACTCGCCCAGTTGATTCTCCCCATCCTCGCCCACCGGCTTCTCCAGGGAAATGGTGTGCGTGGGAGCCCTAAGCACCCTTTCCATCTGTTCCGGACTTAGATCGAGGAGTTGGGCTATCTCTTCGGGTTCGGGTTTCCTACCCAGTTCCCGCTCCAATTGCCCCGAGACTTGCCTCACTCGACGCAACCGCTCTCCCATATGTACCGGCAGCCGGATAGTGCGACTCTGGTAGGAAAGGGCTCTGGTGATAGCCTGACGGATCCACCAAGTGGCATAGGTGCTGAACCTGTTCCCCTGGAGGTAGTCGAACTTATCCACCGCCCGCATGAGCCCTACGTTCCCCTCTTGGATCAGGTCTAGGAAGGTGAGGCCTTGTCCTCGATACCGCTTGGCGATACTTATCACCAAGCGGAGGTTGGAGCGGATGAGGCGCTGGCGCGCCGCCTCTCCCTCTTCCACCTGGCGCGCCAGGATGTGGCGCTCTTCCGGGGGGGCTCCCTGGTCCAAACGCATTTGGGCTCTCTTCCCAGTCCCCATCTTCTTCACCAGAGCGATCTCCACCTCTGCGTCCAGGATGGAGTGGTGAGCCGCCTCCTTGAGGTAGAGAGCAAGGGTGTTCTCCAGATCTAGCTCCTCCAGGCCAATAATCGCCTTTATTTCCCCATCGGAGGGCCCAGCCTCCTCCACTGCCTCCTCAGCGCCGATGACCGGTATGCCCTCCCTTTCTAGGAGAGAATAGAGATCACCTATCTCTTCGATATGAGACTCGGCGTCCGGATACTCCTGAAGGATATCTTCCAAGGCGAGATAGCCTTGTTCCTCTCCTCTTTCTAGGAGTCTCTCTTTCACCACTTCATGCATGCTATGGTTTTCACCTCGGTCGATCTTCGAGCAGGAGAGAGGCAGGTCAACCTCACCTGCCCGCGACGTTTAGACCGCAAAGAAAAGGCCGACACTTCCGTATCGGCGAATCAGGAGACCAAAGACAAACCTTACAACGATCCGCTAAGCCCTTACTCCGTCCGACCGGTTATCTTACTCAAAACCCAATTATAGCATACTTTACATAGAAAATCAACCCACCGCTTTGGTTGGGAAGCGTTCAAAAGTTGGGAGATGGACTCACTCCCACAGCCCCGTTGGCCTACT
>CAYLIE010000047.1:0-10650 GCA_964383935.1 uncultured Anaerolineales bacterium | reverse complement strand
TGGTGCTTTGTGCAAGGTGAGCCTACTGCTTTTTTCCCTACCCGTCAAGAACCAAGATTGGCACGCATCCCTGGTACTAGGTCCGTTCCGCTATCCAAATAGTTATGTCAACAACTATGGTCTCCCACGTTCCCCTCCTATCGATGGTCGCTCGCTCTCTCCGTGTGATCATCATAGGTAGAGCGTCTATGCCAGATTGGAAAAGAGGTTCGCCACTTGTCAAGGTTGCTTCATCTGGTATAATGGCTGAGCGGAGCGCCCGGTGGAGGAGAGAGAAGCCTACGATCTGGCTCAGTTTATAGCCAAGGTAGAGAGGGTGTTGCCTGATAGCCAGGAGACGACAGCCAAGCCAGTGCTTCTCCTTCTAACCGGGCTACCGGGAACGGGGAAATCTTTTCTGGCCCGTCGGCTGGCGGATACCCTCCCTTTCGTGATCATCGAGAGCGATATGATACGGAAGATCCTCTTCCCCCAGCCACGATATACAGCCCAGGAGAGCCGTGGGGTGCATCGTACCTGCCACGCTCTTATGGCCAAACTTCTGAAGCGAGGAATCCGAGTGATCTACGATGCTACCAACCTCATCGAGTACCACCGGGAACTAGTCTACCGGATAGCGGAAAGGGCAGGGGCAAGGCTGGTGGTAGTGAAGACCGTGGCTTCAGAAGAGGTGGTATGTGAGCGGTTGAGGGATCGCCAGGAGGGAGCCACAGAAATCTCCGATGCCAATTGGAGGATCTACCGGCGCATGGCTTCCCGCCAGGAGCCGATCTCCCATCCCCACCTGGTCATCGATACCAGCCAGGACCTCGAGGAGGCGGTAGCCAAGGTGCTGCGCTCCATACGGAGATGAGAGGATGAAAACCCTTGTCATCTTCAACCCCGGTGCAGGGCAACGGAATGCTCGTAGAGAGCTAGAGAAGGCCTTAGAACTCCTTACCAAGCGAGGTTGGGAGATAGCTCAACGAGAGGCGCGAGGGAAGGGCGATGCCCTGCGCTACGCTCAAGAGGCTGTATCTTCTGGCTACGAGGCGGTTATCGTCGCTGGAGGCGATGGCACCGTCAACCAGGTGGTGAATGGCTTGGTGGGGAGTGATGTGGCTCTCGGTGTCTTGCCCTTGGGAACAGGGAACGTCTGGGCCCGAGAGATAGGAATGCCCTTCGCCACGCCCCTTCACCCCTCTCATCTCCTCGCTGGAGTCCAAACGCTGGCTGAGGGGCTTATCTATACCTCTGACTTGGGGCAGGCCGGAGAGAGAACCTTTCTGCTCTGGGCAGGGATAGGCTTCGACGCCCAGGTAGTAGAGAATCTGAACCCCAGGCTGAAGAGGTACTTAGGTCCTTTGGCCTACATCTTCTCTGGCCTCTCCATCGCTCGAAAGTCCCTCGGTACCCCGGTCACCCTCACTATTGATGGGGAGGAGATATCGAGAAAGGTGCTTTTCATCGAGATCAGTAACGTTCGACGCTACGCGGCCATCCTGCGGTTGGCTCCAGGGGCCTGTCTGGACGATGGCCTCTTGGAGATCACTATCTTCAAAGGAGAGGGTACCCCGGACATCGTTCGCCATTTCTTTAGGATGCTCATCTGCCGCCACTTACATGACGCCCAGGTGGAACGGTATAAGGGGAAAAAGGTAAGGTTAACCGCCGCCTCGCCTCTCCCCGTTCAAGTGGATGGCGACTATCTGGGCACCACCCCTCTAGAATGCACTGTCCTTCCCCAAGCCCTGCGGGTGATCATCCCAGAGATAGAGACCGATCTCTTTAAAGGAGAGGCAAAAGGGTGAAATACCTAAACCTTCTATTGATATTCATTCCCTTAGCCATAGCTACCTCTCTATCTGACTTTGATGCGCGGCTGGTCTTCACCTTCGCGGCCTTGGGGATAATACCCCTGGCCGGGATATTGGGAAGGGCCACCGAGGAACTTGCGCTTCACGCTGGACCGCGAGTTGGGGGACTCCTCAACGCCACTCTGGGTAACGCAGCGGAACTGATCATCACCATCTTCGCCATCAGGGAAGGGCTCTTGGAGTTAGCGAAGGCCTCCATCACCGGTTCCATCCTGGGTAACGTGCTCCTCATCTTGGGCCTGAGCACCCTCTTTGGCGGCTTGCGCCATGGCACCCAGCGGTTTGACCGCTCCCAGGCTGGACTCAACGCCACCATGATGACCCTGGCTGTCATCGCCCTGGTGATCCCGGCCATCTTCGGCCACGCCATAGAGTCAGATCTTCTGGCGGTGGAGGAGTTGAGCGTGGGGGTGGCAGGGGTGATGATGATAATCTATGCCCTCAGCCTCATCTACTCCTTCCGCGCGACGCCTTCAACCCAAGCCCCAGAGGGTGCTAACTGGAGTCTGAGACTGATCCTGTTAGCCTTGGTCCTCTCCACCCTCTTCACGGCCTGGCTGAGCGAGATATTGGTGGAGACGGTAGAACCGGTGGTTCAATCGCTGGGAGTGACCGAGTTCTTCCTGGGCGTGATAATCGTCCCTCTGGTGGGGAATGTGGTCGAGCATCTGGTGGCGGTTCAGACCGCCTGGAAGAACAAGATGGATCTCAGCCTGGCTATCTCCTTGGGCTCAAGTATGCAGATCGCCCTCTTCGTGGCTCCCCTTCTGGTATTCATCAGCCTTCTGGGGCCCGAGCCCTTGAGCCTGATCTTCAACGAGTTCGAACTCATATCGTTGGGAGCGGCGGTGGTGATCGCGGTCTTTATCTCTTTGGATGGCGAATCGAACTGGCTGGAGGGGGCAGAACTTCTAGCCGTATACTGCATCATCGCCATCGCCTTCTTCTTCCTCCCTACCTAGTTTGTGGAAAAGGGAGGGGGATGATATAATTGCTCTTTGGAGGTAGGTACCTTGCTTAAATATCTACAGATAGTCCAGATCATAGTATCCCTAGCCCTTATAGTGGCCGTTCTCCTCCAGGCTAAAGGAGCGCGATTAGGGGGTATCTTTGGGGGAGAGGGAGGGATCTACAAAAGCCGCCGAGGGGTGGAGAGGACCCTCTTCAATATCACCATCGGGCTGACGGTCATCTTCTTCATCGTCTCCGTAGCCACCGTTTTCCTCCAACCCTCCTAAGGAGAGGCCTTTGATCCGATATATCCGCCCGTCAGCCCTCGTCGCCGTGGCGGGCACTCTGCTCTTGGGTGCTCTTCTCATCTACCTAGCCTATACGACCACTACCGTTATCGTCCCCGCCCAGGGTGGTACCTATGTGGAAGGGGTGGCGGGCAGTCCTACCTATCTCAACCCCCTCTTGAGCGACTACAACCAAGTGGACGGCGACCTGGTCTCCCTCATCTTCTCTGGCCTTACCGACATCAACGAGAGGGGAGAAGTGGTGCCGGACCTGGCTCGGAAATGGGATATCTCCGAGGATGGCCTCACCTATACCTTCTATCTCCGCTCGGATGTGCGTTGGCACGATGGGGAGCCTTTCACCGCCGACGATGTGGTCTTCACTATCGAAGCCCTCCAAGACCCAGATTCCCAGAACCCACCGGAGTTGGCTACACTCTGGCAGGCGGTTACTGCAGAAAAGCGGAGCGATCACATTATCTCCTTCACCCTTGGAGAGACCTTTGCCCCTTTCTTGGCTTACACAACGCTAGGCATCCTGCCGAAGCATATCTTGGAAGGGATCCCGGCTACGGAAATTCCTCTCCACCCTTTTAGCGCTCATCCGGTGGGTACGGGACCCTTTCGCCTCCTAGAGTTGACGACGGAGCACGCCCTCCTCGAAGCCAACCCCTATTATTATGGGCAGAAGCCCTACCTGGATAAGGTGGAGTTCCGCTTCTACCGCGAGTACGGTGAGATCTTTGCTGCCTACCAACGAGGGGAAGTAGAGGGCATAAGCCGCGTTCTTCCTCCCGATCTAGACCGAGTGCGCCAAGTGGAGGGGTTAAGCCTCTACTCGACGTGGCTTTCCCGCTACACCCTTATCTTCCTCAACTTGGAGGCCCCGGTCTTCCAAGAGAAGGAGGTGAGGCAAGCACTGCTTTGGGCTATAGATCGACAGAGGATTGTCGATCAGATCTTGGATGGGCAAGGTCTGGTGGCCGACAGCCCCATCCTCCCCAACTCCTGGGCCTATGATGAAGATATCCCCCGCTACGAGTACAACCCCCAGCGAGCCAGCGCCCTTCTAGAGGAGGCGGGCTGGGTGGACACCAATAACGATGGGGTACGAGAGAAAGAAGGGGTCCCCTTAGAGTTCCCTCTCCTCACCAACGACGACTCCTTGAGGGTGCGCATTATCGAGGAGATCGCCAGGGAACTGGCGGAGGTAGGAGTGAAGGTTCGTACCCAGATTCTCGGCTACGGGGTGAGCGAACTGCTCCAATCACGTCATTTCACAGCCGTGCTTTATGGATGGGGAGATCTCCCTCCCGATCCAGATCTCTACGAGATGTGGCACTCCTCCCAGGCCACAGACGAAGGACAGAACTACGGAGGCTTCGCCAATCGGGATGTAGATGAACTCTTAGAGCAGGCGCGGTTGATCAACGACCCCGCCCAGAGGGCAGAACTCTATCGGCGCTTTCAGGAGATATTCGCCCAGGAGGTTCCCGCCTTCCTCCTCTACTATCCGATCTATAATTATGCGGTGAGCGACCGGGTGAAAGAGGTGCAACTGGGGCCTCTTTCGACCCCCAGCGACCGGTTCCGCACCATAGCCGACTGGTACGTGAACACCGAAAGGGTGATGGTAAGCGAGACGCTTCAGTAGTTGACAAGTCGTAGGAGTGGTGCTAGAGTAGACTCAAGCCGAGGTGGCGGAATAGGTAGACGCGCTGCGTTCAGGGCGCAGTGGGCATAAGCCCATAGGGGTTCGACTCCCCTCCTCGGCATCGAGGGTAACCCTAAGCCCCTCTGATTGCTATGTCAGTATGTCACGCTAACTATTGAATGAGAATGTCACTCTCTCGTATGTGGATGGGAGGCGATAGCCACTCGCAGGACATGCTGCCCTCCCATCCCTACAGGAACCGGTAAGGACGTGCGTTTTCTACAAAGGGTCATGTCTTCTTCCCTCAGCCTCTCCTCCCCCCGGATCCTCTAAGGAAACCGTCGTGTTTGCCTCCTCGACAAGCCTAACAGTCAGGCACCTTCTCCTACTGTTCCTCAATACCGCGTTGTCTGTTGAACAACTCCGGGCGTGCCCTCACCTATCGGAGCCTGGTGAGGCAGATACAGGGCTACGATTGCTCTTCTGGAGAGGCCCGCAAGTTGCTGAAGGTGCATATCCACAACCTGTGAAAGAAGATCGAGGCCGTTCCCGAAAAGCCGCCTCATATCCTGAATGTTCGTGGCCTCACCTACCCCTTCGAACGACGAAGATTCGACCGTGAAACCCTGAACCAGACGCTATCATAGGGTTATCTTAACCAAATCTTAACCAAAAACCATGGGCAAGGATTGACTTGTGAGCATCTCCGTTGTATAATAGAAAGCACTATATTTGTATCTCTGTTATTGCTTCTCCACGTCGGCGTAGAGGCAATGAATCGTCGCTCAAGTCTGGGCACCTGAGCGGCGAGGAGCCAGTGGTGCAACCGGCTACAAACCAACCAGTAGCCGGTTTCCGTTTATTGAGCGGGCGAGAAGGTCAAGGCGCATGAAGAAACCTCTCAGCACTATCTTATTCTCCTCAGGTACGATTCTCCTAATCCTTAGTATATTGCTGAGTATCATATCCTTGGGGGCGGAGCCGGCGGCGCCCCCGAGCAGCCCGGGTACTCAGTATACGCTGGAGGGATACACCCTCGACCCCCCTCCTCCGAAGTGGACAACGGGTGCCACTAAGGGTTATGCGCCGGAAGAGTGCATCCCCTTCAGATTGACGATTATAAAACCCATTGCCGAGACCGTTACCTTGGAATACGATAATCTTCGTGGGGGGATAGTGGGGCTTGAACAACTGGAAAGCATTGCGGCCACGGGTGCAGACATTTCGGTAGGCACGCCCTATTTCTTTCAGAATCAAGGCGGAACCGACCTGTGGCATTTTGAAGTCACGCTTACTAACGTAACGGATCCAGCGGTCCTTACCTGGTGTGGTCGGCTTGGCCCCCAGGCGAACCAGTACCCAGGGGCAAGCCTCCAGATGAGAGCGTATGGGATTGGCGACAGGACCCTTTCCATACCTATATCAGGGATCGTGCCGCCCACTCCTACGCCAACCCAGACACCTACAAGTACACCAACGAGCACGCCCACTCAGACTCTGACCAGCACGCCGACCGCAACGAGCACACCTACACCAACTAACACGCCCACCTACACGCCGACTAGCACACCCACGAACACCCCGACTAGCACACCAACTAACACGCCCACCAATACACCAACTCAGACTCCTACTAGTACACCGACCCATATGCCAACCAGCACTCCTACTGGGACTTTGACGCCTACTAGCACGCCTACCGCTACACCTACTGGTACACTAACCCCGACTAGCACACCCACAGCCATGCCTACGCCTACCAGCATGCCTACGCCTACTAGCACGCCTACACCTATACCGCCTACACCTACACCTGCGCCACTTACGCCTACACTAGTGGCGGCCACGCCGACCTTCTTCATACAAGTGCTAGGGGTGGAGAGGATGCCGGTAACCGGGCCGGTTATGCCACCCCCTGGCGTTCCTTCCCTGCTTACAGGCGTGAGTTTACTCTTTATCGCCTCTGGTGGTCTACTGCGCTGGTTTGATAGGCAAGGATGATCTGTAGCACATGGAGAGGCTAGGTTAGTTTGCGCGCTTTAGTAACGCCTTGCGACAAGGGATCGCACCCCCTGGAGGGATAAGTTGCACAAAAAGCCCCACCTCCGCCCCCTTGGAGGCCCAGATTTCTCTATGCACAATATGGGCAGCATACTTTTGGGGTTGGGTATCTGTCTTTTCCTGGTGGTAGAGGCTTTGTCTCACCCTATGGCTATGGCCGACCAAGCGGCGGTAATACCCGCATTCGAAGAGAATCAACCAGAGAGCGCGCTCTCTGCCGTCGAGTTTCTGGAGGAGGCTCTTCGCCGGAAGGTCGAAAGGATAGAAGTCAGAGAGAAAGGGGGGACCTCACCAGTTCGATTTCAACACCCTGCCCTGAGGGCCAGGCTAGAACCCGGTGTTGAGTCTATAGATAGAGAGATAGGTATCGGGCCACCGGCGGCGCGGGCTACCAGGCTCGTAATCCCCGCTCTAGAACTGGATGTCCCCGTAGTAGAATCGCCGATTACCGGTAACGGTTGGGACATCTCTGGGATCGCGCATGAGGTGGCCCACCTAGGAGGGACCGCCAATCCAGGGGAGAGGAACAATATGGTGCTCGCCGGGCATATCACCCTGACTAGGGGTATGGGCCCCTTTATCCATCTGGAGGATCTAGAGATCGGTGATCAGGTCATAGTTTACTCCTGGGAGGAGGCTTACAGTTATAGTGTGATCAGCAAAGAGTCGATGGCACCCACAGATGTCTATGTGACTCATCCGACATCGGATGCCACCTTAACCCTCCTCACATGCATCAATTGGGACCCCGAAGGCCGCCGATACCTTGAGCGGCTAGTTGTGGTAGCCAAACTGCTTGAATCGGAACTCGGAAACGACTAGATAACGCTGTGGCGCTCCCCGCCGTGGGCTAATATGACAAGAAGGATAAGAGGTTCATCCTCGTTTTGTTGTCCCCGGAGCCGGCCATAGGGATGCCGTCCTTGACGAATTTGCTCACTGGGGACAAAATTACCGTGATACTATAACTGTGCACAGGCATTTGGTTAACGAATACTTTAAGAGCCCTCTATGTGGCTGATGGAATTTGCCATATGAGCCCGTGTCCATCGCTTTCAGATACGAGACTGGGCAAACATCTTGCATTATACTCAGATGAAGATGTCCCTTCGTAGAACGTTAGCCATCGCCCGCAAGGAGTTCCGCCATATCGCACGTGACCTGCGCCTCCTATTGCTAGTTACCATCTCGCCGGCTTTCTTGCTCTTGACCCTCGCCTACGTCTTCTCTTTTGATATCAAGATGGTGAGTTTGGCGGTGATGGATTTGGACAAGAGCCGGCTTTCCCGCCAGTATATCTCCACCCTCACCAATGACGGCGATTTCAGGGTAGTGGCCTACGCCGCCGACTATGAGGGACTCGACTCTCTTCTTATGAGGGGCGATGTAGATCTTGCCCTGGTCATACCCCCTGGCTTTGACGATGCGGCTTTAGGAGGCCAGCGCGCTACCCTACAAGCCATCGCGGATGGAGCCGATCCCATCTTCACCAGCCAGGCTATCGGTGACCTTGCTGCCCGGACTAGGGACTTCGCTCTTCAACTGAGGCCACCTTCCTCACAAGCCTTTGTCGCCCCTTTAGAAATTCACAGCCGAGCCTGGTACAACCCCAGCCTTAGATCGTTGATCAGCATGGTGCCGGGCTTGATGGGCGTTGTGTTATGCGTGCCCGCACTGGCAGTCGCCCTGGCGGTGACCCGGGAGAAGGAGATGGGTACCTTTGAAAAATTGATAGTTACGCCAGTGCTGGGACTTGAATATGTGCTGGGCAAACTAGCGGCCTATGTATCAACTGGCTTGGTGAGCCTGCTATTGACCACGCTGGTAGCTGTTTTTTGGTTCCGCGTGCCTCTCCAGGGCAGTTTTCTCTCTCTTCTCCTCTTGGCCGTGGACTACTTTTTGGCCAGCATGGGTCTGAGCCTCTTTGTAGCCAACTTCACATCCAGCCAACAGACCGCTTTCGTCATCGTCCTCTTCGTCTTTTTCGTACCCAGTTTTTTCATCTCCGGGCTCATCCTTCCTGTAGATACCAGGTCTTGGGGGGCTCAGATCACCGCCTACTCTCTACCCACCACCCATTTCATCGCTATCTGCCGTAACCTCTTCCTGAAAGGGTCAAAAGTGGGCGACTTATGGCAGCCGATCCTGGCGCTGGCCTCTCTGGGTAGTACAGCGATCACGCTAAGCGTTCTTCTCTTCAAGAAACGGATATCCTAGGCGAGGTTATGATGCTAGACCGGATCTGGAACCTAGTGGTCAAGGAATTCGTTCAACTCAGCCGCGATCGGTTGCTAGTGGCCTTCCTCATCCTAGGTCCCATCTTACAGTTAGCGTTGCTCACTCAAGCCACGGGTAAAGGCATAGATCATCTGGCTCTAGCCGTGCTGGACCTAGATCGTACCCGCCTCAGCCGTCGGCTGATCACCGCTTTAGACAACACGGAGGAGCTTGATGTACGTTACTACCCGGAAAAAATGGAAGAAGTGCGCCGTCTCTTGGATCAAGGACGAGCCGATGTAGCGCTTATCATCCCCGCCGGCTTCTCCCAAGATCTGGGGCTGGCCAAAACTCAAGTTCAGCTTTTAGCCGACGGTTCCAGTAGCGTCGTCGCTCTCGTCGGCCTCAGCGCTGCTGAGGGGGTAGTGGCCGACTTCGCTCACGACCTAGCGATGGCCTATGGCCTTTCCGAAGGGGAAGCGATCGACTTGAGAATCAACGTCCTCTTCAACCCCACTTTGAAGACCCGACCCTACTCTATCTCCGCCCAGTTGGGTTTCATCGTCTATCAGGTGACGCTCACCGTGGCTGCCCTGGGGATCGCTCGCGAAAGAGAACTAGGCACCCTGGAACAGTTGATAGTCACCCCCTTGCGACGTTTCGAACTGATCGTGGGGAAAGCGATACCGGCTATGATCGTGGGTACGGTTGACTTCATCGCATTATTTGCAGTCGCCATCTTTGGATTCCGCATGCCCATGGAGGGCTCGTTCGCTTTGCTCCTGGGGTTGACCTTACTATTCATCGCCGCTGAGATCGGGTGGGGGCTCATGATCTCCATCCTCTCCCGCTCGCAGCAGCAGGCTGTTCTTTTCGTCTTCCTCCTGGCTATGATAGATATGACCTTCTCCGGCTACCTGGTACAGGTAGAGAAGATGCCCTGGTTGCTGCGGACTATTTCCAACTTCTTCCCCTTCCAGCATTATCTAACCGTTCTCCGCGATCTTATCTTCAAGGGGACAAGGTTGAATCTCCTCTGGGGCGAGATTGGCGCCTTGACCGCCTTGGGAGTGGGCATCTCCTTCATCGCCTTTCTCAGCATCAACAAGCGGCTCGATTGACCATCGAGCCTTTCAACGAGCCCATCCAAGCCTGGGAAATATCAGGGACTGAAAGCTCGGCCTGGCAAGAGTTGCCAGGCCCAACGGATCTTGGCACCTATTCGTTTCCAGCACATCTGAAGTAGCGACCAAAGGGAGCAATTTGGGTGAAGCGACCAACGGGAGCGAAACCAGATATCTTGTGTTAGGCGATGGCCATTTAGATTATCAGTAAATAAATGGTGATTACCGCTTGAATTATCGATACAACTAGTGTTGCTATCAGTATGAACAGTTAACCACCCCGCAGCAAGCTGCGGGGCTTAGCCAGCGGAAGGATTGTATTGGGGGCTGCCGCCCCCAAGCCCCCGCTCGCCATTCCTCCCCCCAGCAAGCTGGGGGGTATCCTGGCGGTTTTTCATGAAATTGGCACCCTAAATTCATGTCGGCCTCTTTTAATAAATAAAACATGGCGAAACTGCAAAAACCAAGAAATGAGATTTTGCCCGATTTTTCACCCAACG
>CAYLIE010000046.1:0-11972 GCA_964383935.1 uncultured Anaerolineales bacterium | reverse complement strand
CTAAAGCTGTGGGAGTAGGCCCAAAGCCCCGCAGCTTGCTGCGGGGTTCTTTACTGACGATCTTGAGGGGAGGTGTTAGAATGCTCGGCGTCAGGAAGTGATGATTAAACGGGGCTTTCTTCTGGCTTTTGTCCTCTTCTCCCTTTGGAGATCATACCCTGCGCCTGAGCAACCCGCCGTTTTTGACTCTTCAAAGGCATACGACCTGGGCGTCCTGAAAGGGCAGGAGGTGCCGCTTCTCCATTTGAGAGGCAGGCCCTACGAGATGGGGTACCAGCAAGGGGTGCTCCTTCGGCAGGAGATCCGAAGGCGGGTGGCGAGCCTCTATGGGGAGTTGACTTTGGACCCGCTTTCCCTTCTTCTCCAGGAGGCGCGGCTTCTCGAGATCCCAGATGAGTTCAGGGAGGAGATGCTAGGTCTGGCCCAGGGCGCGGGGGTCTCCTACACCGATATTCTACTTCTCAACAGTTGGCCCCAGTTGGTGGCTCGGCCTCGCTCCGACGAAGCCCTGAACGAACTTCTCACCACCTTCGAGCCCTGGTTTCCTCCCCCTGTCGAATTACGCTTTTCGACTCCTGATGAGTCCGCATCAAAATGGGTCGTGCTCTCCCCCCGCGCGACGTTTGCCGTGTTCGGAGAGGTCAGTAAGAGCGGTAGCCTCTTTCATGGTGTAGAAGGGGATATGGCGCTAGAGCACACCCTTCTCATCCTCCACGAGCCCGAGGCGGGCAACGCCTTCGTGAGCCTCTCGCAGCCCGGCACGGTGGGGGTCAACATGGGGCTCAACGAGGAGAGGATATCGGTGGCTTACTTAGATGTCCCCTCCCTGGACTCCTCCCTGCGGGGGGTGCCTTTACCCTTCGTCCTGCGCCAGGCGCTTCAATATTCGGGCGACCTTCCCCAGGCTCTGAGGATCATCGCTAGCGCCCCACGTACCGGGGGAGCCAATGTAGTGATCGGCGATGGGAAACCGGCTAGCGCGGCAGCCTTGGAGCTCTCAACCCACCGGCATGCACTATTCGAGGCCCAGGATGACTATGTGGTGCGCACTCATCACTCCCTGGACATTTCCGCTTTCCAGGGAGAAGGAGATATTAGAGCCAGCGAGGAGCGGTATTCTCTCTGGGAAGAGATGATTCGGAGACGGTTTAGGGTCTTCGATTTGGAGAAGGCGCTCTTTCTCCTATCCCACCAGTGTGAAATCAGTGGGGGCAGGTGTTACCCTAAGAAGGCAGAGGATGAGGAGATGATGTTAGGGGCGGTGATGGCCGCCAGCGATTTGGAGTTATGGATCGTCTCCCTCGACCCCAGTGGAGCGATACGAGAGTGGGGTTTCAACCTCCGAGAGGAGTTGGAGCGTTGAGGCTGCCTTGCATCGACCAAGGGCCAGCCCAGGTGATCTGAACAGGGGCTAGTTTGCCTCTCCAGTCGTTATCGTCCGGGAAGAAGACAAGTTTGTTGGTCCGGGTGCGGCCTTTCCACTTCCCCTTTCGCCTCTCCTCTACCAGTATCTCTAAGGTCTCGCCCAAGAGCGCCTGGTTTATCTCTTTCGCGATGTTGGCTTGCAGTTCTTCAAGGGCTCGGCGGCGCCTCTCCTTCTCTTCAGGAGATACATCATCGGCTAGGTGAGCGGCGGGGGTGCCTGGCCGGGGCGAGTAGGCCGCCAAGTGCACTACATCGAACCTTTCTTCCTCCAAGAGCCTGTAGGTTCTCCTAAACTCCTCTTCCGTCTCCCCCGGGAAGCCCACGATGACATCGGTGGCCAGGGAGACGCCGGGGATCCTGGCTCGGATTTTGGCTAGAACTCTCCGGTACTGGGAAATGGTATATCTTCTCCCCATCCGTTTGAGAACCCGGTCATCCCCCGCCTGAACTGGCAACTCGATATGCTCACATACCTTAGAGAGGGAGGCTACGGCCTCGACGAGGCGGTCGTTCATGAAGTTGGGGTGGGAGGTGAGGAAACGGATCCGCCAGAGCCCCTCGACCTCATTTACCTCGCCCAGCAGATGGGCCAGGGTCGGCTGGCCGGGGAGGTCGTGGCCGTAGGAGTCAACGATCTGTCCCACCAGCGTCACCTCTCGCACGCCCCGCTCTACCAAACAGCGCACCTCTTCCAGGATCTCCTCCAGCGGCCTGCTTCGCTCTCTCCCCCGGCGGAGACGGACGATACAGTAAGTACAATGCTGGTCGCAGCCGGTGGCCACGGGGACGTAGGCAGAGACGGGGTAGGTGAAGGGGACGGGCTCTTCAACCTCCTCCAGGAACTCAAGGAGCCCCTGCACCTCCGAGGGAGGAAGCCAGAGGTCCACGTAGGGGAAGCGCCTCTCTAGGTCTCTGCGGGTCTCCGGGGCCACCAGACAGCCCATCACAGCCAGGGTGACCTCTGGGCGGCGTTCCTTGAGGGGCTTGAGGCTGCTCAGGCGGCCGTAGACCTTATCCTCGGCCTTCTGGCGGACGACGCAGGTGTTCAGGAGGATAACGTCGGCCTCCTCCGCCCTGGGGGTGGGTAGGTAGCCCAGTCTTTGCAACTCCTCGGCGGCGCGCCGGGAGTCGGCGTCGTTCATTTGGCAGCCGATGGTCCAGATATGGTAGCGGTTCATGACACCGTTGTCCTCCGTGGCACCCGATGTTGCCATCTGATGCCACCAGAAGCTGGTTAGCGCGTGCCATCTCAGATCGCCGCGCCTGCCTTACTTGCGTCCATTTCCCCAAGCACTTTCAGCGCTTGGGCAGTGTAGTTGTTGGAGCCATGCGGAAGGAGTTTCTCAGCAATCTCGGCCACATCAGCCCAATCGATGAAATCACCGTCACGCTGGGCATGGATATGTCGCTTGGTTCCCAATTTGACAACGCGGTTGGGCTGGTTGCTGAATAGGGAAGCAAACAGGTCTGAGCTGCACAGGTCGGCAATGTTTTGGGTACGCCGCAGTTGCCTGCGGTCGAAGGGAACCCAAAACTTCACTTCGAGCCAGACCATTAGTCCATCGCAAATCAGCAGAAAATCTGGCTTTGCGTTGAACAATGCCGAAAACTCGCGATAGTAGAGTTTGTCGTCTTGCGCATCTGTTACATACTTCGAGAAGTCTTTCGGGTGGATGCCTTGAAGCTGTGGCAACAAACCACCGATGGGTGTTGGGTTGGCGATTTTGCCCCCGTATTGCTTCCGCATGATTGGCAAGAACGCATCATGCAAGGCCATAAGAAACTCTTGTCGGTTGGGGTGGTAGTGATAGAAGTCGCGGAAAACGGCAACTTCGGTGTACACTTCGGCAGCAGAAACCGTTTTGACACTGAGTTTAATGGGCAGATCAGACAAAGATAAAAACCGGCCCAAACCGCTATCTTTGCCCCCATCCTCTTTCTGGTGACAGAGAAGGCGAAAGAGATGGTTACAGAAGTGGCGTTCCTCACGAAAGATGTCTTTGAACTCCATAGCTCTCCTCCAGCGGCGATTTCAGATAACGCCTAATTTGCGCAAAAATGTACGCAAACCCCAAATAAAGCTGACTCACTACCCATCAAATAATACCCTTCCGGACAGCTCATCAACTAGCGTTAACAGTTCTATATTCTCATCGTAGACCGCATCGAAGACGGAGAACTCAGACCGGGATAGGCAATCGTAGATGAACCCGTCCGTGGTCGGTATTGGAACGGTGTGTAATCGCTCTTGCGGGACCCACTCAAGGGTTCCTTCAGCACATTCAATCGGTGAGGTTGCAGTAACATCAGCCGTGTAGATGTAGACGATCCAGTTGTAGTCGGTGGGGCTGGTCTCCGTTAGTATGCCCCTGAGGCGTGGCTCCTCGATGGATATACCCGTCTCTTCCTTCACTTCGCGTATCGCTGCCTGTCTGGGCGTCTCGAAGGGCTGCAGATGTCCCCCGATGGGGGCGTACTTGCTAAGATGGGGTTCCTTGCTACGGCGAAGCAGCAAGAACCCTGCCTCGCTCCGCAGGACACAGGTGACTACAGCCTTCTTCAAGCCTTTAGGGATGTCCATAGTCGCCTCTCCGTTTTGATAGTCTGTAGCCTTGCGAAAAGGCACTGACGGCCTTTTATGCTACTCATACAGCCTCTTCAGCATCCTCAGGGCGTGGAGGGTAACCCATTTGGAAGGCTGGTCTATCTCCTCCAACTCCACGAATTTCTGAATCCATTTGCCCCCTTTGGGGTGCGTCTCGCAAGGCCAGCGACCCTTCTCATCTTGTTTAGACAGTACTATACGAAGGCCTTCTTGGATACGCTCATCGTCAGGGAAGACATGGGGGGCTACCAGGTCCAATACCTGAAGCACATCGGTTTCCCAGTGCATGGGGAAGCCGAACTGGAACCAGCGGGGGCTGGGCTTGCCCCATTCTCGGTGATGCTTGTAGAGGCCACTTTCCAGGAGGAGTTCCACGGTCCAGTGGCGGGACTCTTCTACCTGCGGGGTGACCCAGTCCGAGGGGAGGTCGGCGAAGGCTTGGAGTACGGAGGCTGTGGCCCAGAAGCAGGAGTGGGTCTTCACCTTGGAGACACATGGCCAGCCACCCTCCTGGTGCTGGACGCTTAAGAGCCAATCCAGGGTTTTGCGAGCGCGAGGGTCATTCGCATAGTCGTACCAGAGCATCAGGCGTAGGGCATGAGCCGCGTGACAGGGGAGGAATACCGTGCGCCCTTTTATCTCCACGCCGTAGGCTCCATCTTCTAGGATGCAGCCGTCGAGCAGGTAATCCATCGCTTTCTGGATAGTCCCGTCTCCCTTGTAGCCCAGCCACAGGAGAAGGACCAAATATTTCTCTGTGCCGTGATGGGGGCGGGGGTCAGAGCCCCAGTAGCCCTCCGGGCGCTGCCTCCGGAGGATCTTCCGCACGGGCTCAGACTGGGCAATGGCCTGACTGGCGGCTATTACCTCCGGGTCACTCTGAGACTTATCCAGGAGCCAACGGAGCGTGAAATAACGGACAGAAGGGTTAGACTCCTCTAAGAGCCATTCGGTAGGGTCGGCGTGGAGAAGGTTTTTCCAGTTGGTCATTTTCTTCTCCTTTCTGATGTAGTGGCCATCTTCTCTACTCCTCTTGTGCCTGCTCAGTAAAGGGGCGTCCTCTGTCGTTAATAGGGCAGGTTTCCATACCTGCCCTACCCATTGAAAAGGTCGGGGGTTCAGGAGCCCGCTGCGGTCCGGGCCGGGGCCTTGTGCTTCTTCTGGCTAGCGAACACTCTCTTGAGGAACTGGGCGGTGTAGGAGTGGGGCATCTGGGCCACCTCCTCTGGCGTTCCCTCGGCGATGACCCGGCCTCCAGCGTCGCCCCCCTCCGGCCCCAGGTCTATGATCCAGTCAGCGGACTTTATCACGTCTAGGTTGTGCTCGATGATGATCACCGTGTTCCCGGCATCGACGAGCCGGCCCAAGACACCCAACAGTTTCTTGATGTCGTCGAAGTGGAGCCCCGTGGTGGGCTCGTCTAGGATGTAGAGGGTGCGACCGGTGGCCCGCTTGGAGAGTTCCCGGGAGAGTTTTATGCGCTGGGCCTCGCCGCCGGAGAGGGTAGTGGAGGACTGACCCAGCCGGATGTAGCCCAACCCTACATCGTAGAGGGTCTGGAGTTTCCGCTTGATCTTAGGGATGTTCTCGAAGAACTTCATGTTCTCTTCTACCGTCATCTCCAGGACATCAGCGATGTTCTTCCCCTTGTATCGCATCTGGAGGGTCTCCCGGTTGAACCGTTTCCCTTTGCAGACCTCGCAGGGGACGTAAATGTCGGGGAGGAAATGCATCTCTATCTTGATAATACCGTCGCCTTGGCAGGCCTCGCAACGGCCTCCCCTGACGTTGAAGGAGAAACGGCCGGGCTTGTATCCTCGCATCCTCGCCTCTGGTAGGGTGGCGAAGAGTTCGCGGATGTAGGTGAAGACGTTGGTATAGGTGCCCGGGTTAGAACGGGGTGTCCGTCCGATGGGAGATTGATCTATATGTATCACCTTGTCCAGATGCTCAACCCCTAAAATATCCTTATGTCGGCCTGACCTATCTTTGGCTCGATGGAGTATCTGGGCCAGTCGCTTGTAAACTATCTCGATGAGGAGGGTGCTCTTCCCGGAGCCAGAGACGCCGGTGATGCAGATGAACTTGCCCAAGGGGAAAGGGAGGTCGATCTCTTTGAGGTTGTGTTCGGCCGCGCCTTTGACCTCCAGATAGGCCCCGTTCCCCCTTCGGCGCCTCTCCGGGATGGGGATGCTCTTCTTTCCGGAGAGGTATTCTCCGGTGATGGAGTCTGGGCAGGCGATGATCTTCTCTATAGGTCCCGTGGCCACTACCCGGCCGCCGCTCTCCCCCGCCCCTGGCCCCAGGTCTATGATCCAGTCAGCGGAGCGCACCGTCTCCTCGTCGTGCTCTACCACCAACAGCGTGTTTCCCAGATCACGCATATCCTTGAGGGTGCGGATGAGCCGTTTGTTGTCTCGCTGGTGAAGGCCGATGGAGGGCTCGTCTAGGATGTAGAGCACCCCCACTAATTGAGAGCCGATCTGGGTGGCCAGTCTAATCCTTTGGGCCTCGCCGCCCGCGAGCGTGGTTGCTGAGCGCTCCAGGGTCAAATAGTCGAGCCCCACGTTCACCATGAAACGCAACCGATCCCGGATCTCCTTGAGGATCCGGTGGGCGATGGCCAACTCCCGCTTGGAGAGCCTCTTGGGGAGTCCCTGGAAGAACTCTAGGGCCTCGCTTATGGACATGGCGGTGATATCGGTGATCGACTTGTCGGTCACGGTGACGGCCAGGCTTTCCGGTCTCAGCCGTTTCCCCTGGCAGGCGGGGCAAGGATGGGTAGTCATGTACCTTTCTATCTCGCCTCGGACATAATCAGAACTCGACTCCCGGTACCGTCGCTCCAGGTTGGGGATCACCCCCTCGTAGGTGGTATCGTACTCGCGAATGCGCCCGTATTGGTTTCTGTATCTCAGTCTGATTATCTCCGTGCCGGTCCCATATAGGAGGAGGTTTATATGCTCGGGTTCCAGTTCCCGCGCGGGGACGTTCACCGAGAAGCCATAGTTATCAGCCACAGCCTTCACTAACTGGTAGTAGTAGGTCTCGCTGGTCGAGGCCCGGCTCCAGGGCCGGATGGCTCCCTCAGCCAAAGTCAGGCTCTTGTTAGGGATGACCAGGCCGGGGTCTATCTCCATCTTGGTGCCGATCCCTTGACAGATGGGGCAGGCCCCGTAAGGGGTGTTGAAGGAGAAGGTGCGGGGCTCTATCTCGCCGATGCTGATGCCGCAGTGGACACAGGAGAACTGCTCGGAGAAGAGGAGGTCTTTCTCCGCGGTCGTGTCGTTGATGATGACCACGCCGTCACCCAAGTTGAGGGCCGTCTCCACCGAATCGGTGAGCCGGGAGTGGAAGGCCTTGATCTCTTCCTCGCTGTGTTCAGCCTGGTCGGGGATGATGAGCCTATCCACCACCGCCTCTATGGTGTGTTGCTTGTACCGGTCGAGTTCGATATGCTCGTCTACGTCCCGCACCTCGCCGTTCACCCGGACGCGGACGAAGCCTGCCTTGCGTACATCCTCGAAGACTCGCTGGTGGTGGCCTTTGCGGTCTTTGATGAGGGGAGCCAGTACCATTATCTTGCTTCTGGGCTTGAGTTCCATCACCGAATCTACGATCCGCTCCGCCGACTGCTGGGCGATGACCCGGCCGCAGTTGGGGCAATGGGGGATTCCGATGCGGGCGTAGAGAAGCCGAAGGTAGTCGTATGTCTCGGTGACCGTCCCTACGGTGCTCCTGGGGTTATGAGAGGCCCCTTTCTGGTCGATGGAGACGGCGGGAGAGAGCCCCTCTATCTGGTCCACGTCTGGCTTTTGCATCTGGCCCAGGAACTGGCGGGCGTAGGCGGAGAGGGACTCGACATAACGGCGTTGTCCCTCGGCGTAGATGGTGTCGAAGGCCAGAGACGACTTGCCGGAACCGGAGAGGCCGGTGATGACCACGTATTTGTTCCGTGGTATCTCCACGGTTATGTTCTTGAGGTTATGTTCGCGGGCACCGCGAACGATGATCTTATCTTGGGCCATGCTCTGACTTTCCGAAACGCGATTTTTCGGGCAATCTTATATTATAGCACAAAACCCTGAGAGCCGTCGGGAGTTATGAGGTATCTCAACGGATCATCTTTTGCTTTCAATATCCGGCCATGGTTGCCACCCAAGAACGAAGACCAAGAGTATCAAGGTAGCAAGCCAGAGGATCACATCGGTAGCGAAAAGCAGCACTTGATAAGCTTGCCACTGTTCTTGATGAGAGCATTGCAGATACATGAAAACTCCTAGGGCAAGACCACTGGGGAAAATCCAAGGCAAGTATTTGAAAAGATTGATTGCGTTGTAGGCATAGATATTTCCCGTGGTCTTCACAAAGTCTCGATATTGGAACGCAAGCCAATCCCAGACTCTCTCCACCTCCTGGGCTTTCTTGCGAGACGAACGTTGGAGGATGTTCTTCACCGAAGGGGCAAGTTCTCCATGTATGTATCTAGCTGTCTGTCCAATCATGCTATTGTATCCCAAATACCACCAAGCAATTATGAGGAACATAATCGGCACCAGCAGCAAGACGTCCCAGAGCCCGCTTTGAATACTTGCTACGATGGCAGCTAATGTTCCCGCAACTAGAGCGATTGTGATATTGAGTAGAGTTTGCTGGGCCTCAAGTCTTAGTTGGATCTCAGCCTGGAGAGCCTTGTACTCTTCAAAATGAGCTTGGAGCAGGAGTCTGTCACCCTCTTGGATGACTGGACTGGCTGAACTGTTTTGCTGCTTCTCCTCACTCATGGTTATTTCCCTCTTCTACTCTTTCCTACGCTCGCTTGCGAAAGACGGCGATCCAGGGGCTGCCAAACCGCTTCTTCTCCTCGGCCGTGGGGCGGCGATAGTCGGGGCTGGGCGGAACTCGGCCCCTTTGCCATCCCCGAAAAGGATGGAACAGCGCCTCCTCCTTTTGGGAGTAGGCCACCAGTCGGTTGCTCAGATAGGTGGCCGCCGTGTACCTCCTGCCCTGGCCGAAGATGCCATACCGCTCCAGGAGAGAGTTCCAGACCTGGGGATGGAAATCCTCTAGGTGCTTCATGAACTCCAGGACGGTAAAGGCGCTCTTAGGAATCCGCTCCACCACAGCGGCGATCGCTTTCTCCTCAAGCAAAGGTTTCATGAGTCTCTAATAGATGAGGCTGGTGGCGAAAATACATTAACCGCCCGCCACCGCTTGGCGGGTCTCCCGAATCTGGTTCAGGTGCAGGTTGTAGTGGCCCTCGATACCCCTCGCTATCTCCGCCACGGTGACCTCTTCGCCCATCCAGATGCCGGTCCGCTCCAGTTGGGCATCTTTCAGGGTGCTCATGAAGGCTAGGGTCTCCCACTGCTCTTTGAAGAGGAGGGAGAGTAGGGCCAGGGTGTGGGGGGCTACCGCATGGACGGCGGCGATCTTCTGCGATAGGGTCTCGGTCCACACGTCGATGAGCGAGGGGTTCTCTAGGCGCACCATCTCCGCTAGCCAGGCTACGTTTTGCCGTTCGTTAATGACCAGATGAGCCAAGATGTCTTTCATCGACCAGGCGTCGGGGGCGGGGCGGCGGCCAGCGACCTCCTCGGGGACGCCGTTGAAGGCTTGGGTCAACTGGGCGTTTATCCGCTGGCGCATAGCCAGGAGTTCCTCCACCAGGTTTTCGACTGCTGAGCCAGCCATTCCTCTACCTCCTCCCCATCCTCCTGAGCATCTCTATGTTCTGGAGTTCCCTTGTCCGTTGCTCTTTACGGATGCGTTCCCATTCGGGGATATCCTCGCGCTCGGCCAGTCGCTGGCGGAGTTCGAAGATCTGGTCTCTGATAACCGCCGCCTTCTCGAATTCGAGGTCGTGGGCCAGTTGCTTCATCTGCTTCTCCAGTTCCTTTATCAGGCGGGCCACCTCATCTTTGGGTATCTCCGCCGCCACCTCGTATTTCAGCCGCTCCTCGGCAGCCACCCTCACCTGGTCGGTCAGGTCTCGTACCGCCTTGACGATGCTCCGGGGCTCGATACCGTGCTCCTGGTTGTATCTCATCTGTATGGCTCGGCGGCGGTTGGTCTCATCTATGGCCCTTCTCATGGAGTCGGTCATCTTGTCGGCGTACATGATGACCGTGCCGTTTATGTGGCGGGCTGCTCGGCCGATGGTCTGGATGAGGGCCTGCTCGGAACGCAAGAACCCTTCCTTGTCGGCGTCCAGGATGGCTACCAGAGAGACTTCCGGCAGATCCAGGCCTTCTCGAAGCAGGTTGATGCCTACTACTACGTCGTATACCCCGAATCGCAGGTCACGAAGGATCTCCACCCGCTCGATGGTGTAGATCTCCGAGTGGAGGTAGTGGACTTTAGTTCCCATTTCGGCCAGGTAGTCGGCCAAATCTTCCGCCATTCGCTTGGTAAGGGTGGTGACCAGGGCCCGCTGTCCCTGCTTCACCCTCTCGTTTATCTGGTAGATGAGGTCCTCGATCTGGCCCCGGGTGGGCTTGACTATCACCTGGGGATCCACCAGCCCGGTAGGCCTGATGATCTGCTCCACCACTTGGTCGCCATGCTCCAACTCATAAGGCCCCGGGGTGGCCGAGGTGTAGATGACCTGATAGATATGCTTTTCGAACTCCTCAAAGGTGAGGGGACGGTTATCCAGGGCCGAGGGGAGCCGGAAGCCATACTCTACCAGGGTCTCCTTTCTCGAACGATCTCCCCGGTACATGCCGTGCAGTTGGGGGATGGTCATATGGGACTCGTCGATGATCAATAGAAAGTCATCGGGGAAGTAGTCGAGAAGGGTCCAGGGGGGCTTGCCGGGGGCCCTTTGGGCCAGATGTCGAGAGTAGTTCTCCACCCCGGCGCAATAGCCGATCTCCTGCAGCATCTCCAGGTCGTACTTCGTGCGCTGCTCCAATCGGGCAGCCTCCAGGATCTTGTCTTGGGCCTTAAGTTCGAAGAGCCGCTCCTCAAGTTCCCTCTCTATATCCTCTAGGGCTAAGGTCAGCCGTTCTTGGGGGGTGATGAAATGCTTGGCCGGGTAGATGTTGATGCTCTCCCTTTCGATGAGGATCTCGCCGGTGAGGGGGTCTATCTCCACCATCCGCTCTATCTGGTCGCCCCAGAACTCGATGCGGTAGGCGAGTTCCTCGTAGGCGGGTTGGACTTCCAGGGTGTCACCGCGGACGCGGAACTTGCCCCGTCTCAGTTCCAGGTCGTTTCGCTCGTAGTAGATATCCACTAGGTGGCGCAGGACCTTCTCTCGGTTGCGGATCTCCCCCTTCTTGAGGGTGACCACCACCTTACCATAGTCCTCCGGCGAGCCCAGGCCGTAGATGCAGGAGACGGAGGCTACAATGATCACGTCTCGACGGGAGAAGAGAGCCGAGGTGGCGGCCAGCCTTAGCCGGTCGATCTCATCGTTGATGCTGGCATCCTTCTCGATGTAGGTGTCGGTGCGGGGGAGATAGGCTTCGGGCTGGTAGTAGTCGTAATAACTGACGAAATAGGCTACGGCGTTATGGGGGAAGAACTCCTTGAACTCGGAGTAGAGTTGAGCCGCCAGGGTCTTGTTATGGGCGATGACCAGGGTAGGGCGCTGGACTTCTTCGATGACGTTGGCCATGGCGAAAGTCTTACCCGTCCCCGTGGCCCCCAACAAAGTCTGATGCTTATACCCGTTTTTGAGCCCTTCTAACAGTTGCTCGATCGCTTGAGGCTGATCACCGGTAGGCCTGAAGTCGGAAACCAGTTTGAATTCTGGCATAGTAGTCTCTCAAAAGCTAGAGTCGCCTATAGGGGCTGCTAAAACAGATTTTGTATAGAACTTCCGTTCAAACTCTTATTATACTACGATTTGGGGGAGTTGTCTAGCATTCGGTATCTCTCGGAAGCGTTCAAAAGTTGGGAGATGGACTCACTCCCACAGCCCCGTTGGCCTACT
>CAYLIE010000045.1:0-12119 GCA_964383935.1 uncultured Anaerolineales bacterium | reverse complement strand
TAGGCCAACGGGGCTGTGGGAGTGAGTCCATCTCCCAACTTTTGAACGCTTCCACCTATAGGGGGTTGCTTGACTTTCTTGGGGTAATGTGAAATCATAATCTGGGAGGTCTCTTCGTCCCCATTACTACTCGACCGGCTTCTCTTCGTGGCGTGGGTTCTTAGGGGCTCTCGATAGCACCCCCTAGGTTGACAAGTGAACGGGAGACGGTTCAGCAAGAGCCTTCGGCTCAAGATCACCATAAGCGTAGTCATCCCGGTACTCCTGATAGCGGGCCTCTTCTCGCTCTTACAATTTCTCAACCACAGGCAAGCGATGATCCGCGATCTAGAGGGGTCAGCGACTCAAGTAGGAGAGGTGATAGAGAGTAGTCTGAGGCGGGCCATGTTGAGACGTGATCTAGAGAGCATGCAAGAGACGGTCGATGAGATCGCTGCCACTCAGGAGGATATAGGAGAGCTTCTGCTCATCGATAAGCAAGGGGAGATTCAGGTCTCCCCCCAAGGTCGAAGAGTGGGGGAGGTATTGGCGTTAAGAGATCCCACTTGTCAGATCTGCCACCGTGTAGAGCCGGAGAACCGCAGCCAAAGCGCGGTCTTCGTCGCCCAGACGGGAGAACGGTTCCTCCGAAACGTGAACCCCATCGCTAACGAGGAACAGTGTCACAGTTGCCACGATCCTCAGGCCTCGATTACCGGGATCTTGATCACCGATCTCTCCATGGCCTCCGTGAACGCCCAACTGGCAGCCGATCTAAGGGAGAACCTTCTCCTCTCCTTGGGCATGATAGTGGCCGTGGCAGCTACCGTGAACTTCATGATGAGCAATACGGTGGTGAACAGAATCGAAGCCATGGTAGAGACTGTCCGTCGCCTTAGCAGTGGCGACTTAGAGCAGAGAGCACCCGTAGGAGACGAGGATGAGTTGGGCGAGTTGGCTTTAGCCTTCAATGAGATGGCCCATGGACTTAAGGAGAAAGCCAGGCTAGAGAGAAAGGTATATAGAAGGACGGAAGAGTTGCAGAAGCAGACCCAAAGACTTCTGGCCTTGAATAGTATAGCCGCCACTGTCAACCGATCCCTCGACCTGGGGGAGATGTTAGACGCCGGACTGAGTAAGGTGCTTGAGTTGTTGAAACTGGATGCAGGTCTGATCTGGCTTATCGACGATGACCAGAAGAGGCTGGTTTTGCAAACCTACCTCGGACTAACCGATGAGTTTCTGGTGGAGGAGGAGAGAGGACTGGAGTGGGATGAATGTCTATGCGGGCTGGTGGCTCGCTCCGGGGAGACGATAGTAGTTACCGATCTTGGTTCCGACCAAAGGCTCACTAGAACCGCTTGCGAACAGGGGGGCTACCTTTCTCTTGTCCTCGTCCCCTTGACCTCCAGGGAGAGGGTTCTGGGGGTCTTGACCTTAATGAGCAAGGAGCCTGATCATTTCCGAAGCGAGGATGTCGAGTTGCTGGAGGCTATCGGCAAACAGTTAGGAATAGCCATCGAAAACGCCCAACTGTACAGGGGGATGGAAGAGGAGGTTCAAGAGAGGACTAGGCGCCTTCAACACCTTTACGAAATAACCCGCGCCATGAGCGCGGAACTGGAGATAGAGCCTCTCCTAAGAAGGATGGTAAGCGAGACAGCCCAGGCGGTGGAAGCTCACGCAGGTATCGCTATGATAGCCGATGGAACGACCGAAGGTTTGACGGAGCAAGCCCTCCACGGCTCGCCCTCCGCGCGACTCATCCGAAAGGTGCAAAGACTCCTTGATCAGGGAGAGGGGAAGGAGGAGCAGGCTAACTTCATCATAGCGCCGATACACTCTCGGGGCAGAATCATCGGCGCCCTGGGTCTGGAAAGCAAGACGCATGACTGGCCATTCACTACACAAGATCTCAACCTCCTTAGGGGTGTTGCGGCGCAGGCTGCCATCGCCATAGAAAACGCCGGTCTCTACCAAGAGGTGCAGGAGGTGGCTATCTTGGAGGAGAGGGAGAGGCTGGCCCGAGAGATGCACGACGGGCTCGCCCAGACCTTAGGCTACCTTCGATTGCGCCTCCAGATCGCTGGGCAACAGATCTCCTCAGGGCAGGTAGAAGAGGGCAGCTTGGCCTTGGCGGAGATAGAGAAGACGGCAGAAGAAGCGTATGCCGATGCTAGAGAGGCGATCGGCGATCTCAAAATGGTTATCTCCAAAGGAGCGGACTTCGTTCCTGCCCTGGAAGAGTATGTGGAGGAGTTCGGACTCCAGAACCAGATGGAGGCCCGCTTTATCTCGGACCTGGGGGAAGAGATCAGGCCCACTACCCCTCAGACGATTCAACTTATACGCATCGTTCAGGAGGCGCTCTCGAACGTGAGGAAACATGCTCGAGCCACCACCGTCTGGGTTAAACTAGCGAAAGAAGGCGATTCTATCGTATTGGCCGTAGAGGATAATGGACAAGGGTTTGATACCCATCAGGTGAAGAGGCGCAGAGATCGACACTACGGCTTAGACATAATGAGAGAGAGGACCGAGAGCCTGAAGGGGAGACTGGAGATCTACTCCACCCCGGGCGAGGGGACGTGCCTAGTGGTCAAGATCCCTTTGGAGGAGAGGAGTAGATGATGGAACCGATTCGGATACTTCTAGTTGACGATCATATCCTGTTTCGAAAGGGGATCGCTAACCTTATCGCTTCTCAGGAGGACCTGGAGGTGGTGGGGGAGGCGGGAGATGGACGGGAGGCCCTGAAGAAGACTAAGGAGTTGATGCCCGATCTCATCCTCATGGATATTGCCCTGCCAGAGGTTAGCGGTCGGGAGGCTACTCGAGCCATAAAGAACGAGATGCCCTATGTAAAGATAGTTATGCTCACGGTTTCTGAGCGGGACAGCGATCTCTTCGAAGCCATTAGAAGCGGGGCCGATGGGTATCTACTGAAGGATCTAGAGCCAGAGCAACTCTTCAGGTTGTGTAGAGGGGTCTTTCGAGGGGAGGCTCCCCTTTCGCCCCTTATGGCGGCCAAGATCCTGAGAGAGTTCAGTTCCTTGGCCCAGGCGCAGTCAGAGGCGATAGGCCCGGCTAATAACATAACCCCCCGCGAGAGGGAGGTACTGCAACTGGTAGTGAAAGGAAAAACCAATAAGGAGATCGCCGACTCCCTCTGTGTGACGGAGAGCACGGTGAAGAACCACCTGCGCAATATCCTGGCCAAACTCCACTTGAAAAACCGGGTGCAGGTTGCAGCCTATGCGGTACGGGAGGGGTTAGTCGACCCATCCGGCCCCAGCAAGTAGGTACTAGTACCTCCGACCTACACTAAAATAGGTCATTCGACCTAAGAAAAAGGACGAATTGTGAAAATTGGAGCTATCCGAAGATAGTTCCCTTTCTTTGTGAAAATAGGCACAATGGCCTATAGACGGGAAGAGAATGAAGCCTTAAAATGGAGGTGAAATAAACCGTTGGAGGGCAGGTGGAAACCCGCCGCATCTTGGTCTTATGCAGGCATCTTCTCTTCGCCCAGGCTTTGCAAACCCTCCTCAGTGGAGAGGAGGAGTTCGATGTGGTAAGCGTGGAGAGCGATGAGCCTCGGGCCATGGAGAGTATCAGGCTGCTTAAGCCCGAAATCGTAGTGGTGGAGACCGGAGAGGAGGGTGTTCTACCGGGCGGTATTCTCCCCTACCTCTTGCGAGAAAGCCCTGGAAGCATGATGATCGGCCTCAGCCTGACGGAGAACGAGATCAGCGTCTATCACGGTCAGCAGAGGCGAGTGAGGAAAGCCGAGGATCTCTTAGAGGTAATACGGGGGCTATGAGGAGGTAGCGATGGTGCTACAGAATCAGATTGTGCCTTTTCTCTCGGCCCTATTTTTGGCCTTGGCCGTGCCCTGCGCTACGCAGGCTGAGCCGAACGACTCCCCCTGGAGGCAAGAGAAGAATGGCTGCCTAAATTGTCACCTTACGTTGGGTGGAAGGTATGCCTTGGTCGCTCAGGAGTGGCAAGGTAGCATCCACGCCAGGCACGACATCGCCTGCGCTGATTGTCACGGCGGCGACCCTCAAGCCTCCGCCCCTGAGGAAGCGATGTCCTCCCAGGCAGGCTTCACCGGCGTGCCAGCCAAAAGCGAGATCCCCCAACTGTGTGGAGAGTGCCATGCCGATCCAGAGAGGATGGGACCATACGGTTTGCCCACCAACCAGTTGAAGGAGTACTTGGAGGAGAGCAAGCATGGCCAGCTTTTGGCTCAGGGGGATGAGAATGTAGCCACCTGCTATGATTGCCATGGCGGCCACCGGATTCTGGAGGCGCAATCCCCCAACTCCACCGTCTACCCCTTGAACCTTCCACAGATCTGTGCCCAGTGCCACTCTGACTCCAAACTAATGGAGCCTTATGGCATCGACACCCACCAGTACGAATCGTTCCGCCAGAGTGTGCACGGTATCGCCCTTTTGAGTGAGCATAACCTTCGGACCCCCAATTGCGCCACCTGTCATGGTATCCATGGGCCTTCTTTGCCTGGACTGGGGGAACTCTTAGATATTTGCGGGGCAGAGTGTCACCCTCAGGCCGAGGAGGTGTATCTCTCAGGAGGCCATCGATCGGGCATGGCGGGCAACCTCGCGGCTCCCACCTGTATCACCTGCCACGGCCGGTACAATGTTCAAGAGGCTGACGAAAGGATGCTCCTAGGAGAGGAAGCGAACCATTGTGGCGCTTGCCACGCCTCTGGCTCTCCGGAGGGAGAGATCGTCTCTACCATCTATGAGGAGATCTCTTCCGCTGCCAGTTCGGTAGCCGAGGCCAGGGCCCTGGTCGATGCAGCGCGGCTGAATGAACGTAACGTGGATGACGAGGAACATAAGTTACGCCAGGCGGAGACCCGCCTTATGGAGGCGCGAGTTCTACAGCACGCCGTAGAGATCGATTTGATCCAAGGGAAAACAGCGGAGGCTAGGGAACTCAGTGCCCAAGTGCAGCGGGATCTCCAAGATGCGGGGGCTATGGCTTCCTATGAGATGCAGGCCGTTCTGGTCATGGGCCTCATCATCGCGGTCAGCTTCCTGGGCTTTATCCTGGTCACGGTGGCGCGGGGGGTTATCAGAGGCTAACTTTTGTCAGGGCCGTCAAACCCTGTCCTAGCGAGAGGGAGGAGGGATGGGGATCAAACGTAGCCACATCTTAATAGTGATCCTACATCTGGCGGTGGTGCTAGGTGTATTTTGGGCGGCAAATACGCTGGCCTACCCTGAGTATACGGAGCGGACGGGAGAGCCCTGCGGTACCTGCCACGTGAATCCGGCGGGAAGCGGTCCTGTGACAGCACGGGGGCGCGCCTGGGTGGCCGCTGGGCGGCCGGACTACGTGCCAGAGGTGGAGGAGCCAACCCCCACCCCCGGCGAGGGCCAAGTCACCCCCTTGCCTACTCAAGAGGTGGTGTTCAGCTGCATCGAAAGCACCCCCATACCTACTCAAGAGGTGGTGTCCAGTTGCACCGACTGAGCCACGACCTCCTAGCGGGGCTCACAGCCCTGCCCTATCTTCATCACTCTGGAAGAGGTCCCCTATGCGTGTAAATCGTCGTCAGTTCATGCAGATAACCGGAGCGGCGATAATCACCTTTGCTGGCCTGGGCAAGGTGATTCGAGAGCGACTCTTCGACTGGGGCCGGGCACCACTTCCAAAGCCAGAAGGAGGGGAGGAGAAGTTCGTCCCCGGCGTATGTCTGCAATGTCCCGCTGGTTGTGGGATCCTGGTGCGGGTGGTAGGGGGGAGAGCGGTGAAAATCGAAGGGAACCCCATGCATCCCCTAAATGAAGGGCTTCTCTGTCCTAAGGGGCAGGCAGCGCTTTATCTCCTCTACGACCCGGACCGGATCCGTGGCCCCTTGCGCCGGGTGGGAGAGCGAGGCTCCGGCCGATGGGAACCTATAAGTTGGGAGGAAGCGATAGGAGAAGTCGTGACTCGGCTGCAGGAGATCAGACAGCGAAGCGAACCTCACACCGTGGCTTTCATGTACGGCCGTACCCGGGGCCAGATGGCTCCCCTCATCCGGCGGTTTATGACCGCTTACGGCTCGCCAAACACCATCTCCAACGAGAGCCTCAGCGTTCAGGCGGAGAAGACGGCTAATCTTTTAACCCAAGGGATCAACGACCTTCTAGTTTATGACTTGGATAACACCAACTATCTGCTCAGTTTCGGGGCCAGCCTTCTGGAGGCCTGGCACCCCACCGTCAGACACCTCTCCACCTATGGGCATATGCGTCGTGGCCGTCCCATTCGGGGCAAGATCGTGACCATCGACCCCCGCCTTTCGGTCACCGCCGCCAAATCCGACGAGTGGATACCCATAAAGCCCGGGACCGATGCCGCCTTAGCCTTGGGCATGGCTCATGTGATGATCCTGAGCCGGATGTACGATGAGGAGTTCGTGGCTAACCACACTTTCGGCTTCGAGGATTTCGAGGATCCCGAGACGGGTGAGACCCACAAAGGGTTCAAGACCCTAGTGCTAGAGGAGTACCTCCCCGCCCGGGTTTCAGAGATAACCGATGTGCCGGTCTCTACCATTATGCGGATCGCCGGCGAGTTCGCGGCCAACCGGCCCAAAGCGGTAGCCGTGGCTAAGAAAGGGGCGCGCCACTCTGGGATAGCCGGTATCTACAACGGTATGGCCATCCATTGTCTTAACGCTCTAGTGGGCAACTTGGATGTGTCGGGGGGCATGTTGGTGCAGCGGCCTGCTCCTTGCGCTGGCTGGCCTCTTCTCCATCTAGACGATATCGCTCAAAAGGGGCTTCAACAAGAGAGATTCGACCAGGCCCGTTCCCGTCTATTCCCCTTGGCTGAGAGCGTATACCAGAAGGTGGCTCAGAATGTGTTAGAAAGGAACCCCTACCCCTTAAACGCTCTCTTCCTCTATTATACTAACCCCGCCTTCTCAGCCCCCCATGGGGAGATGTTCTATGAGGCGTTCAAAGAGATACCTTTTATCGTGGATTTCACCCCCTTCATGAGCGATAGCGCCGCCTACGCCGACTTGATCTTGCCCGACCATACCTTCTTGGAGAGGTACCAAGATGACATCGCCGATGGCCTCGGCTTCTCGGTGGTGGGCCTCCGCCAGCCGGTGGTAGAGCCTCTCTACGATACCAGGAACACCGGCGACGTGATCCTCAAGATCGCCAAGGGGTTGGGAGGCACAATGGCGGAATCTTTCCCTTGGGAGGATTTTGTGGCTCTTCTCCGGTTCAGACTCCAAGCCTTGAATATCTCATGGGAACAACTTCTCGAGCAGGGGGTGTGGGTTGGCCCTCCCTATGAGCATTCCTCTCCCGGGGATGCGAAATGGAGCCAGATAGTGGGTCGGGATCGCAAATACTCCTCCCCGGATGGCCGCTTCGATTTCTATTCCCGGGAACTCCGTTGCACCTTAGCCTCCATGAATATCACAGCCCAGGAACTGGAGGTGTTGGGGTTAATAGCCCAGGGGGATGAGATCTTCCTACCCCATTATGAGCCCCCCGACAGGGCTGGCGATGAGGCCAACTACCCGTTATTGCTCAACACCTATAAGTTGATGGCCCACGCCGAGGGACGAGGGGCTAACGTCCCCTTGTTACAAAATCTCTTGGGCCCCCACTTGCAAGAGCGATGGGGCAGCTGGGTGGAGATAAACCCAGAGACGGCACACCATCTGGGTATCGCCGATGGGGATGAGGTTTGGGTGGAGTCCCCCCTGGGGAGGATAAAGACCAAGGCCAGGCTCTATCCAGGGACCCGTCCCGAGGTGGTGAACATGCCCTTTGAGCGGGGTCATATAGTGGGAGGCCGGTGGGCCAAAGGCCGGGGGGTCAACCCCAATAAGATCATGGCCCCTCGCACCGGAAACCTGGCCGGCTTGGCCTCTTTCACCTCTACAAGAGTCAAAGTTTACAAAGCGTGAGGGATAGGAGATGACCCGTTGGGGGATGGTGATAGATCTAGACAAGTGTGTAGCCTGTCAGGCTTGCACTGCTGCTTGTCAAGTGGAGAACAATGTGCCCTTCGCCGAACCGGAACAGAGTGCCATGGGGCGTAGCATCTTTTGGAACGAGGTCTTTCGATATCTTGAGGGGGAATACCCTAATGTCACCCTCCGCTTCATACCCCGACCCTGCATGCATTGCGATGACCCGCCTTGCGTTAAGGTCTGTCCCGTCGAGGCGACTTACAAGGATGAAGAAGGCCTCATTATTCAGAACCACGAACGTTGCATAGGTTGTCGTTTCTGCACCGTGGCCTGCCCCTACGGGGCCCGCTACTTCAATTGGTTCACTCCCCGATGGCCGGAGCCCCTAGATCAGGCCCTCAACCCCGACCCCGAGGTGGCGCCTCGGCCCAAGGGTGTGGTGGAGAAATGCACCTTCTGCATCCAGCGGATACGAAAGGCTAAAAAGAAGGCAGAAGCGGAGGGACGGCCCCTTCGCGATGGGGATGTGGTCCCCGCCTGCGTACAGACCTGTACAGGACGAGCCCGCTTCTTCGGGGATCTGGACGACCCGCTCAGTCAAGTATCGCAACTAGCCAAGAGCTCGCGGGCTTTTAGGCTTCTAGAGGAGATGGGGACTCAACCCAAGGTAATCTACCTGCGGGAGGGGTAGATGCGCGACCCTGAAAAGACGATACTAAGCCCTTTAACCGAGACGGGCCTCGGCTATTACCTCTTGGTAGGTTTGCTCCTGTTAGTGATAATGTGGGGCGTCTGGGCCTACATCTTCCAGTTGCAAAACGGGTTAGGGGTCACCGGTATGAATAGGCCGGTTTTCTGGGGTATCTATATCACCAACTTCGTCTTTTTCATCGGCATAAGCCACGCCGGGACCCTCATCTCAGCGATATTGCGGATAGTGGGCGCCGAGTGGCGGAGGCCGTTCACTAGGGCCGCGGAGGCGATCACTGTGCTCAGTCTCCCTTTCGGCGCGGGCAGTATATTCGTAGATCTGGGTAGGCCGGACCGAGTCTTTAACTTTCTTCTCTATGGCCGCTTTCAATCGCCTCTCCTATGGGATTTCACCGCCGTGAGCCTCTACCTTTTCTCCAGTATCTTCTTCTTCTACCTGGCTTTAATCCCCGATATAGCCCTCTGTCGCGACCGACTCACTAATATCTCCGGCTTCCGAAAGAGAGTCTATCGGTTGCTGGCCCTGGGCTGGCGGGGGTCTAACGAACAGAGAAGACGGCTGGAGAGGGTCATCGGCGGCATGTCGGTCTTTTTGACCCTGCTAGTGGTAACTGTACATACGGTGGTGGCTTGGGTCTTCGGCATGACCACCCAACCGGGTTGGCACTCCACCATCATCGGCCCTTACTTTTTAGGAGGGGCTATCTTCTCCGGGGTAGGAGCCGTGGCTATCGTGGCCGCTATCCTGAGAAAAACCTTCAGGCTGGAGGAGTATATCACCACAAAACATTTCGATTACCTGGGTAAGTTCCTGGTGGCTTTGAGCCTGGCCTGGTTCTACTTCACCTTCGCCGAATACCTGACTACCCTCTACGGGGGTGAGCCAGCCCATATGTCTGTCTTCTGGGCCAAGTTCAGTGGGGAGTTCGCCCCTCTCTTTGCCGGGATGTTCATCTTCTGTTTCTTGATACCTCTACCCCTCTTGGCTATCCCTAGGACGCGCACCATCTTGGGCGTGGTGATCGCCTCCATCTCTATCAATATCGGCATGTGGCTAGAGCGATACACCGTTGTCGTTCCCTCCCTCACCCGTCCTCGCTTACCTTACGAACTAGGGGCCTACAGCCCCACCTGGGTGGAATGGTCGATAACAGCGGCCTTCTTCGCTGGTTTCTTCCTTCTATACCTGATATTCGCCAAACTCTTTCCCGTCATCTCCATCTGGGAGATCAAAGAGGCGGAGGAGGTCGAAGAGAGGCATGTTGAACCCGAGCGAGGCTGGGATATCCTTTGGGGGGGTCGGCAAGGGGGTTGAACAAAAGATCTTACGCGTGAGTTGGATTAGAAAGGAGGTTAAATGGGCGAAGGGAGTCTGATCCTCATATCGGTAATGGCCCTGGCGGCGTTGGTCTATAGTGGCTTGCTGGTCTGGATCTCACAGGCCAGCGGGAGCGAGGAAGAGATGCCCTACACTCACCGGTGGGAGTTCGAACGTTGGGAGGAGCCCCCGCCCTCGACGAAGATCTTTTCTTAGTACGGAGGGAGGGAGCAAGATCCTAGCACTAAAGATAATAGTTGTGCTGAGGGGTCTCCATCCTTTTAGAAGGAGGGTCTGGCCAGGGCCTTTCAGGCTTCCATAAGCAGGTGATCGAGGGAGTCTTGCGTGTCTTGGCATGCCCTCTCCCAAACCCGACAGGGTCTAGAGATGACAGGCAAGCGATATTCTAGGTTACCGCCCTCACCCGGAATACATAACAACCTCAGCGCAGGATCACACCGTTTTAAACCCGTTTTAGCCAGCGATTCTTCGGGCTTAGGGGTAAGTATACCGGGAGGGCGATTTTAAACGGTTAAAACGTGCCGCTTGGATAGTTTAATATTCAAAAATACTCTCAGAAGAAGCGACTAGCCCATCTAGAGGTAGGGCCTTAAGCCGTTTTGAGCAGATCTGCCAGGGTTGTCCGGTGCAGCAAACCTTCTAGATCATCCTTGGCTTCTCGCCATATTGGACTGATAGGACAGATCTCCTTGAGGGGACAAGGGGGGTATTCGATATTGCACTCGTTCAGCACGATCGGTCCCTGCATGGCCTCTACCACCTCCAGAAGTTTGATCTTCTCTGGTGGCCGTGCCAGATGAGCGCCTCCCGTAGCCCCTCGGTAGGTGCGAACCAGGTTCGCTTGGCTCAAGCGGACCAACACCTTGCTTAACAAGGCTGGGGGGATCTGTTGTCGGTCCGCGATCTCCCCGGCCACCGCCCTTGTCACCGGAGGTTGACTAGCCAGGTCAACCATGACCCTCATTCCATAATCCGTGGCTTTATTCAGCAACATATCCGCCTCCTCCCTGGCCGACTTAGCAAGGAGACTCTTTCCATCGGCCTAGCCGCATTCATAGGATGCAACATCAATTCAGTGCCTCCTTGTGAGGTATATCACAACTATTAAACCTTGTCAACTCCGTTCAGTCCGGATTCTGGTGCAACTTCGTTGAGTAGTCATCAAGCAGGGGCTAATTCGGAGGCCTTTGTGATAAGGGCCGCAATGTTGACTGCTCGGGGTTTATATAGTAAAATAGGCTTAAATCCTTGCTCCACTCGGCCCCGGAAGGCAAATGATAGACTAAAGCGGGAGGGAAGAGAAGGGGCTCTGATTGGTTGAGCCAAGTCGACACGAGGTGTGAAGATCGTGGGTCTGCAAGCGGCGGTAGCCATAGGGGTTCTGGTAGCGCTCTTCGTGCCCGGCTTGGTCTGGGCCACGGTTATCGCTGGCCTGTATCAACTCATCCGGGAAGTGGTTCGGAAGAGGAGGGCTCCCTAGAGCCCTCCTAAACCCAAAATGGGCTCCTCCCGACTCTTCTTCCGAGCTCATGAAGGGGGCACCGACAGGAAACTCTGAGAGATCTCCTATGAGAAGATTCACAGGATCACAGAGAAGAGCCAAGAGAGCGCGCCAACGGAGTGCTGGGAGTGAGCCACCTCTCAACCTTGGGCGGCTCTCTCCTCTCTCCCGCGATTTGACCTCTCCACCGATCCATGTTATTCTGTCAATTGGAAGCAAAAAGGTCGAATTGATAGACTGGCTTTGCTACTAATCGCTCATCTCGCGAACATCGCCTACCGACCTAGCGGTGAGCCTGGCGGATTCTTGGGGCATCACCCTGATCGGCTCCCCTCGGGGGAAGAGAATGAACCTCTACACCCACCCGGAGCGAATCACCTACACGGAAGTGTAGTTCCAGGAGAACCGGTCCCGCTAATCTACTCCTGCACTACGTGTCAAATCATTTAACTAGGTAACCGAAATGGGTCTGGTTGAATCATATGATTTGTAACCATACGAGGTGTTTGTTTCTTGAAAGGTTCCACCATCCCATTCCTCTTGTGGTCACTGAAAAATAGGGCTTCCGCCATCTGCTTCCTTCCTTGGGGCCCGATTTCGGAGCCCTGTTGATGGCAGTTAGAAGA
>CAYLIE010000044.1:0-13604 GCA_964383935.1 uncultured Anaerolineales bacterium | reverse complement strand
GAACGGGTGGACGGCATGCTCCGGAATCGCCGGTCGGCATGGCCCGGATTATGCAGTAAGCGTACAAGAACCGCTCTTTGATTATCAGGACGTTAAAAAGACTGAGTTAGGATACATTCCCGGTGATCCCCAGGATAGATATCCTTACGTTTATGCAGACGAAGACGAGACGAGAAGGGTTGTAGAAAAGATTTGCGGGCAGGTACAAGGTTTTGGCGAGTACGGATTTGGTTGGTCCCTTGCTTGGGACGGAAAATACCTTTGGAGAACGAGGCATGCAGGTGCAGGCGATTTGGTCAAAATAGATCCCGAAACTTGTGAAATCGTTGCTTCCTTTGAGAATCCTGGAATTGCTCAAGATCGCGGCATCGCTTTCGACGGTCAACACCTATGGGTTAACGATTTTAGCGCTCTTAAGATCTTTGAAATCCATCCAGAGACTGGCAAAATTCTCTCATCTTTCAAGATTCCCGAAATGGGCTCTGGTTCCTCGGGAATTGCTTGGGATGGCCAATATCTTTATCTCGTTGACTGGTTGAAACGAGATCAACCGGGGGCTCCATTATACAAAGTGGACAGACGCGGCAACCTAATAGACGTCATCAAATTAGAAAAAGAGGGTGCCGCAAGCATAACTTTTGATGGCCAGTATTTCTGGGTTTCTCCTTCTGGCAAAGGCATTCGTAAATACGACAAGCAAGGTAAGCTGGTGGGGGAAATATACGCTGCTGCATTTGGAGGAGAAGCTATAGCCCACGATGGGAAATATTTGTGGGTTCTTCATAGAACGCAGGAGCTTTGGAGCGATCCAAAATTATATAAGATAGAAGTCCTTAATGACAAAATATTGCTGGAATAGAAGGGCTCAGGCTCCTGAACTTTCTCGCCTTCGGCTCAAATCCCTATCGGGAGAATATAACAGCGATTTAACGGGCTTTGTTGCCTTGGGCAAGTCGCCTCAAATCACTTCGCGATTCGTTGAATCGCATATGTTAGGCGCAATCGGGTACATAATTGGGGCGGGTTTCCATGCCTGCCCTACTTCTTTGCTGTAGAAGTTTGTTATAGAGGCCCTACATTAGCGGCCGCTTGGCTGGAACCCCTGGCCGGCGGGGGTATTCCTCGGGCGTGGGAGCCACCTTCTCCACCACTACCAGGCTCCGCCGGCCCATAGAGTGGGACAACTCTAACCCTCTCACCTCTCGCAAGCGCCCCCCCAAGACCCTGAGGGCTACCTGAGAGGTTTCCAACTCCCCTTTTATGTCTGGTCCCTTCTGGGCCAAGAAGATCCCCCCTATCCGGCAAAGGGGCAGGGCGTACTCTAGAAGCACGGGTAGGGTGGCCACGGCCCGGGCCAGTACCAGATCGTACCCCTCCCGGTGTCCGGGCTGGCGGCCCAGTTCCTCCGCCCGCCCCTTTATGATCGCCACCCCGGGCAACTTCAATCTCTCCACCAGATGTTGCAGGAACCGGACCCTCTTCTTCTTAGCCTCAAGCAGGGTGAGTTCCATCCGGGGTCGGGCTATCTTCAAGGGGAGGCCGGGGAAGCCAGCCCCGGCCCCGATATCGAGGTATCGCCATCGCTCTATGGGCAACCCCTCCAAAACCAGGAGGCAGGAGAGGGAGTCCAAGAAGTGCTTGATCTGCACCTCTTGGTAGTCGGTGATAGCGGTGAGGTTGGCCCGCTCGTTCCAGGCGATCAGTTCCTCATAGTAGGTCTGGAAGGCAGCCGGCGCTTCGGAGGTGAGGCCCAACTCCCATCGTCGGGCCTCCTTTTCCAAGAGTTCCATCATCTCGAGTCTCATTATACCCCGAGTTGAAGCGAAGAGCGACCTATTGTGCTATAATGGGTCTAGCGTTCTTCTCGATGGAAGGAGCCTATATGTCTAAGGTCTCTACCTATGGGGTCTGTTTCTCCCTTGTGGCTTCCCTCATCCTCGTGGCGCTTTTGGGGTGCGCCACGGCCGAAACCCCTACGTCTCAAGCCAGTCCTCTGCCTTCCCCCTCGGCCGCCCAGAGCCCCACGCCCTCGCCTTCCCCCTATACCCCTCCCTCGACCATCACCCTCACCCTCTGGACTACGGAAGCCTTCATCCCCTCTGCTGATACCCCTACCGGAGAGGTGATGGAGGGGATATATCGCGGTTTCCGGGAGGCGCATCCCGATATCGCCGTCCAGTTCGTGCCTAAGCGGCCTTACGGGAAGGGGGGCATCCTGGATTTCCTCCTCACGGCCAGCGCCGTGGCCCCCCAGGCCCTCCCCGACCTGGTGACCATCGATCTTTCCCAAGTGGAGTTCCTGACTGGGAAGAAGATCCTCCAGCCCTGGGATGGGCCCATGCCCGAGGAACTAGCCGACGATCTCCTCGACCGCATCCGCCAAGCGGGCAGCAAGGAGGGTCAACTCGTGGCCTTCCCCTTTCAAGTCGATATAGAGCACCTGGTCTATAACCCCTCCCTCATAGATAGTCCACCCCGCACCTGGGATGAGTTGCGGAGCCAGGATACCGCCTACGCTTTTCCCGCCGGAGGTGAGGAGGGAGCGGTCAACGATTCCTTCCTCATCCAATATCTGGCCTTGGGTGGCCCCCTGGTAGATGAGGAGGGGAACCCGGATTTAGATGGGGCGGCTCTAACCCAGGTGCTGGAGTTTTACAGAGACGGATATGAGGCAGGGTATATCTCTCCTTCTATTTTGGCCCTGGAGAGCCTCGATGACTCCTGGGCTCTCTTCAAGGAGGGCGGGGTGGCGATGGCCAATGCCAGTTCCCAACACCTTCTCATGGAGGGGGTCGGGGTAGCCTACGCTCCCCTCCCCACCAAGAACGGAGCCCAAGCCACCATGGCCCAGTGTTGGGCCTTCCTGCTCTTGCCCCCCGATCCCCGCCGTCAAGCGGCAGCGGCGGAGTTCGTCAAATGGTTCTTCACCCCGGAGAACCTGACGGCTTGGGCTCAGGCTAGTGGTCATCTGCCCCCCAGCCGCTCGGCCCTCCGCCTAGCGATAGAGGATACCGCCTACCGAGTCTTCGTACGGCACCAAATGGAGGCGGCCTATTTCCGCCCCTCTAATGAGGAGATAGCCGCCGCCCTTCAGCAAGCGGTAGTAGATGTTTTGAGCGGCAACGCCACCCCCCAAGAGGCAACGGATCAAGTTATGCAGACCTTGGAGTAAAAGAACAGGGGACGGAGCGATCGCCCCGTCCCCTGTCTGTAACTCGAGGGCTTACTTGCTCTTCACCTTGATGACCTTGGGCTTCGCTTCCTCGGCCTTGGGGATGGTAAGGGTGAGGAGACCGTGCTCGAAGGTGGCTTCGGCCTTCTCCCCTTGCACGCCGCTAGGTAAGGTTATCGAACGGGAGAAACGGCCGTATCGCCGCTCACGGCGGATATAGTTCTCCTCCTCCACCTTCTCCTCGGCCCTGGTCTCGCCCGCGATGGTAAGGGTGTTACCGGCGATGGTGATGTCGATATCCTCCGGCTTGACAGCAGGGACCGCGGTCTTCACCACTACCTTGTCGGGCGTCTCATACATATCGATAGCCAAGGTCTCCTCGGTGGGCAAGAGCCATCCTGCACGAGGCCGTACCCAACTCTCTTCGAAGAGCCGGTCCATAGCCTCCCGCAAGGAGATCAGATCCCTAAAAGGTTCCCAACGAGTGATACTCATGGTTACACCCCCTTCTTAAAGGCTTTTCTTCACCATTATTATAGCATCTTCAGCCATTCTTGTCAAGTCTTCTTATGGTCAGTTGGCAAAATAGTTGACAAAATCGTGCTAAGATGTTATAATATTTATGGAAGTGCGGGGCGTTAATCGATATGGAGTATAAAGATTACTACAAGGTCCTGGGGGTCGACAGGAACGCTGACCAGAAGGAGATAAGGAAGGCTTATCGTGGGCTGGCCCGCCAGTACCATCCTGATGTGAACCCTGGAGACCGCTCGGCCCAGGAGAGGTTTAAGGAGATAAACGAGGCCTACGAGGTCCTCTCCGACCCTGAAAAGCGTCAGAAATACGATCGGTTGGGTACCAGTTGGCGCCAGTGGCAGAGGACGGGGGGAGACCCCTCGGGCTTCGACTGGGGGCGCTGGTTCACGGGGCAGCCAGGGCAGGTCTATGTGCAGTATGGCGACTTAGACGAGATCCTGGGGGGACTAGGCGGCTTCTCCGATTTCTTTCAGGCTATCTTCGGAGGCATGCCAACGAGTTCCTGGCGCACCGCCCCCCGTCGAGGCCAGGACTACGAACAAGAGGTGGAGATCACCCTGGAGGAGGCTTTCCGAGGCACTACTAGGATCCTCTCCAAGGATGGCCGCCGTTTGGAGGTGAAGATCCCGCCGGGAGTGGGAGCCGGCTCCCGAATACGGATGGCCGGGGAAGGTGGCGACGGCTACGGCGGGGGCAAGGGGGATCTCTATCTAACGATTAAGGTGGCTCCCCACCCCCACTTCAGACGAAAGGGTGATGATCTCCATGTTGAGGTCCCCTTGCATCTCTGCACCGCCGTTTTGGGAGGGGAAGTGAGAGTGCCTACCCTGAAGGGCGACATCATGTTGAAAATCCCCCCAGAGACCCAAGGCGGCAAGACTTTCCGTCTTAAGGGGCAGGGGATGCCTAATCTGAAGGACCCCCAAAAGCGCGGCGATCTTTACACCAGGGTGAAAGTGAGGCTGCCTCAGAAGTTGACCCCGCGGGAGCGAGAACTGTTTGAAGAACTTAAGAGGTTGCGTTAAGAGGGGTGAGTCGAATGGTCCAACATCTACCAAAAGATGATGAGCCTTGTTACATAATCAGCGTGGCCGCCAGGATGGTGAGCCTACACCCTCAAACCCTGCGCTACTACGAGCGTCTGGGGCTGGTGCAACCTACCCGTTCTGAGGGAAACCGTCGCCTCTATTCGCCTCGGGATATCGAGAGGTTGCGCCGCATCGCCCGGCTAACAGATGAACTGGGGGTTAACCTAGCCGGGGCAGAGGTGATCCTGAACATGGCGCGCAAGATGCAGCGGATGAGAGCAGAGATGGAGCAGATGGAGGCTGAATTCGAGAGGGAGATCGAGCGGCTACGCTCTAGACTACGCCAACTGGAGGGTTAAGAGGCTTAGTGATGATACCCCTAGAGAAGCAGAATAGATACCGGGCCATCTACCGAGATATGAGCCCTGGATACAAGCATAGCGGCTCTCTTTATGAGGGGTTGGTGAAAAGGCATCTCACCCCCGAAGCCCGGGTGCTCGATGCCGGCTGTGGCCGAGGAGGGGTGATCGAACTCTACGCTGAGAAAGTAAGAGAGGCGGTGGGGCTGGACACCGATTTGGGTTCCCTGCAAGAGCATCGCTGCCTCAAACAACTGGTGGTGGGGAGCCTGGCTACCATGCCCTTTCCAGGAGGCCTCTTCGATGTCGTCCTTTGCAGTTGGGTGGTTGAGCATCTGGAGGAGCCAGAGGCCGTCTTCCGTGAAATGGCCAGAGTTCTGAATAAGAGGGGACACCTTTTGCTCTTGACCCCCAATGCCTGGAGTTACGCCGCTTTAATCAACCGTCTCATCCCTGCCCCTCTCCGCCGCTGGCTGGTGCGTACCGTATATGGGCGTCAATCTAAGGATATCTTCCCCCCTTTCTACCGAGCCAATTCCAAAGGGCGACTAGATGCGAAATTACACCGGGTGGGGTTAAGAAACGAAGAGTTCTACTATGTAGGAGACCCGTCGTATGTCGCCTTTAACGATGCTTTCTTTAAGTTGGGGGTGCTTTTGGAGAGACTAACCGACTGGCCCTCCTTGCGCCCGCTTAAAGTCCATCTGGTGGCTTCCTATCTAAAGGAATAGAGGTGAGCGCCATGATGCCGTTCGATCGTTTTACCCAAAGGGCCCAAGAGGCTATCGCCCAATCCCAAGAGATCCTTCAACGGTATAAGCATAACCAACTGGATGCAGAGCACTTGCTTCTGGCTTTGATCGAGCAGCCGGGAGGCGTTATCCCTCAGGTTCTCGACAAGTTGGGAGCAGATGTGGAGATGATAAGGGGGCGGTTGGATGATGTCCTATCCACCAGCCCACCCACCCAGTTTAGCCCCCCGACCCCCCAAGCCCAGATCTATGTCACCCCTAGGGTGAAGCGGATCGTAGACGTGGCCATGGAGGAGTCGAAGCGTCTGGGGGACGAGTATGTCTCCACAGAGCATATCTTCCTAGCCATAATCGGCGAGGGGGGTGGCGCCGCTAGCGCCATCCTCCAAGACGCTGGTGTGACCAAAGATGAGGCCTATAAGGCTATCGAAGAGATAAGAGGGGGACAAAAAGTGACAGATCCTCAAGCGGAGACCAAATATCGGATACTAGAAAGATACGGCCGAGACTTAACTCAACTAGCCCGAGAGGGTCGGCTGGATCCGGTGATCGGTCGAGAGACGGAGATCCTTCGCCTCATGCGCGTCCTGGCCCGCCGCACCAAAAACAACCCTGTCCTTATCGGCGAGGCAGGGGTGGGGAAGACAGCCATCGTAGAGGGATTAGCCCAGAGGATCGCCGCTGGCGATGTCCCGGAAAACCTCGTGGGCAGAAGGATTGTGGAGTTGGATCTAGGAGGCATGGTGGCTGGTTCTCGCTTCCGGGGCGAGTTCGAGGAGAGGCTCAAGGCCGCCCTCCAGGAGGTACAGCGATCTCATGGAGGGATAGTCCTCTTCATCGATGAGTTACACAACGTGGTGGGGGCCGGAGCGGCCCAGGGAGCCATCGACGCCTCGAACATGATGAAGCCCGCCCTGGCTCGCGGGGAGTTGCAATGCATCGGGGCTACCACCCTCGATGAATACCGCAATCACATCGAGAAAGATGGGGCCTTGGAACGCCGATTCGCCCCCATCTACATAGAGGAGCCCTCGGTGGAGGAGACCATGGAGATGCTCCAAGGCCTGAGGGAGCGGTATCAAGAGCACCACGGGGTGACTATCACCGATGAGGCCCTAGAGGCAGCGGCTGGACTCTCCCACCGGTATGTGACGGAACGGTATCTCCCCGACAAGGCGGTGGACCTCATCGATGAGGCGGCGGCCAAGTTGCGTATCGATATGTTCGGGTTGCCGGAAGAACTGAAAGAGAAGAAGAACCGCCTCCAAGAGCTCCAAACCAAAGAGGAGGAAGCCTGGCAGAAGAGGGATTACGAGCAGGCGGCGAGGTTCAAGAGCGAGCGGTTGCAACTGGAGAGAGAATACCAGGCGGAACTGGGCGCCTGGCGCAGGGAAAAGGGGATAGATGAGGTGGTCGACGAGGAGGATGTAGCCCAGATCGTAGCCGCCTGGACCGGGATACCGGTGAGCCGCATGATGGAAACGGAGGCGGAGAAGCTCCTCTCCATGGAGGAGAGGATCCACCAACGGATCGTGGGGCAGGAGGAGGCGGTTTCTGCCGTGGCCGATGCTATACGGCGGGGCCGCTCTGGGCTGAAAGACCCCCGACGCCCCATCGGCTCCTTCATCTTCTTGGGGCCCACGGGGGTAGGCAAGACGGAGTTGGCCAAAGCGCTGGCCGAGTTCCTCTTCGACGATGAGGAAGCCCTGGTGCGGGTGGATATGAGCGAGTATCAAGAAAGGCACACCGTCTCCCGCCTCATCGGGGCCCCCCCAGGTTACGTGGGGTACGGTGAAGGGGGTCAACTCACCGAGGCAGTGCGCCGACGGCCCTATCAGGTGGTCCTCTTCGACGAGATCGAGAAGGCCCACGCCGATGTATGGAACACCTTACTGCAGATCCTCGACGAGGGCCGCCTCACCGACGGCCAGGGGCGAACGGTGGATTTCAGGAACACGGTCTTAATCATGACCTCCAACATCGGGACCCAATACGCCCAGCGGGGAGGCACTTTGGGCTTCCGCACCGGTGACGAGGGGGATGCGGACTCTGAGATGCAGGCCCAGATGCGGGAGCAGTTGAAGAAGACCTTCCGACCCGAATTCCTGAACCGAGTCGATGAGGTGATCATCTTCCACACCCTCAAGCCGGAGCATATCAAAGCCATCGTGGACCTCCAGATGAAGGATATCCAGAAGCGTCTTCTGGAGCGGGGGATAGCCATAGAGTTGAGCGATAAGGCCCGGGATCTTCTAGTGGAGAAGGGTTACAACCCCTCTTTCGGAGCCCGGCGCCTGAAGCGGCTCGTTCAGCGGGAGGTGGAGAGCCCCCTCTCCAAGCGGATCCTGAGGAGAGAGTTGAAGGAGGGGGACGCGGTCCTGGTGGACGCCGATGAGACGGAGATAGTGTTCACCAAAAAAGCATAGCCCCACCTGGTATGCCCATTAAGAGGGATGCTCAGCGGTGAGCATCCCTCTTAGTAGCCGATGATTCTCCTATCATGCCCTGACTAAAGCCTGGGCAACCCCGGCCGCTACACGGGCGTTATCCTTGAGCAAAGCGATATTGGCCCCCAATGTAGCCCCTTGAGTCAGTTCGTTCAGTTGCCCCAGGAGAAAGGGGGTCAACGCTGCTCCCCTCACGCCCTGTGCCTCCGCCATCTCCAACGCCTTGGCTACCGCTTCCTCTACCACGGAACTGGGCACCTCGTCCTTCTCTGGCACGGGAACGACCAGTAATATGGCGGTCGATAGCCCTAACTCATCCCGCGCCCGGGCTATCTCCGCCACCTCTTGGGGGGTATCCACCCTTTGCTCTAAAGGTAAGCCGCTGCTTCGAGAGTAGAAGGCCGGAACCTCATCGCTGCCATAACCGATAACGGGAACCCCAGAGGTCTCCAGCCATTCTAGAGTGGCAGGAAGGTCAAGGATCGCCTTTGCCCCCGAGCAGACCACGACCAGGGGGATCTGAGCCAGGGCGAAAAGATCGGCGGAGAGATCCCAACCCTTGCCCCGATGGACCCCCCCGATCCCTCCTGTAGCCAGCACTCTGATCCCCGCTTTATGGGCTAGATAGAGGGTAACAGATACCGTCGTCCCCCCATCCCACCTGCGGGCTACGGCGGTGGGGAGGTCTCGAAGGCTCACTTTGCGCACCCTCTGCCCTTCCGCCAAGCGCTTCAGATCCTCTAGCGGCAGGCCGATCCTGGGCTCGCCCCCGATGATCCCTATGGTGGCAGGAGTGGCTCCCCCCTCCCTGACGATCTCCTCCATGGCCTGCGCCGTCTCCAGATTCTTGGGATAGGGCAAGCCGTGGGAGATAAGGGCCGACTCCAGGGCTACAAGGGGTTTTAGAGCAACTTTCACTTCCTCACCAAGCAGAGGATAGGCCATGCTGCCCCCTTATATAGTGCTGCGGTGTTGAGCGCGAAACCCTAGATCACCAGCCGATCGTAGAGTTGCTCTAGGCTGAGATCTGGACAGACGGTATCGACGCAGGTGAGAGTTAAAGTGGCGGCCGAGACGCCCAAGCGAACGGCCTCGGAGATGGGGAAGTCGTTTACCAGGCCGTACACCACTCCAGCGGTAAGGGCATCGCCAGCCCCGGTAGCATCCGCTACCTCGCAGTCTATGGCCGGGATATGGCCCTTCTCCTGGGAGGTGGCGTAACAGAGCCCCTTTTCAGCCAAAGTGATGATCACCACCTCCACCCCCAAGGAGACCAGTTTCTGAGCGGTGGCGGTCGCTTCGAAGCGATCCCGGACGGGAGATTCAGAGAGAACCTCGGCTTCTTGTGCGTTGGGGGTGATGATAGAGAGGTAGGAGAGGTGATCTTTCAAGCGGGGAGCCAAGGCTACCGATACCGGGTCCACGCAGATGGGGACCCCAGCCTTGGTGGCTAGCCGAAGGGCGGAGGCTATCGCCGCCGGGCTCAGGTTGGCATCCATCACCACCATCTTCGCTCCCCTGATAAAGCGCCGCCGGTCGTAGATATAGCGCGGGGTGACCTCTTCTATGATGGCCATATCATCGATGGAGAGCCTCATAGCCCCCTTCTCATCTAGGACGGCCAAGTAGGCCGCGGAGCGAGAGTGGGAACTAACTATCACTTGACTTACATCGACGCCACCGGCCGCGGTCACCTCCAGGATATGCCTCCCGGCCTCATCGTCGCCCACGGCGGAGAGGAGGAGGGTGGGGATCCCCAAGCGACCCAGGTTCTCGGCTATGTTTCGACCCACGCCTCCAGCGCTGACCCGGATCTCGCCGGGGTTAGAAGTGGCGGGGAGCAACTCCCCCCTTGCTCGGCCTTTGGTGTCGATACTGGCCGCTCCGATAACCACCACCTGCGGCAACTCACCCATCCCTTGGCTTCCTCCGCGCTCCAAAAAAAGGGGGCTCACTATGCCCCCTTTTTTCTATACGATCTTCTCTCTCACGACAGCGCTTGCGTAGTCCAAGACCCACACCACGATGGCGATAGCCCACACAGCAGCGCCTGCCTCCTCGTACATCAAGAGGCGAATCCACTGCTGCAAGAGGAAGCCGACCCCTCCCCCGCCCACGAAGCCGATGATGGTGGACATGCGAACGTTTATATCCCAACGGTAGACGGTGAAGGCGACATAAGGAGGCACGATCTGGGGGATTACAGCGTAGACGATGGTCTGCAATCGGTTGGCCCCCGTGGCCGTGATGGCCTCGATGGGACCAGGGTCAATCGATTCCACGGCCTCGGAGTAGAGTTTGCCCAGGGCGGCGACGGAGTGGACAGCCAAAGCAAGAACGCCTGCGAAGGGACCCAGCCCCACCCAGACCACGAAGACGATAGCCATAATCAGGGGCTCTATAGAGCGGAGGATATTGAGGATAGTGCGGGTCAGGTAGTAGAACCCCATAGTGAGGGGGTTGCCCCCCATCAGGTTGCGAGCCGCCAGGAAACTCACCGGGATAGCGAAGATGATGGCCACGGTGGTGGCCATCAGGGCCAAAAAGATCGTCTCCAGCATCTTCTCCGCCACCAGGAAGAAGGTCTCGCTGAGGTGGAGGGTTCCCATTTCGCGCCGGAGCCGCGCCTGGAGGCGGTTCAGTTGGGGCCCTATGCCTACGGCTACGGCTTCACCCCATGGCGCGGGCACGACGACGGTGAGGGGCGAGATCTTCCCCTCCTCATCGGTCTGGAAGGTAAGATATTCGCCCTCCTGTCGAATCCGGCGCTTCATTTCACCGGCCATATTTAGCCACCATATCTGGCCTCGCGAGGAGGGCCAGAAGTTCCCACCCTCTATGGTAAAAGTATCGCCCTCCTCCCCACAGGTCTTGTCCAGGAGGATGAGGTAGGGCTCGTCCTCCAGAGGGGTACCCTTCGGGGGAGGGGAATCGGAGCAAGGAACCTCAAATAGGATTTCGCCCACCTGCGTCTCGATGGAGCGTTCGAGAAAGGCGGGTTGCAAAAGGTCGGAAACCAGGGGTTTGATGTCCGCCACATCGGTTACCAGGCGAATGACGTTGATCTTGGTGACCTGCCAGCCGATGATATACACGATGACGCCTATGATGAGGAAAGGCGGCACAAGCGATATCTTCTTCCCTTGGGCCAGGCTATAGGCGTCCCAGATGCCCCACAACCAGGCCAGGACAATGCCCGCGTAGAGGAAGTCGCTCCCTTGCCATCGCACTAGAAGTGCTGTGACTATCACGGCCAGGAGGAGGGCTACTCCTCGGAGAGGAGCCCCAGCGTATATCTGGCCCAGGCCAGGGACGATGGATAGAAGTGAACTGAGAAGGGGTGACTTCTTGCCTTCCACGTTGCCTCCTATGTAACCGTGATCCGCTCGGCCTCCTGGCCGTAGATCTCTTTGAAGCGCTGGTCGGTGACCTCCTCGGGAAACCCTTGGAAGACCACCCGGCCGTCCTTCAGCCCTACCACATTGGAGCCGTAGCGTCGGACCAGGTCCAGGAAGTGGAGGCTGCAGATGACGGTTATCCCGTCTTCCTTGTTGAGCTGTTCCAGGTATCTCAAGATGGAGTGGGACAAAACGGGGTCTAGGCTGGCCACCGGCTCATCGGCCAGCATAAGCCTGGGCTCCTGCATCAGGGCGCGGGCGATGCCTACCCGTTGCCGTTGCCCACCGCTCAGGTCATCGGCTCGCTTAGAGGCCATATCGGCGATGCCCACCCGCTCCAGGTTCCCCATAGCCCGCTTCACCTCCTCCCTAGGGAAGCGGATGATGCTTTGCCAAGGGTTGACATAGCCCAGCCTCCCCGAGAGGACATTGGTCAGGACCGAAGACCTCTCCACCAGGTTGAACTCTTGGAAGATGAAGCCGATGTGGCGCCGGATTTTGCGTAACTCGTCCCCCGAAGCAGCCGTGATGTCCGTCCCGTCCCAGATGATCCTCCCCTCGGTGGGCTCGATGAGGCGGTTGATGCATCTAAGCAGGGTCGATTTGCCCGCACCGCTGAGGCCCAGGATGACCAAGAACTCGCCGTCCGGCACCTCGAAACTCACGTCGTCTATGGCCAGGGTACCATCCTCATAGATCTTGGTCAGATGCTCTACCTGCAACACGATATCCTCTCCTTACATAGGTAGAGAAGGGGAATCTCGTTTTCCCCCTTCTCTACCTATGCGCAAAGACCACCTTTACCTACTTGGCTAGTTCCTCGACGCTAACACCAGCGGCATCGAGGGTCGCCCGGAAGGGGTCGTAGAAGGAGTTGTCCTTCTCCACCACCTCGTCCCATCCGTAGGCTGCTCCCATGGCTTCGGCGCCCTCTTCGGTGGCCATGATCTCCAGGAAGGCCTGTACGATCTTCTCCCTCATGTCAGCCGGGAAATCCTTGATGAACTGGAGGCCATCGTTGGGGATCTCATCCGATTCAGCGATGACCAGCACCTTCTCGTTGACATCGGGGTGCTCATCCTCGATGGTGCCCCGGGCATCTATATAAGTAGCCCCGGCATCGCAGTCCCCACTATAGACGGCCAGGACGACGTTAGGATGGGAGCCGGCTTCTACCTGCTGGGCAAGGTCGGTGTCCGGGTCCACCCCATGGGCTTTGAGCATGATGCGGGGAATGATATAGCCCGAAGTGGAGGCGGCATCAACCCAGCAGACGGTCTTGCCCGCCAGATCCTCGATCTTGGTGATCCCCGTATCGGCCCCCACGATGATCTGTCCCTTGTAGTAGGGGCTTCCGTAGCGGACACTGACCAAGGCCACGTCGACGCCGTACTTCTCGTTAGCCAAGAGGTAAGCGAAGGTGGCTAGCGTGCCCATATGGGCCTTTTTGGTGCCCATGGCCTCGATGACCGCCGAGTAACTGGTGGCCACACTACCTTCGATGACGTAGCCCGTCTTCTCTTCTAAGAGGTTCGCTACCGTCTCCGCGCTGGCGATGATCTCCGGGGCTTCGCCCGAGGGCACGAAGGCCAGGACAATGGGGTTGTCCTTCGTCCCCAGGGCTGGCTCCGCTGGCTTGCACCCGGCCAAAAAGACCAAGGTTACAAGTAAGGCCAGGCCCAGGAAGAAAATGCTATGCTTTCTCATCTCCTTAACTCCTTTTTTCGATAGATTCTATCCACTATCACAATTTGTGACTAGAACTCTATCTACCACCCCCTTCCAGAAACCGATGTAACTTCTCAGATATAATACTACAAATCTGTTTCTAAGGCAAGCACCAGAGATGCCAGGTACGTGTTGCCTCATCGAAAAATCTTACCGAAGGGGTATCGTTGCCTCATCCAGGAA
>CAYLIE010000043.1:0-14104 GCA_964383935.1 uncultured Anaerolineales bacterium | reverse complement strand
ACGGGTGGACGGCATGCTCCGGAATCGCCGGTCGGCATGGCCCGGATTATGCACCTTACAAGGGCGCTTATGACAATTTTTTGATCATTGTGAGCTTTCTGTTTAATGCACTGACTGTCTGGTATGCATGGAAGTGGGTCTAAACAGGAAGTCTAGCCCTAAGGATGAAACTTATGAAAGCGAATGTTTATCCCAAATATGGTTCACCCGATGAAGTATAAATTAAAAGGAAATTGAGATGGAAATAGTTTTAAAGATTATTATTTGGGTCGTGTGTATTTTGGCAGAGCTTTTATTACTTGTTTTTATTAGCCTACTAACTTACAGGGTATATTTGGAAAAGTCGACTAAGATTGAAACACCTAATGGTATAAGTTCATTAGAGGAGATTGCACTGGGCGGTTTAAAACAATGGATATTTATCAGAGGTACTGATCAAAATAATCCAGTTTTATTATTTTTGCATGGTGGCCCTGGTGCACCTTTGCTGGGGATGTCAAGTTCGCGTAAATATGATGCCGAAATGATTAAACATTTTACAGTAGTTCATTGGGATCAACGAGGGGCTGGCAAATCATTTAATAGTGATATCCCAGTTGATTCAATGACTTTAGATAGATTTGTTGAGGATTGTAATGAGTTAATTGATTATTTGCGAAATAGATTTCACACTCAAAAAGTCTTTATTGTTGCGCATTCAGGGGGAACGATTATAGGAATTAAAACTGCATATAAATATCCAGAGAAAATACATGCTTATGTAGGAGTGGCGCAAGTTATAAACGAATATGAACAACAAAAAGTATCATACGATTTTATAGTTGAAGAAGCTGAAAAATCTGGAGATGTGAAAATGCAAAATGCAATAAAAAAAATAGGCCCACCACCTTATGAATCACCGAAAAAGTTCCTAGAAATGGAAGGACATATTGGTCACTATGCAGGACTCTTGCATGATAATTCTATTAAGCAAATGATGAAAATGGTTTCTTTAGTGATCAGCTTTTTAACTTCACCCGAATATTCATTATCAGAGGGAATTAGAACGTTCAGAAATAGAGGATTTGAATTTACTATGAATGCAATGTGGGAGGAAATGAAGAATGTCAATCTTACAAAAGAAATACAATCTATTAAAGTTCCCATATACTTCTTTGAAGGTAAATACGATATGAATACTCCCACAGTTCTTGTTGAGAAATTCTATGACAACTTAGATGCTGAAAAAGGTAAAAAACTCATCATTTTTGAAAATTCAGCGCATATGCCAATGATAGAAGAAAAAGAGAGATACCAGGCATTATTGATAAATGTTGTTTTGAAAGAAAGTCAGGATAAATAATTGCAACCTCCGATAAATCATTATTGGAGGTTTGTTAGACCTAGCATTTTAAATGAAGAATGCATATAAGACGTGGTTTTGGGGAAAAATCGGCAGAATTGCGTAATGGGAGTAGTAAGAATTCCTACCACGGAGCAAATTGTCGAGGCTCATAGATATGTTGACAAAGGACGTAAAAAAGGAAATGTGGTAATAACTTTGGAACATAACGTGCGCGCATAGGTGATTGAATTATGGAAGATGTGAAGATAATCCTTTCAGCATTATGGGTAGCTACAATATTTACCTATCTTTTGGGGGATGTGCTGCGAATATATGCCGGTGACTTTGTAACGGGAGAAATAGGGGGTATGCAAGCAACTCAGGAAATGTGGTTGGTAGCTGCAATATTAATGTTGATTCCGATTGTTATGGTTTTCCTGTCCCTGACGTTGAAGTATCCTGTGAATCGCTGGGCAAACATGATCGCAGCCATATTGCTTTTTGGTGTTAATCTCATTGGATTGCCTTCATACCCTGGAGCTTATGACAAAATTTTGATCATTGTAGGACTTGTGTTTAATGTACTGACTGTTTGGTATGCATGGAAGTGGGTCTAAACGGGAAGGTTAGCCCTAATAACATACTTTCAAAGATAAAATCGGTCATTGATAGACGCTATCCCTTGGAAAAGATTGCCGAGACTCACAGGTATGTTGAAAAAGGACACAAAAAGGGAAATGTAGTAGTAACTGTGTAAGGGTCCACTATAGTTTTTCGAGCCTTGGCCGTCAGCCTGCCCCCCTGGCCTGCTACGTGCCAGGGCAGGCAAGGCGCACCAGGCCGGGGGAGGTAACTCCTGACGGCACTGAAGACTACTCGGTCTTCTCCCCAAGCAAGATCTCTTCTGCCAGTTTGAGGGCTTCTTCTCGGCTCCTCACCTTTCCTTCCACCTGGGCCTCACGAACCACCTCTAGTAGGTGACCGATGAGAGGCCCGGACTCAAGGTGAAATCGTCTTTGGAGGTCGTTCCCTGTGAGTAAAGGAGGGGGGAAGATGCGCTCCCTTTCTTCGCCGAAATAGTGAGACAAAATGGCTCTGGTGCTGGTCAAATGTCGCTGCCACTCTGGAGATGATCTATTCAGGGTGGCTAGGCGGTCGACTAAGGATAGGAGGAGGGCCTCGACGCCCGCGCCTTTTGTCTCCCTGAAGAAGCGATAGAGATCGAGAGGGGATGGGGTCTTGAGGGTCAATCGCCAAGCGAGAGGGTTCCCCAGCGCTATCCTTTGGCCCAGGCGTGCCTCCAGGGTAGCGAAGCGGAGGTGGCGAAGCACTCTCCCCAGGGAAGAGGTATTTAGAGTCTCGGAAGGGGGGTGCTTGTCAGCCTGTCCAAGGTGGTGGAGCAAGGTGGTCAATTTCAATAGCATGAGGCGGCTTCTATCGCCGGCCGTTGGTTGACCCAAATGGGAGAGGAGATGAGGGAAGGAGGGCCATTTTCTCAAGGTGGGAAAGATACTCTCCAGGCTCTCCAGGGTATCCAGCAGATGCTCGATCACCCCCTCTTGGAGTTCAGGTAGGGCTGCGGTCAGGATGCCTGTGCGTTGCAAGTAGCGAAGGCTGGCGGCGGAGCCTTCTAAGGCCAAGATCTTGCACAGTTCGTCTCGCAGCCGCTCTGGGGAGACGGTGATGATAAGAGAGGCGTGGTGGCGCATCCATCCCTCGGTGCGACTCTCCACTCGGAAGCCCAATTCTCCCGCCAGCCGTACCCCTCGCAGGAGGCGAAGGGGATCATCTTGGAAGGCTTCTTTGGAGACCGCCCGCACTACCCTCTCTTTCAAGTCGCGCTGGCCGCCATAGGGGTCGATGGGATGCGATTCCGGGTCAAAGAGGTTCATCGCTAGGGCGTTAATGGTGAAGTCGCGCCGGGCGAGATCGGCTTCCAGGTGACCACGCATCGGGGAGAGGTCGACCAGGTAACGCTCTCCTTCCGCCTGTAAGACGATCCTGGCCACTTCCCTTTCCTCATCCAGGGGGACGAAACTTCCCCCTAAGTGATCCGCCAGTTGGCGGCCCAGCGCCAGGGCCTCTTCTAACACTAGGAGATCGATATCTTTACTCTCCCTGCCTAGGAGTTGGTCACGGAGGTAGCCGCCTACGATATAGGCTTGGGGGGTACGCTCCCTCAAGAAGAGGCGCACGCTTTTCAGAACCCCTGCGGTCTCAAACCAAGAGGGCAACTGCTTCTCCTTTTGGGCGACTATCCTCGCTGCCCATGCTGCCTATAGGGTGAGTGTTTGACCCGGAGGCAGGACTAAGCATCTAACCCCCTCTCCTTCACTCTTTTGGCGAAGGCGTGGGGGTCCTGTTCTACCAGGGGCCAAGTGCCATAATGGATGGGGATGACAAGCCTGGGACTCAGAAGCCCCACCGCCCGCAGGGCATCGTCGGGGCCCATGGTGAAGTTGTCTCCGATGGGGAGGAGGGCCACGTCTATCGGCTTCTCCTCGCCGATCAGTTTCATGTCATAAAATAGCCCCGTATCCCCGGCGAAATAGATCCGTTTTCCTTCTATGTCTAGGAGGAGGCCAGCGGGGTTACCGCCGGGGCTGCTGTCGGGGAGGGTGGAGCCATGATGGGCGATGGTGAGTTTCACCCGTCCGAAGGGGAACTCCCAGCCGCCACCCAGATGCAAAGCATGGGCTTTAAGCCCTTGATTTTCACAGTAAGTAACGATCTCGAAATTGGAGATGACGGTGGCCCCCGTGAGGCGGGCGATAGCCACCGTGTCGCCGAAGTGGTCGCCGTGGCCATGGGAGACTAGGATGTAATCGGCCTCTACGGAATCGGCACTCACATCGGCCAGGGGGTTATCGGTGAAGAAGGGGTCGAGGAGGAGAGTGGCCCCGCCCCCTCTAATGTTAAAAGAGGCGTGCCCGTGAAAAGTCAATTCGACAGCCATATCATACCTTCTGGTAAAGATGTAACCACGCGTTACAGGGAGTATATCTTACTCTCCCTAGGGAGGTCAAGATGGCTCTTGACATAGAACATTAGTTCGTGGTATAATATCCTTAGTCTTTAGGGGAAAGGGGATAAGAGATGGCTCTCTCGGAACGGCAAAAGGGGATCATGAAATTCATCGGCGATTTCATGCGCCGCCATGGCTATCCCCCTACTATTAGGGAGATCGGCGCCAAGGTGGGTATCTCTTCCACTTCGGTGGTGAACTACAATTTGGGCATCTTGGAGCGGGAAGGCTATATCGAGCGGGACCGGGAGATCTCCAGGGGGATCAGGCTGCCTGGGGGACTGGCTAGCCTCAGCGATAGGATCCAGATACCTCTCTGTGGGCGGATCGCGGCCGGTGACCCCCTCCCCATCCCCGATGATAGTTTCCCCACGGAGACCATCGAGTTGACCCGAGATATCCTCAAGGAGGAGGAAGGGCTATACGCCCTGGAGGTGAAGGGGGACTCGATGATCGATGCCCTGGTCCACGATGGGGATATCGTGATCATGAAGCACCAGAGGGAGGCCGAAAACGGGGAGATGGTAGCGGTCTGGCTGCGGGATAAGGGGGAGACCACTCTGAAGAAGATATATCACGAGGGTAAACGGATCCGCTTGCAGCCGGCCAACCCCCTTCTGGAGCCCATCTATGTGCATCCCGCGGATGTGGAGATCCAGGGCAAGGTGATGGTGGTGATCCGCCTACTCCAGGCTTCTCCCTCCTGAGGCTTCAAATCGCTAAAGATGTGCCCCTCGATGAGAGGGGCTTTATCTTTTTAGGCTCTTGAAGTGCAGAGTTCTATAGCCAGGAGGTCGAGGGCCAGTTGTGGCTCCATCTGGCCGGTCTTTATGGCGGTGTCCACCTCTAATAGTCGATGGTGGATGGCATGCAGTCGGCTGCGGGAGAAGTTCCTCGCTTGTTGGGCTAGTTTCTGGGCCACGAAGGGGTGGAGCCTTAGTCTCGTCTGGATGGCTTGCCAGCCAAGGCCCTCGACCTGCAACTCCTTGGCCTGTAGTAGGAGGCGAAACTGGCGAGTGATCATGAAGAAGATATAGAGAAGGGGCTGGCCCGCATCCATTAGTTCATGTAGGTATAGAGTGGCCTGTCGGGAGTCTCGGTGGCCTAGGGCGTCCACTAAGGAGAAGATAGTTGCCACCTGAACCTGGCTTACCAAGAGTTGGATATCTTCTTTCTCGATGGGGCGCTCCCCTGCGTAGGTGAGGAGCTTCTCGATCTCTTGATCCAGGAGGCGGAGATCGCTCCCCAAGAAGTTAGCCAGTTCTTCCACGGCTGCACGACTGATCTGGCCGCCTTTCTCCTTTGCTCGCTCTCTGATCCATTGTCGAAGGCGCTCGCCCTTGGGCGGTCTGAACTCCCTGACAAGACTCCCTTCCAGTTGGGAGGCCAGCCTGTGGATGGGGTTCGATTTGCTGATATGCCTCCCCTCGATGAAGACCAACCTTGTGCTTTGGGGCATGTGGGGGAGATGTTCCTTGAGACCCTCCACCAACTCTCGTTTGGCGGGTGGCAACCCCTTCTTCTTTGCGCCGCGCCGGGGTTCCAACTGAGATGCCAGGTCACGCACGATCACCAACCGCCTTTGGGAGAGGAAGGGCGGAGCGTCGCAAGCGCGGATTAACTCCTCCAAAGTGAGCGTTTCTCCATCCAGGCTGATGATATTGAGTTCGGATATGGAGGGGTCTCCTACCTTGGCCTTCATCTCGGCCAGGGCCAGAGTGCGGAAGTACTCATCCTCGCCGTGAAATAGATAAAACATATCTATAGATTAGACTGGGCTTAATTCTACCTTGTGGATCACCACTCCGCCCACTTTTTGACCGGTGACGCCTTTGATAGTCACCTCTTCTAGGTCCGTTGAGGTGGTGAGGCGCTCTTGCACCAGGAGACCCAGGGGCTGGGCGGCTATGACAGCGACTGTGGCTGCAAGGAGGAGACGGGGGAGTTTGGTGAGCCTGCGCCCCTTCCCGCCCCAGACCAAGAAGGAGGAGAGGCCGGCCAGGAGGCCAGCCACTGCCAAATTAGTACCGCAACGGGGGTGGATGGCTAACTCATGCTCCCCAGCCTGAAGCCGGGCTAAGGCCTCGCTGGCCGCGGCGGCCACCTCTTGGGTCTCTACCGGCCCGTATACATAGAAGCCGTCGGTGGTAGTCCTCCCCATGACTTGGCTGTAAGGGCCGCGGCGGGATAAGAGGTGGACGGTGGCGTGCTCCAGAGCATGGTTACGCCGTATGGTGGCTATGATGGGGGTTTCCAGGATCTTCATAGGGTTTTTCCCTTTCTTCATAACATTAAGCCCTTTCTTCTAGAAGCGTTATCTGAGCCTCCAGGGAGTCTAGAGGTAGAGTCGATGCTTGTAGATATACTGCTCTACCTTGGGAGGGAGTTGATATTTGATGGGCAACCCTTCCCGCACTCGCCGCTGGAGGTCTGTGGAGGAGATCTCCATCTGGGGTATATCTATTATCTCCGTACGCGCGGTGATCCCCGGCATGGTTGCCTCTAACCTCTCTAGATCGGGCACAAAGCCGGGCCTCTCCACCGCCACCAAGCGGCAAAGTTGGATCAACCTCTGGGGCTGGTGCCAGGTGTCGATCTCCATCAGAGAGTCCATCCCCATAATGAAATATATCTCCTCCGTCCACTTTTGTCGCAGGAGGGCGATAGTATCCACGGTATAGGAGGGGCCGGGCCTATCCATATCGATGCGGGAGACAGAGAAGTGGGGGTTGGAGGCAATAGCCAACTCCACCATGGCGTACCGATCTTCCGCCGGGGTTAGCTCTTCGTCTAACTTATGGGGCGGGAGCCCAGCCACCACGAAGACTACCTCTCGGAGGCTTAATTTGGCTCGCGCCTCCTCGGCTGCGGCTAGGTGGCCATAATGGATAGGGTCAAAGGTGCCGCCCAGGACGCCGATCCTTCCTACTCCCACCATTCGAGTTCCATATCTCCTATGTAGACGGTATCCCCCGGCTGGATGCCCGCCTCCTCCAAGGCCTGGGTCACCCCCATAGTTTCCAACTCCCGCTGAAGTTTCTCGATCGCCTCTCCGTACCGCCAATCGGTCATAGTCACCGCTCGCTCTACCCTCTTACCTCTCACCCGGAAACCATCGTTCTCGTGGTGTACCGTAAACTCTTCTTCGGGGAGGCGAAAGATGGCCACCTCCTCCTTCTCGGGTTCAGGAGGGGCCTCCTCTAGGAGTTGGGCTGCTCGATAGAGCAGTTCTTTCACCCCCTGGCCTGTGAGAGCGGATATGGCCAGGATCTCTATCCCTCGTCGCTTCATCTCTCGCTGCAGGGTAGGCCAGACCTTTTGGGCTTGGGGGAGATCCAGTTTATTGAGAACCGTCAATTGCGCCTTTTGGGTCAAGGCGGGGTTAAAGAGAGCCAGTTCTCTATTTATATCCTCGTGATCCTGTAGGGGATCTTTGGAAGCCCCGTCGAGGAGGTGGATTACGACCCTTGTCCGCTCGATATGGCGCAGGAAATCGTGCCCTAACCCCCTCCCTTGATGGGCTCCCTCTATGAGGCCCGGGATATCGACTAGGACGAAGGAACGGTCGTCAAGGTCCACGATCCCTAGGTTGGGGGCCAGGGTGGTGAAGGGGTAGTCGGCGATCTTGGGCCGGGCAGCGGTGCAGACGGAAAGGAGGGTGGATTTCCCGGCGTTAGGGCAGCCAATGATCCCCACATCGGCGATCAGTTTCAACTCCAAAAGCAGCCATCGTTCCTCGCCCGGTTCTCCCCGTTCTGCGAGGCGAGGGGCCTGATTGGTGGGGCTGGCGAAGGCGGCGTTTCCCCTTCCCCCTCGCCCCCCACGAGCCACTAGAGCCTTCTGCTCTTCTTCGATCAGATCAGCCAGATGTTCTTTTGTCTCGGCGTCGCGCACCACCGTCCCGGGAGGGACACCGATCTCCAAGTTCTTTCCAGTCTTTCCTTGCTGATCTTTTCCCTTTCCATGGCCGCCCCGGGCGGCTTTGAAATGGCGGCGCTTCCTGAAGTTGATGAGGGTGTTCTGATGGGGATCGACCACCAGGTAGATGTTGCCTCCTGGGCCGCCGTTGCCCCCATCTGGCCCTCCGAGGGGGATATATTTCTCTCGGCGGAAACTGACGCAGCCGTTGCCGCCCGCTCCCGCTTGCACGTGGATCTTAGCCTCATCGAAGAACAACTTCACCCCCGAGGAAGGATATAGGAAGGCGTGAGGTATGTCAAGAAGTATAGATGGAAATGCACCGCGATGGTCGGGGGCTTTGTTTTCACCTGGTCCAGGAGATGACCCTCTCCAGGGCGAAGCCATAATAGAGGGGGAGACGCTCGGTCACCTCGCTCAATATCTGCCTTTGGTTGCTGCCGTCGGCACCCATGACGTAGAGATGCCAAGGGCCATCTCTATCGGAGAGGAAGGCGATCTTCTTTCCGTCGGGCGACCAAGTAGGGGAGACGTTGTTGCAGGGCTTCTCGGCCAAGAAGGGGGTCTCCGTGAGCCGGGTACGCCCTGTGCCATCGGAGTTCATGACGTATATCTCCCAGTGGTCGTGTTGATAGTGCATGAAGGCTACACGGCTGCCGTCGGGTGACCAGACGGGGAAGGCGTCGTGGGGGTTATCGATGAGGGGCCAGGGAGACAGGTTCCCACGGAGGTCGGTCAAGCGGAGGCCTTTGTCGCCGTCGTAAGCGATGGTTTTGCCATCGGGCAGCCAGGCAGGGGAAAAACTGTGCCTGTCACAGCGGGGCTGACTGAAATGGTCGGTCACCAGATCCACCACCCCTAGTTTCCATTGCTGCTCTGGTTGTGATGGTACTAGGGTGATGCAACCATAGGGGGGCAGGCAGAACTTCACCGGAGGGGTCATCCCCTCGGTTTCATAGTAGAAAGCCACTCTTTCCCCTCCCAGAGCCCAGGCGGGCGCTCGGCCATTATAGACACTGAATACCCGCCTTTCTTCGCCCCCTGGCAGGTCCATTATGTATATACCCGGTTCCTCTTCCCAGCGGGCGAAGGCGATAGCCTTTCCATCAGGCGCCCAAACCGGGTCCAACCCCTGGGTGAGGAGCATAAGCCCGGTGCCGTCAGCGTTAACTATGTAGATATCTCCGCCGCTGGCCACCTGAAAGACGAACCGACCTTGGAGTTCTGGGGTTGGGGTAGGGGTGGGGGGCTGAAGGGTAGGGCTGGGCGGGATGGGGGTAGGTGTCGCCGTAGAAGTGGGCGTGGGCGGCAGGGGCGTTGAGGTCGGGGTGGGCGATGGGGTAGGAATAGGCTGCGGAGGGATGAGCGTGGGAGTAGCGGTAGGCAGAGGGATAATGGTGGGCGTCGGCGTGGGAGCCAGGCTACAGCCGGGAGGAAATAGAGCGGCAAGGACCAGAAGGATAAGAAAGGTGGGTTTTCTCATATTAGACCTCTGAGCGACGTGGCCTAACGTGTGCGATGCCTTTGTCATTTCCGCTCTCGATCTCATATTAGTAAACCAGTGGTATCAAGCGATTCGTTTGCTGCATGTAGGTCTGGTACTCCTCGCCGAATTCGGCCACTAGCATTTCTTCTTCATGTTGAATGCGCCATAGGATAAATGGCACGACCAGAATTGTCAGCCCCAGGCCAACGAGACTGCTTAACGCTAGACCGATACCCGTCATACTAATGATGTAGCTCAGGTAGCCGGGGTGGCGCACTAACCGGTATGGCCCACTCGTTACCAGGTGATGCCTCGGCTGCATGCCCAGCCGTACCGTGTACATACCACGCAGTGTCCACATGGCCGCTGCTTGCAGAGCGATGCCCGCTGCAAAGAGCGCCAGTCCAATCCAGGCCAGCGGCCCGTCACGGGGAATGGGCCCGGCAAGGTGGGCATATTCCCATGGGGGCGCAGCAATGAGAAGGGGCACGGACACAAAACTGATGGCTATCACGAGCACGCGTTGCGTCCTATCATAGACCGACGGTGCGCCGATTTGTCGCCCCAGGCTTGTCACCACCCACCAAACTACCCAGAAGGCCAGGTAGAGTGCTCCCACTGGCCGGTGGATGAAGGCCGTTCCCCCGCCAGCGACGACGATAATCACACACGAAGCCGCTATGAAAATGAATCGTCCGATCAGCATTTTGGTCATCTTCGATCTTGCTCTGCCTCAGCGCCGGATGGTATCTAACGATATATTTGTGCAGGAGTGTGCAGAAAGCCTCGAAGAACTTGACCCACCCCGCATTTTACCCAATCGTAGATTTGATGCCCATTCTCTCTTTCTGAACGTGACCGGTAAACCGATGTCGCCTCGCCTATTCGTAACGCAGGGCCTCGATGGGATCCAGGCGGGAGGCTCGAGCCGCGGGGTAGATACCGAAGAAGACCCCCACGGCGATGGAGAAGCCGGTGGCCAAAAGGATGGCGCTGGGGGAGGTATAGGCCGTCAAATCCTCGGAGAGCCGAGACACCAGGTTTGAGCCCAGGTATCCCAGGGCGATCCCCATCACCCCTCCCAAAAGGCTCAATACCACCGCCTCGACCAGGAACTGGAGGAGGATATCCCGCCTTTTGGCCCCCACCGCCTTGCGGATGCCTATCTCCCGGGTGCGCTCGGTGACGGAGACGAGCATGATATTCATGATGCCGATGCCTCCCACAAGTAAGGATATGGCGGCGATGGCGCCTAAGAAAAGGGTCAGCACCCCCGTTATCTGTCCCAAAATGGATACCAGGTCGGCTTGAGTGATGACGCTGAAATCGTCATCGTCTCCCAGGCCGATATCGTGTCTTTGTCTTAGAACCCTCCTGATTTCTTCTGACGCCGCGTCCATCAGGTCTTCCGAGGCTATCTGAGCGGAGATGGTGGAAACTAGATATTCGCCAGAGACACTCCTTTGCTGAGGGAAAAGCCTAGCGTAGGCGGTGGTTAGGGGAACCCAGACCATATCGTCCTGGCTACCAAAAGCGGTGGCTCCCCTCTCCTCCAAGACACCGATGACGCGAAAGGAGAGGCCATTGACCTTGATATTTTGGCCCAAGGGATAGAGCCCCCGAGGGAAGAGGTCATCCACTACCCCTGATCCTAAGACCGCCACCCGAGAACGGGCGTGGAGATGGCTGGAATCGATGAACTCTCCGTAGGCCACCTGGAGGTTGGCTACCTCCACCGCCTCCGGAGTAGCACCTAAAATGGAAATGAAGAGGTCTTTGTCAGCATAGGATACACGAGCGCTTCCGCTCAGTTGGGGGGCTACGGCGGTCAAATAGGGTACGTTTAAGGGGTCGCTCAGGGCTTGGGCATCGTCATAGGTCAAGGAGGGCCGGGCGGTGAAAGCGCTCTGGTTCTCGAACCCGCCGGGGAGGACGAAGACAAGGTTGGCCCCCGCGCCTTTTATCTCCTCGGTCACCATCTTCTGGACGCCCTGCCCCAGCGAAACGAGGGTGATGACCGCGGCCACGCCGATGATGATGCCTAGCATGGTGAGGGCAGAACGCAGTTTATTCGTGGCCAGGCTACCTAGGGCCACACGTAGGCTTTCGACCAGGTTCACCCCTCACCTCCAGGGATCGACTGGCCGGTGATCCTCCCATCGTGAAGGTGGAAGATTCGCCGTGCGCGGGAGGCGATCTGAGCGTCGTGGGTCACCAAGACCACGGTTATCCCCTCCTCGGAGTTGAGTCGCGTGAGGAGGTCCATGATCTCCTCTCCCGATTTGGAGTCGAGGTTGCCGGTGGGCTCATCGGCGAGGATGATAGAAGGGCTGTTCACTAAGGCTCGAGCGATGGCCACCCTCTGCTGCTCCCCTCCCGAGAGTTCGGTGGGCCTGTGGTTCAGCCGGTCGCCCAGCCCCACGGCCTCCAGGGAGGTCACCGTTCTGGAAGTGCGATCTCTTACTCCAGCATAGAGGAGGGGCAACTCCACGTTTTGGAGGGCTGTGGCCCTAGGTAGGAGGTTGAAGGTCTGGAAGACGAACCCCACCTTGGTATTGCGGATGGTGGCCAGTTCATCGTCGTTCAGCCCTCCCACGTCGATGCCCTCTAGCAGGTATCGACCGGAGGTGGGGCGATCGAGACAGCCCAGGATGTTCATAATAGTGGATTTGCCGGAGCCGGAGGGCCCCATGATGGCCACCAGTTCCCCCTCCTCGATCTCTAAGGAGGCCCCTCGCAAGGCTGCTACCTCCACCTGGCCCATCCTATAGATCTTGGTGACCTCTTCCACCCGAATCAAGGGACCGCTCATCACTGGCCTCCGAAACGGAGGCGCATGCCTCCACCTGCACCCTCCGATGAGGCTAGGCCGTGGGCCACTACCTCATCTCCTTCCTCCAGGCCCCTCACTACCTCGCTCATGAACTCATCCTGCAATCCCACTTCGATCTCCACGGGAACTGGTTCTCCCTCAACGATCTTCTCCACGTAGGTGCGGCCGCTCTCTCGATCGACCTGGATAGCCCAGTTGGGCAGAAGTAGAACCCCTTCTCTTTGCTCCGTCACGATGGTGGCATCAGCGGTCATCCCTGCCTTCAGAGGGGTATCGGTAGGGCCGATTTTCACCTTCACCTCGTAGGTCACTATCCCCTCCACGGAGGTGGCGATGGGGGCGATATACTCTACCTCCCCTGGCAACTCCCGGTCGGGAAGTGAATCCAGAGTTATGGTCACACCTTGGCCCACCAGGATCTTGGCTATGTCAATCTCATCGATGTCCAGATCTAGGTGGAGGGTCGAGGGGTCGATGAGGCGGATGACTGGAGTGCCGGCGGCCACCAACTCTCCCTCCTCCGCTCCCACAGAAGCGACCACCCCGCTGAAGGGGGCTACGATTTCAGTCCCCTCCAGTTGCAGTTGGATTTGCTGCAGGCTCGCTTTTGCTCCATCCACCTCCGCCCGGGCGATGGTCAACTCCTCTGGGGTGGGGCTTCGGAGTAACTTCTCAAGTTGCGCTTCCGCCTGGGCTAGCTGAGCCTCGGCGCTTTTGATTTCGCTCTCCGTCGGCCCGGCGATAGCCAGGTTGTAGCGGGCCTTGGCGCTCTCGTATTCGATACTCGCCTGCTGTAAGGCTGCGGCCTGGGGGGTCATCCCCACTCCAGCCCACCAGGCTATCTTGTCGTATTCGGTTTGGGCCTGCTCCAAGGCGATCCTGGCTCGCTCCAGGTCAGCCTGGGCTATGATTATCTCCTCTTCGCTGGGCCCCTCCCTTAACCTCTCCAGATTGGCTTGGGCGCTCTCTAAGGAGGCTCGAGCCGCGGCCACATCCTCGGGGTCGGGGCCAGCCTCGGTTTGGGCCAGCCGGGCCTCGCTGATGGTGAAAGAGGCTTGGGCCTGGGCCAGTTGTTGCTCCAAATCCGCCATCTCTAGCCGGGCTAGGTTGGCTCCCTCTTGGACCGCTTGGCCCTCGACGACCAGAACCCTGGCTACCTTTCCCCCCGACTTAAAGGTGAGGGTTACCTCCCGAGCGGGCGCTACGCTCCCCGTGGCGCTGACTGTGGCTATTATGCTGCCCCGCTGGATGGTGACGGTTTCTAGGTCCTGGGAGGCAGGTGGTCTGTTGCCCAGCCAATAGGTAGCGTAGCCTACCCCTCCCACTACTAGGAGGATGACGACTATTGTGAGTGCCCTTCTCATCTCCTTCTCTCCTCTGTAGCACGAAAGGTGCGAATAGTATGATATGTTTTACAAATCATACAAAATGATATCACATCTGTGGTTGGGTTGTCAAGAAAGCGTATCGAGGTCTCTGAAAAAGTAGACTTTGGGTGGAAGCAGTAAGTGACGTGGC
>CAYLIE010000042.1:1846-14382 GCA_964383935.1 uncultured Anaerolineales bacterium | reverse complement strand
CCGACGGCTCAGCCAGCCTCCACGTCCACCACGACAAGGGACGACGCTCCTTGGTAAAAAGAGCTTACAAGATCGCCGCCAGCGGGGATGAGGAGAGGGTGATGGCTTTCTTGCAAGAACACCCCGACCTCTTCCCCACCCTCTGTGGGCGGCATCATTACATGGCACGAAAGGAAGGAAGAGAATGGTTAGAGGAACAACTAGCCTACGTTCGATGGCGACGCGAGTCCGAGAACGGCTGCTGTCTGACAAGCCAGAGGAGGCATCAATGGACGACAACAAAGGCACAAAACAGGGTGAAACGATGAATCGAGACGACATCCTACAACTCTTGGAGAAAGCCGGGCCAATAGGGACGGTCCACCACCGGGATTTCATCGACTTTGTCCTCCTGCTGGACAAGCAGCAGAAGGTGAACGGTGAATGGATCACCATCCAGCAGCCCTACATGACGGTGGATGGCAGGATAGCGATGGCCTGTCGGGATCACACCAATCAAGGGAAGAGACTGGACTTCCTCGAGCCCCAAATAGTCGAAAACTCAGAGCTGAGGCTCACTCTACGGGTAACCGTGGAGAGCGAGATCTACGGCAGACGACACGGGATCGCATCTTCCAGGTTGGGTGGAGCGGGCTCGCCATTCGAGCGGGGCCACCCCTGGGAGGTGGCGGAGACAAGCGCCGTAGGCAGGGCCTTGGGGGCCATGGGATACGGACTACTGCCCGGTGCGGGGCTGGTCTCCGCGGAGGAGGCCATGCTTGTTACACATGATGAGGGCCGTCCAGTGAAAGATTCAAAGGAGCCGAGAGCCCGCCTACCCGAGACACCGCCACCCTCCGGAGACGGCCGCCGGCGAAGAAAAACGAAGAAGAAGACCTCTCGTTATCAGCGAGAGCAGATAGTGACCATGTACGCCACCGTCCACGGGATGGAGCATCAGGAGGCGAGGAAGCAAGTAGAGGCTCTCTTCGCCCAACGTTTCGGTCACTCGATGGAGCGAGCCTCCTACGATGAGGGGTGCGAGGTAATAGCCGAGCTCCTACCCGAGTGGAACAAGAAGAGGGAAGGGGCCGCGGCTTAGGCCGCGGCCCTGGGCCCCTTTTCAACCCCAAATGAAGGAGGAAGAACGATGGAAAGGATAACCAGAGATCAGATCGAGGCCATCAAGAGAGCGAATCCCATAGAGTCCGTAATCGCAGCCTATGTGAATCATCTCCGATGGTACGGGGGAAGGCTGGTAGGAAGATGCCCCTTCCACGAGGACAGAGAGCCGAGCTTCAACGTCTGGCCAGAGAGCCAGAGCTTCTACTGTTTCGGATGTGGTGTGGGGGGAGATGTGTTCACCTTTCTGGAGAAGATGGAAGGTATCAGCTTTCCCCAGACGTGTGAGTTGCTGCAAAGAGGGGCCGTGAAAAGAAGAGATTTCGCCGTTCTGCGATGCAGAGTGCCCTATGGTAGCAGGGGACGGGAGACGCTAGCGCAACTTGACCAAGAAGACAGGAGGATCCTTGACGCGGCGACGGTTCTCTATCACGCCCTACTCATGCGATCCTCGTCCCATCAGCGCCTCCTTGTGAGACGAGGCGTCTCTCTAGAGATGATCAAGACCTTCAAGGTGGGATGGTGTAACGGAAAGGGACTGAGAGGCTATCTCAAGAAGAACAGGTTGAGTCTGGGCAAAGCGCGACGTGTCGGCCTCCTAGGAGAAAAGGGAGAGCACTTCAGAGGCAGGATCGTAGTGCCTGAGATCAGAAAAGGGCATGCGGTCTATCTGATAGGGCGAGCAGCGAGGCCCGGTCTGAAGCCCAAGTATCTCGCTCTTCCCTTGCCCAAGCCACTTTACGGAGTGGAGAGCGTCAAAACCAGAGATGAGGTATTCGTTGTGGAGGGGGTCTTCGATTGGATGACGTTAACATCATGGGGCTATCCCACAGTTGCTCTTCTGGGAACCAGGCTGGGGAGAGAAGGGAGATCTTATCTGGAGCAATTCAGCACGGTCTATCTGCTATTGGATAGTGATGATGAGGGAAGATCCGCAGGGAGGGAGATCGAGAAGCAGCTAGGAAAGAGGGCGAAGGTGGTGAACCTGCCCAGCGGTGTGAAGGATCCGAACGAACTCTCCCGGTTGGAACGAGGCAAAGAGCTGCTGGCTCAGTCAGTAGCAAAAGCAGAAAGTCAGCACTGATGCGTTCCCTCTGCTGTCTTACGTCACGGGCTGGTCCTCAACCGTAGATAGTCGGTCTTCCCATCGGCGCGAGCAGTAGACCGACGCCCCAAGGGGCAAGAACAAATGCTCGCCATCAACGTCTGCTTAGGTTCTTCGAAACAAGGTGAAAGAGATGGCCGACATCTTGTTTCAACTAGAGAGGATAGCGAAATCTCGTACTCGGAGAGGGTTAAGGAACTAAGAGGACTACTTTCTAAGTTGCCAGGATAAGTCTCGCGTCAGCCACAACGCTACCAGAAGGAGAGGTGATGACGGGATTCAGGTCTATCTCTTCGATATCGGGGTAGGCCATGATGAGATCAGAGACTTTCATCAGTATCCTTGCCAGGCCCTCTATATCTCCCTTCCAACCTCTATATCCTTTCAATAGAGGGAACCCTCTAATATCCCTTATCATCTCATCAGCATCTGCAGCGTCGATGGGGATTAGCCTAAAAGTGGTGTCCTTTAGCAATTCTACCCAAACCCCTCCCATACCGAACATCAAGACGTGGCCGAATTGGGGATCCTTGGCTACCCCTATCACTACTTCTATCCCCGAGACCATCTTTTGAACGGTCACTCCCAATACCCGGGCCGAGGGGAAATCCCTTTTCGAATTCTCCATGATCTCATCAAAACCTGAGCGAACATCTTCCTCAGTAGCCAAGTTGAGTCTTACTCCCCCTGCTTCCGTCTTGTGGATGATGTCCGGGGATAGGATCTTCAGCACCACCGGATACCCTATCGAGCGGGCCAGTCTTAAGGCTTCCTCACCGGATGTTGCCACTTCGCAAGGGACTGTGGGAATTCCCCACTCTTCCAATATCGATTTGCACTCCGTCTCCACTAGAACACGCCTCTCTCTTCCGATTTCCAGCAGCTTCTCTTCGATACTATTCATGATCAGAACCTCTTGTTGCCAATTTCTTATATCTCCACAGGTTTCCAAGGGCCCTGGCCGCTCTCTCCGGGGTGCGGTAATTCGGCACTCCCTCCCCTTCCAATAATCGGATGCCCTCATCCCACATCCCTCTAGGCGAAGACAGGCAACAGACGATGGGCTTTTTCCTGCCCCAACCCTTGAGCAAATCAGCCAAACCCTCAACAGCGCCGCGATTGGCTGAGGCGTACGCGATGCATAAGATCATAGCGTGAACATCATCATCCTCTAACACCGAGACAACCACTTCCCTGATTGCCTCCGGATCGTACCAAGCCGGACCCATATCAACGGGGTTAGTCCTTATGGCCAGTGGAGGTAAGGCCTTTTCGATTCGCCTCCGGGTCTCCTGTGAAAAGCCGGCTAAGGCTAAACCTCTCTCCTCACATACGTCACAGGCTGCCATGCCCGGCCCCGCTTGTCCTGACAGAACCGCCACCTTATCGCCTCTGGGAGCGGGACAAGTGACCAAGACCTTGGCTGTATCCAAAAGCTCCTCTGAACTATGTACCGCCAACATCCCTGCCTGTTTGAAGGCTCCATGATAGATCTCGTATTGTCCAGCCAGAGAACCGGTATGAAATCTAGACGCCTCATCGCTGATATGAGACCGACCTACCTTATAGACGATGATGGCTTTCTTGCCTCGTGCCTCTCGTGCAACTTCCATGAGGCGACGGGGGTCGTCCATCCCCTCCATATACATGGCGATCACCTGGGTCCCCTGGTCCTCCAGTACGTATTCCAATAACTCCGCAAAGCCAACGTTGCAACGGTTTCCTATCCCTACGATTTTGCCAAAGCCTACATGCTCTTCCAGGGCCATAAAGGATATTAGGTGGGCCATTCCCCCGCTCTGGCTCACTAGGCTGATCCTACCCCTCTCTACATCAGAGAATTCTGGAGTGAAGGAGGCGTTAAGCCCTGCCTGTCGATTGATCACACCAAAGGTATTGGGGCCGATCACCTTAATTCCCGCTTCATTGGCCAACTTGGTTATCTCATCCTGTAGCTGCCCTCCATAATCATCTTCGATCTCTTTGAACCCCGCCGTAATCAGGATGATCCCTCGTACCCCCTTCTCCGCACATTGTTTGAAAATCTCGGGAACGATTCGGGCTGGCAAGGCAACGATTGCCAGATCGATCTCCTGGGCAACCTCCAGCACAGAGGGATAGGCCCTAAATCCAAACAGTTCTGTCTCGTGCGGGTTGACGGGAAGTATCTCTCCTTTGAAACCACCCTTGGTCAAACTCTTCATAACATGATATCCGAGCTTACCCGGATTCCTCGAGGCTCCCACAACCGCAACGGTGTGCGGATCAAAAATCGCCTCTAGATTCCCAGATTTGGCTGGTATCATATCGATCTCCTTTGTTTCTAGGCCTCGAATCCTTCCCCGATAGTGAAGCACCCATATCCAGTCTCGCCCATATTCTTCAAATAGACCGCAAGCCCTGGCCCGTATCTGTTTCATTGCCAGTGTATCCCAGCACTAAGACGCCGTCAAGCCAAAGGAGAGCCCAATGAGGCATCTTCCCTCGGCCTTGAGTTCCTCTTATCGCCTCTACCGAGTACTTCCTCTCCCTCTCCTTAGACAACACGTGAACGAATAGCCGCCTCGATCCTCTGTACAACGTCCAAGGTCAAAGTCAGCGGCCGATCAGACCCTCTCTCACGCGTTCTCTCAGGCGATTCTGGGGGTGTAGGTAGAGGCATAGGGCCACGATGATCTACAATGGGCAGAGAGGGTCTTTTGGTTGAGCGTATACCTAAGAACCCCCAAAATCGGGGGCTCAGGGGGGTCTGGCAGGATAATGATGGTCAGATTGACTAGGAATGCGATCAGGGCGGAGTTTTGTACGGGATTGGGGGGGTCGCACTGGGGCAAAGGGCCATGAAAGGTCCTAGCTAGGGCCGGGGTACCGGATACTGCCGCCACTATGCGGATGATCAGTAAACGCCTTCACATCTGTCGAACCCGCTGCTTTCGCGCACCCTCAATAGGACTAGCGCCCCCAGAAGGAAACAGAGGGCGATCCCCATGAAGAGGATGCTATACCCCAGGCCTTGCTCCCGGACGTTGAAGAAGTCGAGGAGTGGCCCGCCTAACCGAGCCGCCGCGGAGCCCCCACAAGTGGCCACATTAGAGATGCCCATATATTTCGCCGCCTCTGCCCCGGGTATGAGGTCCGTAGCGAACGCCCAGTTGTTGCTCAGGAAGATTCCCATCGCCAAACCGATCATCCCACCGTACAAAAGCAACTGGGTGGGGCTCTTAGCTATGAGGAAGAGCAACACACCTACTGTGGCCATGAGGCCGGAGAGGATGAGCAGGGGTTTGCGCCCTACGCGGTCGGAGAGACAGCCTGCTGGGTAGACGATGAGAAGGATCGCCAGGCCAACGATGGCGGTGAGGCTCCCTGTCAGTTCAGTGTAGTTGGGAGCCCCGATGACATCCTTTATGAAGTAGAGGGAGAATATCTGCACTGCGCTCAGACCTACGAAGACGAAGAAGCGGGAGAGCACAAGCCACATGTAGTCCGAGTACTGGCGCGCATCAATATTGAAGGTCTCACGAGCATGGCTGAGCAAGGGCTTGCCTTTCACCTTATCTCCCGGCTGCTCACGGACGGTGAACGCAATGATGACCACGCTCACCAGGAGAGCGACGATGATCACTCCGGCGGTGGCCCAGATGAGACTTCGCTCCATGAGATAGCCTGCGATAAAGGTCGAAAGAATGGCTCCCAGGATCTCTATCATCTGTTTGATACCCGAAGCCTGCCCCCTTTGGTCCTGCGGGACCAAGTCAGGGATGACGCCTTGGTAAGGGCCCTCAGCGGTGTTGGAGGAGAGTTGGAGCAGCATATACCAGGCGAAGAGGAGCCAGAGGTTGCCAGCTGTTAGGAGGAGCGTGAGGAAGATGATATTAAGGAAAGTGCCCACCAGAATGAATGGTCGGCGCCGCCCCCACTTGAAGGTGGAAGCATCGCTGATAGCCCCTATGATGGGCTGATAGACCATGGCCAAGATCAAGCCCAGGAAGGTGATGAGGCCCAGCGCTGTGCCCTTCAGATGTTCAGGAGCCAGATCCAAGATCCTCACTGGCAGGATAATGGAATGGAGGCTATTCCACAGAAAGTTGAGACCTATCCAAAAGATGTTGAGAGTTACGAGATCGATGAGACGCAGTCTCTTTAACATTCTCCTATCTTCGGCAACTGTTGGACGATAAACTCGTAGACGCTTTGCCATGCCTATTCCTTCTCTCTGTCCGCGCTAACGCACTGGCCGGACTGTCGAAGGCAGAGAAACGGTTTCTGCTCGGAGGCGAAATGCCCCGCGGCTCACCTCGCCTACACCCTCACATTCGTGCTTCCACTCTGCTGCCAGGGGGCGAGCCTCGCGTAAGTTCAAGAGTAAGTGCTGATTGTGCCCTCTAATCTAACACCGGTGAGGGGCAGATGGTACGGGCTAGGGTGGAGCGTCAGGCGAAGGCCCCCTCCATGCTCACTCGAACGCCTCACAACAAACTGGACCCCCATGAGAGCGCATATCACCCGTTTTGAGGCGCGTTTCTCCTGGTATAAATATCAACATAGCGACAGGGTGATTCTACCCACGGCAAGACGGCTGTGCCGGAAAGGTCTATACCTAAGAACACACCGGAGATCGTGGTCTCAGGGGACTCTCGGGAATGATAGTGGTTGTACTGGGTCGCAAGGCCGTCAAAACGGGTTTTGTCCTGGAACTGGGGTATGATAGCGGTCCTCAATCCGAAGCGGCTGTTCTTGCTGGGATGGGCTCATGGGGCCAAACCATCGGTCAGCGTTGCCGCAAGTAGCATCATCAAACCCAGCGAACGCTTCGGCTTTGTCGATCATATAGCCATTGCATTGCTGGGAAGTGCTCCGGTCGGCCTCCCGAGGGTCACGAAAGTCGGAGGCAGGCATGCGAGGCGAGAATCTGAATGTGTCGGGATGGGGCACCGGAAAGGGGAACGGGATTCTCTTGGTCGCTCGGGTAGCTGCGCGCGCCTAATCCTCGGAAGGTGGAACCGACCGTCGCCTCCATTTTGTCTCGCCTCGATGACGCTTGCTCTCTAGCCGACGCCTCTTCGATGCGAGCGGCCGCTTTGTCTTACGGCGGGGTTTAGGCTTTCCCGCTGCCTTGCGGATCAATCGGATCAGCCGATCCATGGCGTCCTGACGATTTCGATCCTGCGCACGAAACCGCTGCGCTTTGATAATCAGTACACCGTCTTCGGTAACCCGCTTGCCCGCCAGACGAACTAGGCGCTCGCGAACGTCATCGGGTAGAGAAGGGGAGTTGGCCACGTCGAAGCGTAGCTGCACGGCCGTGGCGACCTTGTTGACTTTCTGCCCACCCGGTTTCGAGGCGCGCATGAATTCCAGTTGGATTTCGCTCTCGTCAATTGCGATGGTAGGTGTGATCTCAATCATGCCTCTAGCTTGCTCCTAACAGTGGTTAAACTCAATCGCCAGGCTGACAGAACAGGGAAACCACCCTGGATCCTACCAATCCAATCACGCTCACCGCGAGCGAGGCATTCGCCTCTCACCTTACCACCGAGAATCATCTGCACAAACTCTCGCACGGGATGCCGTCGTTATCCCCGTCAAGCCAGGAGGGATCACCGGGGCAGGCGTTCCAATAGGACATCACCTGGTCACATGAGGAGAAATCGCTACAGTTGTATATGTTGCCACTGCAATTCCAAGTAGTAGAGGTGGGCGCGGCCCAGCAACCTCGGCCTGCTGCTCGTGCTTCTGCTTGCAACTGAACGAAAAGGTCAGCATGAGCCACGTCTGGGGGATAGGTGGCGGCATTTGCGTATCCCTGCCGCACCAGCTCCGCATTGACGAAGATGTCGCCTACATACACATACCGAAGCAAGCGGCCATAGGGGTCGGTCTCAGAGACATCCTCTACGAGAGTGACGGTCTTGCCCATCACCAGTCCGGCGTTATAGTTGGTGGCCTCTGCAGCGCATGGTCGCCCCGTTTCAGGAGTATTGATGCCGATATAGCGAACTCGGAACGTCTGCCCACCTATTTGAACATCGATGGTGTCACCGTCGACGATCCCTACCACCTGCCCTGTTTCAGCGCTCAAGATCAGCGTTGGTGTAGGTGTTGAGGTATCCGTCCGCGTTGGTGCAGGCGTGGGGGTGGCCGGAGTTGGTGTAATGAGTGCCACCCCTTCACACGGTATGAGTAGTTCTTCTCGAGGGTAAATCAGGCTGCAATCAGGAAGCGCGTTGAGGGCGCAGATGGCCTCTGCAGTAGTTCCGCGGCTGGTGGCAATACGTGTCAATGTGTCCCCTGGCTGCACCACATAGATCGTTGGGGCACAGGTTGGTGTAGAGGTAGGGATAGGTGTTGGCGGTGGCGTCGGACTGAGCGTGCGCGTGGGAGCAGGGGTTGGTGTTGGCGGTAGGCTGGGCGGTAGGCTGGATGGAGCACAAGCTGTTATGAGAAGAATGAAAATCCCCACGGTGAGGAGTTTTCTCACTTCGCCTTCCTATTGTCTCTCACGCTGTACATCACTGGAGCTAGAATCCGGAGACATCGACGGTGTGTCGACCTGCATCTGCTGTTTCACCATCACCCCCAGGCCTTCCCTATTGCGTCTCGCAGAGGGCTCCAGTGGAGTCTCTTCCGCTACCATGGCCAGATCCTCACACTTCTGGTGCCACTCTGCCACCAGATGATGGTGCGCGCGTTCGAATCGCTGGGGGAGTACTTCCTACATATACTCTCGAGCTGGTCTTTACCTGAGAGTCCGTGCCAAGCATTCGCCCATTGTCGAGCGAACGCTCTCACCCTCCGAATGCCCAGTCCGACCGAAGCAAGGTGGAATAGAAGAAGCATCTGAACGTTGCACCAGTAGCCTCAATCGTCCTCCGTGGACCGAGCCATTGGTGTATGTCGCGATCGGTCCCGACAACCTGGAGGAGTACATCACTCATGGTTTCACTGAGCCTGGTGATAAGACACCCCCGCTGCCTGACCTGGCTGTGCCAATGATGCGAACTCCCTTTGAGGATGCTGTTCTGACGCTACCCGATAGCCCAGAGGCAGAGACAGTAAGTGACATTGGCGACCTACCAGACAGGCTGGAAGCGATGATTAAAGACGAGCTCAATTTCGTCCTTCAAAAGACATTGTGAGCACTCTTGGGGACGGTGATGATGTCACAGTGAGAGCCACATCCCTAGAGAAAGAGCACCTTTGATTCTCTCTTGAAAAGGGCTATTCTTACCGGGATGGCCTCCTAGCGGTCAAGGCATCGGTTAGCGATGTTTCAGAGCAGCCCTTCGAACGCGATGGCCAATCCCATCCTACATATCATGAGGGAATCGCTTTGACCTTCGTCTCGGATAGCCGTACAAGCTCCCACAACCCTCGGCGCAAACCCTCTTGTGAGCCAGCAGCGGGTGGAGGCCACGTCCCGACAAAACAGGGGCGATGACCAGCAGAGCCAGCACCGGAGATGGGAGCCAACACGGTCTCCCATCTCGACGGGATCAACCGCTTTTCCACTTGTGGCCTCATGAGTCAACCACTGAGTGCTGTGCAGATAGACTTCCCTATTCCTGTGTTGCCCGATTGGAGTCAGAATGCCTCTCTCGTCATACACGCATAATCTCTACAGCAAACTGCCTCGCACATTTCAGCCCGCGAGTTTCACGCTGAGCCGGTCCCGGGCGACTTCCTCCTTACCCATCACGACCTGGAGCAGCGAGCCGCGCATTTCCACGTCAGCTGTCAAGTCCAGGGTGGCGCGAACCGACTTCATCCCTTTGGGCACCTTGAGCAGCAGGTGCATCCACTTCCCCCCTTGCACCCGCGTTCCCTTGGCCTCTTCGTAGTCCCAACTAGGCTGGGGTTCCCCAACTCCGGCCGCACTGATGATCGGCCGCAGCTCCGAGTACTCGAAGCCAAACTCCATGCCTCCGACGCTCCCCTCAATCTCTTGGAACTTGAGCGATGGGCTCAGCGCCACTTTGACGCTTCGTCTCACCTCTTGGGTGACCATCAGCGGGTGCAGGTCGAAGGCTATAGGCTGCTGGCCGGCGGCATCTGGGTGCAGGTGGACGATGAAGCGGGCCCACTGGACCTGCTTTTCCTTGTGCACAGGCCGGAAGGAGCAAGCCAGACGCACCAAGTAGAAATCGGCCTCATCCAGTTTCGCCCGCAGGCCCGGGGGCATCTTATCCGCCCGGTAGACTTGCGTGAGCGCCCAGGTCTCCGGCCGTCCGATGCTGATGATGGGCAAACCTTCCAAGATCTCGTCCCGCTTGCTTGGTATCCCCCGAACGGCCCACTCCCGAGCCACCCGGTCCACCACCGCCTCCGTCGCCGGTTCCAGTGGTGTTTCCCACAAGACCCTTTCAATCGCTTCAGGAACGCGCAACCACATCTGTTCACCTCCCTCAATGAATGGCCTCACGCGGACAGTCGGTTCGTCCCTACCGCCAATCCCCGACCAGCGTGAAAGCACCCCAGTAATAGGTATGCGGCCACCGCCGGCGGGTTTCAGCTATCGCCCGGCGCAGGGCCTCTGCCTTGTCAGCGCTCTCCTTCAACCAGGCGTCGTAGAAGACCGTCATCAGCGCCGCCGTGGCCGGGTCGTTCACCGTCCAGAGGCTGACCAGCAGGGAGGTGGCTCCCGCCTGTAGAAAAGCCTGAGCCAGCCCTGCCATTTCATCCCCGCCCAGGGCCGTTGCCATCCCCGTCTCGCAGGCGGAGAGGACCAGCAGAGCGGGGCGAGCCCGGAGGCCTATCGCCTCCCGACCCGTTAGGACCCCGTCGGCCAGGACGATGCCCGAATCCAGGGGGCTACCGGGGGCGAAGTAGGCGTGGGTGGCGAAATGGGCAATGCGGGCCTCCAGCAGGCGCTCCAGCACTGCCTCTCTTGTGGCCTGGGGACCGATGAGAGGTTGGGTATCCAGCCACTCTGCCACCTCCTGTGCCTCCCGCTCAGCGTAGGGCAAGTCGCCGCGGGGGTTGCCCACCACCAGCGCAGGACCTGTAGCGGGGGCTGGCCGCTGCCACAGGCGGGGCAGGACGCTCAGAGCAGGGATCGTGATGCAGGAGAGGTCCAGCCCGGCCCGGTGCGCCACGACTGCCCAAGGCAAGAGATGGCCGAACGCTTGCGGAGCGAAGATGCCCCGCTTGGCCTCTTCCAGGGAAGGAGAGACGGCTTCGAGCAGTGGCACGAGGCCATCCGACCAGGTCTCCCCTCGCCGCCCAGTGCCGTCGTAGCGGTGAACCTCCCGCCGGAATCGCCGCCACACATCCCTCTGACCTTCCCTGTCGAGGGGGATTTCAGTCACCTCCGGCCCCTCCGACCCAGCCCGCAGGATGAAGAGGACGGCGCGGTCAGCCAGGCTGAAAAGGGAGAGGAAGATGGTGTCGCGGCCGGCTTCTACGGCAAGGTGGCAGAGGTCTTCCCAGCCGGGCCTGTGTCCCCGGCGAAGGGCGACGAATTCGGCCGCCTCGGGGCCAAAACCTGCCATCTGCTTCCACAGTTCCTCCACTTCCCTCGCCAGTTCCCCTCTTCGTTCAATTCGTGCCAGCCGGGCAGTGGGCTCTTCCCTGCCAAGGGTGGCCTGGCCGACCCGGGCCAGTTCCGCGGCGTCCATCTCGATCAGTTCCTGTACCAGCTCAGCCTCCCGACCGGCCAGCCCTGAGGGGATGGAGGGTGGGGCGGGGATGTCGCCCCGGCCCAGGAGTTCGGTGAGGAGCCGGGATTTGGCCCCCTCGGCACCAACCAGCGCCTCCTGGCGCCAGTGAGCGCTTCGGTTCAGTGGGGCCACCCGCTTCAGGTGCAGCGCCGTCTCCACCAGCCGGGCGTCTATGCCGCCCCACACCCGCCGAAACCCAAGTTTGTACGCCACCGTAGCGGTGGAGAAAGCGCGGTCCAGGGTAGTGCGGGCTTCGCCGTAAGCCCCAAAAGCCCCCTCCAGGTCAGAAAGCTCCCCCGTGTAGACGTAGCGGTCCCTCAGCCCGCTGCCCAGGTTGTTGAGGAAGCCGGGCAGATCGGGGGACCCTTCCGCGGTGAGGCTCACCGCCCGGCGGTAGGCTTCGATGGCTCTCTCCAGGTCAGAAAGCTCCCCCGTGCGGACGTAGCGGTCCCTCAGCCCGCTGCCCAGGTTGTTGAGCCTACGGGGCACGTCGGGGGAGCCTTCTGGCGTCAGGCTCACCGCCCGGCGGCAGGCCTCAATGGCTGCCTCCAGGTCAGAAAGCTCCCCCGTGCGGACGTAGCGGTCCCTCAGCCCGGCGCCCAGGTTGCTGAGCCTACCGGGCAGATCGGGGGACCCTTCCGCGGTGAGGCTCACCGCCCGGCGGTAGGCTT
>CAYLIE010000042.1:0-1746 GCA_964383935.1 uncultured Anaerolineales bacterium | reverse complement strand
CTCCCCCGTGCGGACGTAGCGGTCCCTCAGCCCGCTGCCCAGGTTGTTGAGCCTAGTGGGCAGATCGGGGGAGCCTTCTGGCGTCAGGCTCACCGCCCGGCGGTAGGCTTCGATGGCTGCCTCCAGGTCGGAAAGCTCCCCCGTGCGGACGTAGCGGTCGGTCAGCCCATTGCCCAGGTTGTTGAGCCCACGGGGCAAATCGGGCGAGTCTTCCGGCGTGAGGCTCACCGCCCGGCGGCAGGCTTCGATGGCTCCCTCCAGGTCGGAAAGCTCCCCCGTGCGGACGTAGCGGTGCCTCAGCCCGCTGCCCAGGTTGTTGAGCCTACGGGGCACGTCGGGGGAGCCTTCTGGGGTGAGGCTCACCGCCCGGCGGCAGGCTTCGATGGCTCCCTCCAGGTCGGAAAGCTCCCCCGTGCGGACGTAGCGGTGCCTCAGCCCGCTGCCCAGGTTATTGAGGATAGCGGGCAGATCGGGGGAGCCCTCTGGCGTGAGGCTCACCGCCTCTTCCAAGAGGGCAATAACGCGCTCCAGGTCTTCCCTCCGTCCAAGAGCCCGATAACGACGCAGGCGCACACCCGCGATTCCGTTCAAGATGGCTCGATAGAGGTCGGAGTGCGACCGAAGATCCGGCTTGGACAGCAGGCTTTCCCATGTCTGGACCGCAGCATCTAAGGCCTGGCGGCTGCGGTCCATTCGCAGGCGGTCGCGGGCGGCCTCGGCGCGGGCCAAGTCGTCGCCCACTCCAGGAGGGATGGCTGGCGCAACTCCCCGAGCCCCTATGCCGGTTATCTCCGCAAAAGCCTGCGCCATCCCCACTTCCTGGCAGCGGCGCAGGAGGGTGCGGTGTTCTTCCACCAAGTGGCGGGCGCCCTCGTCTTCTTGCGCTACCGCGAGTCGCCTCAGCAGGGCGTCGGCCTCGTCGCTAAGCAGTTCCGGGTGCTCATTCACGATGCGGCGGGATTCAGTCCAAGTGTCGGTGTTGATGAAAGCCAGCAAGGTTTGTAACAGCCGCTCCGGATCGGGGCGATGTGGTCTTCTTCCGAATGAATGGTTGAAGAATCCCATCTCTCTCCCTCCCACTAAGGATTCTGCATCCCCATCATCTCCCTAGCCAGGCCGTCAATCTCCCCCAGGTCACCCAAAAGCAGCTCTCGCACCACTCACTAAGCCTCTTCAACTAGGACGGCTGCTCAGGGTTACTGTTCCTAACACTCCAAAGACGAAGCCGATCACCTCCCGACCTCAACAGGGAAGATAGTCGGCCTCAATCTGGCACATTGTCGCCTCCCACAACGCTCTATTGCGACGGTGTTGCTATGGGGCCACTTCGTTGGTCTGGAGTCGATCAGGTCATGCTCGCCAAATCATTCACTAGAATACTGTGAAAAGCGGAGAGACGCAACATATGTCACGGTATGCACGCGCCGGGTGATTGGAGCAGATAAGGACCGTGGCCGTTGCCGTCTTGGTGAGTGTCGGGATAGGTAAGAGCCCCTTCTCCTCTCATGCAGAAGGGCCTGTTCTTCCCAGGATGGTCTGATAGCGGGGAAGTCGGCGGGCAACGTGGCCACACCCTCACATTCCTACTCCCACTCTGCCACCAGATCGTAAACACCCCCTCCGGATGATTGAAGTCCAGCTCGCTCCCTCCCACCTGGAGGATCGTCACGTCCTCACTGTACCTGTAGATCCGTGGAGTAGGGACAGGAGCGCCATACAGGGATTGCTCCCTGCGGTCTCTCCCAT
>CAYLIE010000041.1:0-18302 GCA_964383935.1 uncultured Anaerolineales bacterium | reverse complement strand
ATTATCATTTGAAGGAACGAACCGCCCCCGGTGACATTTTACGCGAGGGAATACGGCTTCTTGCCCCGATCTATCGGTCTATGGTAGACTCTTCGGGGAGGTCCAGATGTACGAGTTCCCAGATTCCCTTCTCAAGGAGGGGCGGAGAAGGGAGCGGCGTGAGCGGGCCTTGGCGATACTGAGTGCCGCTCTAGTCAGCGTCGATCCGGTTGTTGCGGTAAGGAATTATCTATCCCTAGAAGGCGATATCCTGTATGTGAGCGGGAGGGGTTATGATCTCTCCCGTTTTCGCCATATCTATGTGGTGGGGGCAGGCAAGGCGAGCGGAGCCATGGCCCAGGCTCTGGAGAAGATCCTTGGAGAGAGGCTAACTTCGGGGTTGGTGAACGTGAAGTACGGCTACCTGGCCCCCACACAGCGTGTCCGGCTCCAGGAGGCGGGGCATCCGTTGCCCGACGAAGAGGGTCTCTCCGCCACGGGAAAGGTCGTTGATCTTTTGCGTGAGACAGAGGAGGATGACCTGGTCATCTGTCTCATCTCCGGAGGGGGCTCGGCCCTCCTTATATCGCCTCAGGAGGGGATCTCGTTGGAGGAGGTGCAACGGCTCACCGAGGCTTTGTTACGGTGCGGGGCCACCATCAATGAAATCAACGCCGTTCGCAAGCATATCTCCCAGGTGAAGGGCGGACGACTGGCTCGTCTGGCCCATCCGGCCTTCCTCATCACCCTCATCCTCTCGGATGTGGTGGGAGACCCTCTGGATATGATAGCCTCAGGGCCCACGGTCCCGGATAGCACTACCTACGCCGAGGCCTGGCAGGTCTTAGAGAGGTATAAACTAATCGAAGAGATACCACCCACCATTGTGCGCCACCTGGAGTTGGGAAAAGCGGGCCAGATAGAGGAGACCCCCAAGGATGGGGATGCCGCTTTCGAACGAACCTACAACCTCATCATAGGGAACAACCGACAAGCAGCCTTGGCTGCTGTGGAGAAGGCTCAAGAGTTGGGGTTCAACGCCTTGCTTTTGACCACCTACTTAGAGGGTGAGGCACGAGAGGTAGCCAAGGTCTTGGCTGCCTTGGCTAAGGAGGTAGTTCAGTATGGCAAGCCGGTGTCGCCGCCGGCCTGCTTGGTCTTGGGTGGGGAGACGACGGTGATTGTCAAGGGAGATGGCTTAGGGGGGAGAAATCAGGAGATGACCTTGGCCGCCGCACTGGCTATCGAAGGCATGGAGGATGTGCTCATCCTCTGCGCGGCCACCGATGGCAGCGATGGGCCCACCGATGCGGCAGGGGCCATCGCGGAGGGAGATACCGTGGCCCGGGCTCGTGAGTTAGGCCTGGATGCGCGGGCCTACTTAGCCAACAACGACTCCTATCATTTCTTCCAGGCCCTGAATGACTTGATAATCACCGGGCCCACGAATACGAACGTGAACGATCTAGCGATGGTATTTGTTTTCTGAGAGGTTAGAGTATTAAGATACACAGTAGGGAAGAGAGAAACCAAAATGGTTTCTCTCTTCCTATGGTCTTGAGGTAGCGCTTCAGCCTCTAGGGCAAAGCCACCGCTTCTTTCACCTCAGCCAGGGTGGCCTTGGCGATGATACGGGCCCTGGCTGCGCCCTCAGCCAAAATATCCCCTACCGTCTCTGGTTTGGCGGCCAACGCCTCTCTCCGCTCCCGGAAGGGGGCGAACTCCTGGACGATCTTCTGAGCCAGGATCTCCTTGCAATCGACACAGCCGATTTGAGCCGTGCGACAGGCCACCTCTATCTCCTTTTCCTGCTCTGGGGAGAAGAAGCCATGGAGGGTGAAGACGTTGCAGATCTCGGGCCGGCCGGGATCGGTGCGGTATCGCCTCTGAGGGTCGGTGACCATCATCATCACCCGCTTCCGTATCTCCTCTGGCGAAGAGGCGATCTCGATATGGTTGTTCAGGCTCTTGCTCATCTTGTTCACCCCGTCTATGCCCAGGACGCGAGGGAACTCTGTCAGTTTGATCTGGGGCTCCACCAGGACCTTACCGAAGTGATAGTTGAAGCGGCGCACTATCTCTCGGGTGAACTCCAGGTGTGGCGCCTGATCCTCCCCTACAGGCACCGTATCTGCCTTGTAGAGGGCGATATCTGCAGCCATGAGAACCGCGTACCCCAAGAGCCCATAGTTCACGTTGTCGGGCTGTTGACGCACTTTCTCCTTGAAGGTAGGGAGGCGGGTCAGCCAACCCATGGGGGTGACCATAGAGAGTATGATGTGGAGTTCCGCCACCTGGGGAACGTGGGATTGGACGAAGATGATGCTCTTCTCCGGGTCCATCCCCGCCGCCAACCAGTCGAGGACCATCTCTCGGGTATTGACCTTCAGGGCTTTCGTCTCTTGGAGGCTGGTGAGGGCGTGGAGATCGACTACGCAGTAGACGCAGTCGTAATCATCCTGCAAGGCCACGTAGTTCCTGATAGCCCCCAGGTAGTTTCCCAGATGCTGCCTTCCGGTAGGTCGTGCTCCTGAGAAGACCCGTCCTTTCTTCGTCATCTTTCCTCCCTTCCAAAAGAAAAATCTCGTCCTTGGGGACGAGATCTCGATCCCGCGGTGCCACCCCGCTTAGGCGAAAGCGCCTCTCTCGAAACAGATACCCTTAAGGATACCTTCAGCCTTGATAACGGTGGCCATTCCGGCGCGGCCTACTCTTATTTCAGCCTGCGGCTCCCAGGCCCATTCAGCGTCAGCGCTGGCGTCGGGCTTCCACCTGCCCCGACTCTCTGGCACCCCTCGACTCTGGGGAGTAGCCCCGCTTCGACGCCTACTACTCCTGTTCCCAGCCTTTAACAGATTTTGCAAAAAGTATACCACGTTATGAGCGGGGTGTCAATCCGACGGACCGTCGGGCCTATACGTGTCAATAGCCAGCGAAGCCTACAGTGACCTTCTCTCCATCTACAATGGTGGGCACCTTCTTTTGGCCACCGTTGAGCCGTAGCATCTCTTCCAGTCTCCGAGCATCGGCTTTAACGTTGTACTCGGTGTATTCGACCCTCTTTAACTTGAGATCGGCTTTGGCCGCCATGCAGAAAGGGCAGCCGGGCTTGGTGTAGATAGTCACGCTTTTGGTCACCTCTTCATCTCCTGGCATCCTTTAACGAAGAGTCTACAATCATCGCTTCAATAGAGCAACTTCAAAACCTTGCCAAAGGCTGAGGGGTAGGGTAGAATTCCTTGCCATCTAGGAGAAGAGATGCTGGTAGGCATCATAGCCGATACCCATATCCCCCAGCGACTGAAATCTGTCCCCCGGGCTGTTTTTGAAATCTTCAACGAGGTAGAGTTGATATTACACGCCGGAGACATCGTGGACCCTCGTATTCTCGACGATTTGGCTTCCCTAGCCCCGGTGAAAGCGGTGAGGGGGAACGTGCACCTGATCGATAGGACGCTAGACCCTCAACTGCCCAAGGCGCAGCGGCTCGATATCTTGGGGCATCATATCGTGCTCACCCATGGCCATGGCTCGTTTGTGAGAGGCTCCCTGGAGAGAGTACGGTATTGGTTGAGTCAGGATCGAGACGAGGTTAACCAGAGGATCGCCAGCTGGTGTCTGGAAACCCATCCAGCGGCCGATGTCATCATCTTCGGCCATTCCCATCGGGCCTATGAGCAGAGATTTGGCCAGAGGTTGCTCTTCAACCCCGGGGCGGTCTGTCCCACGGAGGGAGAAATACCCTCGGTGGGGCTGCTCACCATCGAAAGAGAAAAAGTCAGCGCTCAACTGATCGAATTGACATAAAATAAGAGTTTACATAAATACACAATTGACCGAAGGGCATCTTTCTGCTATGATAAGGGGTGTTTAACTCTAGAAAGGCAAGGGAAAGGCGATGGTTAGCAATCTGAGAAGAGAGTTGGCGAGTCTCATATTGTTGTTGCCTCTGGCCATTGTTTCGGTATTGCTCGTCTTCCTGATGGTGGGGCCTGGGATGGCTGGATCGGGCAGTCTGTTCGAGTCACCTACTAGCCCCCTCCCCATATCCCCTATCCCTTCTCTTCCTGCGGAGGAAGCCGTTGGCCCCTCCATACTCCCTCCTCTCATCGCCGTACGCACCCAGCCTAACTACTTGCCCTGGATCCTAGGCGGTCTGGTGATCATCGGTGGGGTGGTGGGGGTGATGCTCTATCGAAGGGGGAGGAGCCATGAAGGCTGAGATCCGCCGCATGGTTGGTCTTGTGTCCCTCATGCTGCTCTCGATGGCTTTTCTCTCTCTCCTGGTGCGAGGTAGTGCTGTTTTGGCTTACCGTTCCTTTCAATCTCCCATCAGTCCTCCTCCACCTACCGTTGTCCCGTCACCGACCGCTACAGCCATCCCCCCTACGGAGACTCCCCAGCCCCCGACGCCGATAGAGACCCCAGCGCTTGGGGAGACGCCTCAGCCCCCCACGCCCACGGAGACCTTGGCGCTTGAGGCAACGCCCATGCCTTCTCCTACCCCAACGTTTGAGGCTGTGTCACCCACGGCCGTGGCCTCTCGCATACCCTCTGCTGAGGAGACCCCTTCTCCGCCTCCTCGTCTTAGCCGCTCCTGGGCCGACTATATAGAGATCGGCCTGGTTGCTTTGGCCTATACGTGGCGTGCTTTAGGGGTCCTAGCCTTGATCGCCTTCCTGGGGTGGGTTATCTTCCTCACCATCGGGAGATGGAGAAGTTAAAGCCCTCCCTTCTCCTCCTTCTTTTGGTGTCTCTCACTTTCGCTATTCGCCTCTATCACCTCGATTTCCAGAGTCTTTGGCGTGATGAGGTAGATGCCATCCTGTTCGCCGAGACGGGACCCCTGGGGCTTCTCCCTTGGTTCATAGAGCCTGGCCAGAACGGCCCCCTCTATTATCTACTTCTCTCTTTCTGGATAGCCCTTGTCGGACGGAGCGAGTTCAGCGTCAGGTTCTTTTCCCTCTTTTGGGGGGTGCTTTTGGTGCCTCTCGTCTATCAGGTAGGGCGTAGGTGGCTGGAGCGCCGGGTTGCCCTCTTGACCGCTCTTCTGGTCGGCCTCTCCCCCTATCTGGTCTGGTATTCCCAGGAAGCGAAGATGTACTCCCTCCTGGCTTTTCTCTCCTTGCTTTCTGTTCACCTTTATCTTGTGGCTTTGGAGAGGAACCGCTGGTATCTATGGTTGGCCTATCTTCTGACCACGGGGCTCTCCATGTATATCCATATTCTGGCTGTGCTTCTCGTCCCTTTCCAGGCGCTCTTCTACCTCATCAGTTGGCCCCGCTACCGGGGAGCGAGCAAGGCTTGGCTTATAGCCATGGGAATCTTGGTTTTGCCCTACCTTCCTCTGGTCAGGTGGGAGATCCCCACCCTCTTATCTTCCTTCACTACGGGACACAAGTTCTATACGCTCCCCGAGATATTCACCGTCCTCCTCTTCTCTTTTGGGCTAAATTCCACTCCTTACAGGGGTCTCTCCCCAGTAGCCCTCGTCCTTTTCCTACTTCTAGCGGGGGTTCTTCTCTATCGAAAAGAGAGGGAAGGAGAGGAGGTCTCTCTCGGGGGCTTCCTTGCGCTGGTGAGGAATATTCTCGCTAGGCATCATTCGGCCCTCTTTTTGTCTCTCTTTCTCTTTGTGCCCGTCTTTTCTCTTTACCTCATCTCTCTGGGGATGCCCATCTTCACGGACCGTTACCTCATCTCTATAACGCCGGCCTTCTTCCTCCTTATAGGCTGCGGGCTTGTGGCTATCGGGAACCGCTCTAGGCTACTTCTAGCCGTTTGCTTGGCGCTCCTCTTGGTGGTCAACCTCTCGACTCTGTGGTTCCAGACAGATACAAAAATAAAGTCCGATTTCCGATCAGCCGCGGAATACATGACGGATCAAGAGGGACTCATACTTTTCCTCATGCCCTACGTGCGCCAGAGTTTCGCCTATTACTACCAGGGTGACTTCGTGGGGGCCGATCCTCCCTACACCAATGGGGGTTTAGATCAAGAGGGCGTGGCAGGGGAGATGGAAGAGATCACGGCTGGTCAAGAGATGGTTTGGCTTCTGGTTTCCGAAGGGGAGCTATGGGACTCGCGAGGCTTGGTGCGAGAGTGGCTGGAGGAGAACGGTATCCTGGTCGATCAGGCTGAGTTCGCTCGGGTAGAGATTTATCGATATTCTCTGAGCAGAGGTCACTAAGAAGGAAAGCCACGATCACTATTCTATTGGTCGAGTCCAACTCTTGCCACACGGAGACTGTTGAAAAAGTGGGATAAATTCTTTGGCCATCGATAGTCTCTCCCACAAACCGTTAGGATTTGAGTGACTATAGGGACAGAAAGGGGGAAGAGATACTGCGGATGCAATTTCTTTCCCACTATGCTAAACGAGGAGGTGTTTTTCAACATTCTCGGTCTTTCACTCTTGCGCTAGAGACATGGTTTGTGGTAAACTATGTTTGCGCCCCCGTAGCTCAGTGGATAGAGCAGCGGCCTCCGGAGCCGTGTGCGCGCGTTCGAATCGCGCCGGGGGTACTTTGGTTTCTGTAAGGACTAGCCTCTTGGGAGGGCTCTGCTTCACATCCTCTCCCAAACCTGTAGTTCGTGAACCTTTTCACGCATATAATGGTATATAAACATAGAGTTAGTTGCACGAGGGGAGGCTTTTGTGTTCCGTTTCCTTCTCCGGCGTCTTCTTTTCATCGCCGGCACCATCATCACTATCATCTTTTTCGTCTTCTTTGGACTGAATCTGGCTGAGGGGAGTGGCCTCTCTCTGGCGGAGTGTGCCCTTCGAGCCTTTCATAGCAGTCTGGGGTATCTCCAGGGGGTGCTCCATGGTGATTTGGGGATGGTGACACGGTTTTCCCCCAGTGGCGTCTCCGCGATGGTTCCGGGCCAATCGAGCATGGTCACAGCGGCTTCTCGTCCCATCAGCGAACTTATCTTGGAATACTATCCTCGGAGCATGGCGCTCCTCCTCTTTGCTCTCGCCCTGGCCCTCTTAATAGGGTTGCCAGCGGGGGTCTTAGCAGCCCTAAAACGCCACTCTCGCCTCTCTTTCCCCCTCCTCACCTTCACTCTCCTGGGCATCTCGGCTCCCAGTTTCTTCGCCGCTTTGGTTCTGCAGATGGTAGCGATCCGGCTGAGCCAGGGTTTTGGTCTCCATTGGCTGGTCGCTGGAGGGTTTGGGTGGGACCGTCGTATTATACTCCCCGGCCTGATCCTGGCGGCCCGTCCTTTGGCGCAGGTGGCCAAAGTATCGTTTGTCGCCCTATCAGAGGTCTGGGAACAAGATTATATCCGCACCGCCAGGTCGAAAGGGCTCTTCTTCAGGGATATCTTCACTCGACACGCCTTAAAGAATGCGGCCATAACCATCCTTACTGCCCTAGGTGTATCGTTCCGTTTCGCTCTAAGCAGCCTGCCGGTTGTAGAGGTCATCTTTGGATGGCCGGGCATCGGGGTGGCCATGCTGGAAGCCATAATGAAGAAGGATGGTATGGTGGCTGTTAACCTGGCTCTCTGCCTGGGATTGACCTTCATGGTGTTTAACCTTTTCTTAGAGATGATCTACCGATATATCGATCCCCGCCTTCGGTCGGAGGCTATAGGTTGAACCTGTAATCATGGAGTGGCAAAGGCTGAATCGAGAAAGGTTCATCCCCGCCTGGGCGAAACGGTTGGAAGTAAAGCCCCTTGGGCCTCCTCCGTCGAAATCGCCAGAGGAGAGGCGCCTTTCGTTGTGGCCACGCTGGAGGAGGGCCTTCTCCAATCTTCCCCTCCTCTTTGGGTTGCTAGTTATAGGGGCCATCTTTTTTTTGGTGGTATTTGGTCCTGGTCTAGCCACTATGGATCCCTACTTGGGTGGGCGAGCGGGGGTTAGTTACCACGAGGGGAAACTGGTTGTTCCTCCCTATCCGCCTTCCCGAGAATACCCTCTAGGCACAGACCCCTTCGGTCAGGACCTCTTAAGCCTCATCCTCATGGGAGCCCGGAACACGCTGGTCTTGGCCACCTTCGTGGCCATGGCTCGATTGATAGTGGGACTCTTCTTGGGTAGCCTCGCTGGATGGCACGAGGGCAGTCTCTTCGACCGGGTGGTAATGGGGTTGATCGAAGCGAATGCTTCGTTCCCTGTCCTTCTTAGCGGGATGATTCTCATCTTTGCCCTGGGCATTCGACGGGGGATGATCGTTTTCATCGCTGCCCTATGCTTGGTGGGCTGGGGGGAGATAGCCCAGCAGGTGAGGGGGCAATTTGTACTCATCAAGCGCAAGCCCTTCATCGAGGGGGCGCGGGCTATAGGTTTGAGCGATCTGGAGATAATGGTGAGGCATATCCTGCCCAATATCTTGCCTTCCCTGGTCGTCATCACCCCTCTGGAGATGGGCGCGGTCCTGATGCTAATAGGAGAGCTGGGCTTCTTGGGGGTCTATATCGGAGGGGGAATCGATCGCGCGGGGGATCTGTGTCTCACCCCTTCCTGCATCATCCCTAATATCGCAGAGTGGGGGTCGATGCTTGGCGCGTACCGCAAATACTTCTACTCCCGCCCTCTGATGATGCTTGCTCCGGCCACCGCTTTCTTCGTAGCCGTTCTGGGGTTCAACCTCCTTGGAGAGGGGTTAAGGAGAGTAGTGGAGAGCCGGGAGATGAGAACCGCTTTCCTCCTCAGCCCGCGCATGGTTTTGGTCATCGCCCTCATCACTTTAGGCACTATCTATACCATGAAACATGTTGGCCCTGCGCCTTCATATGCTAAATTGGCCACGAGTTTCGATGTTCAGGAGGCCCTGAAGCATATAGAGGCCTTGACCTCATCGGAGATGGGGGGAAGGGAAGCGGGGACACCAGGGGGTGAGGCTGCAGCCCGGTATATCGCCTCTCGGTTCAGGGAGTACGACTATCAGAGAGGGTGGCAATATTACGGAGAGGTGGGCTCTCCCGAGGAGATTTATATGCAGCCCTTCACCACCCACCTGGTTCGCGCCCTCTCTCCACCTGAACTCTCCATTCTGGATGGCGATGGCCAGGTGGTGAAGAGTTACCGGCATCGAATCGATTTTGGCGAACAGATATATGGCTATGGGGGGAGTGGAGAGGCTCAAGGGGGTGTGGCGCTGCTCCTATTCGATCCGAGAAGGGAGGAGTACCCTCCTTTTGCGGGCCTGGAACTGGAGGGAAAGATCGCCCTCTACCTCCAAGATAATGCCCCTCCTGGCTTTGACCGAGAAGCCTTCGAGCGAGGAGCGAAGGGTCTATTGGTCATCTCCGAAAGGGCACAGCCTCAAAATCAACTGGCCTTCTGGAGGCCAGAGTTCCGTTTCTTGGAAGCCGCTTCCAATGCTGATTTGTACGCTTGGTACGACGATGAAAATGTTCCTTCTGACCGTCTCGCTGTCGTTACTCCGGAGATGGCTGACTCGCTCCTTGCTCCTGATGGGCTGAGCGCCGCTTCCCTCCAAATGCGATTAGACGAGATGCGGTCGGTTTGGTCAATGCCTGTTGTGACCATAGACCTCTCTACCAAAGTCAACATTCGTGGGGAAAGGGTTCCCCTCCAGGCCTTCCTTGTTAAGCCCGGGCTCTCTTCACCGGAGAGATCAGCGATTTACGAATTGGCTGATCTCGAAGGCAAAGCGGTTCTCTACTTTAAGGGGAACGTTCCGGCTGGCTTCGAGGGCGAGACCCTGGCCCGTGGAGCAGAGGCTTTCATCGCTATCTCCGAAGAGGAGACTACAGACAATTTCATCTTCCAGCCCGGGGAAGAGTACCTCTTGGAGCCCACCATCCCCATCCTTCATATCACCCCTGAGGTGGCTGAGGAGTTCCTTAGTGCAGATGGCTTGAGCCTCTCCCTCTTGCGGGACCGATTGGCCAATTGGTCAGGAGGGGAGGCTTGGTGGCGGCAAGAATTGACCGTTCAGGGAAGGATATCCGTATTCCTCTCGTCGCCGCAGGAGGTGACCGCCTACAATGTCTTGGCTATGTTACCGGGAGGGCATACCGGCCAGCGCTCAGGCACGACGCACCGGTTAAACGCCGAGATGATCATCGTTTCCGCCCACTATGATGGATGGGGCCAAGAAGATGGTCTTCTCTACATGGGGGCTAACGAGAGCGCGTCCGGGGTAGCAGCGCTCTTGGAGGTCGCCAGGGTCTGGAAGGAGTATGAACTCGAGCCCGGCCGCACCGTGCTCTTTGCCCTCTGGGCAGGTTCCGATTGGGCCTACTCTGGAGCGGAGTATTGGTTCGATTACTTCGAGAGTAAGTTCACCCATCGTTCTCTCCAGGTGGAGGCGGTGATAGATCTGAATAGGCTTGGCCTAGGGGAGCCCATCCTGCAACTGAGCGAGGGGAGGGAGGATGCGATAGAACTTCTGGAAGGTGCGGCCCGAGACCTCTCCTGCAAGGTTGATGTGGAGGCCACCACACCTCGCTCCTACCAGGAGTATCTCCAAAAGGAGGTCGGGGCGGTAGTGGTAGGCTGGGCGCCCGGTGAGGAAGAGCCTCCAGTGGATAATGTAATTGACCTCAACCGGCTGGAGAAGGCTGGCCAGGTGGTGAATTTAGCCCTCATCCGCGCTGCCAAGGAAGAGTTCGCGCTGAGTGCGGAGTAGGGCTCAGCCGGTCTTCATCCTTGGTTAAGAGCCCTTTCCAACTGTGGAAAGGGCTCTTACTTTCTCCATTCATTGAGCGGTGCTGCGAAGAGACCCTTGCCTATGTCGGGTACTCTAGCATCAGTTTCTTGAGTGCCGCCGTTACACGCAGACCTTCTTCGTATGGCCTTTGCCATAGGTTGCGGCCGAAGAGGAAGCCCGTAACTCCAGCCTCCAGCGCCAGGCGGGCTTTCTCCAAAAGGTCCTCGTCGCTGATCTTGCTACCTCCGGAGAGCAAGACCATAGCCTTTCCCGCCGACTGGACCACCTTCTTTATCGCTTCCGCTGGGCTGAGGGCCAGTTCTCTGTACTCTTTGGGGTATTGATCCTTCCGGCTGGGATCGTACTCTGGGAAGTTCAGCTTGACGCAGTCGGCTCCCAGTTCGCTAGCCACTCGGGCAGCGTAATCCACGGCGTAGATGCTCTCGTGACCTCCTTTGGCCTCTGCAGCCTCTCCCCGGGGATAGGACCAGATGATGAGGGGCAGACCGTATCGATCGCACTCCTCCCGGATACGGCCCAACTGGAGGAAATCCTCACCCTGGGAGGGCGAGCCCACATAGAGGGTATACCCCACGGCGTCGGCTCCCAGCCGGACCGCATCCTCCACCGAGGCGGTCTGGGGGGAGAAAGCGTAAGCCTCGGAGGGGATATTGGTCTTGCCGCTCACTTTGAGGATTAACGGCACTTCCCCTGCGTACTCTCTCATATACTTTTGGGCCAGGCCGATGTGGAAAACGATGCCGGAGAAGCCTCCCTCCTTGGCCAACCGAAGTTGGTATTCTGGATCTTGGCAGGGTGGGTTGGCGAGGAAATCTCGCGGGCCGTGCTCCAGGCCATGATCGATAGGGAGGAGAAGCATGGTGCCGTTGCCGGGGCCGTATTTATATAGCAGCCGATAGAGCCTGGTTCTCTGGCCCAAACTCAGGTCCAGATCCTCCAAATTTGGTCTCTTACCTGCCATTCTCTACTCCTTTTTTCAGCGATATGGCTGGGGGATATAAGCCAGTTCGCAGAGTTATTTGGTCTATTCGGTCTCTATGATGGTCAGAACGATCTCCTGGGCCACTACCACTACCTCCCTCTGATAGAGTTTTCCCTTTACCCTCGTTTTGAGGATGTAGGTGCCCTCCGGCACGTCCCCTAGGACGAAATTCTCCTTCCATTCTTCGTCGGAGTTCACCTCCTCTAGAGTATAGGTGAATATCTCCTGCCAGCGTTGCTCGGGGGATTCAACATGGTGAACGGTTATCAGGGTTTCGGGGATCGGCTTGCCTTGAGCGTCGATGAGGCGGCCGACGATGATCCCATATCCGGGGAGGGGGCGAAGCCAGAGTTCTGGATTAAAAGTTCTATTGTAGGAGTTCTCTCCCCCTCGTACCTCGAAATGTAGGTGAGGGCCAAAGGCTGAACCAGACATGCCGACCCGTCCCACGATATCTCCCTCCTCAACCATTTGTCCCACTGCAACGCCGATTTGCGAAAGGTGGGCATAGAGGTTGTAGAGTTTTTCTCCCCTATATCTTCTCTCCAGTTCTACAATGACCAGCTGGCCGTAGAAGTTGGATTTGGCTCCGTAGATCACCTCATCGTCCCGGCCAGCCACGATCACTCTCCCACTGGCCGCGGCGAGGACGGGCGTACCCTCTTGATTTTGAAACTCCACCCCGTGATGGATGCGGTACCTTCTCCCTCCCGTGGAGCCGTAGGGGTAGAAACGGTCCACATGCTGCTCCCCTTGGGGACCGATAGGTCTACTCAGCCAGCCATCTTCCTCAGTCACTTCAGGGGTGGGTGTAGGGATCACTGTGGCGGTCGGTGAAGCCGTTGGGGTGGCTGTGGAGGTGGGTGCCAGAGTAGGAGTGGGAGATGGCGGTTGGAGAACGAGGCTCTCTATAGGGTGGTTCTGTCCAAGGGCCACTAAAATGATGGCGCTGGATACGATGATCGCCCCGGCCACCACGGTGAGCAGGGCTCCGTGATTCTTGCTCTTCTTACTCATCGCTATCTATCCGGAGCCCAACCAGGTGAACGGGATGGCGATGAGAAGGGAGAGGGGCTCATCTTGGCCATCAACGTCCCCAAGAGATCCGCTCCTCGGTCCACTCTCCTGGCTCCCCTGGAAGGGAGAAGAGCCTCCGTGGGTCGCTCCCATCACCGTTCATAGCCCAGATCTCCCAGGAGCCGGTGCGGTTGGTGAGAAAGGCGATATGTTGACCGTCGGGCGACCAGGCAGCCAATCCATCTTGAGCCGAGTTGTTAGTGAGTCGCTGTCGTCCTCCGCCGGTGGAACTCACTTTCCATATCTCCCAATCGCCATCGGCGGGAGACATGTAAAGCACTTGATTCCCAAAGCTATCGGTAGCCCGGTCCTGGGAATCATCGCTGATGCGCGTGGCATCGCCTCCTCCCGCACTGATGGTATAGATGCCGCAGTTGCTCCCCGTCCCCCAATAGTCGCAGGTGGTGAAGGCGATCCGATCAGCCCAAACTGTGTACCGGCCGCGTACTTTCATCCCACCGGGACCGTCTATCAGGTCTCCCTCCGTGAATTTAGTCAGATCCGAGAGGATGCGAACACGGATCCACCTGGGGTCATCTTCTTTGTAGAAGACGAAGACGATGTTGGAGCCGTCGGGGGACCAACTGGGCCAGGAGTCCTCATAATGAGTACTCACCTTCCGGTGCTGCCCGAAGGTGTTATCGGGGTTGATTGGGATGATTTGAATATCTAGATAGCCAGGCAACTCGCCGTTGACTGCTAGCCATTCTCCTGAAGGGTCGAAATCCGGCTGATGCATACGACTCCAAATCTTTTGAAGCCCCGAGCCATCTATATTGGCTACATAGGTTTCGTAACCGCCGCCTTCATAAGCCGTGAAAGCGATGCGGCCCGAAAGAGCCGGCTGGGGGGTCGGGGTGGCTGTGGGTGTCAACGATGGGGTGGGCGTAGGTGTAGAGGTGGCTGTCGGTGTTGGTGTTGCGGTCGGGGTGGCTGTAGGCGTCAAGGGTGGGGTGGACGTGGGTGTAGGGGAGGCTTCGGCCACCACCTCCTGGATCTTGATGCTCTCTAGCATCGCTTGGAAGATGGGCCAGGCTACATCTTTCCAGGTGTCGGTGGGGGCCAGGGCCCGGAGGGCATAGAGCCTAGAATGCCAGACTGTGGCCGCCACATAGATCCGAGAGGGCGAGGGAACCGCCTCCCCGCTCATCTCTCCATGGACGGAGGCCCATTCCTGCCCGCTTATGTAAGCGGGTTCCATCTCGCCCACTTGGGTACCTGGCGGCAAGGTGGCTATCCTCTCTTCTAGAGCCTGGGTGTTAGTCATCTCCGTTTCCAGGGGCAGGGAGGTGAAGATGAAAACGCTCCCCGCGAGGTGCTCCAGAGGCTCTTCGCTCTCGGCGAAGATGGTCTGATTTTCCTGTTCGGCGAGGACCCAGGTATCGGGGTAGAGGATGCTTAACCCCAGGTCGGCCCTGACATAAGAGGAGAAGGTTACCGTTGGCGGAGGCGGGCCGGCGCACTCTCTGAGACCCTCCTGGGCCTCGGCCAGATGAGGGTCGATGACTAGTGCCTGCTGAAACGCGGGAATAGCCTCCTCGCATCGCCCCAGGGCCAAGTAAGTCTCTCCCAGTTTTAGATGAGCCAAGGCGTTCTGGGGATCTATGGCCGTGGCCATCTGGTACTGGGCGATAGCCTCCTCCAGTTGGCCCTGGAATACCAACTGATCGCCTAAGGCTATAAGTTCCTCCGCACTGAGCGTGGGCGTCACCGTCGGGGTGAGGCCCTCTTCCTGGCGGGGTGTAGGAGTGGGAGTGGCTATGAAGCCGATTTGGCGTCCCAGAAGGTCGCTGAGGGCGGAACTTATGGGGTGGCTAGCGATGAGATAATCCGCCGTTCCTACCGCAATGATGCAGAGACAGCAAACGAGGATTAGACCAAGGGGGATGAGGGCTAGGATACCTCCGGAGATGCGACGGCGCCGAGGCCGCAGTTCTAGAGAAGAGGGAGGTTTTAGAGGCTGCTCGGGTAGGGAAGCAACAGGGCCCCGCGGAGTCGCTTCAGAAGGAGGTGCCTCTCCAGGCTCTCCAGGGGGCTCGGCTCTGACCCATCGGGTCCCATCGTAAAAGTACCATTTTCCAGATTGAACGCCTATCATCCAGTAGCGGCCTTGAGAATCCTGAACCTTGAGCCTCTCTAATTGGGCTTTGAACTCCTCTTGGCTGATGGTCCCAGCATCGAGCCTTCCCTTCAGTTCGTAGAATCTCTCTTCCGCTTCTTTGAAGTCCATCCTTGTCCTCCCGGACGCCGTATGGGCAAGCCCTCAAACGTTAACCGTCTTCCTATTGAGCAGGTGACCGCTTTGGGGTATATCTTTTCAACCTTTAGGATCTTTGCACCCTCTGGGTTGCCAAACATCTTATCACGAAAGCATAGGGATAGCAAGGTCGTCTCTTCTGTGTTAGAATGTTTGAGGAGGGGTTATGCGCTTTGATATCTTGACCCTTTTCCCGGAGATGTTTGAGGGCCCCTTCCGAGAAAGCATCGTGAGGAAGGCGATAGAAGCCGGGCTGGTTACAGTAGTCGTTCATAATTTACGTGACTATACCACCGATAAGCACCGCACCACCGATGATGCTCCCTACGGCGGTGGCGGGGGGATGGTGATGAAACCGGAGCCTATCTTTCGGGCTGTGGAGACGGTGTTGGGTGGAAAGTGGCCTTCGACTCGCGTGATCCTCCTTAGCCCTCAAGGGCGTCTATTTACCCAAGAGTTGGCCTGGGAGTTGGCTGCTCAAGAGCGGATCCTGCTCATCTGCGGACGATATGAGGGTGTCGATGAGCGGGTTGGTCAGCATTTAGTGGATGATGAGATCTCCATCGGCGACTATGTACTCACCGGAGGGGAGATCCCGGCCATGGTCGTCATCGATGGTGTGACCCGTCTCCTTCCGGGGGTCTTGGGTGATCTGGGAGCGGCGATGAGGGATTCTCACGCCAGGGGGCTCCTGGAGCATCCTCAATATACCCGCCCAGCGGTCTTTCGTGGCTACCCCGTGCCCGATCTCCTTGTCTCCGGCGACCATGCCAAGATCGCTCGCTGGAGGCGGAGGGAGGCGCTCCGACGCACTTTTGAGCGAAGGCCGGATCTCCTGAAAAAAGCCAAGTTGACGGAAGAAGATAAGGAGTACCTGCGAGGGCTGGAGGAGTAGACTAGAAAAGCATCTCTTCCCATCATGGCGAAGAGTTTGCTATTTGGCTGGGCCTTTGCAGTCCGGGCTAGGGAGTAAACAGTTGGGGTCGAGTCAAAGATGGCCAAGCGACCATGGTGATGCCCTTTGGACGAGAGATGGCGCGTACTTGAGTCACTGAGAGGGTTGTTCTAGAACTTTCCGTACCATAGATCTTAGTTGCCCCAGTCTAAAGGGCTTATATATCCATCCTTGGGTTGTAGCCCGAAGTTCTGTGTCAGGCCAATCGGGAGAGCCGGTCACCAAGAGCACTGGCAGTTGAGGATCCAACTTGCGAATCTCCTTGATCGTCTCCCGCCCTCCCATTTCTGGCATTTTGATGTCCACCAGTGCAAGGTCAAATTTCTGACTTTTCATAACCCGCACAGCCTCTGCTCCGGTCTCCGCCGCCTGGACCCGATACCCTTCTCTCTCTAAAGTGCGGCTGAGGATAAAGCGGAAATCTTCATCATCATCTATCACCAGGATCCCGGCTCCTTCCCTCATCCCTTGTTTCTCTCCATTGGGTTCCCCCGCCATCTACCTCACCACGCTATTCGGGCAGGAGAGTTCCATCGAGGGGTGGGAGAGCCTTTCTTCTGTACACTTCGCAACGTTTGCACTGCGATACATCTTCCATCACCGACCAGCACCTATAATCGACCCCTTCTCGTACGGCTTTGCATCCTTCCTTCTCGTCGCAATCGAGGATCTCCCAACATCTCTTGGCCCTTGAAGAGGGCAGGGCTACTCTGAAGACAGAACCCCTTCCCTTTTCGCTACAGACATCGATGGTTACTCCGTGGTCTTTTATGTGCCTATGACTGACCGAAAGCCTTAGGCCCAACCCCTTCCCTGGGCTCCTGGTGGTGAAGAAGGGGTCGAATATCTTGTCCAAATGCTCCTTGGCGATACCCCCTCCTGTATCGGTGAAGATTATCTCCACCCACTCGCCATTCCGCGATTCTCGGGAAGCGACCCTTAACGTGCCTCCCTCTCCCATGGCTTGCTTGACGTTAGTAATGAGGTTGATGAAGACTTGTTGCAATCGATCTGGGTCGGCGTGAATCGGCAGCAAGTTGGGAGCCATCTCTTTTTGGACCTTTATCTGGTGCAGGGAGAGCCGTCGTTCTACCAAGGTTAAGGTCTCCTTTAGGATGTCGTTAATGTCAATGGTCTGCCAGGCCGGCTCGGAAGGCATCCATGTACTCTTCAGTTCCCTCACGATCTTGGTCGCCTGTTGGATACGCTTCTCCATGCTCTCCATATATTCCATCTCCCGGGGCCCTAATTCCATCTCCTCTTGCAGGAGTTCCAAGTAGCCAGAGATGGCCCCCAGGGGGTTGTTCAGTTCGTGGGCTACTCCAGCAGCCAGTTGGCCTAAGGCAGCCAACTTGGTGCTCTGTAGCAACTCCGCGTGTATAGCCCGCAACTCCCTTGTCCTTTCCTGCACCAGTCGTTCTAATTCTTCGGCGTGTTGCCTGACCCTCTCATAGAGCCTTGCGTTCTCCATGGCCAGGGCTGCCTGATTGGCGATGGTGAGGAGAAGATTGATCTCTTCTTCGGTGAAGCGGCGGGGGTTTTCTCCGTAAATGCTGAGAACACCGATGGTTTCTCCCTTGGAGACCATAGGGACTCCGAGGAAGGAGTGTACTCCCTCTTGCTTGGCTCTCTCTCGACGGCTTCTGGGGGTGTCCTTCGATTTCCACAGATCCTCGACCAATAGTGACTGCTGGTCTCGGGTTACGCGGGCCAAGCGCTCGTCGATTTTGATACGGTGCTGGCGCGCCGATTCATCCTTGTATCCCACCGCTGCTCCGATGGTCAGTTCGTCGTCTTGCACGAGCCTGATGGTGCAGATGTGGGCCTGCATCACCTGAGCGACACGTGTGACTGTAGATTCCAGCATCTCCTCCAGTTCCAGCGTGCTGGCCAGGTTTTCGGCGATGGTGTTGAGAGTCGCTAACTCCTCACTGTGGCGGCGAATGTCCTCCTCCGCCCGCTTGCGCTCGGTGATTTCCTGTTCAAGTTGTTCATTGATCCTTCTCAAATCGGCTGTGCGCTCCTCTACTAGCTCCTCAAGGTGTTCGCGGTATTGCCTCAGTTCCTCCTCTCCCCGCTTGCGCTCGGTGATGTCCCTGCTTACACCCACAAGTCCTATCGGTTTGCCATCCACGTCTTTCATGACGGCTGCGCTCACCTCTACAGGGATCCTACCGCCGTCCTTGGTGACAATATGATAGTCTCGACTCTTGTCGTATCCCTTTTCCAGCACCGCTTCCATAGCGGCTAGCGCCTGGTCTCGTTGTTCGGGAGCGACAAGATCAAGGAAATGTTTTCCAATCAAGTCGGCTTTGTCGTCAGTGCCGTACATTATCAGGGTGGCTTCATGAAAACCTCCCGCTGGATACCCCCCAGCTTGCTGGGGGGAGGAAGCGG
>CAYLIE010000040.1:0-18922 GCA_964383935.1 uncultured Anaerolineales bacterium | reverse complement strand
CCCCTTGGGCCAGGGCCCGTCCACCCTAGTTACCCACACAATTTGGAGAAGAGCCCATGTTTTTAGTCCCGGCAACCTGGGCTAAGGCCGCGCAGGATAGATTTACCTGTTTAACACTCTAAGGCTCTATCCGTTACGCCTGTATCACCTCTCCAACTGGTGCCAAGGGTACCTAGCCCCCAAGAATGAAGGCTGAAGAGCCATCGCCCCAAAGCCAAAGTTTCCGTCGGTTCACCCTTCTTCGGCCCCGGGAGGCCAGTTCTTTTTCCCTCGCCCTTTCTCTACCCCCCCTTCCGCCGTTCCCTACTCCTTCGCTCTGTCCCATCCCAGACCATCTCAAGGCTTCCCTTTCTGCCTCATCGACCCCCTATCGCCTTTCCAACGCATCCCAACCTTTTTATAGCCCTTCATCGATGATCTATCACTTGGCTCATCTTTGCCTGCATAGCCGGGGCTCTCTCAGGATAAGTCCGCCCCTTCTAGAGCCCTTCTCGGAGGCCTAGAACAGACACGATCTCACAAGTGTGGCCAGTAGAATTCAGCGGCTCATGAAATAGACGAGTAATGTCAACGCCGCTAGAACGAGGAGGACCACTAGGAGGATGTAGGTGAGGGGGAGACCCCGGCCCGGCTCTTCTTTCACCTCCACCCCCGGCTCCATCACCTCCCGGTGGAAAGCCACCTCGGGGCGAGAAAGGAGCCGACCGCAGCCCTGACAAAACCGGTTGGTTATCGGGTTCTCCCTGCCGCACCCTTCGCAGACTATCATTTTCGACGAGGGCGGAAGGTTAGCCCCGCAACTGGTGCACTGCTCCGCCTCGGGAGGGTTCATTTCACCGCATTGGGGACAGATCATACCTTTCACCTCCATCTACAGGAGACTTTGGAACAGGGGAAAGAGTAGCCAAGCGAGAAAGACGGCTAGGGCCAGCAGCGCAGTCATTACAGCCCCGACGATGAACCAACCCACGTTGTCCATCTCACCCATGGCTTCACCTCGCAGGTAGAATCTGCGCCGTAACCACCACCATCGCCTAAAGACGTATACCCGCCTCTCTTGCCCCCTCGGTCTGGGCAGGGCCAGGATTTGAAAAGCGCAACCCAGGGTTCTCAACGCATTTCTCCTTCGCAGGTTTGAGCCGGAAGACAGACGATGCTACCACAACTCCCCATTGGCCAGTCCAATTACTAGAAATCAGCAGGATGTTCGAAGCCTCCGTCCTCCCCGCAATCCAAGATGTCCGTGCTCGCGAAGAGCGAGAATTGGTCTAGTGGGCCATACAACTTGACCTTGCAGTCTAACTTTGGCTCACCCAATTCAGATCGGATAGCGTTCACAGGGTCATCAACGCTTGCCGACCAGTCAATCCATGCCACAGGCAAAGCAAGGCGAGTTTTGCCACAAAGACGATCTGTCACTTCTATGGGTAAATGATATTCGATGGGGTGTATTTCGCTCGGATGCTCCGCGCTCACCTGTGCAACGAGGGACTCAAAGTCCAAATCAAGTGATTCTTCGATTGTTAACTGGCCACAACTATCCTCATGGGTGTTCAAATTGCGCCATACAGCCCAGAGAAAGACCCTTAAATTCACATCTTCTGGAGGTGGCCACGCTTCCGGCGGGGGTTGCCTGATCCACTTGGTGGCCTCCAAGAGACGATTTTCCTTATCTCTAGGGTCTTCCCACCTAGGGTGATAAGATATGGTAAAACCATAAGCCAACTGTGGCCGGAGTTGGTGGGCTTCACGCCAAGAATTCACGAAAAACAGGAGCAGGCCGACCACAAAAGCTGAGCCTAGGAGCTTGAAAATCAACGACAGCCAATCTCTAATACGATCTAACTTGTGTCCTTGCATGTCGCGACCACTGCTATTGTCCGTCAAACACTCGACTAGGTCGGTGAGTTCTTTTCCTTTCGTTTCACTACCCCACTCCCAGCAGTTCCGCCAACTTCTTCCGGTCGAACCCCACCACTACCTCTCCGTCTATGACCGTGGCTGGGGTGGTGAAGACCCCCATATGCATCAGTTCGTGGAGCGCGGCCTCGTCCGCTGAGACGTCCTTCTCCTCATAGGCTATCTCGTTCTGGGAAAGGAACTCTTTCACGCTCTGGCAAAACATTCACCCCGGCTGGGTATAGACTATTACCTTTTTCGGACTCATCGCTCTCCTCCTCAATCAAGGGCTTTGAGAAATTCCAAGAGGTCGTTGAGTTGCTCCTCCGTCATCAGGAACCTGGGCATGGTGTAATCCAAGGGCTCTCCCGCGGGGTTGAGCCCTTGGGTGATGGCCCGCTTGATCGTCTCGTCGGTGTAGGGAGGGTGTTCCTCTCCCTCCTCGTGCTCTTCTTCTATCAGGTGGTGATACCTTATATCTGGCGGTATCTCCGTCCCCATCATCACCGGCTGGCCTCCCCTTCCGTCCGGCCCGTGACAACTGACGCATGACCCCCCATGCATATAGAGCCACATCGGTCCACCCTCAAAAGGTATTCGCTGCCCCTTCTCATCAACGCCCGTGTAATAGATATGCTCCCCGCTGGTGGTGTAGCCACGGGTGGGCGGCGGCGAAGGCAAGCGAAAGATGGTTGTCCGCAAAGTCGGCGATATTATCAGCCCGATGAAGCATAGCCCCAAGAGGAGGAAACAAACCAGAACCGCTATGGAGATAACCAAAACCCAACTAGCCCTCCGTCCCATATCCTTTGCACCTCTTTCTTCTGATCGCTTCCTCTAGCGGAAAGGCTAACCGTCGGTGGACGGTTAGCCCCATTCGCCTCACCACGAAGATAGAACCAGCCGTTCCCCTAGGTTGAAGGGTAATAGCGATTTCTCTTTGAACAAAATGCGGGGGAGAATATCCGCCCCGCTGACCGGAAGGCTTCTCAATCTCCTTTGTGTCTCGTTGCGCTGCTGAGGGTATAAGTTGTGCCTTGTGGGCCGGGTGGGAACTTCTTACCCCTCACGCAGGTGACCTCGGTTCCGGTTCTCTGGTTCAAATACTGGCCTGACTGCGGAACGATCTGGCCGGGCTTAAATCGCTCCTCTGTTCCCCTCTCCTCCTTCTGCATCGGATTCTACCATACCTCGCCTTCTACTAAGAGGCCAACCGCCTGTCAACGGTTGGCCTCTTTGAAACCCGCGGCGCCCAGAGCCACCCATGGGACTCGAACCCACGACCTAGCCCTTACGAGGGGCTTGCTCTACCGACTGAGCTAGGGTGGCTCAGATGGGCCGTGCTGGATTCGAACCAGCGACACCCTGCTTAAAAGGCAGGTGCTCTAACCAGGCTGAGCTAACGGCCCCAAGATGAGATTCCAGGACAATCCCTCGGGGCAGGCCCCAATTTGAGTATATCACAGGCCGCTTGCTCCGTCAATGCGGCTACTGGATCGGCTCCTTCAGCCAGTCGGGGATAGGCACCCCCATCAAAGTGAAGACGTTGGCCAGATGGCCCCGGAAGGTCTTGTCCAGGATCGCTTCCTCTGGCGACTCGTTCCGGCTACAGTACCACCAGAACCAGTCGCTCCCCTCGGCGGCGTATATCTTCTGCCAGGCTCGTCCCATGGTCTCTATATCGGCCGGGGCGTAATCCCGCTGCCAGGAGAGGAGCGCCTCCCGGGTGCGGCTCAGATACTCCCAGGCCCGGTTCTGCGCCGGTTCCCCTATCCAGGTCTTGAGGTTATGGTCTATCCAGGAGGCGGTGAAAAGATGCCCGATCTTCTCCTGGGGTGGGTGTCGGGAGAGATATTCGCTCACGGTGATCGTTTGGATCTCTTCCTCCTGGGAGAGGAGAGAGTAGAGGTGGCGGAGGAAGGGGTCGCCGTTGTCCTCATACTTCGACCAGGGGTTCTCTCCATCCAGGATGAGGGAGACCAGATAAGGACGCCCATCCTCCGGCAGGCTCTCTTTGATGCGGTGGAGACGAGCCACCAGGTCCTCAGCCGCGGACTTAGGAGGCCAGTTCTCATAGGCGAAACCGATTCGGTCGGAGAGATAGCGGTCTCGGAAGATGATGGCTAAAGAGGGGGCGTTTTCTAACAAGTAAGGCTGATAGAGGATTTCGGGGTCAATAACTCGGCCCTCTTCGTCCCGCTCGATGACGGTGCCTAGAGATTTGGCCAGTACCTCCTCATCGGAGGCCACCCACCTTACCTTGCCCGCTAACAAGGACAGAACCCCCTCCCCTATCGCCCCTTCAGGAGGCCAGAGGCCAGCGGGTTCTCTAAAGGTCAGGCGATGGAACTCCAGGGCGCGTCTTATCTGCTCCGCCGCATCCTCTGGATGACCGAAGGGGGGCACCTGAAGTGCGGGGCTTGCTTCCCGAGCGGACTGAGAATCGATGAGCAAGGGCAAGATGGGGTGGTAATAAGGGGAGGTGGTCAATTCAACCTGTCCTCCCTCCTCCAACTCCCGATAGAGAGGGATGATCCTCTCCATCATCTCCATCTGTTTGGCCAGGATGGCTTCAACATCGGCAATGGCGAAACCTTGCCCTTTCTGCACTAGCGAACGCAGCACCTCATCTTTCTCTAGCCATCGGGAGTCGATCCAGGCCAGGTTGAACCAGACGACAAGATCGCGATAATCGTGGTCGCTGAAGGGGTGGCCCTCCTTGTGGAGTTGCCAAAGTTCGTAATAGCGAGGATGAACTCTTATCCTCTCCTCATCGACATTGAAGAAGTTGGCCAGGAGGTATTGCCCCTCTTCGGGAGACCACTCACCTTGGCGGCTTAGGTCCAGGTGACGGTCGCTGATCGAGCCCTCAAGGTAGGCTATGATCTGCTCCAAAAGGCAGGGGACGAGGTTGAAGGTGGCGTGGATGCGAGGGTAATCGCGGAGGAGTTCAGCCATGTGGAGGTAGTTCTTAATGGCGTGGAGCCACACCCAGGGGAGGGAGGCGCGCCCGCTGAGTATATAGTAGGGCTGGTGCATGTGCCAGAGAAAGGCGAGGTAGAGAGGCATGGGTTTTTATCTTGAAGGTTCAGTCACCGAAGAAGGCGCCTGGTTTATGGCTCCTTGCCCCGCAACTGGGGGAAAAGGATTACCTCCCGGATAGAGGACTGATCGCAGAATAACATCACCATCCGATCCACCCCCCACCCTATCCCTCCCGTAGGGGGCATGCCATACTCTAGGGCTTGGATGAAATCCTCATCCATAGGGTGAGCCGACTCTTCGCCACTCTCCAAGGCCCTCTTCTCGGCGGCGAACCGCTCCCGCTGCTCCAAGGGGTCGTTCAGTTCCGTGAAGGCGTTGCCACACTCCAAGCCACCGAGGAAGAACTCGAACCGCTCCACAAGGCGAGGCTCCTCTGGTTTCTCTTTAGCCAAAGGCGATATCTCCTTGGGATAATCGAGGACAAAAGTGGGCTGAATGAGCGTGGGCTCCACATGCTCCTTGAAGAGTTCCTCCACCAGTTTCCCCCAGGTCTCTTTGGGGGTCACTTCTAGCCCCTTTTCGGCTATGGCCTCTTTCAGGGCGGAGAAGGAGCCCACCTTCTCGATATCTATCCCCGTCTCCTGGAGGATCGCCTGGCGCATGGTCACCCTCCGCCAAGGAGGGGTCAGGTCGATCTCGTTACCCTGATAGATGATCTTAGTGGTCCCCAGCACCTCCTGGGCGACGTAGGCGAAGGTCTCCTCCGCTAGGCGCATCATATCCTCATGGTCGGCGTAGGCCTGATAGGCTTCTAGTTGGGTGAACTCTGGGTTATGCACCGTGGAGAGCCCCTCGTTCCGGAAATCCTTGCCTATCTCATAGACCCGCTCGAAACCGCCGATGATGAGCCGCTTCAGATAGAGTTCATCGGCGATACGGAGGTAGAGTTTTCGATGTAAGGCGTGCTGATAGGTCTCGAAGGGGCGAGCCGCAGCACCACCGTAGATGGGTTGCAAAATCGGCGTCTCTACCTCGATGAAGCCTCGCTCATCCAAGAAGCGGCGCAGGGCGGATATGATGCGGCTCCGGGTGAGGAAGATCCGACGCACCTCCTCGTTGGCGATGAGGTCAAGATACCGCTGGCGGTAGCGGGTCTCCACATCTTTGAGCCCGTGCCACTTCTCTGGGAGGGGGCGTAGGGACTTAGCCAAGAGAGTGAGCCGCCACACTCTAACGCTGGGCTCATCAGTCGTGGTGTAGAAGGGTCTCCCTTCTACTTCGATGAAGTCACCAATGTCTAGATCCTTCTTGAAGAAGCCGTAGCCATCTTTTCCCAGGCTATCACTGTCCTCTGTGACGTAGATTTGGATATTTCCGGTGCCATCGGCGATATGGGCAAACGAGGCTTTACCCATCACTCGCACGCTCATTATGCGGCCACAGATGGTCACCTCTGGGAGAGTCATCTTCTCTGTCCGCCACCTCTCAAGGAGTTCCAGAACCTCGGCGGTGGTATGGGTACGCTTCGCCCGTGCTGGGTAGGGGTCTATCCCTCGCTTCTTTAACTTCTCCAATTTCTTGAGCCGCTGTTGCCGTAGGCCCCTCAGCCCCTCTCGCTTCATCGGATCTCCAAAATCACAAAACGCCTCACCCCATCGGGGGTTTGAACGGTGACCTCCTCACCTACTCGATGCCCCAAAAGCGCCTGGCCTAAAGGGGACTCGTTGGAGATGAGACCATTTGTAGGATCCACCTCGGCCCAGCCCACGATGCGGTAGGTCTGCTCCTGAGCATCCTGATCATCCTTCTCCGTCACCTTCACCCAGGAGCCTAGGGTCACCACCTCGGAGGGGCCGGCCTCTTCGATGAGGACAGAGTTTATCAGCATCGCCTCCAGGGTGGCGATCCGCCCCTCGACGAAGGCTTGCTCGTTCTTGGCGTCATCGTACCCCGCATTTTCCATGATGTCCCCGCCATCCTTAGCCATTTGAAGGTAGGCCGCTACCTGGGGACGCCGAACGGTGTGGAGATACTCCAGTTCCTCCTTCAATCTATTGCATCCCTCCGGTGTGAGATAGACGGGCTTCTGAGACATCATACCCTCTCCAGAAATAGTACACGTTTTAGGGGTGGATGACAAGGCTCTTCTGAATCTATGCGTAAGCGCAGGGCGTATGAATGACGAGACCCCTGCGCAAGATCAATTATAGCCTAAAAGCCCCCATTTGTAAAGGCGGATGACCTTGCCCACCAGTGCGCTCCATGTTATAATTTTAAGCGTGGAAGACGAAGCCTACATGCGGGAGGCGCTGGTCGAGGCGGAGAGGGCCTATCTGAAGGGGGAGGTCCCTGTCGGGGCGGTGGCTGTCAAGGACGGGGTCATCATCGGCCGCGGGCACAACCAGAAAGAAGAACTAAGGGACCCCACGGCCCATGCGGAGATGACAGCCTTAAGGCAGGCTGGACAGGCCCTGGGAGGCTGGCGGCTCACGGGGGTAACCGTCTATAGCACCTTTGAACCTTGTCCTATGTGCGCTGGAGCCCTGGTCATGGCCCGGGTGGATCGGCTGGTTTACGCCGTGGAGGACCCCAAGTCAGGAGCCTGTGACTCAGTTTTCGACCTGGTGCGGTCTCCTCATCTGAGCCATCGGTTAAAGGTAAGTAAAGGGGTATTGGCGGAAGAGGCACAAGAACTTCTAGATGGGTTTTTCCGAGAGTTGCGGCGATAGCCTGGAGGGGTGCCGGAGTGGACGATCGGGGCGGTCTCGAAAACCGCTGTGGGGGGTAACCCCCACCGTGGGTTCGAATCCCACCCCCTCCGCCAGTTGGAAAACAAGAGATGAACTCAGAGTCTCCCTCGTCAAAAGTCCTGATCATTTTTCAGTAGAAACTAGATAACATATTTTGTTAACTAGTCGGAGGTCGTATGACGGAACAACTAGTTAACCAATTTACCCAGGTGCGTAAGGACTTCCTTGAAGCATTGAAGCAATTTCCAAAAGATAAGGTGGAAGAGATCTTGTTTGGAGAATGGAGTCTTAAGGATGTACTTTCTCATTTTGCTGGCTGGGATAAATTCTTCACGGAGATTCTGAGGCTATTAAAAGAAGGGCAAGACATTCCCCATTGGGGCAACATCAACAAGTTCAATGAGAAATCGGTCGGAAGGCGAAAGGACTGGAGTTGGGATGAAGTATATGATGAATTTGTAAGTGCTGGCGAACAGTTTATCAAAGAGTACAGTGATCTACCCGAAGAACTTGCGAATTCTCTTTTTTGGGGTGGAAAGGGATATACACCAATCAAGATTCTTAAAGTTAACGTACATCACTACGAGAAGACACAACTGCTAGAAATGAAGAAGTTACTAAGGAAATGGGGGAAGAAGTAGTGAGGTGAGCAAGTAGCGTCGTAAGTGTTCTCCTATTGAAGGTATGATAGGCAGCACCTTTCAAACCTCATAAGATTTCGAGAAGCAAAGGATTTTGAATTTCCGAGAAAGAATCTAGCGCCATGCTCGCCTACGGCGAGCCAGTCTCGCGACGGCGGGCCCAAGGAAAAACTTGAAGTCGTGAAACGGCAGGCCAGCAGGCGGCTGGCGCGCCTCGCATCAGTGTGCGGGATAAACTCCGATTTTCAGCCGCTGCCGTCCTTGTGCACCGAAGCCTCGGTGGAGCCGCAAAAATCGGTTCGAATCTTTTCGAATGGAGACCGCCATTTTCTAGGTCTGACCAGGGAGAAGCATGTGGTTCTGTTACCTCGTGAAATGCTCCGATAGTTCCTATTATGTTGGGATCACCAATAACCTAGAGTCAAGGGTTTCAGAACATAATGCGGGGCGTGGGTCGGCATATACGGCAGCGCGCCGCCCCGTGCGGCTCCTCTGGTACGAGGAGCATGAGACAAGGAGTAGCGCCACCAAGCGGGAGCGAGAGATCAAGGGATGGCGGCGGACTCAGAAAGAGAGGCTGATCGCGGAGAGGTCGCATAGTCCGGTCTAGTGCGCACGATTGGAAATCGTGTAGGCCGAAAGGCCTCGGGGGTTCAAATCCCCCCCTCTCCGCCACCTTGAAGCGCCATTTCTCGGCTTGGAGGAGTGGCGCTTTTCTATGTCGTTGCCACTTTCGCCAACCTCAAGGTATAATGGTCTGGGGGCGCTACTGGAAAGGAGGAAAGATGGCGGAAGTTATCCCTGATACCGAGAGCGTAGAGGTGGCAAAGATGGGTTTCGCCCACTGGGTGGTGGCCAGGGTGGATAACGCCTGGTCGATGGCAGAGTACAAGGGGGTTACCGGTCCCGAAGCCCATGCGGATAAACTCCTGGAACTGTTCGATAAGGCTTACAGAGCAGCCAGCAAGACCATAGAATAGGGTTATATAGAATGAAGGGCATCCAGCGCCCCCTTCAGACCCCAGCGACAACTGTGTAACCCCTTTGTCTTTCCTAGAGATCATCTATCAAACTGAGAGTTTCCCCACGGGAAACTGTATGGTAAAATAGGTTTAGCATTGTTCCGGCAAGGCGATAAATGAAGGAGGGATGAGGTGAGAAAAGAGGTTATCGCCCTCCTGGTGCTGCTCTCCGCTTGCGCCGCTCCAGTGAGACCGACATCAGTCCCTTCTCCCACCCCAACGCTAGGACCGAGCCCTACGCCGCTCCTTCTCCCCTCACCTAGCCCTACGCCGATAATCCACGTTGTGCAGCCAGGGGACACGCTTTTTGGTATCGCGGCCCTCTACGGGATCACCACAGAGGCTATCTGTGCCTTGAATGAACTTGAAGATTGCGAACTCATCTTCCCCGGAGATGAGTTGCAGATACCGGGCGAAGGGGTGGTATTACCGTCGCCGACGAAACCGACTCCCTCACCCACCGTGGCCACCCCAGAAGCACCTCTGCCCACGCCTACCGAAGAGGCTGCGCCTCTCCCACCTCCTCAAGACCTGGGGCCCGTGAGCGCTGAGGGGAATGCGGAACTAAGGATCGACAACGACACACCTTACGTTCTGACATTGGAGTTCCAGGGGCCCACATCGCACACCCTCTCCATCGAACTGTGCCCGGAGTGCAAAGAATACTCCCTCGTCGGCCCTATCTTCTGCCCTTCAGGGAGGCCTAGCGCCACCTTCAGGCTTCCCTCGGGCACCTATGAGGTAACCGCGCGCGTCGATAAGCCGGGCATCACCCCCTTCGCTGGCACCTGGGAGTTGGTGGGCGATAGAAAATATGGCCACTGTTTCTTCATCGTGACTCAGATCAGGTAAGGGGCACACTGTGTAGTCCAGCCTAATGAGTGTCCTGGGAAATCGTGGGGGCCCAAGAGGAGTCGCCGTTTGACTTTTGCTCACTCTTAGGTTAGCATTTGGTGAGGCCGTGCTAGACGGGGAGCTAGCGGTGCCCTATACCCGCAATCCGCTATAGCGGGGTCGAACTCCCTCTCGAGGTCCCGCGTTGTCTGGGACTGCCGAGGAGAAGTAGCGATGAAGGCCGGGTCCTGCGCAGCAGAAGCCTACGAACCCCGTCAGGTCCGGGAGGAAGCAGCGGTAAGTAGTCACTTCTGGGTGCCGCAGGGGCACTTGGTTGGAGCCAACTGGCCTTGGTAAGCCGGGCAGCCCGGATCGACAGGGGGTGCACGGCCTCTCTTTTCTAATCAAGGAGGGGCGGCCCAGACCTCACCCTCCTATGCTGAGGTTCATTCTCATTGTCATCGGAACGCGTTATCTCTAAAACCACGGCTGGCGTGCCGGAGTTACCCCACCCTCTGGCTCTCTGGCGACCGCGAGTGGGGCTGGTAGTAATCTGCCTCCTCTTAGTAGCCACCTGCGCCATGCACCACGCCTACATATCCACCCAAAGGGAGATAACCCTATCCGTGGATGGTTATCCCCTCTCCTTCCGCACTCATCAGACCTCCGTGGATGCTTTCCTAGAGGAGATAGGGGTTGAAGTGAACGAGGCAGACATCGTCCTTCCTGGCCTTCACACCCATCTCGACGGTCAAGTCATCATTAAGCGGGCTAGACCGGTCATCCTAGAGGTGGATGGACAGACCCTAGAACGATATACCCACAGTAAGACGGTAGGCGACTTTCTCTTGGAGACAGGGGTAGCCCTGGGGTCCCACGACGGGATCACCATGGGAGGGGTGGAGGTGGATCTAGAAGCCCCCCTGTCCTCGAAGCCTATATCGGTGCCGAGAGGTGTAGGCAAAGGTAAGACTATGCCCTTTTCCCTGGATCCGCTATCGGCTCGGAGGATAGTCATCCATCGCTCCGTCCCCTTCCAACTCTTCGACGACGGCGCGCTTATCACCTTATCTACTATCGCTCCCACAGTGGGACAGGCCCTCAAAGAACATGGCGTTCTCATCTACCTGGGAGATCAGGTGAAGCCAGGCCTAGGTACCCCCGTCTCCACAGGGGTGCGAGTCTATATCGAACGGGCGAAACCCTTGACTATCTTAGTCGATGGCAGGCGCATCGTGACCCGCACCCAGGCGGAGCGGGTGAAAGAAGCCCTGGAGCAAGAGGGGGTCACCCTGGGAGTCAGGGATTACACTATTCCCAATAGGCTAACCTCTCTAACTAACAACATGACCGTGCAGGTGATAAGGGTCAAGGAGGAATTGGTTATCGAGGAGGACCCGATCCCCTTCGAGACGGTCTGGAGACCCGACCCAGAGTTGGAGATAGATCACCGGCGCTTGGCCCAACAGGGCGAGGAGGGGTTAAGGAAACGGCTGATCTGCATACGCTATGAGAACGGCCAAGAAAAAGAGCGGGTGATGACAAACGAGTGGGTGGCGAGGGAGCCTACCACCGAGGTAATCGCCTACGGCACCAAGATAGTGGTTCGGGGACTGGAGACACCACAGGGACCGGTCCGGTATTGGCGCAAAATCAGGATGCTGGCTACCTCATACACCGCGGCTACTTCGGGTAAATCTAGAGATCACCCCCGCTACGGCCTAACATATCTGGGCTGGGAGGCTACTAAAGGGGTCATCGCCGTCGATCCCCGGGTTATACGCTTCTATACCAAGATGTACGTGCCTGGCTATGGGTTCGGCACCGCCGCTGATACGGGAGGGGCGATTAAGGGTAGACACATCGATCTGGCCTATGATGAGGGCAACCTGGTCGTTTGGTTCAAGTGGGTGGATGTCTACCTCTTGGAGCCGGTGCCCCCTCCCGAAGAGATACGCTGGATCCTCCCCTAGTGGCCCCCGGAGAGGTGAAGGCGTGAGCCTAGGGGAGATCAGGCGGCTCCTTCGTGAGTTCAACATAAGACCCAAGAAGAGCCTGGGCCAGAACTTCCTAGTCAGCGATACCCTTCTTAGGGCCATAACCTCCGCTGCAGAGATAGATAAGAAGGACACCATCTTAGAGATAGGGGCTGGCTTGGGGACTCTCACCCGCGCCCTCGCAGAACAGGCTCACCGAGTCATCGCCCTAGAGATCGATGAACGGCTCCTTTTCCCTCTCCGCCAGGTGCTCCAAGATTACCCCAACGTCGAGATCGTGCAGGGTGACATCCTAAAGATCGATCTGGCTCAGTTCCTGGCAGGCCCGAGAGAGGCTCCAAAGGAGGTTAACTACAAGGTGGTGGCCAACCTCCCCTACTATATCACCTCCCATCTCCTGCGGCATCTCTTGGAGAGCCCCCTGAAGCCCCAACTCTTGGTGGTCACCGTCCAGCGCGAGGTGGCCGAGCGACTGGCAGCAGCCCCAGGGAAGATGAGTATCCTCTCCGTCAGTGTCCAGTTCTATGGACGGCCGCGGATCGTGGCTCGAGCCCCAGCGAGGGCCTTTTATCCCTCCCCCAAGGTTGCTTCCGCTGTGGTGCGCATCGACGTTTACGAAGAGCCTCCCGCTGAGGTGGACGATGTAGAGGCTTTCTTCTCCCTAGTTCGGGCCGGTTTCGCTCAGAGGCGCAAGTATCTCAAGAACTCCCTCCCTCCAGGGTTGGGGTTATCGGCCGACCAGGTAACCTCTGCCCTGCGCCGGGCAAGGATCGACGAGACCCTGAGGCCTCAAGCCCTAAGCGTAGAGGATTGGGCCAGGCTCTATCGAGAACTGACCCCCAAATCGCGATAGATCCTCTCAAGAAGAGTAGAGACCCTTGAAAAGTCTCCCCTTCTCCTCCCCCGAGAGCCTCAGGTAGGAAGCATCGATTTGCCCCACCCATAGTGTAGGCGTTATAATTAGAATAACTATGTTCAAGGAAAGATGATGCTATGCTTCTCACTACTCTGGTCTACTTCTTAATAGTCTTCAGCCTCCTGGTCTTCGCCCATGAACTGGGCCACTTCTTGGTGGCCAAATGGAGAGGGGTGAAGGTGGAGGAGTTCGGCTTCGGCTACCCTCCCCGCCTTTTCACCATTACGGAGATGGGGGGGACGGAACTGACGGTGAACGCCATCCCCTTCGGGGGCTTCGTGCGATTGGCGGGGGAGGACGATCCCACGGTGCCTAATAGTCTGGCTAGTCAAGGCTGGCGTGTGCGGGGCGGCTTCTTCATCGCTGGTGCGGTGATGAACATAGTTTTGGCGGCGCTTCTCTTCGGCGCCACCGCCCTGGTAGGTGAGCCGGTGCCCATCACCGGGGTGGAGATCATAGAGGTGGCTTCTGGATCGCCAGCCGAGGCAGCGGGGATGAAGGCAGGAGATCTCGTTTTGGAACTGGATGGGCTGGAGATAACCGATTCCCTCGCTTTGCAGAGATACACCCACGAGAGAGTAGGCCAGGAGGTGTCCCTCATTTTGGAGCGGGAAGGGGAAAGGCTCGAGGTCACTCTTACCCCTCGTCTCCACCCTCCCTTAGGGGAAGGGCCTGTGGGGATCACCATGCATACAGTGGTCGTGGGCACCAAGTTGGTGAGGTATGAGGCCTGGCGAGCGATCCCTATAGGGGTCTCCCGCGCCTTCAGAGCCGTAGGGGTTATCGTCTTCAGCGTCATCTATATGGTAAGAGGGCTCATCTCCCCCGAGGTGGCGGGACCTATCGGCATCGCCCAGGCGACCGCTCAGGTAGCTCAGATGGGCCTCCCCTTCCTCTTGCAATTCACCGCTTTTTTGAGTGTCAATTTGGCCCTGATCAACCTTTTGCCTTTCCCAGGGCTCGATGGGGGGCGGTTGGCGTTTATCCTCCTAGAAGCGTTGCGCGGAGGCAGAAAGATCGACCCTGAAAAGGAGGGGCTAGTCCACCTCATCGGCATGTTCATCCTCATCGGCCTGGTGTTGGTGGTCTCCTACTTCGACATCCTGCGGGTGTCTGGGGGCTCATAAGCCCAATCATGAGAGGAGGGAGGCTATGGATTGGAGGGTATTCGTCAGCACATTCGGTCTCATTTTCTTGGCTGAACTGGGAGATAAGACGCAACTGGCGGCCATGGCCATGGCTGCGCGTTCCCACTCCCCTCTGGCTGTCTTCTTGGGGGCTATGGCCGGCTTCGGCCTCCTCACCCTCGTAGGAGTCGCCTTCGGTGGCCTGATAGCGAGATTCGTTCCCGAGGCTTATGTGAGGTTCGCAGCGGGAGGTCTCTTCATACTCTTCGGCATCTTCATCCTTATGGGCAAGGGATGGAAATGAAGTGCCATTGGTGCGGGGCCTCAATACCCGACGAGGCGAAGACCTGTCCTCGCTGCAGGGCTCGCCTGAAACGGGGGGTAACTCGCTGCCGCTTCTGTGGACGAAGCATCAGGGCGGGGCTCAGCCTCTGTCCCTATTGTGGCTATGAATTGGGGAGAAGAAGGGTTTCCTGGTGGCTTATAGTAGGAGTGAGCGGAGCGGTGCTGGCCATTGCAGCCTTGGCTATCTTCTTCCTTCCCTTGAACCTCCCATCCTTCTCTCTCCCAGCCCTCGTTTCCATCGCTTCCCCTACCCCGGCGGAGATTCTCCTTCCTCCTACGGCCACACCGGAACCCCCCACTCCCACACCGACTAGGAGGCCGATACCACCAACTCCTACTTTGACCTCAACGCCTAGCCCTACCAGCACATCATCCCCTACCAGCATACCAACGCCCACCCCAGCATCGACCGCTACCTTCACACCAACGTCTCTACCGACCGCGACGCTGTTTCCCACCGATACCCCTACACCAACGGAGACACCACCTTTCAAATACCCAGCGCCCAGGCTGACTGAGCCTCCAAACGATCCCTTCGGAAATACCCCTTTTGGAGGAGAGGACCCCATTTGGTTGGGATGGGAACCGGTTGGCCCCTTGGCTGAGGATGAACTATACAGCGTGAGCCTCCGGTTCATAGGGCCCGATGGGCGGACCATATATGACGAGGCATGGGTGGAGGGGGAAACGAAGTGGCGCGTGCCTCCAGAGGACTTCGACAAAGCGGACAGACAGGAGCGCTCTTTCCAGTGGGATGTGACCGTGGTACGGAAGATAGTGAACCCCGATGGAACAACCAGGGGGGAGAACATAAGCCCCACCAGCGAGACGTGGGTCTTCTACTGGCGATAATTTGACGGTATGGGGCAAGTTATGGTATTATTGTAGTCTGTGTGGGGGCGTGGTGTAGCTGGCCTAACATACCTGCCTGTCAAGCAGGAGATCGCGGGTTCGAATCCCGTCGCTCCCGCCAATAACATCTAAAGATTGACAAATCTGGGGGGGCGGTCACGAAGAAGAGATCGCCCTTTCCCTTAGAACCCAACGCTCTTCCTCCCCCGGCTCTTGGCCTCAAGAAATCCCCTCGCTAGACTCCTTGTGTGGTGCTTCAGGATCATAGATGCTCGCCTCCTGGGTGGTCTACGTTTGTCAAACGACGCCCATGAACCACACAGGGTTTATCCCCTGGCCTGTCATCCCTCGCCTGCCCCAAGGCGTACCAGGCCGGGGGGGGAGGCCAGGGACCCCGTCGGGTTTGGCCCAGTCCTGGCGGAAGTGGGCCAGGGGACAGGAGAGGGAAGGTTCACCCTGAAGGGCTAAGTGAGCACTCTCCTACCTGGGTCTATGCTGCCAATTTCACCCCCCGTAATCTCAAGGAGTTGGTCACCACAAAGATGGAACTGAAGGACATCGCTCCCGCAGCGATTATGGGGCTAAGCAAGCCTAGGGCGGCGATCGGTATCCCCGCCGTGTTGTAGGCGAAGGCCCAGAAGAGGTTACCCTTAATGGTGCTCATAGTCTTCTTGCTGAGGCGGATAGCCCGAGGGACGTTCCGCAAGTCGCCGCGGATGAGGACGATATCCCCGGTCTCCATGGCCACGTCGGTTCCCGTGCCGATGGCGATGCCGATGTCCGCCTGGGCCAAAGCGGGAGCGTCGTTTATCCCGTCACCCACCATAGCCACGAGCAACCCTTCCTCCTGCAACTCTTTAACTTTAGCCACCTTTTGCTCTGGGAGCACTTCAGCCATCACCTTCTCGATCCCCACCTGTTCGGCTATGGCCTGAGCCGTCCGCTCGTTATCGCCGGTGATCATGTAGACCGTCAAGCCCATAGCCTTAAGGTCGCTGATCGCCTCTTTCGAGCCCTCCTTCACCGTATCCGCCACGGCGATGAGCCCCTGGGCTCGGCCATTCACGGCTAGCACCATGGCTGTCTTCCCCTCCCCCTGAAGCCGCGCGATCTCCCCTTCTAGGTTCACCATCTCTACGCCGTTCTGACCCATCAACCGTACGTTGCCCAGAAGGATCGAGCGACCATCTAGTCTCGCTCGTACGCCCTGCCCAGCGATAGCCTCGAAACCCCCCACTTCCTCCAAGGTCCAGCCCTGTTCTAGAGCGGCTTGCACCACCGCTTCACCCAAGGGGTGCTCCGAGCCCCTCTCGGTGCTGGCGGCCAAGCGGAGCACCTCCTCGCTACTCAGGTCACCGTTGGTTATCACATCCGTTACCCGAGGCTCGCCTCGGGTGATAGTGCCCGTCTTATCTAAGATGATGGCCTCAAGAATCCCGGCCCTCTCTAGGCTCTCGGCGTTCTTGATGAGGATGCCCTGCTCCGCGCCTTTGCCCGTCCCCACCATGATGGCGGTGGGGGTAGCCAAGCCCAAAGCACAAGGGCAAGCGATCACCAGGACAGCCACCATGTTGATCAAAGAGTTAGCGAAGCCCACCCCACCCCAGAAGTACCAGGCCAGGAAAGTCACCACCGCTATAGAGATGACCACCGGCACGAAGATCCCCGATACCCGGTCCGCTAGCCTTTGCACTGGAGCCTTGCTCCCTTGGGCCTCCTCCACCAGCCGTATGATCTGGGCCAGCACGGTATCTTTGCCTACCTTGGTGGCCTCGAATTTGAAACCGCCTGTTTTATTGATAGTAGCCCCGATCACCTCATCTCCTGGCTCCTTGCTCACGGGCATGCTCTCGCCGGTGATCATCGACTCATCCACCGCCGAGTGGCCCTCGATCACTACCCCATCCACCGGGATCTTCTCCCCGGGCCGCACAATCACTATATCCCCCACCCTTACATCCTCTACCGGGGTATCGACCTCTTGGCCCTGGCGTATGACGCGCGCCGTTTTGGCTCGCAGCCCCATCAACTTTTTGATCGCCTCCGAGGTGCGCCCCTTAGCCTTGGCCTCCAGGTACCTCCCTAGCACGATGAGGGTCACGATCACCGCTGCTGTCTCGTAGTAGAGATGTCCTTGGATGAAGAAAGTAGCCGATAGGCTATAGAAATAGGCTGCCGAGGAGCCCATGGCGATGAGGGTATCCATCCCTGCGCTGAGATGCTTCAACGCCTTCCAAGCGCCGATATAGAACTGGTGTCCCACGTAGAACTGGACCGGTGTAGCGAGCGCCAAGAGGATATATTTGCGCCACTCAAAGTCTGGCAAAAGCCCCAGGTCGACCGTCATAGCGAGGAGAAAAGCCGGGATGGTGAAGATCAGGCCGACAACCAGCAACCGATATTGTCTGGCGATCTCCGCCTCACGAGCCTTGGCCTCAGCATCTTCTGGCTCCCCGGCCACCTCGATCACCTCATACCCTACGTCAACCACGGCCTTGTTGATCTCCTCCAAGGAGATCAGCGTGGGCACATATTCCACACTGGCTCGCTCGCTGGCGAAATTCACATTGGCCTTCACCACCCCCTCCAGCCTGTTGAGGGCTCGCTCGATGGTCTGAGCACAGTTGGCGCAGGTCATCCCTTTGATGGGCAACTCCACGCTCGCCGTAGCCACGCCGTAGCCCAACTCCTCCACCACAGCGAGAAGATCGCCACCTTTGACCATCTCCGGATCGAGGATCACCTTGGCTCGCTCATTGGCGAAGTTTACTCCAGCCTCCTCCACGCCCTCTAGTTTGTTGAGGTTGCGTTCGATGGTGAAAGCGCAATTGGCACAGGTCATGCCCGTAATGGGCAAAATGACCTCCTTCTTAGCCATGCAACTCACCTCCGAAGGAGGATCATACCTCCTTCAATCTCTTCACAGGGTTTACTCCGCTGGAGGGTAGCCTATCTCCTTGAGAGTCTCAATCGCCTTCTCCAGGGTCCTCTCCCCATCATAGACCACGGTCACCTCTTGGCTATCCACCTTCCCCTCTACGCTGGTGACTCCGGGAACCGTTCCTACCTCCTGCTTTATGGTCATTATACAATGCTCACAAGAGATATTCGGAACCTTAAGAGTTTTGCTCGCCATCTTACCCCCCTATAATTTGCTTTGCGTTTCGAAGACATCTAGCAGTTCGGTAATGACCCGTTCTCTCTCTCCCGGATCCTCTCCACGGATGGCGGTGGTTACGCAGGAGTGGAGGTGGTTTTCCAGGATGATGGAGTTTACCTTATCGATCGCCGCCTGCACAGCCATGGTCTGTTTGAGGATATCGATGCAGTAAGCCTCCTCCTCCACCATACGCTGCACTCCCCGCACATGCCCTTCGATGCTCTTCAAGCGAGTCAATATCTTCTTCCTCTTCCCCTCCTCCATCTTTTCCTCCTTCCCCTCCCCCTGGGGGGAGGGCTACAATTATTATACTCAATTTACTCCCTTTTGTCAAGACCGCGTATTCCCTCGCGTAAAATGTCACCGGGGGCGGTTCGTTCCTTCAAATGATAAT
>CAYLIE010000039.1:0-18944 GCA_964383935.1 uncultured Anaerolineales bacterium | reverse complement strand
AAAGGATCCCTGCGGGAAAGGAGGGGGTATCCGCGCCGGAAAGGATTTCCGATGACTTTACACTGATGATGAGGGATAAGGCCAAGCCGCTCGCGACTTGGCCTTATCATTACCGCCTCCATACAACTCTTTAGGAGGCTGTCCGAGGCCGCTGGCTGAAGCGGGAACTTAGGAAGTAGGCTAGAAACCCCAGGGCGGAAAGTGCGGACCCCAGTGCGGCTGCCACTAGGAGGAAGATCCATGACTGTCGGCGCCGGGGCTCAAGGATCACTCGTTTCTGGGCTATCATATCCAGCCGACTTCGCAGATCCTTCCGGAAGGAAACCGCAGGCTTCACCGGCTTTAGGATTCTTCTAACCTCCTCCGCCAGCCCGAAGGGGACATTCTTCTCGTTGTGCCCCCGGTTAGATCTATCGGCGAGGGCGGCCAGCAGTTGTATCAAGACCTGCTTATTCATCTTCTCCTCACCTTCCTATATCTGGTAAGATACCAGCCCCACGGTTCCGGGGCCGAATTGGACAGCGAGGGATGTGGCCAGGTCAGCGATGAAGGTCTCTTGGCAGTTGAAGATGTCTTTGGCTCGCTCTAGCATCTCCTCTGCTATCTCTGGGGCCTCAGCGTGGACCACGGCCAGGTTGATCGGCTTGGAGGTGCCCACAATCTCCTCCGTCAGTGCCAGCAGTCGGGTCAGGGCCTTTTTCCGAGAGCGTAGGCTCTCCTTCGCTTCCAGGAGTCCTTCCTCTAAGACGACCACAGGCTTCATATTGAGGATGGAGCCAAGGGCGAACTTGAGGGCTCCCACCCGACCGCTCCTACGCACATACTCCAGAGTGTTCATGGTGAGGAAGATATTGATCCTCTCTCTCATCTCCTCCAAGCGAGAGAGTATCTCCTCTACGCTCTTTCCCGCCTGAATGAGCCGTGCGGCCTCAACGCACATGAAGCCCATCCCCGCTGAGCCCCCCAAGGTGTCGAAGACGTGAACCTCTACCTCCTCGGCTACCTCGCCTTTGGCCATCTCCGCCGATTGGCAGGTTCCGCTCAATTTGCCTGTGACATGGATGGATAGGATAGAATCGGCATCCTGGGCCAAACGGCGATAGACCTGGGCGAACTCCCCTACCGAGGGTTGAGAGGTAGTGGGAAAGATCCCCGTCTCCTCGATCATCTGGTAGAAGGTGCTTCGATCGATGGTGACCCCCTCGTAGTAGGTTTCGGTGCCGAACTGGATGTTGATGGGCACCACGGTGATGTCGTGTTCCTCTATCATCGAGGGAGGCAGGTCGCATGTGCTGTCGGTGACGATTTTGATCATCTCTTAGAACCCCCGGGATTCGAGATCCTTTCTCAGAGCCACTAAAGTGCGATGGTAGAGCGACTTGATGGCTCCTTCGCTACGTCCCATAACCTTTCCGATCTCCGCGTTGCTCATCCCCTCGGCGAACTTGAGGATCAACAACTGCTGACGGTCCCCGCCCAGCTGAGAGATCGCTTGGCGGAGGGCATCATCTCTTTCGTTTTTTTCCACTAACCGCTCTGGAGCGCGCCGCCCCGTGGTTTTGAGCACCAGCTCATCCAGAGGGATCAGATGGCGATGTCGTCGGTCTCGATGCCAGTTGGCTACTAGGTTGTGAGCGATGCGGTAGAGCCAGGCGGAGAATGGCACACCCCTATAAGTATACCCATCGATCTTGTCCAGGGCTCGGAAGAACGTCCTGGCTGTCAGATCTTCAGCGTCCTGGCGGTTTCCAGTGCGGTAGAAGATATATTGATATATCCGATCTACATACCTCTCATAGAGAAGGCCAAAAGCCACGGGATCTTTTTTGGCTCTCTCCACCAACTCCTGTTCGGACAACTGTATAACTCCCCAGTTACCCTGGGGAAGGCTAAGAATAGAAACACCCCAGGGAGTGTAAGGTTACGCAGAACGATCGACCTGGGAAAAGTATAACATTGAGGCAAAGGATGGTCAATTCTTACCTCTTCGTAGCCTTCCTTTTCTCTCCGTGTTATAATCAGATAGCGAAGTCAGGGGAGGGAGGCGATGACGAGGGTGAGCAACGGTTGCCGCGTGGTGATCACCGGGATGGGAGCGGTCACACCGGTAGGCCTTTCGGTGGCCGATTTCTGGGATAGCATAATCGCGGGGAGGTCTGGGGTGGGGCTGGTTACCCTCTTCGATGCGGAAGGATACCCTACCAAGATCGCTGCTGAGGTGAAAGGGTTCGATCCCCAAAATTATATGGAGAGACGGGAGGCGAGGCGAATGTCTCGCTTCATCCAATTAGCCCTGGCCTCGGCAACCATGGCCCTTGAGGACGCGGGACTGGATATGGAGAGGGAAGATGCGACGAAGGTCGGCTTGGAGATAGGGAGCGCGGCCGGGGGGGTAGGGGTGGTCGAAGAGCAAGCCCTAATGCTCTCTCAAGAGGGGTTCCGCCGGGTTAAGCCTACCGCCTTGCCTTCCATCCTCATCAGTACGGCCCCTTGCCAGGTCGCCATCACCCTAGGGGTGAAGGGGCCGACCAACGCCCCGGTGGCGGCTTGCGCCACGGGGGTGGTGGCCGTGGGGGAGGCCACTCGGCGGCTGCAGCGGGGCGATGTGGAGGTGATGATCGCCGGCGGCTCCGAATCGGCCATGACCCCCGTGGCCATTGTAGCCTTCAGCAGGATAGGTGCCCTCTCCACGCGGAACGATGAGCCAGAGAAAGCCTGCCGTCCCTTCGACGCCCAGCGCGATGGGACGGTGATGGGGGAAGGGGCGGCGGTCTTGGTCTTGGAGACCCTAGAGCACGCCCTCAGGAGAGGAGCACGTATCTATGCCGAGGTTTTGGGCTATTGTTTCACGGAGGACGCTTACCATATCACTGCCCCGGATCCTGGTGGAGACGGGGCGGCCCGGGCGATGAGCCTAGCCGTTCAGGAGGCAGGGATGAACCCCTCTGAGGTCGATTATATCGCCAGCCATGGAACAGGCACGCTTCTAAACGATGTCTCGGAGACCAAAGCGATAAAGGCGGTCTTTGGCGACTATGCCTATCGTGTGCCCATCAGTTCCAACAAATCGATGGTGGGCCATATGTTGGGAGCCGCGGGGTCTATCTCTATCATCGCTACGGTGAAGGCCATGGAGGATGGCCTCCTTCCGCCCACCATAAATTTGGAGAACCCCGATCCGGAGTGTGACCTAGATTATGTGCCCAATGTGGCTCGGCCAGTCCGGATAGATGTGGGGTTGGTCAACGCCTTTGGTTTCGGCGGCCAGAACGGCAGCCTGCTGATCAAGAAGTGGGAAGCCTGATAAGTTGGGGCTGTGCGAAGATGGGCATAGCCCTTTTCAAGGTTGCTTCAACGTGTCTTCTGTGCTAAACTTCTGGATATGAGAAAGCCGTTATCCGTCCCTCTGCTTTTCCTGCTCCTGTTCGTCCAATCTACTATTCTGTCGCAGGCAGCGCCTCCCCTTTATCCGCTCCCGCAAGAGCCTGCTTGGGAGATCACCTCTCCCGTAGCCAACGCTCGATTGAGAGGCACGATAGAGATCAGGGGGAGCGCCTACTTGGCTGGCAACTTCGGGTTTTATAAGGTGGAGTACGCCCCCCTGAGCACGCCTGAGGCCTGGGTGGTGATCATATACGCCGAGCGGGAGGTGAGAGACGGGTTACTAGGCACCTGGGATACGGCCACCGTCCCCGATGGGACGTACAATCTGCGCCTGACGGTGGTATATCCGGACGGTAACTACGAGCAGACGCCTCTTCGTCAGGTGGTGGTGGTCAACGCCGAGCCGACCCCTACCCCCACCCCCACCGAGACCCCCACCCCTACGCCCACGGTGGTGCTAGTCACCCCTACGGTGGTAGTCGTTCAGCCTACGGTGGTTCGTCTCACTCCCACGCCAACCCTGATGGCTACTCGGACCTCCTTGCCGGAAGTGCCGTCCAGTATAACCCTCCCCGATGTGGGCATCATCTTTAACTATTTCCTCTTCGGGGCCTTGGTGGCTGGTGCCCTCTTCGCTTTCATAATCATCGTGAATCTGATAAGGCGTCTCATCTGACCCTCTTTTGGGGTTGGGAAGATAAGCGATCTTGTAGGGGCTGGTCGTCTGGACTAGCCCCTAGAGGTGTTGAGCATAGATGGAGAGGTTACGAAGGCTACTCTTCAGAAACCCTGATTGGCTCATCGTAGGGTTGGGAAACCCCGGAGAGCGGCACGCCGCTACCCGCCATAACGTGGGTTTCCAAGCGCTGGATCATCTAGCGAAGCGCCACCATCTATCTTTCCGCAAGGCACGGCTGCAGGGCCTTCTGGCTAGAGGGGAGATAGAAGGCCACCAGGTGGCTCTCCTGAAGCCTCTCACCTACGTGAACAGGAGCGGTGATGTGGTGGCCCCTCTGCTTAGCGGTTACGGGCTACCCTTAGATCGCCTTCTGATCATCTACGACGATCTGGATCTCCCCCTGGGCAGGATCCGGATTCGGGAGCGAGGTAGCGCCGGGGGGCATAAGGGAATGGCCTCCATTATCGATCTTCTCGGTCCGGAGGTCCCTCGATTGCGGGTGGGGATAGGGCGAAAAGAGGAGGACCCCCAAGAGTACGTTTTGAGCCCCTTCACCGCGGAGGAGCGGGTTGTCATGGAGAAGGGTTACGAGGGGATCGCCGATGCCGTGGAGTGCGTAATTAGGGAAGGGTTCTCGAGGGCTATGGAGCGGTTCAACCGGGAGGGGAGTTGAAACTATCGGGCCTTCTATCTTTGGTCGATAGGTTGCCAGGCTATAGCGACTTCTTGAGGGGTTTGGTTGAGGGGAAGCCCCTTTCTCCTCTCGCCATCCCTGAGGCGGCCCGCCCCTATTTCATCGCCGCTCTCAGGCGACACTTTGCGGTTCCCCTCCTGGTAGTTGCCCCTCGACGAGATCGGGCTCAAGAGATCTACGATCAACTTCGAGTTTGGTCCCCTGAGCCTGGGATCTACCTTTTCAGGGAGCCAGATGTTCTCCCTTATGAGAGGATCCCTTGGGATAGGGAGACGATTCAGGAGCGGTTGGAGACTTTGGCCGCAACTGTAAGCGATGTGGGTTGGGGTGAGGGTTGTGCTCCCCTTTTCCTGACCACGGCCCGGGGGCTAGCCCAAAAGACGATCCCGCGACCAACTTTTCTTAGCGGCGTACACCAGCTCAGCCTAGGGGAAGAGGTGTCTAGAGAGAGGCTCCTTTCCTCCTGGCTCCGTTTGGCCTATAAGCCGGTAAGCACCGTTGAGGAGCCGGGAACCTTTAGCGTCCGAGGGGGCATAATCGATGTCTTCCCTCCAGGCAGCGTGGAACCGGTGCGGATAGAGTTGCTGGGGGAGGAGATCGAATCTCTACGCACCTTCGATCCGGCTACTCAACGCTCAAAGGGCCGCCTCTCCTCGGTTACCATAACCGCAGCCCGAGAAGCCTTGTCCCAAGGCGGGGATCGGCTGCGAGGGTATGACCTTTCTTCCTCCAACCCTCAAGCGGCAGAGGAGTGGGGCGAAGAACTGGCTGCCCTCTCCCGGGGCGAGGTCTTTCCTCGTCTAGAGTTCTATCTCCCCCTTCTTTATGACCAGCCGGGAAGCCTCCTCGACCATCTTCCCCAAGCCCCTATCATCTTAGATGACCCTTTGGGGATCGAGCGGGCCTTATCCGACTTGGAAGGCGAGATGGAAGATCTCCGCCGGGCTCTGGAGGTGAGGGGGGAACTGCCAGCCTGGATGGAGTCGCCCTGCTTCACTAAAGATGAGATTCAAGAACGATTATCACGCGCCTCTCTGGAGTTTCGCCTTGGGGAGGAGTCAGAACTCGCTTCCTCTTTCGCTCTTTCCCCTTCCTATGGGGGGCTTCTGGAGGAACTGGTAATCGATACGTTGGACCAAAAAAGGCGTGTGGTCCTGGTTTCGCGGCAGGCCCCCCGCTTAGCGGAGATATACAGCGAGTGGGGAACCTCCTTGGCTCCTAGCGAGGGGGTGACAGGAACCCCTCCCCCTGGTGCGGTGGTTCTGGTTCAGGGGGGCTTGAGTCGAGGGTGGCAGATTAAGGGCCATTTGGTCCTCCTTACCGATGCCGAGATCTTCGGCTGGGCGAAGCCGAAGCCCCGCCGCCCTGCCCGGCCCAGGCCTTCGGCAAGGGAGAGTTTCTTTGCTGATGTGAGGGAGGGCGACTATGTGGTGCATATCGACCACGGTATCGGCCTCTTCAAAGGGCTGGTCACCCTGGTCACCGATGGCTTCGAGAGCGAATATCTGCATGTGGGGTACGCGGCGGGGGACAGCCTCTATGTGCCCACCTACCAGGCGGATCGCCTCTCAAGATACGTGGGGACTCAGGATAGACCGCCGCGTATCGACCGTCTGGGGACCACCGATTGGGCTCGCGTTAAGGCTCGGGCCAAGCGAGCGGTGGAAGATATCGCCCAGGAACTCCTGGAACTCTATTCCCTCAGAGAAGTGGTGGGGGGCCATGCTTTCTCCCCCGATACCTCTTGGCAAAGGGATCTAGAGGCTTCCTTCCCCTACCTGGAGACGGAAGACCAACTGAACGCCCTGGAGGAGACCAAAGCCGATATGGAGAAGCCAAAGCCCATGGATCGGCTCATCTGTGGCGATGTGGGGTACGGGAAGACGGAGGTGGCCTTGCGAGCCGCCTTTAAGGCGGTGATGGATGGGAAGCAGGTGGCTATATTGGTACCCACCACCGTCCTAGCCCAGCAACATTATCAGACCTTCACTCGTCGTCTACGTCCCTTCCCGGTGGAGGTGGAGATGCTCTCCCGCTTCCGCTCTCCGCGGGAGCAGGTGGCCATCCTTCATCGTCTCAGGGAGGGAACCCTGGAGATCGTCATCGGCACCCACCGCCTTCTCTCTCGGGATGTGGCCTTCCGGGATCTGGGACTGCTGATCATCGATGAGGAGCAGCGGTTCGGCGTGGCTCACAAGGAGCGGCTTAAAGAGATGCGCCATGAGGTGGACGTCTTGACTTTGACCGCTACCCCTATACCCAGGACTCTATATATGTCTCTGACCGGGGTGCGAGATATGAGCACCATCGATACCCCCCCGGAAGAGAGGCTTCCTGTGGTGACGCAGGTCTCTCTCTACGATGAGTCTCTCATCCGGCGGGCTGTGCTCAGGGAGTTGGATCGAGGGGGACAGGTCTATTACGTTCACAACCGCGTGCGAGGGATTCGCCAGATGGCTAAACGGCTGGGGAGGATCGTGCCAGAGGCTAGCATGGCCATCGCCCACGGACAGATGGATGAAGGAGAACTGGCCCACACCATGCTGGAGTTCGCCGATGGTCAGTACGACATCTTGGTCTGTACCTCCATCATCGAGAACGGCATAGATATCCCTAACGTAAATACCCTTATCGTCAACCGGGCTGATAGGTTTGGCTTAGCCCAACTCTATCAGTTGCGGGGCCGGGTGGGCAGGAGTTCCTCCCGTGCCTACGCCTATTTTCTATATGACGAAGGCTACCTTAGCGAGGAGGCGAGGCGGAGACTTCAAACTATCCAGGAGGCCAGCGAGTTGGGTTCGGGGTTCGGGATCGCCCTAAGAGATTTGGAGATCAGGGGGGCGGGGGATATCCTGGGGAGCAGGCAGCATGGACATATAAGCGCGGTCGGTTTCGATCTCTACTCTCGGCTTCTGGCCCAGGCGGTGCGGGCCCTGAGGGAGGGACAGGAGATCGAGGAAGGAGCCTTGGTGAAGAGGACACTTGAGCCCTCGACCGCTCCTCTTTTGTGGCCTTCCATAGATCTCCCTTTGGAGGCTCGCCTTCCTGAAGGGTATGTCGAGGATGAGACCTTGCGGCTGGGCCTCTACCGTCGCTTGGCAGGGCTCACTACCCTCCATGAAGTGGAGGAGATGCGGGAGGAACTTCAGGATCGCTTTGGTTCCCTCCCGGAAGTAGCGGAGAACCTTCTCTATCTCCTGCGGCTGCGTATCCTGGGCTGGGAAGGGGAGGTACAGGCCATATCCACCGATAGGGGCCGGAGCATCATTGAGTTGGCCCGGGAGAAGGAGATGGTTCTGCTCCCGGAGGCGCGGAAACGAGGAAATCGGGTGACGATGCCTTTCTCATTCGAGGACGAAGCATGGCCCAAGAGGCTAGAAGACCTCTTGAAGAGGCTGGCCGGTGGATAGATGAGACGCCACTGGCCTTGTGACGAGGGGTCATCGGAAATCCTTTCCGGCGCGGATAGCCCCTCCTTCAGGTGTGGGGAGGAGCGCCGCGATTCTCCTTTTTTGCAAAGTTAGCAAATTTGTCCTATACTGTTTGTAGGGTCGCAAGGCACTCCGCACGGCGGAGAAACGGCTTTTGCACCTTAACAAGCGGAGGTAACGGGTTCTGCACACGAATCGCTGTGCGGGTAAAACCCTCGGCGTCAGGCTTAGCCTGTAACTCGCGGCGGATATTCTCCGTCGGGCTGTTGTCAACCAGCCATACGTCTCGGACACAGGACCTCCTGTGGCGCCAGGGACAAGCCCCTGGATTTATCTATGGGGTAGTTGACTTCAGTACGATCCGGTCCCCTTCCATCTTCTCCACGATAGCCAGGGCCTCGATGGGGACCCCCAAGGGGGCCAGCCGTTCTCGGCCGCCTTCGAACGATTTCTCGATCACCGTGCCTATCCCTACCAGTTTCGCTCCTGCCTCTTCAACTATGCTGGCTAGCGCCTCGATAGTTTGTCCCGTGGCCAGGAAGTCGTCCACGATGAGGATACGATCTTGGGGGCTGATCATCTCGGCGGCTACTATCAAGTCGGCGGTTCCTCCTTTGGTATGGGAGGGGACGGTGCGCATGTAGATCTCATCGGGCATGGTGATCGATTTGACACGGCGGGCGAAGACCACAGGCACTCCAAGAAAGACTCCCGCTTGCACGGCCGGGGCGATGCCCGATATCTCGGCGGTGAGGACTTTGGTGGGGTGGCAGTGCCAGAACTGATCGGCTATCTTCCGGCCGGCAATCACCATGAGATGGGAATCGATCTGATGGTTCAAGAATGTATTTACCATAAGGATGCCACCACCCAGGTTCTTTCCTTCCTGCAAAATCTTTTCTTTCAGTTCCTCCATCGAGTCTCCTGTGTGACTTAGAGATATGGCTACCTTCGGTAAGTGACCCAGGCGTCCGGCGACTCCCAGACCTCGACCGATTCCAAGCGCACTTTGAGGCTCTTTTTGAGTTCATCGTAGATGAAACGGGCGATGTTCTCGGAACTGGGGTTGATCTCGTCGAAGGGGGGAGTCTCGTTGAGGTTGGTATGATCGAGCCGGTCGATTATGGGGTCTAAATCCTTCTTGAGGACTCTGAAATCATAGGCCATGCCTAAGCGGTCTAGTTGGCTAGCAGCCACACGGACGACCACCTCAAAGCGATGGCCGTGGAACTTCTCACATTTCCCCTCATCGCCGCGCAGACCGTGAGCGGCATCGAAATGGCGACGAACAGATACGAGGTACATTGATCACTCCTTCCAGAAATTTTGTTAAGCCCCGGATCAGGCCGGGAGCGGGTCCCGTTCTAAACTTATCCCCTGGCTTTCCAGCCAGGTCGCTCGTGCCTCGGCCGCTACGGAGAGGGAGCCGGTAGCGCACACCAGGTCGGCTTTCTCAGCCTGGCTGAGAGCCGTCCAGAGGGCCTTATCGACCTGGGGCTCCATCTGGCAACGGTGGTCCAGAGCGTTGACTTGCTGAGCCAGGATCTGGGTGTCGATAGCCCGAGGGTGAAGAGAGCGGGTCACGAAAACTCGATCTACCAGTGGTAAGAGTTGTCTTAACATGGCTTTGAAGTCATGGCCATGCAAGGCACCGAAGATCAAGATCAACCGCTGGAAATCGAAGTACTCTTTAAGGGCCTGAGCCAAGGCTTCAGTCGATTCTAGGTTGTGGGCTCCGTCTACCACTAACAGGGGCTCTTTGCTCAGCACTTCCACTCGCCCGGGCCAGAAGGTGGTCTTTAACCCTTCTGCTATATTTTCGGGAGAGAGGGATACCCCTTGCCTCGCCAGTTCGGCCACGGTAGCCACAACGGTTGTAGTGTTCACTAACTGATGGACTCCCAGAAAGGGTATGGAAAGGTTGGCGTAGTCTCGGCAGAGGCTTGAAGAGCCCGCATCGGGCTTCTTGTGGCAATGCACGTCGAGTTTTTGTCCCTTCAGATTAAAGCCTTTCCTCTCCCAGGTCCAATCACGACCTGCCAGGGTGAGGGGTGCCTTCCGCTCTCGACAGGCCCGCTTGATGACTCTTAGAGCCGTGGGTCTCTGGGGCACAGAGACCACCGGTCTTCCTTCTTTGATGATTCCCGCTTTCTCGAACGCTATCTGGTTCAGCCTGTGCCCCAGCACATCGACATGATCGTATCCGATGAGGGTGATGACCACCACCGCCGGGTCAACGACGTTAGTGGTGTCCAGGCGGCCGCCTAGCCCCGTCTCCAAGATAGCCCACTCTATCTTCTCTTGGGCGAAGTGGGAGAAGGCCAGGGCGGTGGTGATCTCGAAGGTGGTGAGCCCCGAGAACCGCTCCGCCAAGGGGATCAGCCGCTCCACCTGGGCTGCTAATTGCTTCTCGGTTATAAGTTGTCCCCCGGTCTGGATACGCTCCCTATAGGTGTGGAGGTGAGGGGAGGTGAAGAGGCCGGTCTTGTACCCCGCGGCTCGCAGGATGCTCTCTATCATGGCCGCGGTGGAGCCTTTGCCTTTGGTCCCCGCGATGTGGACCGCTTTGTATCGCCGGTGGGGCTGGCCTAAGAGTTCCAGCAGGGCCGTGATGCGCGAGAGATCGAAGCGGTGAGGACCTTCCAGGGAGGTTCTCTCGTAATCGACGAAACTGTAGATATAGTCTAGAGCCTCTTGATAGGTGAGCATCTAAACAGCCATTTTAGGGCAACTCTGTCCAAAAGTAAACAGTTGCCAGAAGGGCTCTGCCGTGCTATCATTTTTAGACTGTGGGTAGGGAAGGGCTTGGCCTTAGCAAGGTCGCGCTTTTGTTAATAGTTCTTCTGGCTTTTCTCCTGTGTCTCTACCGTCTGGATCACCAAAGCCTTTGGTACGATGAGGGGTTCAGCGTCTACTTGGCTCGCATGAGCCTAGGCGAGATCACGGCCCGCACAACGTCGGATATCCATCCTCCCCTTTACTATTATCTGCTCCATCTATGGCTTGGCCCCTTCGGAGATAGTGAGTTCGTTCTCCGCTTCTTTTCTCTTGTCTTCGGCCTTCTCACCGTCCCCCTCATCTACGCTTTGGGGAGAAGGCTCCTGGATACCGCTTCTGGTTTGCTCGCTGCCTTGCTTTTGGCGCTCTCTCCCCTCTACCTCTGGTACTCCCAAGAGGCGAGGATGTATACCCTGGTCACCCTCCTCTGCCTCCTGTCGAGTTATCTTTTGCTCCGAGCCGTAGAAGGGAAAGGAAAGGCCGGCTTCCTATGGGGGGGCTACATCATGGTCAATATCTTGGCTGTCTACTCCCACTTCTACGCTTTCTTCGTCTTGGCCTTTCATTTGCTCTTCCTCCTGGTTTGGTGGGCTGTAAACCGGAAAGGCGATACGCTCTTGGCTGGGCTGCTGTCGCAAGGGGTCGTAGCACTGGCCTATCTTCCTTGGAGCGGGTTCGTGCTTCGGCGGTACGCCGCCGATGTCAGTTATTGGAGAGGGGAGTTGGTCTTCACTGAAGTCGTCCGCAAAACGCTCATCCTTTTCAGCACCGGCCACACGATCCTAGAGTCTAGGGCCCAGCCTATCGCCTTTGTCTATGGTGCTATGCTCCTCTGTGCGCTGGTGGTCATCGCTTTAGGGGGGAAGAGAACCGCTGGAGGGATGGGCTCGCTCTGGCCTCTCCTCTTCCTTCTTCTCTATAGCTCTCTTCCCGCGGTTCTCCTTTTCCTCATCTCCTACCAGCGGCCAAAGTTCCACCCTCGCTATCTGATGCTCGCCTCGCCTGCTTTCTTCTTGATCCTGGCCGGAGGGCTGGCTGGCCTCTTGGAGAGGGGCAAGAGTTGGCGGTGGTTGCCTTTTTCTTTGGGCTTTTTCTGTTTCCTTGTGGCCACCTCGGCCTACAGCGACTTTAACGCCTACTTCGATGTCAGATTCACTAAGGACGATTTTCGCAGCGCAGCCCGCTACATTCAGAATCATATCCAGGATAACGAGGTGGTCATCCTCACCTCTGGCCATCTCTTCCCCGTCTTTACCTACTACTACGACCAGGATAACTGGCACCCTATCCCAGATGAGCCCACTCTCTCTACGGAACGGGTTCTCAATTACAGCGTGGCCGACGATTTGAACCGGATAGTGGCGGGGAAGGAAGGGGTATGGCTTCTCCTCTGGCAGGACGAGGTGGTAGATCCCAACGGCTTTCTCACCATGATGCTGGGGGAGGAGGGGAAACTTCTACCTTTCGAAGGTGGTTTCTGGGGTCTGAAACTCTATCATTACGCCTTGCCGACTGATGCGCGCTTCTCTAACCAGCCCCGCATCGAATATCCGGTGAGCGTGAACTTCAGAGATGAGATCAGGCTTTTGGGGTATAGCCTGCCGGTCCCCCGGGTTCCTGTGGGGAAAGAGGGGGCGAACAGGGAAGTTGAGGTGGCTCTCTACTGGCAGGGGTTGAAAGAATTGACGGAAGATTACAAGATCTCCCTTCGCCTGCGCGATGAGGAAGGCCACTACTGGGGGCGAGTCGATGCCCGGCCCGCCAGTTACTGGTACCCCACTATGCGGTGGCCTCCGGGCGAGAAACTGTTCGGCAAACACACCATCGAGACGCTCCCCGGCACGCCCCCTGGCGAATATCGGTTGGAATTAGGCGTCTATACCGAGGAAGATCCCAGGGGCTTGGATGTCCTGGACGAGAAGGGGACGCCCCTGGGGAAAAGCCGGATCATCGGCACAGCAGAGGTTCCCATATCGGAAGTGTTTACCTCCTATGACCAGGTAGAGGGAGAGATCCAGCGCCCTCTTCAGGTGACCTTTGATAGTCTCGAACTTCTGGGCTACAACTGGGAGGAGAAGCCGGTTCAGGCGGGTGACACCATCGGTTTCACCCTTTTCTGGCAGGTTCTATCTGGTGTGGCAGAGGATTACACTTTTGTCCTTCAACTCATAGATGCTCAGGGCCAGTTAATCGAAGAGGGGCTCAGATACCGTCTGGGCACGGAGGCTTACCCCACCTCCCGTTGGCAGCCTGGTGAGGTGATAAGGGGTCAGTACGACTATACTATCCCCGCTTGGCCTTTGCAGCCCAGCCCTGGGAAGGCGGAGATAAGAGTGACCCTGCTTGACCGAGCAGGCATTATCAGGGGCACCGCTCTCCTCTTTTCTCTTGAGGTTCGGGAGACAGAGCGGCTCTTTGAGCCGCCCTCTCCCCAATACACTCTACCTGAGGGAAGCCTAGAGGGGTTGGTTAGCCTGGTGGGCTATGACTTAACTGCAGATAGCGTGCGACCCAGCGATAGTTTCAAACTCGTTCTGTATTGGCAGGCTCTAGCCCCTATGGATAGGTCCTACACCGTTTTCGCCCATCTCCTGGATAGCCAAAACCAGGTGTGGGCTCAGAAGGACGGTCTCCCCTTAGGAGGGGCTAGGCCCACCACCGGTTGGGTGCCTGGGGAGTTCATCATCGATGAGTACGAGTTGGTCGTGGAGGCGGACGCTCCGCCAGGGGAGTACCTCCTCGAGGTGGGCATGTACGACGCCTCTACCGGGGAGCGGCTCCTAGCCATGGATGTGGAAGGCGGGGTATTAGACAATCGCCTAGTTTTGCCCACCAAGATTCAGGTAGTGACCCCCTAGTTTGACTAGGGGAGGGCCTTTTGATAGAGTTCTAGGAGGGAGGGTGCTTTGAAAACTCGCCTTTGTCTCATGGGGATAGTGATTGGCCTTCTACTGGTAGCGATCGGTTGTATGAGTCGTCCCCTTCTCTATGGGGTGGAGGTGGTCCCCCCAGTGGTATCTCCCAACGCCGATGGGGTGGACGATGTGACCCAGATCAAATATTCCATCTCCCGCCCCGCGCATCTGGATATCTATTTCGTAGATAGCCAGGGGGAAAAGTATTACTTCCGACAGGGGAACCGCCGCTACCCCGGGGAGTTCCAGGTCTACTTTGGAGGGACGGTCGAGGGGCGTATGCTGGCCAACGGCGTCTATACCTATGTCGTAGAGGTGACCGAGGATTCTACAGAGGTGACGGAGAAGGTGGAAGGGGAACTCACCATCACGGGGGCCGACACCTCACCCCCCGAACTCTTGGATTTCACTGTCTTTCCCGATTCTTTTACCCCCAACCGAGACGGGATAGGGGATCGAGTGGCCATTAATTTTCGCCTCACAGAGAGAGCCGAGGTGGAGGTATATATCCTCGACGCCGAGGGCCATAGGTATCCGGTGGGGGTACCCAAGTCGATGTGGGGGGTGGGGGAGGAGTCGACTCCTCTGATCGGTCCTCATAAGGTGGAACTGGAGCCGGGCATCATCGAGTACGACTACGATGGGGGCATCGATAGAGGGGCTCCTCCGCCGCCCGATGGAAGATACAGTGTGGTGGCCGTGGCCACCGATGCGGCAGGGAACTCGGCCAGAGTGGAGGCACCCCTCATGGTCGAGGAGGGGGGCATCCCCTTGGCTGAGGTGAAGTTTGTGGAGTTCTGGCCCACGATAGTGCCTTTGTGGGAGAGCCTCTACTTCACGGCCACCGTAGAGAACGTGGGAGCGGTGCCCATACGAACCGAGGGGCCGCCCCCGGAAACCACCTATCTGGCTACCCAGAACTTCAACACCCTGGGATACCACGAATCGGATGGCTCCTTCCGAGTGGGGGTGGATTTCGAGGGGAATAGTTTTGGGCGACGGTATCCATACCGTTGGCAGTTGGGCGATGATGCTGAATTGGAGGCTCGGATCATCGATGGCCAACGCCACCTCTACCTTCTCCCAGGCCAGCAGGTGACGGTTACAGGCAGCATCACCATAGACGAGCCGCCGCCCAGGACAGGCCCTCACTTCTGGGTGGGCTTGATCCACGAAGGGGTGCGGATCGTCAACGACTATCGACAGCCTACGGAAATATCTATAGGTTTCTGAGATGGATCTCTCCCTCATCATCGTCAGTCATAACACCAGGGAACTCTTGGCTCTCTGTCTCGATTCCCTCCTCGCCAACCTCGCCTCCTCCGCCCTCGGATACGAGGTCATCGTGGTCGACAACGCCTCTAGGGATCGGACGGTGGAGATGATGCTAGAGCGGTTTCCCCAGGTTCAACTTCTGGCCAATGAGGAGAACCTGGGCTTCGCCGCAGCCAATAACCAAGGCCTCAAGAAGGGCAAAGGAAAATACCTCCTGCTTCTGAACCCCGATACCCTGGTGCGGGGCAAGGCTCTTCAACTTATGCTTCAATTTTTGGTTTCCCATCCCCGGGTGGGCATGGTGGGCCCCAAACTCCTCTACTCTGACGGCCGACTCCAACATTCCGTCTTCTCTTTCCCCACTCTCCCCATGATCTTCTTGGATTTCTTCCCCCTTAATCCTCGCCTTATCGACTCCCGCCTCAACGGCCGCTACCCAAAAGCCCTCTACGAGGCTGGTGAGCCGTTCGCGGTTGATCACCCCTTAGGGGCGGCGATGATGGTGCGCCGCGAGGCGGTAGACCAGGTGGGCCCCTTGGATGAGGGGTTCTTTATCTACTGTGAGGAGGTAGATTGGTGCATGAGGATGAAAAAGATGGGGTGGGAGATATTCTGTCTGCCGCAGGCGGAGATCGTCCATTATGTGGGCCAGAGCACGGGGCAGTTTCGGGAAGCGATGTATGTGGAACTCCATAGGAGCCGGTATCGGCTCTACGAGAAGCATTACGGCCCGGCCTTCAGGCTTATGGCTCGCCTCATCGTGGGGCTGGGGGTGCGACGGGAAATGCTGAAAGCCCGCCGGGAGGCCCGTCAGGGTAGGGGCACAGAAGGGGAGTTGGAGAAGCGGTTGGATGCCTACCGGCGGGTACTGGAGTTGCCATGAGGGTTCACCTCTCGGCCATCGTCCTCACCCGGAACGAGGAGAGGAACATCGTCGATTGCTTGCGGACTTTGAGTTGGGCTGATGAGGTTCTGGTCCTCGATTCTGGAAGCAAAGATGCCACGGTGGCTCTGGCTGAGAAGATGGGGGCGCGGGTGGAGACGCGCCCTTTTGATAACTTCCCCCGTCAAAGGAACGCCGCCTTGGAGTTAGCCCAGGGCCAATGGGTCTTCTTCGTCGATGCCGATGAACGGGCCACCGAGGAGTTGGCAGGCGAGGTTCGAAAGGCGATAGCGCAGGAAGAGGCGGACGGCTTCTGGGTGCCCCGCCGGAACTACATCTTCGGCCGCTGGATCCGGTATGCAGGGTGGTACCCTGACTACCAATTGCGCCTCTTTCGCCGCCATAAGGGACGGTACGACGAGAGCCGGGAGGTTCACGAGTTAGTTATATTGGATGGCCCCCCGGGGTATCTGGAAAACCCCCTCATCCATTACAACTACGAGGACATCGGCCAGTTCATCGAGAGACAGAATAGATATACGGAGATGGAAGCCGCTTACCTCTTTCGCGGGGGCGCCAGGGCCAAGGTGAGGAATTTCGTCCTTCAACCCTGTCGGGAGTTTTGGCGTCGGTATATCACACTAGAGGGCTACAGGGATGGAGGGTATGGATTGCTCTTGAGCCTTCTCACCGCCTATTACGAGGGGTTGAAATACCTCAAACTTTGGCGGCTCCAGAGGAGAGGGGCTTGATTTGCACGAGATACCAAAGGTAATGAGTTCTAGAGGGGGCAAGCCCAGGGCATGGTTTCTTCATCTAAGGGACATTTAACGAAGAACCGGCGGGCATGACTTCTGGACAAGTGCAACCTTTTGGGGCATTCTCATAAGTGAGCTCGCATATGACGTAGTTATTTGGCTTTGGTGAACACAGAGAGTCTTGGAACGAAAGGAAGATCAAAATGTGTGAGTTTTGCACCAAACACGGGGAGGGAAAGAAGTGGTACCTCCAAATCAAGAACTATGCCGACGAATTGCTGTACGAGGAGCTTTCGTCCACCGAAAAGGAGATCGCTGAGGTATCCACACGTGTCGAATGGTTGAATGATCTGTTCGAGAGATATATCATGCCAGCGATCAGTAGTGTGTCCAAGGAACCTGACGAATCGGAGAGTGCACCGCCATCTACCGAGCTTCCAGAGGTTCTACCCAGCGAAGATGAGACTGTGGCAGCTCGGCAGGTCGAGCATTTCGGTCAGGTACTGCCTATCGAGGACGTAGAGGAAGTGATAGATATAGCGTCTTCTATCACCAGAATGGCTTGTGGATGCCGGTTCGTTTCCACAGGGAAGCAAGATGAACGATACCATTTTGGCCTGATGGTAGACAGAAGGGGCACACTAGGCAAGTTCCCCGATGCCGCTTCGTCCCTGGAGGTGCTGGAGAAGGAAGAGGCCAAGAGCATATTCCGCAAATACGACGAGGAAGGGCTGATGCACCTGATTTGGACAGCCGTAACCCCTTATGTGATGTGCTTATGTAACTGTGATCGTGACTGTCAGAACTACAAGGGGTACATTGAGAAGAGAGGCGCCCCTCGCTTCTTCCGAGCAGAATACATCAGCCAGATAGATTGGGACCTCTGCACGGGGTGTAAGTCTTGTATGAGTCAGTGTCAGTTCGGCGCCCAATTCTACTCCTCTACACTTGCCAAAGTCTATATCGATCCCAGCAGGTGTTTCGGATGTGGTGTGTGTAGGGCGGTATGCCCAACCGAGGCCATTACGCTTCTTCCGAGGCAAAAGGTTCCTGAGGCGGCAAATCTGTGGCTAAAGTAGAGAGACCGGGCGGGCGGTTTTCCTGAGGGCGTTGGGCTTCTCAGAAGCCCGAAGGCCGAGGGAATCATACCTGCTTGGATTGGCTGAAGACCCCAGTCATTGGTCTCTTTGACCGGGGATTTCCTTTTGGAAAAATCGAGAGCTGAGATCTACCTCAGTCCTTCTCGTATCGCTCTAGGCGTTATTTGACGAAGAACACGGCGGGCCTAACCCCTTGACGAACGGAACCCTTTGTGGCATTCTCAGAGGTAAGTTCGCATTCCCGACAAGCAGCCTTACTTCTTTTGTATGAGCGGGTCGCACCGGTTGCCGGGGGGCACGCGCGACAGCAGCGGGGCTCAATTCTGGTCGATCCCTCTGGCAGCGAAAGGAGGATCAAAATGTGTGAGTTTTGCACCAAACACGGGGAGGGAAAGAAGTGGTACCTCCAGATGAAGAACTATGCGGACGAATTGCTGTACGAGGAACTTTCTTCCACCCAGAAAGGAATCGTTAAGGCCACGACGCGCCTCGAGTGGAACAATCGCTTCTGGGAGGGCTTTGTGATGCCGGCGATGGGCGGTGTGTCCAAGCCGCGAGACGAGTTACAAGGTGCGCCGCCATCTACCGAGCCTGCCGAGGATGAACCATTCGCAGCCGAGACCGTGGAAGATTGGAGGGTCGAACATTTCGGCCAGGTACTGCCCATCGAGGACGTTGAGGAAGTGATAGATATGGTGGACTCTATCACGAGATTGCCTTGCGGATGCCGGTTCATTTCGATAGGGAAGACAGATAAACGATACTGTTTTGGCTTAGGGGTAGATAAATGGGGCATACTAGGCAAGTACCCTGATGCCGCTTCGTCCTTGGAGGTATTGGACAAGGAAGAGGCCAAAACGATCTTTCGCCAGTACGATGAGGAAGGGTTGATGCATAGTATTTGGACGGGTGTAACCCCTTATGTTATCGGTATATGTAACTGTGATCGTGATTGTAGGGCTTACCAGAGGTACTTTGAGAAGGGAGGTATTCTTCATGAAAACCTCCCGCTGGATACCCCCCAGCTTGCTGGGGGGAGGAAGCGGG
>CAYLIE010000038.1:0-19436 GCA_964383935.1 uncultured Anaerolineales bacterium | reverse complement strand
TTACCTATTGAACCAATAACCTCATTTCGGTAACATTTTCATTTGGCTGGACACGCCCCCTTGATCGCCGGACCAGGTGAAGGGTGGCTCTACACCCTCAAACTGGCGATAACGCTACTCCTCACCCCCCTCATAGCCCATGTCGGCAAGCGGTATCCTTCGGTCTGGACCTACCTGCAGATGTGGAACCTCCTGCTCTGCGGGGTAGTCCTGTGGAATGTGGCGCTGGTGGTCGCATGAACTCCCTAGGAGAGGGCGTGGATCGGTCCCTCGAATTGGCCTAAAGCAGCCTCCCTCACCGCTTCTGGCAGCGTGGGATGGGCGTGAATGGTGGCTACGATATCGGAAGCCTTAGCCCCCATCTGGATAGCCAGGGCTCCTTCGGCGATGAGGTCTGTGGCCCGGGGTCCCATGATATGCAAGCCTAGAACCTCACCCCCCTCGTGACAGAGCATCTTCACCAGTCCCCTCGTCTCTCCCATGGTCAAAGCCCGTCCACTGGCCCCGAAGCGAAAGATGCTCTTCTTATAAGGGATCCCTTTTCCCTTCGCCTCCTGCTCCGTGAGGCCTACCCCCGCGATCTCCGGCAAGGTGAAGACGCCATAGGGTACGGCTCGATAATCGACCTCTTTCCTATTACCGAGGGCGTTCTCGGCGGCGATCTCCCCCTGGCGACTGGCTACGTGGGCTAGCATCCAGCCCCCCGTAACGTCACCCACAGCGTATACCCCCGATACAGTGGTCTGGAGGTAGTCGTCGACCACGATGGCCCGCCCCTTCCCACAGGGAACGCCCAACTCAGCGAGCCCTAGCCCCTCGGTGTAGGGTAACCGTCCGGTGGCTATGAGAACGTAGTCGGCCTCCACCGAATCCACCTTCTTATCCGCCCCGTACTCCACTAATAGACTGGGCCCTTTCTTTTGCACCCCTCTGAGCGGCGAGTTGAGGTGCACCTCCACCCCTTCTCTGCGCACCAGATTAAGATAGCGGCGAGACAACTCCTCATCCACGGGGGGAAGGAGAGAAGGCAACATCTCGATGACGGTCACCTTAGTCCCCAGGGCGCTGAAGATACTGGCGAACTCCATGCCGATCACCCCGCCCCCCACGATCACCAGGTCAGAAGGGGCTTCCTCCAACTCCAAGATCTCGCTTGAGATGAGAACCCCCTCCAGATCCAAGCCTGGCACCCGGGGCTTCCCTGGCTCCGCCCCGGTGGCGATGATGATGCTTCTGGTAGACAGTTCCCTGCCGTCGACGGCGACCTTATTCGGGGCCAGCAATCGACCCCTTCCTTTGAAGAGTTCAACTTTACGGGCCTGAAGCAAAGCCTCCACTCCGGAGACGAGCCTTTCGACTACCATCTCCTTGCGAGCCATCATCTTGACGAAATCGAGGGCTGGCTCCGAGACCAAGATGCCGAACTCCTGGGCCCTCTCTATATCCAAGAGCAACTCTACGCTCCGGGCCAGGGTCTTGGTGGGTATGCAACCTTCGTTGAGGCAAACGCCCCCTATCCGCTTTTTCTCTATCAAGGCCACACGGGCCCCCAGTTGGGCTCCTCGCAAGGCGGCTACGTACCCTCCGGGGCCTCCACCGATAATCGTCAGATCATAGTCAGCCATACCTCTCCTCTCTTACCCACCCCACGGCGCAACACTCCTCGCGCCGCATAACCTCCAACCCCAGTTCTTCCGCCAAAACCAGGGCCTCAGAAGCGGGGCTCACGATGCCGTTCACCCCAGCCTGCAGCGCCCAGGGGTCCAACAGATGTCGGTATTCTCCCCGAGGTCGCATGCAACCCAGATAAAGGGGAACGGTGGGGAAGCGAAGCCGGGCCTCTGCTATGAGATCGATGACCGCCTTCAATCCCGGGGGCTCCCGGTCGGCGTACCGGGTGCCCGAGGTAGGGGTGAAGACGATGAGAATGAGCCCCTCCACCCCCAACCCTCCCAGAATCTCCAGGGCTCGGTACTCCCCCACGATCTCTCCCCCCTTTAGACCGACCGTGATATGAGGGATCAGGGGGAAATAACCCCGCAAAAGGTCGTAGGTCTTCACATAGTCCTCCACCCGCCGCTCCAGGCCATACACCTCCTGGATCGTCTCGTCATCCCCCACGAAATCGAAGGAGATCACATCTACATAAGGAGCGATAGCCTCCGCTTCCTCTCTCCCGATGAGACCCACATGCCAGTTCATCACTCGCCCATTCCGCAAGGCCCCTATCTTCTCCAGACCTCTCGTCACCGGCACCTTCCCCGAGGGGCCGCACCCCCCAGAGATGAGACAACTGGTGGCCCCTTGAACCTGAGCGTTCCAGATGGGCATCATCGGCTTCAGGTACTCCCCCCCACAGTGGGCGCAATTGAGGGCACAATGGGGCCCGGTGAGGCTGATAGCCGCCGTGCTCAGGGGGTAATCAAAGGCTACCCTAGGCCCAAAGTTAGCCTCACGAGCCCGCCACGCTGATTCTACTCGTTCCTCCAACCCCATCTATATACTACCCTCCAAGGAGAATTCGATCTCCTCTATCTCTTTGATCCGTAGCCGGAGGAGGATCTTGTGAGCGCCTACAGGTAAAGGGATACTATCTACCTCCGCCGTCACCTCTGCTCCCAAGTCGAACGGCAAAGGAGAATGACGACTCACCTCCGTAGCCCTGACAACCACCCCGCACGGGGGATGCAGAATGACCCGCTCTAAAGAGCATGCTCGCCCATCCCCCATCCCACAGGGATCCTGTAAGGACAGGGATACTTTACGTATATCTCCAGGGAGACCACCTCCCAGAGCGTGCAGAGACGCTCCTCATCTCCCATCGGAAACCATGAGCACTGTTTCTAAGGCTTTCCTTCGCGTAGATTTCCGCGCTAGAAAAGAGGGTATCCGCATCCTTGACCACTTTCTCAACTCAGTATAGCAAACCACGATGAAAATGCAACGCCTGTAGGCTTGCCTAGCCGAGAAGATGGTAATATAATTCCCAGCGCATCCAAAAAGGAGGCTCATCTTGAACGAGGAACTCCCACAAGAAGAATGGGACCGCTGGGCGGACGCGAAGTCTTTTCTTCGCGAGGTCGTAGAGACCATCGTCCTCACTCTCATCATCTACGGGCTACTTAGTCTGGGCTTTCGGAATTTCCGCGTCATCGGGGACAGCATGACGCCCAACTTCCACCAAGGGCAGTACCTGGTGGTCAATAAACTGGTCTATCGCCTCCACCCTCCCCAAAGGGCAGACGTCATCATCTTCCACCCCCCTACCAACCGGGAGAAGGAGTACATCAAGCGGGTCATCGGCCTGCCTGGCGAAACGGTAGAGATCAGGGAGGGATACATCTATGTCAATAACCGGCGTCTGGAGGAACCATACATCGCCCAGATCAATCAGCGCGGTTCGTGGGGCCCTTCCGTCGTGGGGCAAGACGAATATTTCGTCCTGGGAGACAACCGGAACAACTCCAGCGACTCCCGCAGCTGGGGAATGCTCCCCCGCGATAACATCACCGGCAAGGCCTGGCTATCTTATTGGCCCCCTCAAGAATGGGGACTCGTACCCCACTATACCTTCGTCTCTGGATAAAGGAGAAGAGATGGATGCGAAGGCTTTCCCCCTCACGCTCGACGATGAATCAAGGGTTCCCCTGGTCGAGTTTCCACCCCAAGATCTGGTGGAGATCATCGGAGAACTTACCCCAGAAAAGGTAGCCGGTCTCATCGATGTCACCGATCTCAAGGCCGATACCCAGGAGCCCAAGATCAAGAAAATGGTCAACTGGGCGCTGGATTACGGTTTCTACGCCATCTGTGTCAACCCGGTGGAGGTCGATCTACTACCCGGGTTACTCAAAGGCAGCCCGGTCAAAGAGTCTTACGTGCTCGACTTCCCCCTGGGGAAATCTTCTATTCAGAGTAAGAGACGGCAGGCAGCGGCGATAGTAGAGACGAGCCGAGATCTGAGAGGGGAAGGGCCCGGCAACGTAGAACTCGATATGGTGATCAACGTTGGCCGCTTCAAGAGGGATCGAAACTACACTCGGGAAGAGATCGAAGCGGTGGTCCAGGCTGCCGAGGGGGAATTGGTCAAAGCGATAATCCGCTCTGGGGAACTGACCGAGGAGGAGATCATAGAGGCGTGTCAAGTGGCTAAGGAGGCCGGAGCCCATTTCGTGAAGAACTCTACCGGCATGGACGCCCTGGGTGCTACCCCCGAGCATATCTGGCTGATGAGGGAAGCGGTGGGTCCCGATATGGGTGTGAAGGCGGCTGGAGGCATCAGAGAGGCCATGACCGTGGTGAGGTTGATCTATGCCGGGGCAAAAGAATCCGAACTGAGAGACCCCCTTCGATTCAGGATCGGCACCAGCAGCCCCTTGAATATCCTAGCCACCATGAACTGGATAAGGCTCAACCCCCAGGCTTGGGCGGAGGCTAAAGTCATCCCCTGCACCATCTGTCCTCACGGCCAGACAGCCAAGCAAAGGAGAGAGGTTCGGGAGATCTACATGAAAAAGTGCCGCCTATGCCCCTACAGGCGATACAGAAAGGACAAGGACTTCTGATGGTAAAAGGTGGCTTCCACGGCAAGATCCTGCGGGTCGATCTCAGCCAAGAACGGGTTAGCATAGAAACCCTGGAAGATAACCTGGCCCGAGATTACGTAGGGGGGCGCGGGTTAGGAAGCGTGATCCTTTGGGATGAACTTCCGCCCCAGACAGACCCCCTCTCTCCAGAGAACAAGTTGATATTGGCTACCGGTCCCCTGAACGGGACGGGAGCAGCCCTCTCCTCCCGCTACGAGATGGTGACCAAATCGCCCCTCACCAACACTATCTTGAGCACCAACTCCGGTGGCCGCTTCCCCATCGCCCTGAAGAGGACCGGGTTCGATGCCATAGTCATAGAGGGTGCGGCCCAAAACCCCTGTTACCTATGGGTAGACGACCAGAAGGTGGAACTGAGAGATGCTTCCCCCTTGTGGGGGATGAACAGCCACCAGACCACCGATAGGCTGCTTGAGGAGACATCGCCCCAAGCAGCGGTAGCCTGTATCGGCCCCGCGGGAGAGAAGGAGGTGCTTTTCGCCTCGGTAATGAACGAAAAGGATCGGGCGGCGGGAAGAGGGGGAGCTGGCTGTGTGATGGGGGCGAAGAAACTGAAAGCGGTCGTGGTTCAGGGAAGCCATAAGACGCCCGTAGCCGATCCAGAGAGGTTCCAAGAGGCCAAGAAGGACGCTCTCGCCATCTTGAGCGAGGCCCCCATCACCAAGAACGCTCTGAAGGAGTACGGAACCGCCGTTCTCATCAACATCATCAACGAATACGGTGCCCTCCCTACCCGAAACTTCCAAGAGGGGTACTTCCCGGACGCCGACTCTGTCTCCGGGGAGACGCTCAAAGAACTCCTCTACGAGCGGAGCGTGGCCTGCGCTACCTGCTCCGTGGCCTGCGGTAGAGCCACCAGGACGACGGATCGCCGCGGAGAAGGGCCGGAGTACGAAACCATCTGGGCTCTGGGCCCCACGTGTGGGGTAAAGGACCTAGAGGTGATCGCTGAGGCCAACTACAACTGCAACGAATTGGGTTTCGATACCATATCCGCCGGCAACACCATCGCCTGTGCCATGGAACTGTGGGAGAGGGGCTATCTGGATAAAGCCACCCAAGATATGATAAGGGAGGAGTTGGGTGGGGATCTGCGGTTCGGAAACGGTGAGGCGCTGCTCAAATGCACCGAACTGATCGGCCGAAAAGAGGGCTTCGGTAAGTACCTGGCCCAGGGCTCTTTCCGATTGGCCTCTCGCTTCGGCCACCCGGAACTCTCCATGAGCGTCAAGGCTCTAGAACTCCCAGCCTATGACCCCCGCGGCTTTAAGGCCATGGGGCTGGCCTATGCCACCTCCAACCGAGGTGGTTGTCATCTGCGGGCCTATCTCATCGGCCCCGAGGCTCTAGCCGCTCCTTACGCTGTAGACCGCTTCACCAGCGAGGGCAAAGCCGCCCTGGTCAAACTATACCAGGATCTGAGCGCGGTCATCGACTCCCTGGGCCTCTGCATCTTCACCATCTTCGCCCTCAACCCCGAACACTATGCCAACCTTTTGGCCTCGGTAACCGGCGAGCCCCTAGAGGCAAGACAACTTTTGAGGATGGGCGAAAGGGTCTGGAACTTGGAGCGCCTCTTCAACCTGAGAGAGGGGTTTACAAAGGAGGACGACCGCTTACCCCCCAGGTTCTCCCAGGAGACCTTGCCCCGCGGCCACTCCAAGGGTCAGGTGGTCGATCTCGAGCCCCTGCTGGAAGAATACTATAGACTTCGGGGGTGGAATAAAGACGGAGTGCCCACGGAAGAGAAACTGAAAGAGTTAGGGCTAGAACAAGTGGCCGATGAGCGGGATTAGAACCACCCAGGTCACGGCCAGCACTGACGTTACGTAAAGTATCCCTGTGGGAGAAGATGGTATTAGAAGAGAGGGCACGCCTGGGCATAGATAAAGGCTAACCTGCTCTCTTTGAACCCTTGCTGCCAATGAAGATGCAGATATGAAGACCAGAGAATCACAGGGCGTTGACCTCCATCTCCACACCAACGTGGAGGGAGGAGAATGGGAACCCGAAAAACTGGTCGAGTGTGCGGCCCAAAAGGGCCTTGGAGTCATCGCCGTCACCGATCACAACACGATGGAGAACGTGGAGGCGGTAAAGGCTCTGGCCCAGCCCCACGGCATCCGCATCATCCCCGGCATCGAACTCGATCTGGCATTTGAGGAGAAGTATTGGCATCTGCTTCTCTATGGCAAGAACCCGCAAAACGAGCACCTCCCTCCCCTCCTGGAGCGCATCCATCTCTCCAACGAACTCAGTGCCCATCTGGTACACGAGGAGATACTCCGCCGGGGCTACGACCTCCCGCCCTTCGAGGTTATTAAGGCCCTGCGCCCCACCACCCATGTGGCCGATGTGGCCCAAGCCCTGGCTGATAGGGGATACGCCAGCGATGCCCTGACTGGCTTCGCCATCATAGACGGGATGCGACTGACTTACGAGTTAGACCTCCCTTCCAACATGGTCTCCATGGCTGAAGCCATAGAGGTGGCCCACCAAGAGGAGTTCCTGGCCATCTTAGCCCACCCTGGTCGGGCTATAGAGGGAGCCATGGAGATAGCCAGCGAAGAGGAACTCAAAGGGATGATAGAGATAGGGTTAGACGGGCTGGAGGCATACTACCCTTCCCACACCCAGGAGCAGATCACTTCATTCTTGAAGGTAGCAAGGGAACACGAGTTGTTTGTCACTTGTGGCTCCGATTCCCACGGACCCAACCACCGTCTCCCCCACCCCTGGCCTGCTGGGCTTTGTAGAAGGTTTCTGGCGTATTGGGAACCGAAGGTTTAAATCACCTATCTGCTCTTGACCTGAAAGGTTCTCTCTGCTAAAATGAATATGTGGATGCCCCCATCGTCTAGTGGACTAGGACACCACCCTTTCAAGGTGGTAACGCGGATTCGAATTCCGCTGGGGGCACAAATAATAGACCGAGAACGGTCTTGAGTGGGCCGTTAAGAGGTATTAAGAGAGTTTTACAGCAAAATATAAATGGCGAAACTGCAAAAACCAAGAAATGAGATTTTGCAGTTTCGCCAATAATTGATCTACTCTTCTCGCACCGATAATGGCAAACCCATCGAAAGGTGGGGACGCAAAGTCATGGGTCTAACGCTCCCAAGGGACTATGATCGCCAGGCCGCCGAAAGCGAGCATTTTTATGCCTGCTTTTGCCACGGCCTGGTGAGGCAGGCATTTTGGTCACCAAGGAGACCCAAACACTGGTGCGATCTAGTGTGTTGTTTCAAACCCTCTTCATCACTTGATGGGCCGAATGCGACGTGTTAGGCTAGCAGAAGAGGCGCACTGTGAGCCTGCGTTGAGGGTATCTGCTCGTGAATATCTATCTGAGGAAGCGATGCGTGCACGGTTGAAACATCCTGCCTGGGGCGGCATCCCCGGCCCGTTGATGCCTGTCTTTGCGACATTGCTCATGCTGCTGGTTGGTGCTGTCATATTGGGAGTCAACCCTTTGGAGGCGTACGCCGCTCTGGTCGCTGGGGCACTTGGGAGGACTAACGCCTTGGCGGATACGGGAGTGAAGGCTCCTCCGTCGCTGGCGGGGCTGGGAGTACCTGCCTTTCCCGCGAGAGGCGGCCTCCTCGCCGCCGACGCGGTCGAATACGGCGTGGGTGACATCCCGACCTCGGTGGTGTCGTGCTTGGGCGACAGCATCACTAACGGCTACCCCTACGCGGGGACGGAGAACACCTATCCGGCCCGGCTGCTGGTGATGCTCGAGGCGGCTCACGGCTCTGGTAGTTTCGATGTGATCAATCATGGGGTCGATGGGTATCGAGCCGACCAGGTCCTCGCCGACCTTCAGAATGTGAATTGGATGGCGGAAGATCCCGACTTCGTCTTGTTAATGGTCGGGGGCAACGATTTGGCCCAGGAGATTCTGCCGGACCTATCCAATCTCTCTGAAGTCATCGACCAGACCGTGGCCGAAGTGCAAGCCATCGTGGATCTGGTAACCGCCCACACCAACGCGGACGGATCTCACCCGCAGATCATCGTTTCGGCCTTTCCCCCGAATCGTATCTCTGGTGTTGGGGGCTCGGCGGTGGTGGCGCTTTATAACAGCGATCTGGAGGGCAATTTAACCGGGCTGGATCTGTGGTTTACCGATAACTGGGACGATCTCTACGATCCGGACACAGGCCAGGCGCAGACGTCGTTGATGTATGACGCCGTTCATCCCAACGCCGAAGGATACATCGTGATAGCCGAGAACTGGTTTGAGGCGATTGAGACCCTTCTCCCCGCCCCTACGTACCATCACTTCCTGCCCCTCATCCTTAAGAACTACTAAGGCTGTCTCACCCCCGTACGAAAACAGCGAGCCTCCTCGCGCTGCAGCAAAGGGGCTTTCTCACATAACTGACTGCCACTAAAAGGCAACAGCCCCTCATAGGATATGCTCCGTGCTGAACGGAGATGTCCTTACCGAGAAAGGGGCCTTTGCTAGTTGGGTCCACCTCGTCGCAGACCAACAAATCTTTTATATCAAACCCCGCTGGGGGCACACTTATAGAGGTGGCCCTTCTCCATCGCTGGCCACCTTTCTTTCCGCCAGAGCGCTCTTTGAAAGCCAAAAGAACGATACCGATCTTGTCCTAAGGTTTGTCCCCTGCTATACTGGGTAAAAAGGCAGAAAGGACCTCCCATGGGCTTCTTCGGCAAGAAAAAACCTCCCTCCGACCAAGACGCCATCTGGCTCTATGTACAATGTGATAACTGCGGGGAGAAACTCCGTATCCGAGTGGACCGGCGCCGTGACCTCCAGCCACACCCTGAAGGGGGATACTTCCTAAGGAAGGAGATGATGGATGGCCAATGCTTCCGGCTCATGTATGGCGAAATCCACTTCGACCGGGACTACAATATCCTCTCCCAGGAGTTATCCGGCGGCCACTTCATCACCAAAGAGGAGTTCGAAGTGCAAGAATAGGCGCTGAACGCTCTAGAAGTTATGCTCTACTCGTTTGCCTCGTTCCTGCGCCCATAGCGATAACACCGCCCGGCGACAATCAAAGGAGCAAGAGATGAGAACTCTAACCATCGGTGGACTGACCTTGGCCAATCTGGCTTTCACCGTGATCAGCAACAGTAGCCTTAAGTTGTCGGCTGCCAGTCGAGGATGGCAAGGTTTTCTTTGGTGGCAGATCGCGGGTAACCTTTCCGGTTTTCTAGGCGTATTGGCCTTCACCTTCCTTTTGCGGTTCATCTCCCTTCATCTGGCTTACGCCCTCACCGCCGGCCTGGGCTTTCTCTGCGTGCAGATCATCGCTGCCCGGCTCATATTCCAAGAACCTATCTCTATGATCCAGTGGCTAGGGATGGTCCTCACCGCGGCAGGGATCATCCTCATCTCCTGGGAGAAATAGGAGCCTACATTGGCCAGACTGGGCACTATCGCCAGGTCGGTGATCGGCCGATTCGACTGGTTCTTACGCCGCTTATACCGTATCTACGAGTTTACGCCAGAAGACGACTGCATCGTCAGGATCGCCTTCCGCAAGAGCGACAGGGAATTGACCCTCTCCGACGGGACGAAGATCCTCCAAGGGGAAACGATAGGTGAACTCCACCTCTGGAACGAGCGCATCCCTCCCATGTCCAAAGATGGTCCCGACTTAACCTGGGGGTTACAATTCTACCGCTTAATGAGAAAGTCTCTCGCTGAACTAGTTAGATACATCGAGAGCACACCGGAATGGAAAGGGGTGAGAGCCTTTAGGGGGGAGACGGCTGTCGATGGCCAGGAAGGGTTTAAACAAGCAACCGAAGTAATCGGACGACTGGGCTTTGACCTCCTGCCCTTGGGTCGCTCCATCAGTCGCCTAAAGCCCTTCTTGGAATTTTGGGAGAATATCTACCTTTGGGGTCTCATCTGGACCTTCAACCCCGCCAGCCTCAAAGGGAAGAGACTTCTTAATTTACAAAGGTGTCAAATCTGGATCTCGCGCCGGAGGTTAATCGAAAGGTATAAGAGCCGCTAACTCTCCCCTACGCTAACCAGGTATTGCCCCCAACCGCCGCAGGCGCTTCGAGGCTACAGAAGGAGGAGCCAGAAACCACTATGGAGTGTGCTATCTCCTCGGCGAGATTCCCGAAAAAGGGGTGGAACGGTGCCCCCACCCCTTGCCCTTGAAACCCTTATCTACCTTTCTGCGTAGGCAACTTGGGGATCAGCCAGGAGAGGAAAGCGTCATCACTACGGGTCTGCATGAAGACTTTGCCCGGCCCGGTCAAATCCACCACTAACCCCTCTCCACTGAAGAGTGTAGACTTGATCCCTCCCACCGCCTTCACCCTGAACCCCATCCCCTCGGAGAAGGCCACCAGATGGCCGGTGTCCACCGTGTAGACCTCGCTCGCCCCTAAGTCCTTCTCGTGGATAGCCCCGTAACTACCGAGGATCAATTTACCGGTGCCTGAGGCCTTCAGCATGATCAGGCCTTCCCGGGCGAAAAAGGTCTGGGCCCCCGTCCACTTGGTATCGATTTCGATCCCCTCAGAAGAGGCGACATAGGAACCCGACTGAACTACCAGGGTCTCATCCTTTAGGTCCAAAACCATCATGTCCCCAGGCAGGACCGGGGCCAGGGTGATCTCGCCGCCCTGAGCGGGGGCGCGATAGTCGTTCATGAAGAAGCTCTCGCCGCCCAGCATGGAGCGCTTGAGGGAAGCCAGTATGCCTCCTGCTATCTTGGTCTCCACGGTCACCCCAGGCGACATGGAGACCATAGCCCCCGCTTCCACGCGAATCGCCTCGTTGGGCTCCAGTTTGACCACAGTCAAAGAGTAAGATGGGCGATACACGATTTCGGTTTGCATCTCTCTACCTCCTATAGTTTTTCCATAGTTCAGGGCTAACCATCGTTAGGTTTGCACCTCTTTACCTCCTATAGTCTTTCCATGGTTCAGGGCTAACCATCATTAAGCACAACTCATCCATATCTAACGAAGCCAGTGGTTATGGCCTATCTTACCCCGGGTATATAGCCCCGATATACCTCCCTGGGCTCCTGAACGGTGATGAAGGCGTCCCCATCGACCTCACAGCCAACAGAGGTAATGAGGGGGATATCTTTTCTTTTGGCTACGACGTCTATTATCCCCACTCTACCTGCCCGGCCTTCCCCCAGCATCTCTGTTACTCCATACCCCTTCTCCCTCAGGGCCAGGGCGATCCTCCTCCCTTTTTGCAGCGAGACGATACGCACCAGTACGTAGCCCAGAGCCAGCCTCTTCTCCAAGATCATACCCACCCAGGTTCCGGCAGCGAAGCCCACACAATAGGCGAAAACGTTCAAAAGGTTGCCCAAATCTTGCACCACCTTGCCTAGAGCCACCACCAAGAACAAGGCCTCAAAGAGACCGATCAAGGTGGCCGAAATCCGCTCCCCTCGCACCACTAGGAGCATCCTGACGGTGCCTATGGCAACGTTAGCCATCCTAAGCAGAAAGATAAAAAGCGCCCAAAGTATCACTTCCATCTACCCCTCCCAAAGCCTTCCCTCATAAGGCGAGGAATCCCCCACTGCCAACCGAATCCCTTGGCCACCTTAACCCCGGCTATAGGTGGCTATGAATCGAGCCAAGGAACGGTCATAGGTCCGCTCCACTTCTGGGGGGAAGAGGCAACCGGGCAACTCGCCCATCTTCCAATGGTATTCTATGCAATCACAGCAGATACCCTTGTGGCCGCAAGGCTCGTAAGTGCAGGTGCACTTGGTCAAGTTCGTCTCTTTTTTGCACTCAGCCATCTCTCCTCCCGCTATCCTAAAGTTTCTGGGCTCTTATCTCCCAGTGAACGCCCGTCACGGGCAGTCCTGATGATCGACCTACGTACTCTGCCCTCCTCTCCTTAACAACCATGATCTCGAACCCCTCCAGAAGATCTTCCACCTCTTGCCGCGCGAAGAAATGGTGGAGCATCCCGGCCTCAATCCCACTATCACAGATATAAGTCCCCGGCTCTATCTCCTCTCCTTGGCCCTCTTTATAGTCCCCCTTCCCGCCCAAGTTGGCGAAAAACAGCCCTCCTTCCTTGAGCGCCCTTCTGATCTCCCCTGCCGCCTTTCCTACGTTCTCTAACCTGTTGTGGTGTAAGACATTGGTGCTCAAGATGGCGTCGAAGAACTCGTCAGGAAAGGGCACTTCGGTCATGTCGCTTCGGCGGAGCGTGGCTTTCAGCCCCTCCTTCTCCAGCCGCTCCCGGGAGATGGTCAACCCAGCCGTCGAGCGGTCGGTGCCATAGACCTCGAACCCCTCTTTGGCCAGGTAGAGCAGATGCCTCCCCCCTCCACACCCCACATCCAAGACCCTTCTCATCCCCCAGGCTTGCATCTCCTCGGCCAAGGCGATGGCCAACTCATCGGGCTCCTGATAACTAAACCATACCTCCTCTGCAGGGGTTAAATCTTCGCTGAACACCTCTTAAGTCCTCAAGATAGTAGATGGCAGCCCTCCACACGGGTCTTTCAAGGAAAAACCCGTTTCCGCGACTGGGCTGCCTCTCTACCCCTTATTTCTTACTCCAGCATCTTCAGAAGTTCTTCATACTGCTGGCCAGAGATGGTGAAGCCATGTTTGGGCTCCGGGAAAAGCCCCTCTCGTACCTCCTCCGCGTAACGCTTGAGACCTTGGACTATCGTCTCCCCCACGTCAGCATACTGTTTGGCGAACTTGGGGGTGAAGGCCGGATAGAGCCCAAACATATCGTGAAAGATCAAAAGTTGCCCATCGCAATCTGGCCCCGCTCCTATGCTGATGATCGGTATCTCCGCCCTCTCGGTGATCAACTTGCTCACCTTTGACGGAACACACTCCAATAACACGGCGAAGGCTCCCGCCTCTTCCAAGACTTTGGCGTCGTCGATCATCCTTTTAGCCATCAGGGCGTCCTTTCCCTGGACCTTGAACCCTCCCAACATGGACATGCTTTGGGGGGTGAGTCCCAGATGGCCCATCACCGGGATTCCGGCGTTAACGATAGCCTCCACCCTATCGGCCATAGTTATCCCCCCCTCCAACTTGATGCCATCGCATGCGCCTTCGCTCATAAAACGACCGGCGTTCTGCACCGCGATCTCGATGGAGGGCTGATAGGACATATAAGGCATGTCCCCCAAGACAAAGGAGTGCTTGCAACCCCTGGTCACCGCTTGACTGTGGGAGATCAACTCCGCCATAGTGGCCGGCAGAGTAGTGGAGTACCCCAATACAGTCATAGCCATCGAGTCGCCCACCAAAACGATGTCGATAGCCGCTCTCTCGGCCCATACGCCTGTAGGGTAATCGTAAGCGGTGATCATGGTGATCTTCTGACCCTGCCTCTTCATCTCAAAGATTTGAGGCAACGTGACCTTAGTTCTCTCGCTCATCTATTCTTATCCTCCCTCTCTACACTGAGATATTACCGATGCAAAGGGGCCACTCAACGTGAAAGATCAGCAAGCCATTCCTCATGCTCTACGAATGCGTTTGAGTGGCCATCAATCTTCCTCGGACCTCTCGATAATCCAAATCTGATCCGTCGTGGCGATAGCCACTATGCTACTATCAGGTGACCAATAGATGGCAGTCACTAAGGGCAGGTCCCATTCTGAGCTCTCGTTTTCAGCACCGCTTGTTCCCTGTGACAGCCGCTTCTGACCAGTTCCCTGGGCGTTCATGATCCAGACCTCGTCGTCTGGTCCCCAGTAGATTACTTGCTGTCCATCAGGAGACCAGACCGGCACCCGCCGGTCGAACCAGTACCAGGCTGCGGTTGTGCCCTCAAATTCCAGCCCTCGTTGGATAGGGATCAGGGTGATGATCTCCTCCTCTGGCCAGCTTAGGAGACCGAAGTAGAGATCAAAGGGCTGGTCTGGCTCGAAGTCGGTGCCCACGAGACGTCTTGCTTGATCGTAGGAGGGGTTGCCTAGCAGCAAAAAGGCGATGCGGTTACCAGCGGGGGACCAAACGGCCCGGAAAATGTTTGGTAAAAGCGGCCGGCCTTTCCCTTGAGCCACATCCCACACCCAAAGCTGCCTTGGAGGCCAGTATAGATCTGGGGTGGTTTGCCATTGGATATAGAGGAATCGTTGCCCATCGGGTGCCCAAGCCGGGAAGTCTTGGATGAGGCGTTGATCTTGGGAGAGGGTGGTTGCGGTCTTATCGGTCGCCCTAACCAAGCGTGTCCCATAGAAGGAACTTACGACTAGGTATTCTCGTGTTGGCGACCAATGAAAACTCTCTCCCCAGATCTCGAATTCTTCGGACCAGTCGGTGATCTCGCCGCGGTCAACATCGACAGTCACTAGCGCCTCGGCACTGGTACCTCTATGGTCGTCCAACGCTACTGCGTGCTCGTCCAGCCAGTCGATAATCCATACCCCCTTCCAGCCTACAACTGGAGGCTCTGTAGCCGTAACCTCCCGAAGATGAGAGCCGTCGGCATCGATGACCCAGAGGCTTCCGTAAGAGAAGCCTTCCCATTCGCGGCTTCCAATGAAGGCCAGACGTCGCCCATCAGGAGACCAGACCGGTTGGCTCAAATAGGGGATCCCCTCGACCAGCTTTTGAGGCACGAAATCAGGCGCCGTAGCGACCCAGATACACTCGTCCCAGACGAAGGCAACTCCTCCCTCGGGTGACCAACTGAAGGGGTAGATACGCTCCCAGCCACGGTATATCTCGTCTGTGGCCAGCACAGCCAGAACGCGAATACCAGGCGCGGCCTTGGCGCTCTCGAACGGCAGTGAGGGGCCTTCCAGTTCAGCGCTGACAGCCCGTCCGCCTGGGCCTAAGGCCAGGAACATCCCCTGGCTAGCCAGGTATAACGCTTCTGGCCTTACGGCCACAGGGGCGATCTCTCGGGAGGTGCGGAGGTTCCCTCCGGCGTCCTCTTGCCACAGCCTCTCCCCATCGGTGGGTGATAGAGCGGTTAAAAGGCCAAGGTCCGATCCAACGTAGATAGCCTGCTCGGTGACCAGGAGGGGACCGGTCAGAGCCTCATCCGCATCGCTTACCCACACTAACTCTCCTGTCTTGGCCCGGAGGGCGTAGATTCGATCGTCAGCCCCTACCCAGTAGACCTTGCCGTCCTGCACCACCGCCGGGCCTCGAGCCGAGGCTGCCTGCGGATAGTCCCATAGAATATCCCCACTGGCTGCATCTAGGGCAAGGAACTGTCCCTCTCTCTTATACTCAGACTCAAACCGGGAGAGGTAGAGGATCCCATCAGAGACGACGAGCGGTGTCAGCAGAGGGGAAGGGGGAGCAAAGCGCCAAAGTCGCTCCCCGGTGAGGCCATTGAGCGCATAGAGCTTACTATAACAGGGCACGTAAACAACTCCCCCGGCGGCTACAAGGGGGGAGAGAAGCGGGTAACAGGAAGGCTCCACTTCGTCTGCGAAATCCTCGAACCGCCACTCTATCTCGCCCCTCTCTGCGTCCAGAGCCACCACGCGTTGCCCATAGGTCAACTCCTCGCCGGTCTGCATCTCGAAAAGGAATAATCTTTGTCCATCAGTAGCCAGTGCGCCCTCCTGTGCCACACCATCTAACTCGACCTTCCACTGAAAACCACCCCTTACTCTGTCGAGAGCGTAAATCAAATCCCCTTGCTCTCCATACCTTTCTCCCACCAGGAAGTACACCCTATCCTGAGAGATCACGGGCATCCCCAAGACGCAGCGGTTGCTATCTGGAACATCGTCTTGATACTCGAAGCGCCACCATTCCCTTCCGGTCAACAGATTCAAGGCGTAGATGGCTCGCTCGGTGCTGAGGTAGACCACATCCTCCATGATGGGGGAAACATCAGCCCTGAGTTCATAGAAGAACCCCCTGGCAGCAATGGGGTGTTCCCACAAGATGGTTAGAGGTCGGCTCGGTGAGAGAGCGGGCGAGGCAACAGTTGGGACAGCGGTGGGAGATGGAGCCATCTCCATAGGTGTGGAAGTAGCTGACATAGGCTCAGGTGTCAACTCCTCGCGAGTGGTTACCCCTCCCGCGCATCCCGATAGTAGCAGACCTATCAGTGTGAGCAAGAACAGTATGCTCTTTAGCACTTTCGCCTTCATCTCCCCCAGCGGTGTAGCGATAACGTGTCCACTATTGGCGAAACCACCGACGGCGCGTTGGACGAAGTACCCCAGACTTACTTGAATTCATCAATAACCAGGCCAACGCCAGTAGAGCGGTTCCTCTCCTGCAGGGTAGACTTCCAGGATTTGCCAGTGGCGCACCGGGTATCCTCCCCACCTTCCCAAATACGACATGGGAGGCGCAAGAACATCGAATACGTACTGCCTCGGTTCATTGCCCCCGGACACCTCTACCCAGAGCCGGGAGAAACCCGCTTCTCGGCTATCGGTGATAATGTGCGGTTCGCAGCAGGTGCCCCACCACTCGATTTCCAGCACCCTATGGCTCAATTCAGGCCCTAGTGCCTCAAGTTCCCTCGTCATAGAGTGGCGACGCGCTTCATACTCCGGTCCGGGCCACTCGTTGGCGGGTCATAGCGCCAAGGCCCCGTCCCCATCTCCTCGCGCCACGAGTGCTAAATATGATGACACTTTCGCCTGGGGCGTTTCCCCACTAACCTGCTCGATCAGGCGATTCACAGGCCCGAGCACAGGTGCAAATATTTCCGGAAGCCACCAGAAGACAAAGGCCATTAATGCTATGCCCAGGACCGCAACGAGCGAGCCAGCCCATGACCAACGTCTCCCTCTTCGGCGAGTGCACCAGAGGGTAAAGCCTCCCACAAGCATCAACAACGGCCCCAGTAAACGAAGAATGTATGGTATTAGGAGCGACATCAGTTTGGACATGCTACAATCTCTTCAGCCAGCGAATTTTCGCCTATCCTCAAACAAGCGAAGGAACTAATCGCTGCTGATTACCCCGCCCCCCACCTTCAGGGCTTGGGGATAGCCAAATCGGCAGGCCCCACGCCGGACATGGTGGCCTCAGGGAAGTTCTCTTGGATTATCTCGTGGATGATCTGAGCGTATTTCACCTTCTCCCGGCCCCAGTCGGCTAACATCTGACCGCTCACCCATGGCTTATAGAGAGCCGCCCCTGTAGCGGCGCAGGCTGGCCCAGGCTCTACCTTGAAATAACAAGGAGCACAAACCCTGGCCATGTCTGGCGCCTCGTAGAAGCGCATATACCCTCCGAAGGACTCGGTGAGGATGATATGTATATCCAGTGGCATATCCACCGCCTGGCGGATGGAGGCGAACTGGGGCAAAGTCAAATCGGCCACCGGGTTGAAGGTGCCCGCGCCCAACATCTCCAACACCTTGCCGCCCGCCGCACTGGCGTGGCCGGCGTAAATGGAGACTTTGAAAATCACATCCTCCGGGATGTCGCCTCTCTTCCTCATCTCGTTGAGGAGCCAGAGAAGCCCCTCGTCGATGACCAGAAAGCCCCGAAAACCGAGGTCTATGCACCGCATGATGTCGGTGATCACCTGGCGGAGGGCGTCTGAGCCCCGGAAACGCAAACCCGATATGATCCCTTCCGGGGTATATGGCTGGCGACCGATATCCCAGGCCGCCCGAGGGCCTGGTGTCAGGATCACCTCCATCTGAGCCTCAGCCGCCATCTGGGCGAAATCTCTCAACTCCGCCTTATCTAAGAGAGTGGCCCCCATGACCACGGAGATCAAGCGGTGGATGGGCATCTTCCGTTTGTGCGACTCGTCTATCACCGCCTCCAGCACCTGGGGCCGCTCCACCCCTGAGATCTCCATCCGATACCAAGCCCCATCGGGGAACCGCTTGTGGCTGGTGGGCAAATCATAGGCATCCCGCCCGGGGATGCCCGCCTGCTCCATCGCCCTTCCCACATCTTCCATCCTCATCGATGAACCTCCCGTTTGATTTGCGAAAATTGTAGCATCGCCCGCCAAGGCTGTCAACAACTTACACTTCTACACCGCCCCTCAGGCTGACCACCGTTCCTCCTACCCTTTTGTCCAAGCCTTACGATCGAGGTAAGAGAGGCTTTCACGCAAAGCGGTGACGTACCGATCGGCCCCTAGATACATGGCTGGCTTCACTGAAGATAGATCGAGTATCCCCTCATCCGTCAGTGCTCCCTCTACGAGGTGAGCCATCACTATCTCTCCTACGAACCAGGTGTGATCTCCGAACATATGATGGCTCACCAGTTTGCACTCATAAGCGGCGTAGGCCTCCGCGAGGACGGGCACCGAGGTCAAAACCGACTTCTCCTCGGCGATCTTGAAAGCCTCGAACTTGTCCACTTCCCTTCCCGTGCTCCCCCCTACCGCGGCGATTATCCCCGCCCTATCGAAAGGCAAGAAGTTTACCCCGAACTCTCCCGCCTCCAAGATAAGTTCGTGGGTGAACCTCTTGGGGGAGATAGCCACGCCATAGAGAGGTGGCTCAAAAGATAGAGGCGAATGCCAGGCCGCAGCCATGGCGTTCGCCTCTGCCCTAACACGAGCGCTCACCACCGCCGCCACCGACGGATAATGTTGATAGAACTTTCCAACGCCTTCGATATACACCTTTCCCACCGTGACACCTCCTTTAGAGTCTCGTTCTCTCTTCCAGGTAGCGCCAGCCTGCCCCGGTACTTGCCAGGCCGAGGGACGAGGCGACGATCTCCCCCGTCGGGCTAAAGCCCCTGGCCCACATCAGCCAGGACAGGCCCTGGCCCAACGATGCCAGCCTGCCCCGGTACTTGTCAGGCCGGAGGGCAGGCTGGTACGTAGCAGGCCAGGGACCAGGAGAGGAAAGCTCCTGATACCATGAAAGAGGCTACACCCCGGCCCAGTCTTGTGCTATAAAGGGT
>CAYLIE010000037.1:0-19484 GCA_964383935.1 uncultured Anaerolineales bacterium | reverse complement strand
ATTCTCGATGAGTTAACGATTATCTGCAAAGTAAGATTTTAGACGAGTCAATGCCAGACCTTGACAAAGAGAGCCCAGATATGATACCATTGGGCAGAAGTCGGAGAGGCGTGAGGGTCTGCCCCCTGGCCCGTTCGTGCTGTACGTAATATCCCTCTGGGAAGCGCAGGGTGCGAAGCATTGATGCCAGCCTGCCCCGGTACTTGCCAGGCCGGGGGACGGGCTGGAACGCTCTGTCCCAGACCCGACAGGGTCCCTGGCCTGCCACGTGCCAGGGCAGGCTAGGGATGACAGGCCAGGGACGCCTTTTTGATAGAGGGGAGTAGCTCAAGCAGGCAGAGCAACGGTCTCCAAAACCGTAGGTTGCGGGTTCGAATCCTGCCTCCCCTGCCAAATAATCGGGGGTCGTCTAGTGGTAGGACAGGGGACTTTGGATCCCCTAGCCCAGGTTCGAATCCTGGCCCCCGAGTTTTTCGCAGGAGGTCAAGGTCAATGAGGCATGTCCTGGTGCTCAACGCCACTTTTGAACCTCTCAACATCGTCACCGTGCGACGGGCTATCGTCCTCCTTCTCAAGGAGAAAGCCGAGGTAGTCGAGGCTGCTGAGGCTCAGATCCGCTCTCAAAGGCTCTCCTTCGACGTTCCGTTGGTCATCAGGCTGGTCTACTTTGTGCGGGTCCCTCGCCGTCTCTTTCTCCCCCTGACGCGGCGAACGATCCTGGCTCGAGACCACTATACCTGTCAGTACTGTGGCGCTCAACCTGTCAAGAGCCGATTGACCGTAGACCATGTGGTGCCCCGTTCCCGCGGAGGCGAGACCGATTGGAGGAACGTGGTCACCGCCTGCGTGCCCTGCAATCAGCGTAAAGGCCAAAGGACCCCCCAGGAGGCAGGGATGAGGCCCCTCGCGCCTCCCCAGCGGCCTCGATACGCCGCCCTGGTGTTTTTGGGCAAGGCCCAGGCCCATGAGACCTGGCGGAAGTACATATATAATGAGCCAAAAGGGGAGTATATGGGAGGTAGAACGAGAAAAAGAGTCGTATTCCCAAATATGGCTTAAGAGTAGGTTCTAATTTGGCATCTGTGGGGTTGACAGGTGCCTTCTGCTACATTATAATTTAAGTAGTTTCAAAATTCTAAAACTATCTATGGAAGAAAGAGTGTCATCTGAGTTCTCTGCCGAAGCGATCAGGATATTCAAGGCCCTCTCCGACCCCACTCGATACCAGATGGTACGCATGCTCCTCAACTGCAGCGAGTTGGGGTGTGTGGAGTTGGAGAAAGCGTTCGAGTTGAGCAAGCCCGCCATGTCGCATCATTATAGGGTTTTGGAGAACGCGGGGCTTCTCTCCTCAAGGAAAGAAGGAGTATACGTTTACTTCAGGTTAGATAAGAAACGGTTGGAGAGGTTCCTTCCTGGCTTCGACCAAGTGCATCTATAGGTTTTTTTGGAGCATCAGTTTCATGTATTTAAAAAATATCGATGTTGAGGTCTGACTATGATGGAAAAGCGGGAAGAAGACAAGAGGAATACAGATAATGTGGTGGCCTTTTACCTAATGGAGGTGGGAAAGACTCCCCTTCTCACTCCGGAGGAGGAGTTAGAGTTAGCCCGATGCTGCCAGAGGGGGAGGGCCGCAGAAGAGCAGCTCAAGAAGGGGATATCCGATCACGAGACCAGGCAAATGCTACTTAAGGAGATGGAGGAAGGACATAAGGCCCGGGAGCGGCTCGTTAAGGCCAACTCCCGTCTGGTAGTGAGCAGGGCCCGCAAGTACCTGGGACGCGGGGTACCCTTCGCCGATCTCATCCAGGAAGGGAACCTGGGGCTGATGCGGGCTATAGAGAGGTTCGATCCAGGACGGGGGTATCGTTTCAGCACCTACGCCATCTGGTGGATCCGCCAGGCGATTAGCAGGGCGGTGGCGTATCAAGGGCGAACCATCCGCCTCCCGGCCCATGTGGTGGAGGAGATCAGCAGACTCAATCGCGCCTCCCGCCGCTTGACCAAGGAACTGGGGCGCGAGCCCAAGGAGGAAGAACTGGCAGAGGAGATGGATATAAGCCAGGAGAAGGTAGCGGAGCTGACTCGAGTGGCCGCCGAGCCCGTCTCCCTCGATATCCCCGTGGGCGAGGAGGAGATCAGCACCCTTGCCGAGTTCATAGAGGATGAGGTTACCCCTCCCCCTACAGCGGAGGCTTCCCAATCCCTCTTGGGGGAGCAGTTGGAGCAGGCTCTAGCCTCCCTAACTCCTCGGGAGGCGGAGGTCATTCGACTTCGCTTTGGGTTGGACGGTGGCCGGAGTTACACTCTGGAGGAGGTGGGGCAGAAGATCGGCCTCACTCGAGAGCGGGTACGACAGATCCAAGCCGAGGCTATGCGCCGCCTCCGTCATCCCAGCCGCAGCCGTCTCTTGAAGGGGTACCTGAACTGATAGAGGGCTCTGGGAAATCCCAGAGCCTTCTATATTATCGCTTCCACTCTAAATTCGTTCCCCACCCGACGTAGGTAACCGGCCTCTATGTAGGGGTCGTGTTCAAAGATGAGGAACACCTCCTCCTTTAGCGCCCACTCTCGTATCCGCCGCTTGGTCTCGATGTTGACCAGAGGTTCGACGTCAGCCGCAGAAATCCAGGCCAACCTTTCGATGTTCACCGCCCAGGGCGCGAGATCACCTAGATAGAGAGCCTTCTTCCCCCCGGATTCGATCACTACCGATTGGTGGCATCTGGTGTGGCCGGGGGTGACGATACAACGCACCTCGGAGGTGACAGAGGTATCCCCCCTGATAAGGCGTAAGTTCCCCCTCTCCTGAAGGGGGTCAAAGTTCTCTGGAAGGTAAGCGGCTCGCGTCCGCTCATTGGGGTGTTGCGCAGCTTCCCATTCCTCCTCCTGCACCCAGTAATCGGCTTGGGGGAAAGTAGGGATCGCTTTTCCCGCCTCTACTAGGGTGTTTCCCCCGCAGTGATCGGCGTGAAGATGGGTGTTTATGACTACGGCTACCTCTTGGGGATCCATTCCCATATCTTTAAGGCTCCCCAAGAGCCCCTTCTGGCGCTCTAGGTTCAAAATCTCCCTCCGCTTGGCCGACACTTTATTCCCCACCCCGGTATCTACCAGGATCCTCTTCCCTTGGGACTCTATGAGGAGACAGTTGAGGGCCATGGGGACGCGGTTTAGATCATCGGGAGCGATGATCTCTTCCCAAAGGAGGCGGGGCACCACCCCGAAGTGGGCCCCGCCGTCAAGCCAGAAAGTTCCGTCGGAGACGATCTCCAGTCGCACTTGGCCGAGAAGCATCCCTAGCCTCGTACTACCTTCTCAACCACCTCCACGCCCCGCCGTAGGGCTTCCTCATTCAAGGGCAGAAGATGGCGTCTCCTCTCCGGTAGGTTCTCCTCTAGAGCGGCTATAGCCGACTTCATGGAAATGACCCCCGTGGCCCTTATCAGGGCCCCCAAAAGGACCATATTGGCCATCCGCTCGTTTCCTAACTCCTCGGCGATATCGTTGGCCGGCACCCGGATGGTAGTGATATCCTTCCGAGTGGAATCGGTGCTCACTATGGAACTGTTAACGAAGAGGAAACCCCCAGACTTCATCCGAGGCTCAAACATTTCCATGGAAGGGGGGTTCATGGCGATGACGATGGTAGGGCTATCGGTGATGGGCGAGCCTATCGGCTCATCGGAGAGGGTGACGGTACAGCGAGCGGTGCCCCCTCGCATCTCGGGGCCATAGGAGGGGAGCCAAGTCACATTCTGTCCCTCTTTGAGGCCCGCGTAGGTGAGCACTTGGCCAGCGAAAAGGGCTCCCTGACCACCAAAGCCGGAGATGATGATCTGCTCATGCATGATTAGTTTCCCTCACTTAAGGCTTTTCACCTCATCTATCACCTTGTAGTCCCCCAAGGGGTAATAGGCTGCCATACTCTCCTCCACCCACTCTAGGGCCTCCAGGGGGCTGAGCCCCCAATTGGTGGGGCAGGAGGAGAGGATCTCCACCAAGGAGAACCCCAACTCTGCCATCTGCGTCTGGAAAGCCAACTTTATAGCCTTCTTGGCGCTAGCGATGGTGGCCGGTTTTGTGACCATCCGCCTCACGACGTAGGCCGCCCCGCTGGTAGTGGCGATGAGTTCCGCCACCCGAAGAGGGTAGCCGGCTAGTTTCACATCCCGGCCGAAGGGGGTAGAGGTGGTAACCTGGCCAGGCAAGGTGGTGGGAGCCATCTGGCCTCCCGTCATGCCGTAGATGGCGTTATTGATGAAGATGGTGGTGATATTCTCCCCTCTGCTGGCGGCGTGAACGATCTCGGCGGTGCCTATGGCGGCCAGGTCTCCATCTCCTTGATAAGTAAAGACCACCTTGTCGGGCTGGACCCGCTTCAGACCGGTAGCCATAGCCGGGGCCCGGCCGTGAGCCGCCTCCGCGAAGTCCAGATTGAAGTAGTTATAGGCCAAAACCGCACACCCCACAGGGGCGATGCCGATGGTGGTCTCCCGGATTCCCAACTCGTCGATCGCCTCGGCGATGAGGCGATGGACGATGCCGTGGGTGCAACCGGGGCAGTAGTGGGTAAGGGCATCGGTTAAAGCCTCAGGCTCAGCAAAGACCACCTTTCTCTCCATTATCTCTCTCCTTGTTGGGGGCTCGCTATCTTCTTTATCTCGGCCAAGACCTCCGCTGGCGAGGGGATCACACCTCCCATCTTCCCATAAAAATGGAGAGGTAACCGGTCGCGAGTGGCGAGGCGCACATCTTCCAGCATCTGGCCGGCGTTAAGTTCGAAGACCAAGAGATGATCAACGGTCGTGGCTGCCTCATCCAGCCGCCCGTAGGGGAAGGGGAACATGGTGATGGGGCGGAAGAGGCCAGCAGGGATCCCTTTCTCCCTGGCCTCCTTAACGGCCGTTTGGGCGATGCGGCCTGCCGTGCCATAGGCTATGACGACGATCTCAGCCCCCTCCAGCATATACTCTGTGTACCTGATCTCGTTAGCCTTTATCTTCTTCAGGGTCTCCTGCAGCCGCAGGTTTACCTTTTCCAGATGGGGGCCTCCTAGATAAAGGGAGGTGATGATATTTCTCTCTCGCCCCTTGGCTCCTGTCAAGGCCCAAGGCTGCTCCGGACGCTTCGGAGGCTCTATCTCTGGCAACACTACGGGCTCCATGATCTGACCTATCATCCCGTCGGCGATGATGGTCACCACAGAGCGGTACTTATCGGCCAAATCGAAGGCCAGGATGGTCAAATCGATAGCCTCTTGCAAGGTGGCGGGAGCCAAGACGATGGTATGGTAATCGCCATGGCCACCACCTTTGGTCATCTGGAAGTAGTCCCCCTGGGAGGGTTGGATGTTCCCTAGGCCTGGGCCTCCGCGCATAACGTTGATCACCACGGCGGGCAGTTCAGAGCAGACGATGTAGGAGATCCCTTCCTGCATCAGGCTGAAACCGGGGCTGGAGGTAGAGGTCATCACCCTAGCGCCCGCGCAGGCTGCTCCGTAAACCATATTGATGGCCGCCAGTTCGCTTTCCGCCTGGAGAAAGATTCGTCCTAACTCCACCATCCGCCGGGACATATACTCCAAAAGTTCCGTCTGGGGGGTTATGGGATAGCCGAAGTAAGCCTCGCAGCCAGCCCGGATAGCTGCCTCGGCGATCGCTTCGTTCCCCTTCATCAGAATCTTGGCCATGGACTACACTCCTTCTCTATAGACGGTGATGGCCACGTCTGGGCATGTCCTGGCACAAAGGGTGCAGCCGGTGCACTTTCCCTCGGGGTCTACTAGGATTGAGGGGCGATACCCTTTGGCGTTGAAGTGGTTGGCTATATGCACCAGGTCGAAGGGGCAGACTATGGTGCAAAGTTCACACCCTTTGCATCGGTCCTCGTCGATGAGTATGGTTCCTTTTGCCACTATGCAACCTCCACATCTTTATTGCCTCTCCCAAGGAGCGAGGAGGTAACGGTTCAAGGGTAGGATAGATAGGCTGTAGCGTTCTCTCACCTCTTCAACTAGGTCGGCCCTGACGCAGAGGAAGGCTATGGGCAAGCCCAGCCGACCGGAGGCCTCTTGGACTACAAGATGGCCCTCATCTATCACCTCTAACGTGGTCTCTCCCATGAGATGAGGGTTACTCACCAAGGCGGTGAACTGGAGGCGGGAGGAATCGGCGATCTCTCGCCCCGCCTTTTCGATCCCCTCCACGGTGGTGGTGAAGGGACGGTAGGGGTTGACTACCAGGTTCATGGCGTAACCTACCTCCTTGAGGTGGAAACTGAATTGTCCCATGCTTCTGGCACCCGGGCCCGATCCTCCCATATCTACCACCACGCGACCATTCTGCCCCCCTAGTGCTCCCCAGATCTGGGGGGTGATGGCTGGGAGATCGATATCCCCCGCCTCAGAAGGGGTTATCACCTTCAACCCCTTTTCCCTTAACCTCTCCTCCACCTCACGAACCCGAAAGTAGGTGGTCACCACATCGAGGTCTACCAGGGTGACCGAATGACCCTCCTCAGCCAAGTAGAGGGCGTAATTGATGGCTGTCTCCGTCTTTCCACTGCCGAAGGGGCCGGCGAAGACGACCACTGGTCTTTCCATCATCAACCGGCGAGTGAAGTCTGCATCGCTTATCCTCGGGCCCTTCTGCATTCATTGCCCATTGGGCAGAGGAAGACCATAGGGACCACCTACCGATAATCTTCCCGTGGCGGCGAGAACACCTCAACGGCCAGGGCGTCCTCCAGCACTCGATAGCTGTGGAACGCCCCACCAGGGACAACGTAGCTGTCGTCCGGTTCGATGACCGTGGACACGCCATCTATGGTCAACACGAAGCGGCCTCGGACGCAGTAACCAGCCTGCTCATGGGGGTGACGGTGCGTGCCCACCTCCTGACCTTCTGTGAAGGTCATCAGAGTGACCATCATGCGTTCCCCGGTTGCTCCCACCAGAAAGTCCACTCCTTTGAATGTGCGTTCCTGGTGTTCAGTAGCCTTAACTATCATGAATTACTTCCCTTTCTTCTACAGATGCAACTCGTCCGCAAGAACCGTCACCGTCTTTCCACTGCCGAAGGGGCCGGCGAAGATGACCACTGGTCTTTCCATCATCTCTCGCTTTGCAAGAATACCTTTTAGTGACCTCGCTTGCTTTTCTCTTTCCGGAGGCAACAATGCTTATACTTCTTCCCGCTACCGCAGGGACAAGGTTCGTTCCGTCCCACCTTCTCATTGGCCGTGGCTACTGGCTTCCTTCCCGAGGGTCGAGCTCCAGCCTCTCTTATCTCCCGCATGGGGCGGGGAGCAGGCTGCCGGACCACCTCCGCATGGTAGATGAGGCGGGCTACATCCTGCCGGATGTTAGCCATGAGGGCCTGGAACATCCCGTAGGCTTCGGTCTTGAACTCTACCAGGGGGTCCCTTTGGCCGAAAGCCCGAAGTCCCACGCCTTGCCGCAACTCGTCCAAGGCGGTAAGATGTCTTATCCATAAATTGTCCACCACCCGCAAAAGCACTAACCGTTCCACCCGGGAGAGCAGTTCGCGTCCTAGACGTTGCTCCTTCTCATCGTAGTATCTCTCCGCCAATCGTAGAAGGTCGTCCTCTATCTCCCCAGAGGAGAGCCCCTCCCAGCGGCGAGGGGTAAGGTTCGGGCGGAAGGGCAAGATAGCCCGGGCTGCACTGAATAGCCCCTCGAGGTCCCACTCCTCCGGATGCCCCCCGGTATAGACCCTCACTAGGTTACCCAACTCCTCGCCCACCATATCCATGATGATGGGGCGCAGACTCTCCTCGCTTAAAATATTCCTCCTCTGATCGTAGATGAGCTGCCTTTGCTTATTTATCACGTCGTCGTATTCGAGGAGGTGCTTGCGGATATCGAAGTTATAACCCTCGACCTTAATTTGGGCGTTCTCGATGGATTTGGAAACTAAATTGTGCTCGATGGGGATATCCTCCTCCACACCCAACCTGTCCATGAGGCCAGCCACGGTAGAGCCCCCGAATCGGCGCATCAGGTCATCTTCCAGGGATACATAGAAGCGGGAGGAGCCCGGATCACCTTGGCGGCCCGAACGCCCCCGTAACTGGTTATCTATGCGGCGCGCCTCGTGCCGCTCGGTGCCCAAAAGATGCAACCCACCCAAAGCCAGCACCTTCTCTTTGTCCTCTTCGCAGATCGCCCCGGCCTCCCTTAAAGCCTCCTCCCGTTGCTCTTCCGTTATCTCGGTGAGTTCCCCACCCCGCTTGCGGAGCATATCCCAGGCCAACTCCTCGGGGTTTCCTCCTAAGAGGATGTCCACGCCCCGACCCGCCATGTTGGTGGCGATGGTGACGGCTCCTGAACGGCCAGCTTGGGCGATGATATGGGCCTCTTTTTCATGGTGCTTGGCGTTCAGCACTTGGTGGGGTATCCCCTTCCGCTTCAGCATGCCGGAGAGCTCTTCCGATTTCTCGATGAATATGGTTCCCACCAAGACTGGCTGTCCCTTTTTATGCAGTTCCTCTATCTCCTTCACCACCGCCCGGAACTTAGCCCTTTCGGTCTTGTAGACGAAATCTGGCTGGTCGAGGCGGATCATCGGCTTGTGGGTAGGGATGACCATCACATCGAGGCTATAGATCTTGTCCAACTCCTCAGCCTCGGTGGCAGCGGTACCAGTCATGCCCGCCAGCTTCTCGTACATGCGGAAATAGTTCTGGAAGGTTATGGTGGCTAGTGTCAGGGACTCCCGCTGTATTGGCACCCCTTCTTTGGCCTCGATCGCTTGGTGGAGTCCCTCAGAGTATCGCCGCCCATACATCAGCCGACCGGTGAACTCATCGACGATGATCACCTGCCCATCCTTGACTATGTAATCCCTGTCGCGCTTGAAGAGCACTTGAGCCCGAAGGGCCTGTTCTAGGAAGGCGGTCAAATGATAATGCTCCGGGGAGTAGAGGTTGTCGATGCCCAGCCAACTCTCCATCTTGGAGACCCCATCTTCGGTAAGGGTGACGATCCTGGCCTTTTCATCGACCGTGTAATCTTCTTCAGGGCGAAGCCTGGGGACCAACCTGGCGAAGCGGACATAATTCTCGCCCGACTCCTCGGCGGGGCCGGAGATGATGAGAGGGGTGCGCGCCTCATCGATGAGGATGTAGTCCACCTCATCTACGATAGCGTAATGGTGCCCCTGCTGGGCGCATTGGGAGAGGTCCAAGACCATATTGTCCCGCAGATAATCGAAGCCGAACTCGTTATTGGTGCCGTAGGTTATGTCCGCGGCATACGCTTCCTGACGGGAGACGGGACGAAGGCTGAGGAACCGTTCATCGGTAGCCGGATAGTCGGGATCGAAGAGGAAAGATGAGCGTTCGGGATCGGCGGCCAAAGACTGGATACAACCCACCGACAGCCCCAACATATGGTAGATGGGCCCCATCCACTGGGTATCCCGCTTGGCCAAATAGTCGTTGACAGTAACTAGATGGGCTCCTTTTCCCTCCAGGGCGTTGAGATAGAGGGGTAAAGTAGCGACCAGGGTCTTCCCCTCGCCGGTTTTCATCTCCGCCACCTTTCCCTGGTGAAGGACTACGCCCCCCATCAGTTGCACGTCGAAATGGCGCAAACCTATGGTTCGCTTGGAGGCCTCACGCACAGCGGCGAAGGTCTCGGGGAGGAGTTCATCCATCGTCTCGCCGGCATAGAGACGACCTTTGAACTCGATGGTCTTATCCCGGAGTTCCTCGTCAGTGAGCCTCTCGAACTTCGACTCTAAAGCGTTGGTCTCGTCGACGATAGGCCCAAGTCTCTTCAGTTCTCGCTCGTTGGGGTTGCCAACGACTTTAGTCAAGATACCCTTAAGCATCGATGCACCAACTATCTATTATACCACAAACACCAACCCTCACGCTAAGGGAGGGTTGCTACCAAAAGGGATGTGTATCTAAAAGAGGAAAGCGTTCTCTGGAGGAGATAAGGGAAGGCTCAAAAATGGCGGAAACACAAGAGGCCTTACTCGCCGAACATCTCCCCTACGGAGATGCCTAGGTGGATCCGCCTTATCACCTCCCCCAGGAGGGGACCCACAGAGAGGATGGTCAGATTATCTAGCCCTTTCTGAGGGGGGACAGGCACAGTATTGGTGATCACCAGTTCCCTCAGGTTCATCTTCTTCAATCGCTCTATGGCCGGGTCGGAGAGGACGGCATGGGTGACACAGGCATAGATATCCTCAGTACCTTCCTCCCTCAGCAGATTCACCGCACTCTCTAGAGTCGCCGCCGTATCTATCTCGTCGTCGAAGACGATGGCGTTCTTCCCCCTCACGTTGCCTATGAGGTTGAGGACTTCCGTCTTGGAGCCGTCGGGCAGACTGATGCGCCGCTTCTCGACGATGGCCAGAGGCAGATGCAACTTCTCGGCGAAGTTGCGAACCTTCTTGGAAGCGCCGATGTCCGGGGCTACCGCTACAGAGTTGGGCACCGCCTTCTCCACGAAGTAGTCGCTCAGCATGTGGAAGGCGGTGATATCGTCCACCGGGATGGTGAAGAACCCTTGGATCTGTCCCGCGTGGAGGTCGATGGTTAAGAAGCGATCGGCTCCGGCCACGGTGATCATATCGGCTATCAGCCGCGCGGTGATGGGCACCCGCGGTTGATCCTTCTTATCGGTGCGGCCGTAGGCGTAGTAGGGTACCACCGCTGTGATCCGCCCCGCCGAATCCCGTCTCAAGCAATCGATAAAGATCAAGAGCTCCAAAATATTATCGTTCACTGGCGAACAGGTGGGCTGGATGAGGAAAACGTCTTGGGAGCGGACGCTGTCATGGAGCCGCACGAAGATATTCTCGTTGGGGAATTGAAAAACATCCGCCTCCCGCAGAGGAACCCCCAAGTAGTCGGCTATCTCTCGAGCCAACTCAGGGTTGGCGGTGCCTGAGAAGATGGCTAACTCTCCGTACATCTGCTCTCCCTCAGTCGTCAGGTGGATCATCTTTATCTCCTTCGAACTCGTGATGCAGGATGCCCATCAATACCTTGTTGTGGCGCTTTCCACCACGAAAGGAGTCCTCTCTGGCCACCCCCTCATGGCGGAAGCCACACTTCTCGTAGCATCGTATAGCCCGCTTGTTGAAGTCGAAGACCTCCAGGGATACGCGGTGTAGATTCAACTCCTGAAAGGCGAATCTCAAAAGGGTGCGGACGGCGTCGGTACCGTAACCCTGATCCCAATACCCCTTCTCACCGATCATGATCCCTAGGGTAGCCTTGCCATCTTTATAGTCTATCTCGTGGAGGCCGATGTTGCCGATATGCACCCCTTCCTCCGTCTCGATGGCGAAGATGCGACTTCTCTCGTCATTCAGTTGCCTCTCGAACCATCTCTCCTCTTCCGCCAAGGAGAAAGGGAAAGGGGTTCGACCTAGGTACCGTTGCACCTCGGGATCATTAACCCACTTGAGAAAGGTGGGGATATCCTCCCTCTCGATGGCTCGAAGCCTAACCCTCTTTCCCAAGATCACCCCAAGACTCCAATAGTTCTTCCGCCGCGGTGTAGGGGTCGAGTTCCCGATCGGCGATCCGGAGCATTATCCTCTCCCACTCCCCCTCCTTCAAACGAGAGACCAACCGTCCCCAGAGCGCCTCTTCTATGATTCGCTTCACCTCCTCCTCGCTCCGCTCCCGGTCCTTCAACTCTAATTGGCCACTCTCCTTCAGATACCTCAGGTGCTCTTCGAGAGCATCGACTATAGCCTCCACCCCCTCGCCACGGATGGCTACCGTCTTGAGGATGGGGGGCTTCCACTGGTCACCTTCAGCCTGGTTCATATCCAAGAGATAATTTAGAGTGGTCACGGCTCTTTCTGCCCCTTCCCGGTCGGCCTTGTTCACCACGAAGAGATCGGCGATCTCAAACAGCCCGGCCTTGATAGCCTGGATCTCATCTCCCAGACCAGGGGCCACTACCACGACGACGGTATGGGCCGCTCGTGCGATCTCCACCTCCGACTGGCCCGCCCCCACGGTCTCTATGAAGATCAGATCTTGGCCCAAAGCGTCGAGAACCTTCACCACATCGCCGGTGGCTCGGGCCAAGCCGCCCAGGCTGCCCCGAGTGGCCATGCTGCGAATGAATACCCCTTCGTCGGTGCTCAACTCCTGCATCCGGATGCGGTCCCCCAGAAGAGCACCGCCGCTGAAGGGACTCGTGGGGTCCACGGCCACGATGCCCACCTTCTCCCCCCGGGCCCTGATCTTTTTCGTCAACTCACCGACTAGAGTGCTCTTACCCGTCCCCGGGGAGCCGGTCACCCCTACGATATGGGCTTGCCCGGTATGGGGGTAGAGAGCGGCCAGCAGCCTTGGGGCTTGAGAAGTATCGTTCTCTATCAGGCTTATCAGGCGAGCCGCGGCCCTTCGATCTCCAGCCAGAAGCCGCTCCACTATCTCCAAGGCTAGCCCCTCTTGAGGATCCGGTTGATGAATTCCACTATCTCCTGGGTGGAGGTGCCCGGCCCGAAGATGTCGGCGATACCCATCTCTTTAAGGGCTGGGAGATCCTCATCGGGGATGATGCCTCCAACCAGGACGGGGATGTCGCCTAAACCCTTCTCCTGGAGAAGTTTCAATATGCGGGGGAAGAGGGTCATATGGGCCCCTGAAAGGATGCTTAAGCCCACCAGATCCACATCTTCCTGCAGTGCCGTTTCGGCGATCATCTCTGGCGTCTGCCTCAACCCGGTATAGATCACCTCGAAACCCGCGTCACGGAGGGCTCGAGCCACTACCTTAGCCCCTCGGTCGTGGCCATCCAAGCCTGGCTTGGCGATGAGAATGCGCACTTTCCGTTCCACCATGTCGCCTCCAGTGAACCGATTATACAACAAATCGCTCTTGGTGAGAAGGTGTCACCTCTGGCAGCGGGGACAGAAGTAGGTACCTCGGCCACCGAGCACTATCCGTTCGATAGTGGCCCCGCAGCGGGGGCAGGGGCCGCCAGTTCGCTGGAAAACCTGGAGCCTCTCTTGATGTTTGCCCTTCTCCTCATTCGGTCTCCGATAAGCCTCTAGAGTTGTGCCTCCGTCCTTGAGCCCCTCTTTCAGAACCAGCCGAATGGCCCTACAGAGCCGCTTTACCTCCTCAGGGTTTAGGGTATCGGCTCGACGCTGGGGGTGAAGCCCGGCTACGAAGAGCGCTTCATCGGCATAGATATTCCCCAGACCGGCGAGGAAGCGCTGATTCAAGAGGAGAGGCTTAAGCGCTCCGCGGCGATTAGCCAGGAGATGGGAGAACCTTTGGGGGGTGAACTCCGCCTCCAGGGGTTCAGGGCCCAGCCGCCCCACCACCTCCTGCGCATCCCTTACTAGATACAAGCGTCCGAACTTCCGCATATTCACAAAGGGAAGGTTGCGTCCATCTTCCAAGCGAAAGACAGCGCGGGTATGCTTATCCCTCTCCCCTTGATTGACCAGAAGACGGCCCGTCATACCCAAGTGGACAATGAGGTTCCAACCTCCTGAGAGGACGAAGATGAGATATTTCCCTCGGCGAGCCAAACGCAAGATCCTCCGCCCAGGGATGAGATCTTCGAACTCTTGGACCGAAGGCCGGGCGATGCTCCCCGGCCAGTAGATCTCCACCCCTACGATGGTAGCCCCCAAGACCAGGGACTCCAAGTCGCGCCGGATGGTCTCTACCTCTGGCAGTTCAGGCAAACTTCCCTCCCAAACATAAAAGCATATCCCATAAAGAACAGCCTGTCAAAAAAGGACCTTTGACATGATGAGTAGAGATGGTATTACCGGCTCCAACCCACTGGCGAGTCATCTTCTAACCTTAAAACTCGAGAGATCCAGAGGGGTTCCTATTCACCTCTGGGGGGTTTAGTGCTATAATGGTTCTAACTCCTCGGTAAGGGGTTTCAGTTTGCCAGAGTTCGTACACCTCCATGTTCATAGCGAATATTCGCTCCTCGATGGCCTAGCACGGGTCGATGATCTGGTTTCTCGGGCCAAGAAATTGGGGATGAGGGCCTTAGCTCTCACCGACCACGGTGCCATGTATGCCATTCTCCCCTTTTACGAGGCGGCACAGGCCCAAGGTGTAAAGCCGATCTTGGGCTGCGAGATCTATATCGCCTTGGGCTCCCTGAAGGAGCGAAGGGCCAGGGCAGAGGCCAAACCCTATCATCTCATCCTCTTAGCGGAGAACGAAAAGGGGTACAAGAACCTTACCACCTTGGTCACCAAAGCCCATCTGGAAGGGTTTTATTATAAACCTCGGGTGGACAAGGAACTCTTGGCTCGATACGCCGAAGGTTTGATCGCCCTCTCGGCCTGCGGTTCAGGAGAGATACCGCGGTTCATCTCCCGGGGGAACATAGAGAGGGCCCGCGAGGCTGCTTTATGGTACAAAGAGGCCTTCGGAGAGGAGAATTTCTACCTCGAACTCCAAGACCACGACCTGCCGGAAATGGAGGCCATCAACAAGGGGCTGATGGCCTTGGGGAAGGAACTATCGATCCCTCTAGTGGCCACCAACGATGTCCACTACGTGAACCCTGAGGATGCTAAGGCCCATGAACTCCTCCTTTGCATCCAGACCAACACTACAATCAACGACCCCAACCGTATGAGGATGGAAGGGAGCGGCTTCCACCTGAGGAGCTCAGAGGAGATGGCTGCTCTCTTCGCCGAGGTCCCTGAGGCTTTAGCAAACACGGTAGAGATCGCCCAGCGGTGTGAGGTGACCTTCGAATTCGGCAGGCTTCGTTTGCCAGCCTACCAAGTTCTCGAAGGTTTCACCGCCGACGGTTATCTGACCCATCTAGCAGAAAAAGGGATCAGGAAACGGTACTCGGAGATCACCCCCCAGATCCAAGAACGGCTAAAGCACGAACTCTCCCTCATTCAAAGGATGGGCTTCGCCACCTATTTCCTCATCGTTTCAGATATTGTCCAGTTCGCCAAAGAACGGGGCATCCTGGTAGGGCCAGGGCGGGGCTCAGCGGCGGGCAGCATCGTCTCCTACGCTTTAGGGATCACCGATCTGGATCCCCTGAGTCATGGTCTCATCTTTGAGCGGTTCCTGAACCCTGGCCGCCTCTCCATGCCGGATATCGACATGGATTTCCCTGAGGACCGTCGAGGGGAGGTGATCGACTACGTAGTGCACAAGTATGGCACGGATCATGTGGCCCAGATTATCACTTTCGGGACCATGGCCGCCCGGGCGGCCATCCGAGATGCGGGGCGAGCCCTCGATCTCCCGCCTGGCGATGTGGACCGGGTGGCCAAACTGATCCCCTTCGGAGCGACTATCGGTGAGGCCCTGAAGATCTCACCAGAACTGCGAGAACTATGTGAGACCCGATCTTATATCAAGGAACTCATCGAAGCCGCCCAGAGCCTGGAGGGGGTTGCTCGCCACGCTTCCACCCATGCGGCAGGGGTGGTGATCACCGATGAACCGCTCACCGAGTATGTACCCCTTCAGAAGGCTATCAGGGGCGAAGGGGTGATCACCCAATACGCCATGAACGACCTCCTCCAGATCGGTCTCTTGAAGATGGACTTTCTGGGCCTCTCCACTCTGACCGTTATCAGACAGGCCACGGAACTGGTAAAGGAGAGGCGAGGCATCGAACTCACCTCGGAGGGTTTGAACCTTAACGATCCAGCCATCTATGAACTGCTCTCTGCCGGGGATGTGGTAGGCGTCTTCCAAGTGGAGAGTGCAGGGATGCGCAGGGTCCTAAAGGAACTCCGTCCCACCTGCTTCGGCGATGTGATGGCTACCATCGCCCTCTATCGTCCGGGGCCTATGAAATATATCGGCGACTTCATCAGAAGAAAGCAGGGCTTGACACCCATCACCTACCTCTTGCCCGATCTGGAGCCCATCCTAAAGGACACCTACGGGATAATCGTTTACCAAGATCAGGTGATCCAGATCGCTATGCAGCTGGCGGGCTTCACCCCCAGCGAAGCGGACCTTTTGCGGGAGGCGATAGGGAAAAAGAAAGCCCAGAAATTGAAGCGACAGCGTCGGAAGTTCATCGAGGGGGCCGTATCTCGAGACATCAGAGAGGATAAGGCTAACGAGATCTTCGATATGTTGGAGTACTTCGGTCGTTATGGGTTCAATAAGGCCCATGCCGCGGCCTACGCGGTGATCACCTGTCAGACCGCCTACCTGAAAGCCGAATACCCGGTGGAATATATGACCGCTCTTCTCTCTGTAGAGAAGGGGGATACCGATAAGGTGGCCGCTGGTGTGGCGGAATGCCGCCGCTTAAGGATCGAAGTACTCCCCCCTAACGTCAACTACAGTTCCTGGGATTTCACCGTAGAGGGAGGAGTGGTCCGTTTCGGCCTGGGGGCTATCAAGAACGTGGGGCAGGGGCCGGTGAGCGCCATCCTCGAGGCTCGCCAGGGACAGATTTTCAAGAACGCCGAGGATTTTGCCCGCTGGGTGGACCTCCGGCAGGTGAATCGCCGGGCCTTAGAGAGCCTTATCCGGTGTGGAGCCCTCGACGAGTTGGGAGACCGGGGACAACTTTTGGGGAGCATCGGTCAGATGATGGCCTTAAGCGCTAGGGCCCACCGCGCACAGGAAGTGGGCCAAATGAGCCTCTTCGGAGGTGGTGGTCAGAGATTCCTCGTCCTCCATGACCTTTCGGAGATCCCCCAGAAACAGAGGCTAGCCTGGGAGAAGGAACTGTTGGGGGTCTATATCTCTGAACACCCTCTTCAGAGGATCGCTCAGGATTTGGAAGAGTCTGACATCACATTATGTGGGGAGATCGAGGAGTCGATGGAGGGGCAAAGGGTGACCACGGCGGGGATGGTCTCCCAAGTGCGGCGCATCGTCACCAAGAAAGGCGATCCCATGGCCTTCGCTCGTCTAGAAGATTTAAGGGGAGAGATCGAGGTCATTGTCTTCCCCGGTGCCTATGAGAAGACGAAACATCTCTGGGTGCCCGATAGGATCTTGGTGGTGGAGGGGAGGGTACAGGCGAACGATGAGGAGGAAGCGAAGCTGATATGCCACTCGGCAGCCGAATATCAGAGAAGGCATGAGAAAGAGGAGCCCTCTCCCCAGAAGGAGGCTACCATCTACCATCTCCATATCGCTTTTCCTCGTGGCGACGATCAAGAGGTGGGTATAAGAAGGCTAGGGGAGGTACACCATCTTTTAACCCGCCATCGAGGCTCGGACCGCTTCACCCTATACGTACCCCGGGGGGAAGAGGTTGTGCAGTTAGGTTTTCCCAACGCCACCACCAGGTATTCGCCAGAACTAGAGAGGGCCCTCATCACCATTTTGGGGGAGGGCAGCATCCGGGTGGAAACCACTAGTTCAAAGAGGTCTCGCCCTTCAGGCGGGAGTTTGCAAGGGAGTTGATGGTATGAGAAAGATAGCCGTCCTCACCAGTGGGGGTGATGCCCCAGGTATGAACCCCTGCATCAGGGCTGTGGTCCGGACCGCCTTGGGCCACGAGTTAGAGGTGGTAGGCATCCATCGAGGGTATGCAGGGCTCGTCGACGCCGACATGGAGCCCCTAAACGCCCGCTCCGTGGGGGGCATCATTCAGAAAGGAGGCACCTGCTTGGAGACCGCTCGTTGCCCCGAGTTTAAGACCGAGGAGGGTCGTCGGACGGCCTTACGGAACCTCAATCGTCACGGTATCGAGGCTTTAGTGGTTATCGGTGGCGATGGGTCCCAGACCGGCGCTCTCAAACTTCACCAGATGGGGTTCCCGGTGATGGGTGTCCCTGCCACCATCGACAACGACCTGGCCTTCGCTGACATGGCGATCGGGGTAGATACGGCTCTAAATACGCTCTTGGATGCTATCGATAGGATTAAAGATACCGCCTCTTCTCATCAGAGGGCTTTCTTAGTGGAGGTGATGGGGAGGGATTCAGGCTATCTGGCCCTCATGGGAGGGATTGCCGGAGGGGCGGAGGCGATCGTCATACCCGAAATGGAGACCAGTTGCGAGGAACTGGCGGAAGGGGTCAAAGACGCCTATGTGCGGGGAAAGGCCCACTTCATCGCCGTGGTAGCCGAGGGGGCCAAGCCCGATACCCAGACCTTGGCCCAGCACCTGGGTGGGAGGGAGCTAGGTTTCGAGGTCCGGGTCACTATCTTGGGTCACGTCCAACGCGGGGGCTCACCCACCGCCTTCGACCGTCTGCTGGCCACCCGGTTGGGGGCGGCAGCGGTTCTACAACTGACGAAGGGACAAAAGGGCAAGATGGTGGGGCTCATCGGGAACAAGGTGGTGGCCACCGACCTAGAGAAGGTGCTGGCTACCCCGAAGAGCGTGGATCTGGAGTTCTATAGACTCGCCCAAATACTGGAGAGGTGATCTAGGGGACAGGGAAGGCCATCACTATCAAGCGGTGGGTGTTGGAAGAGTAGGGCCAACAGGTGACCATGGTGAGTCGCTCATGATCGGTGGGCGCGATCCACTCGGCGTTTTGGCCACGTACTGGTAGAACCGTCGCCCCTATGCTTGAAGGCCGTAACCCGTTCAGGGTGGACTTTCTGTAGCAAGAAAGTCAACCCTAAAGGAGATAGCCACTTTCTTCCCTAATTGTAGTATCTATAAGCCTCGGTACCACCTCCCAGCAGGGGGACGCTTTATGAGACTTCCTCTAAGCCATAAGGTAGAATTCTCTGACCCTTGAAGGGGAGGGGAGAAGATGGTAGAATGAAGTCGGTATTCTCGTGGTAACTAGGGTATCGAGCCTATCGAGGGTGGGAGGAAGCGTATGGAAGAGAAGGGAACGGCTGATCTATCCACATTGGAAGGGAAGAGGGACGAGGCTCGAACGGCCTGGCAGGCCACCCACGAAGAGGTGGAGGCGCTTCTCCGCGGGGGCGTTCTGCCCGAGAAGCAGGAATTGAGACGCCTCTTGACCGACGAGAGGGAAGCCCATCGGGTCTATGTCGAGGCTATACGAGCCTGGGCGGAGGCTAGGAGCAGTGTCTAGTCCTATGGGGAAGAAGAGACGCCGAAACCTCTATGAACCTTTCGTGGGGGCTCTCTCTTGGCCTTCGCTGGAAGGGCAAACTACTCCATCTCTATAAGAAGCGCGGCTCAGGGCTGGCGTTTGCGATAACCTATAGTCATATGCCATCCGCCTTTTCTAGAGGAGGCAAACAGATTTTGTCAGAAACCCTATTTTGGATATACCTAATCAATGCAGTGTTATTAGTAAACCATGAAATCGACTCGGCTTATTGGAAAGAATGGGATTTGTTTAAATTACCCGGTGGTATTACTGGATTCCTGATAGTACATTTGCCTCTCATATTTCTAATTTTATATGGATTGATCTTAGTCTTTCAACGTTCTTTCGCTGGTTTGATATTCTCATTAGCATTAAGTTTTGCTGGCATGTTTGCTTTTACAATCCATGTTTGGCGAAACTGCAAAAAGGTCTAGCCTTTGAACCAGGGTCGAATATAGTATAGAC
>CAYLIE010000036.1:13735-19665 GCA_964383935.1 uncultured Anaerolineales bacterium | reverse complement strand
ATAGCTTACCACATCTAAACCGTATTTGCACCACCCTAGAATCCACGGATCGGGGGAGATACCGCGTGCTTGACAATTTTCTCCAATTGAGGTATATTATTTATTTGTATGGCTTATACTCTCGGGGAGAGGTCCAGTCCTAGTCTTATCTTCATACGTTTTCACCAGTGATGATAGCCCGCTAGGGAGGGGGCTCAGCGGGCTGCTATCCCCAGTCGTTGTTCATTCTATCCTGGCCCTGCATTGCGGTATGCAACACTGGGTCAGTTGCTATGGAACTCGGTTGCCTTCCTCCGAGATGGTTTGAGGTAACCGAGATTTTTGTGGGGGGAGGGGGATTTGGATATCCAAGATTTCCGCAAGTTACGGATTAGTCTAGCCTCGCCGGAGCAGATCCACTCTTGGTCTTATGGTGAGGTCACCAAACCCGAGACCATCAACTACCGTCGACTGCGGCCAGAGAAGCATGGTCTTTTCGACGAGGCGATATTCGGACCTACCAAGGATTGGCAATGCTATTGTGGAAAGTATAAGAAGATTCGGTATCGGGGGATCATATGTGATAAATGCGGCGTGGAGGTAACTCGCGCCCGGGTAAGGCGTGAGCGGATGGGCCATATCGATTTGGCTTCCCCGGTAGCCCACATCTGGTATACTCAAAGAGTTCCCAGTTACATGGGGCTCCTTCTCGACATCTCGCGGCGCAATCTAGACCGTGTCCTCTACTTCGCCCAGTATGTCATCACCGAAATAGATGAGGACGCCAGAACCAAGGCCCTGAAGAATATAGACGAGAAGTTGAACAAGGGGATAGCGACCATCGAAGCCGGCTACAGAGAACGGACCGATGAGATAGAACTGCGATTAGCGGAAGAACTGGGCCAGATCGAGGAGAAAGAAAAAGCGGCCAAAGGCCGATACGAGGAGGAACTGGCTACTGAAACCGATGCCTTAGTGAGCGCGGCAGCCACCACTCAGAAGCGACTCAATGAATCGTTGGGAAAGGTGATCCGCAAAGAGATCGTCTTTGCCCCAGCGAAGGAGACGATAGTCGCCAAGGGTGAAGAGGTAAACAAGGAGCATCTAAACATACTCAACCAACTGGTCCAAAGCAGGGTGGAAGAGATCGAAGCCCGCATCGAAGAGAAACTGGAAAAAGAGACGCTTCCCTTTCAGGCGGAGAAGGATCATCTTCGCCAGGTGGCTGAAGGGGAGATCGAGGAACTGCTCCGCCAAAAGGATGAGGAGGTTGAGGCGACCAAAGCCGGGACCGAAGTCGAACGGGATGAACTGCGCAGCCTTAAGGCGATGCAGTTCCTCAACGAGAGCCAATATAGGGAGCTGGAGGATAAGTGGGGCCGCATCTTCAAGGCTGCCATGGGAGCCGAAGCCCTCTATGAGATCTGTAAGAGTATCGACCTGGACGCCTTGGCCAAGGAGTTACGCCAGGAGATCAAAACCACCAAATCTAAGCAAAAGCGCCGAAAATCTATCAAACGGCTCCAGGTGGTGGAGGCCCTGAGGAAGTCGGCGAATCGTCCCCAATGGATGATCCTCACCGTCCTTCCGGTTATCCCTCCCGATCTAAGGCCTATGGTGCAACTTGACGGAGGGAGGTTCGCCACCAGTGACCTTAACGACCTCTATCGGCGGGTCATCAACCGAAACAATCGCCTCAAGAGACTTTTGGAGTTGGGAGCCCCCGATGTCATCATCCGCAATGAGAAGAGGATGCTTCAGGAAGCGGTCGATTCCCTCATCGATAACAGCCGCCGAGGGAAGGCTGTCTCTTCTCGAGGGCGTAGGAAGTTGAAGTCCCTTTCCGACATGTTGAAGGGCAAGCAAGGCCGCTTCCGTCGCAACCTTCTGGGCAAGCGTGTGGACTATTCAGGGCGCTCAGTGATCGTGATCGGCCCCCACTTGAAACTCCACCAATGCGGGCTCCCCAAGGGTATGGCCCTAGAACTCTTCAAACCCTTCGTCATGCGGAAACTAGTAGAGTACAACTATGCCCATAATGTGAAGGGGGCAAAGCGGATAATCGAGCAGCAGCGTCCAGAGGTGTGGGAGGTTCTAGAGGAGATCATAAAGGATCACCCCATCCTTCTGAACCGGGCGCCCACCCTTCACCGGCTAGGTATCCAAGCCTTTGAGGCGGTGTTGGTAGAGGGGAACGCCATCCAGATCCACCCCTTAGTCTGCCAAGCCTTCAACGCCGACTTCGACGGCGACCAGATGGCGGTCCACGTCCCTCTCTCTAAAGCGGCAAAACGGGAAGCAAGGGAACTGATGCTCTCCAGCAAGAACCTCTTCTTGCCCGCCAACGGCCAACCCACCGTGGGGCCTACAAAGGATATGGTTTTGGGCTGCTACTACCTTACCTTGGAGAAGGAAGGGTGTAAGGGCCAAGGGAAACTCTTCAGTGACATAGAGGAGGTGCTCTTGGCCCACGACCTAGGGTTGGTGGAGCTACACGCCAAGATAAGAGTGCGAACAAAGACAACTGTGGGCAAGAGCAAGCGCACTAAGCTCCTAGAGACTACCGTGGGGCGGGTTATCTTCAATACCGCTCTACCCGAGGAACTCCGTTTCAAGAATGAAGTGATGGATAAGGCGAAGTTGAAGGAGCTAGTAACCGAGTGTTACCGTCGCTTGGGCTTAGAGGCAACGGTCAAGATGGTGGACGATGTCAAAGACCTAGGGTTCCGGTACGCTACCCGCTCTGGACACACTATCGCCATCAGCGACATGACTATCCCCGAGGCGAAGCGGGAGATCTTGGAAAGGGTTACCGCGCAGGTGGATAAGATCCAGAGCCAATATCGTCGGGGTCTTATCACCGAAAACGAGCAATATGTGAAAACGGTGGAACTTTGGACCCAGGCTATGGATGAAGTCACGGAGGCGGTAGCCGAGACTTTGGACCCTCTAGGCTCTATCAGGGTGATGGCCAATTCGGGAGCCACGAAGGGAGGGTTCCAGCCGATCCGGCAGTTGGCAGGGATGCGAGGGTTGATGGCTGACCCATCAGGCCGTATCATCGCCCTTCCCATTCGCTCCAACTTCCGCGAAGGGCTTACCGCCCTGGAGTACTTCATCTCCACCCACGGGGCTCGGAAAGGGCTAGCCGATACCGCCCTTCGTACCGCCGACGCGGGCTATCTCACTCGACGCCTGGTAGATGTAGCCCAGGACTCCATCGTCAACGCCATGGATTGTGGCACCAAGATAGGGATCTGGGTGCGAGCCAGCGAGGATGAAGGGATAGGGGCTAGCCTGAGTGAGCGGATTGCGGGGCGGATCGCCGCCCGGAAGATCATCCACCCCAGGACGCGCAAAGTTCTGGTCTGCCAGGGAGAGATGATCGAAGAGGATCAGGCGAAGGTGATTGAAAAGTCCGGGATCACGGAGGTGTATGTGCGCTCTCCCCTTGCCTGCCAGTTGCACTATGGGATCTGCGCTCTCTGCTACGGTAAGGATCTGGCCCGAGGAGGTCTCGTTCGTCTGGGGGAGGCTGGAGGTATCATAGCTGCCCAGTCGATCGGCGAGCCCGGAACCCAGCTCACCCTCCGCACCTTCCACACCGGTGGCGTCGTGGAGGGGGAGGATATAACCCACGGTTTGCCGCGCGTGCAAGAGCTCTTCGAAGCCCGAAACCCTAAGGGGCAAGCGATCATCTCCGACATAGACGGGACCGTGCAGATCATCCGCCAGGAGGGAGTGCGTAAGATCCGAGTCTCAGCCACCGAGGTCTATAAGGACGAGTATCCCATCCCGGGCAACCACAGGGTCTTGGTGGAGGATGAAGAGGAGATCGAGGAGGGCACCATTCTCGCCCAGAGGGGGAAGGAAGGGTCGCCTCGCTTCAACCAGATAATAGCCGGCGAGGGCGGAAAGGTCGTAAGGCAAAAGGGGCTGATCATCGTCCGCCGTGAAAAATACCTGGAGAAGGAGTATGAAGTAGCCTCTGCGGCTCGCATTCGAGTGGAGAACGGCCAACGGGTGAAGGCCGGAGAGCAGTTGACCGAGGGCTCTAAGAACCCCCATCATGTTCTGCGTATCCAAGGTCGAGAAGCGGTCCAGCAATACCTTTTGGAGGAGATCCAGAAAGTATACCGTTCTCAAGGGGTAAATATCAATGACAAGCATATCGAGATGATCATCCGGCAGATGCTTAGCAAGGTGCGAGTCAAGACCCCGGGGGACACGGACTATCTCCAAGGCGAACTAGTAAACCGGATCGAGTTTGAAGAGGTCAACCGCCAAGTAGTGGAGAAAGGCGGCAGGCCGGCTACCGCACAGCAGGTTCTTTTGGGTATCACCAAGGCAGCCTTGAAGACGGAGAGTTTCCTCGCTGCTTCTTCTTTTCAGCATACCATTAGCGTCTTGGCTAATGCAGCCATTGAGGGGAAGGTGGACGAACTCCGCGGCTTGAAGGAGAACGTGATCCTTGGTAAACTGATACCCGCGGGGACGGGGTTCCCGACCGAGGAGGAAGAGGCCGAAGAGGAGCCCGCCCCAACGGAGATGGCCATGGCGGCGACAACCTAAAAAGAGAGGCACAGATGTGATGTTTGAAAGTGAGAATGGCACCGGCGAAGAAAAGGCCCTATCCCCTATGTGGGAGTTTCTGAGCGAGGAGTTCGACTATCGGCGACCCAAGCGGGGAGATATCCTCGATGCTGAGGTGGTTCGGATAGATGAGAATGCGATCATAGTCGATGTCGGAGCCAAGAGCGAGGGGGTAGTACCCAGCAAAGACCTGGAGATGCTCGATGAGGAAGTTCGAGCCAGCATAGAAGTGGGGGATAGGGTATCCGTCTACGTCCTCCGACCAGGGAGCCCAGATGAGGATCTGATCGTCTCCGTCAACATGGCCCGCGCGTTAGAAGACTGGCAGGAAGCGGAGAGGTATCTGGAGGAGGAAAAGATCTATGAGGGTACGGTCACCGGCCACAACAAGGGTGGCCTGATCGTGCCCTTCGGCCAGATTCGCGGATTCGTGCCCGCCTCCCAACTAGTCAACCTGGGAGGGAGGCAAAGCCCCGAATCTCGGATGGAGAAACTGGTCCAAATGGAGGGCGAGAAACTCCGATTGAAGGTGATCGAGGTGAACCGGAACCGTCGGCGCCTCATCTTTTCCCAACGAGCAGCCATGCGCCACCTGCGAGAAGAGCAGAAGGAGAAACTGCTTGAAGAATTGCAAGAGGGGGATATCCGCACCGGGAAGGTAAGCAACCTTTGCGATTTCGGAGCCTTCGTCGACCTAGGAGGAGCCGACGGTCTTATCCACATCTCTGAACTCTCCTGGCAGCGAGTGAAGCACCCTCGAGAGGTATTGAAGGCAGGCGACGAGGTAGAGGTCTACGTCCTTCGCGTCGACCGAGAGAAGAAACGGATAGGCTTGAGCCTGAGGAGGCTACAGCCCGACCCTTGGACCCTGGCTGATGAGAAATTCTACGTAGGGCAGATCGTGGAGGGCACTATCACCAACGTCGTCAACTTTGGGGTCTTCGCCCGCATCGATGAGGGGATCGAGGGTTTGATCCACATCTCCGAACTATCAGATGAACCGTTCGATGACCCGCGAAAGATCGTTCACGAAGGCGATGTGCTTCCTCTCAAGATCCTCAGCATCGATACCCCTCGCCAGAGGATCGCCTTGAGCCTCAAGCAGGCTCCTACCCTAGAGGAGTTGGAGGGGCGAGAGGCCCTGACCGAGATGGTTCAAGGGGAAGAGATCGCTCCTGAGGAAGTGGTCCCTCCAGAGGTGGAAGAGATAGCCGGGGAAGTAGAAGGGGAGGAGATCGCTCCTGAGGAAGTACCCCTTCCACAGGTGGAAGAGATAGCCGGGGAAGTAGAAGAGGAGGAGATCGCTCCTGAGGAAGTGGACCCTCCAGAGGTGGAAGAGATGGCCGGGGAAGTAGAAG
>CAYLIE010000036.1:0-13635 GCA_964383935.1 uncultured Anaerolineales bacterium | reverse complement strand
GAGATCGCTCCTGAGGAAGTGGCCCCTCCAGAGGTGGAAGAGATGGCCGGGGAAGTAGAAGGGGAAGAGGCTGCCTCTGAAGAAGTGTCTACCTTGGAAGAGCCCATGGAAGAGGAAGCGACGGCTGAACCGGTAGCCGAGGATATCGAATTGGAGATGGTGGAATCGGAAGCCCAAAGTGAGCCTGGGACTAAAGAACCTCCCCAGGCTGAAGCCTCGGAAAGAGAGGAAAGAACTCAGGAGGAAGGATAAAAGCCAAGAAGGCCCAAAAAGACAAGAGGCCTCATGCGAATGGTCATGAGGTTTTTTGGTCGGAGAGCAGATTGAGGGTAGAACTCTATACTGAAAAAGAGGCTTTTCTTCTGCTCCAAGAGGAGTGGAACCGGCTCCTGGTCGGTAGCCCCTCAGACACTATTTTTCTCACCTGGGAATGGCAATCGCTGTGGTGGGAGTTCTTCGAGAGGGGTCATCAACTTTTTCTCTTAACTGCACGCCAAGAAGAAGGGTTAGTAGGCATAGCCCCCTTATTTTATGCCGACGAAGGTATGACCCTCCGCCTGGTGGGGGGCACCGAGATCTCCGATTACTTAGACATCATCGCCCTGTCCGGCCACGAGAGGGAAGTCTGGTCCGCTTTTTTGGCCTATCTCCTAGAAGAGTGTTCTTGGGACAGTTTGGATCTGCATAACCTGCCTGCTGCCTCGCCTACTCGCGAGGTGCTTTTTTCGCTAAGAGAAAGGTATGGACTCAAGATAGCGGCCAGTCTGGAGGATGTTTGTCCTCTTCTCTTCCTCCCGGAGACCTGGGAGGGATACCTCCAGATGTTAGACAAGAAGCAGCGGCACGAACTGCGGCGCAAACTGAGGAAGGCCCCGCGGGAGGCCCAGGTGGACTGGTACTTGGTGAGTCAAGATGCCAATCTGGCCTCAGAGATGGAAAAGTTCTTAGATTTGCACCAGCGAAGCAGCCCCCATAAAGACCAATTCATGGATCAGGCGATGCAGCGTTTTTTCAAAGCCATGGCCAAAAGCACTTTTGAAGCCGGCTGGTTGAGGCTGAGCTTTATCCTCATCAACGGCCTCAGGATGGCTAGTCTCCTCTGCTTCGACTACGGCAACTCGATCCTGTTATACAATTCCGGCTACGACCCAGAGCGGTATCGAGCCTTGAGCCCCGGCGTCCTGGCCACCGCTCACTGCATAGAGGAGGCGATCCAACAAAAGAAGAAGGTATTCGACTTCTTGCGGGGGAGTGAGGAGTACAAATATCGGTTCGGGGCCCAGGATACAGAGGTCTATCGCCTAGTGATAAGCAAGGTGTGAAGGTCAGCGTTGGTCGATAGCATGGGGTAGAAAACGAGGAGAGCGATCTATGGAGTATCGGAATCTGGGTCGCACAGGGCTCAAGGTCTCAGAACTTTGCTTGGGGACTATGCAATTCGGTTGGACCACCGATGAGGAGAACGCTTTTGCTGTCATGGACGCCTTCCTGGAGGCTGGTGGCAATTTTCTCGATACCGCCGACGTCTATTCAAATTGGGCCCTGGGCAATTCCGGGGGCGTGGCGGAGACCATCATCGGAAAATGGATGAGGCAGCGGAGCAACCGGCACCAGATAGTTCTGGCCACCAAGGTGCGGGGCCGGATGTGGGAGGGGCCCAACGGTGAGGGGTTGAGCCGAGCGCACATTATGAAGGCCATTGATGATAGCCTACGCCGGCTGGATACCGACTATATAGACCTTTACCAACCCCATTGGTTCGACCCCAATACCCCCATCGAGGAGACTTTGCGAGCCCTAGACGATCTGGTGCATCAGGGCAAGGTGCACTATCTCGGCTGTTCCAACTACCCCGCCTGGCGGCTCTGCCAGGCCCTTTGGACCAGCGATAGAGTGGGGCTGGCTCGTTATGACTCCCTCCAACCCCACTACAACCTGGTCCATCGAGCCGAATTCGAGCGGGAACTTTTGCCCCTCTGTCAAGAGCAGAGGCTAGGGGTCATACCCTATAGCCCGCTCGCGGGAGGGTTCTTGACCGGCAAGTACCACAAGGAGGGACCCCTTCCCGAAAGCGCCCGAGCACATGAAATCGTGGACCGCTACTTCAGCGATAAGAACTTTACCCTCCTCGAGAGGTTGGAAACGCTAGGCAAAAAGCGGGGCAAAACCATCCTCCAGATAGCCCTGGGCTGGCTGCTCACCAACCCCGTGGTCACCTCTCCCATCATAGGTGCGAATACCATGGAACAACTGAGGGAGATCCTGGGCGCTGTAGGCCTGCGGCTGAGCCAAAAGGAGATGGCTACCCTCAACGAGCTTTCCGCCTGGGAGAACGAGAAGTGAGTCCGCATAGTGGAGGAGATACCCTTAGGATTGCCATGCTCAGCGTCCATACCTGTCCCCTAGCCACCCTGGGAGGTAAGGAGACAGGGGGGATGAACGTCTACGTGAGGGATTTGAGCCGGGAGTTGGGAAGGCGGGGCTTTCTAGTGGACGTCTTTACCCGGGCCCAGGACCCGGAGATAGTCGGGCCACGACCCCTGGGGGAAAACGGCCGCGTCATCCATATCCCCGCCGGTCCCCTAACTCCCTACGACAAGAAACTACTGTATAACCACCTACCGGAGTTCGTGGAGGGGGTAAAACGGTTCGTCCAAGAAGAGGGGATCTCCTACGACCTCATCCATAGCCACTATTGGCTCTCCGGCTTGGTGGCCTGGGAACTCAGGAACTCTTGGAACCTGCCCGTAATCCAGATGTTTCACACTTTGGGGCATATGAAAAACCTGGTGGCCAGGAGTGACGAGGAGAGGGAGATGGAGACCCGCTTGCAAGCGGAGCGGGAGATCATGGGGTTCGTCGACCGGCTGGTGGCGGCTAACCCTTTGGAGAAGAGACAGATGGTAAGGCTGTACGGGGCTGATCCCAAGAAGATAGAGGTCATCCCCTGTGGCGCAGACCTCTCCCTCTTTCGCCCTGTCGATATCTCCCAAGCCCAAGAGCAGTTAGCATGGCCTCCAGACCGTCAGATGGTGCTCTTCGTAGGGCGGATTCAGCCTCTCAAGGGGATCGACATTCTACTCAAAGCTATAGCCCTAGCCACTGACGATCTCCCCGACCTCTGTGGGCATTTGGGCCTCATTATCATCGGGGGCGATCCCCAGGCTACCATGGACCAGGAGATGCTCCGCCTAACTAGGCTAAAAAAGAAATTGGGCATATCCGACCTAGTCACCTTTTTGGGCGCTAGGGACCAGGATACCCTCCCCTACTACTATTCAGCCGCCCAGGTCTGTGTCGTCCCCTCCTATTACGAATCCTTCGGCATGGTGGCCCTAGAAGCGATGGCTTGCGGAACCCCAGTCATCGCCTCCAAGGTAGGTGGCCTGACCTTCACCGTGAAAGATGGGGTAACGGGGTACCTAGTGTCCGATGGCGACCCCGCGGCCTTATCTGAGAAACTGAAATTGATCCTTACAGATGAGAAACTGCGACGTCGGATGGGGGAGGAGGGCATCAAGATGGCTCGGCGGTATAGATGGCCGCTAGTAGCCAACAAGATAACCTCCCTCTACGGGCAACTGGCAACTCAACCGGTTCCTGTGGGAGAGGAAGCGAGTGACTAGAATCCTGGCCATCATGGCCCACCCCGACGATGCCGAGTTTACCTGTGGCGGCACCTTCGCCAAATGGATCAAAGAGGGCGAGGAGGTGCACTACATCGTCTGTACTAGCGGAGACAAGGGGACCAAGGATCCAGAGATAACCCCCCACCGTTTGGCGGAGATAAGAGAAAGGGAGCAAAGAGCGGCCGCCCAACTCCTAGGGGTGAAAGGCGTCACCTTTCTCCGTCATAAGGATGGGGAATTGAAGGTGGATATGGCCTTCCGGGCTGAGATCGCCTTGCTCATCCGCCGCTACCAGCCGGATATCATCTTCACCCACGACCCCTGGCGTCCCTACCAGTTGCACCCGGACCACCGGGCCGTAGGGTTCACCGTCACCGACGCCATCGTCGCTGCCCGCGACCACCTATATATGCCCACCCTGGAGTTCCTGGGGCTGGAGGCATATGCACCTCGGGAGATATACCTCTGGGGCAGCGATGAGCCCGATTATTACGAAGATATAACCGAGACCATAGGGATCAAGTTGAAAGCCCTCGGCCGCCATCGGAGCCAACTTTCTCGTTTCCCCCAGTGGCGGAAGCGGATACGGGATTGGGCCGCGGCCACGGGAAAAGAAAAAGGCCTCAAATTCGCTGAGGCTTTCAAGCGCATCACTCTGTAGAAAACCTTTCTTCCCTTGCCCTGCCTTACATACAACCTCCGAGTCAGGGGGTAGACAGGGCAGTGCTCCAGACAAACTGATCCTACCTCGGGTATTCCCGCATCGATTGCATTGGCTTGCCCACTATGCGGAACGCCCGCCGTTCGGCCTCCCAGCGGATGCGCTCCACGTCCAGCGTCAGGTACTCACCCCGACGGTACAGAAGCCGCCCATCGGCCCAGACGTAGGCCACGTCGCCGGGATGGGCGGTGTAGACAATGCCTGCCAGCAAGTCGTGGCGCGGGATCCAGTAGGCAGCGGTCGTGTCCAGCAAGATCAGGTCGGCGGCCCGGCCGGGTGCTAGCACACCACTTCGGACGAAGCCTAACGCCTTAGCCGGGGCTTCCGTTGCCAGCCGCAAGAGGAGCATGCGCGGCATCACCTCCGCATCAGTTTGTGTCCCTTTCTGGTAGAGACCTGTCACCCGCATGACCTCCAGCATGTTCAGGTCGCTGTTCGAGGCCGGACCGTCGGTGCCTAGCGCCACGTTCACGCCCTGTTCTAGCATCTGCACGATGGGCGGCATCGCCATCGCCAACTTCTGGTAGGTTTTTGGCGTATGAGCCACCCCCACACCCTTCTCTGCTAAGAGATTCAAATCATCTCGCGTCACCACGTTGCAGTGGGCCACCAGGCTTGGCTCTGGCAGATCCAGCAGCCCCAGGGAGGCCACGTACGCCACGGGCGTCACCCCATAGCGGGCAATGGCGTTCTCCAGTTGCTCCTGGGACTCGCTCAGGTGGAAGTGCGCACCCACGCCGACGCGGTGGGCCTCCTCCGCGAAGCGACGCAGCACCTCTGGCGGATCCATGAATGGGGAGTGGGGGCCCATCGTCGTGCGGATGCGCCCCTCGGCTGCCCCCTTCCACCGCTCCACGAAGGCCACCGTTTCCTCAAAGGTCTTCTGCCCTAACTCGTGCTCCGTCCCGATGCCGAAGTAACACCAGGCCAGGTTGGCCTTCATCCTGCTTTCCTGCACAACGCGGGCAACTTGGTCCATCCAGAAATAATGATCTCCAAAGCCAACGATGCCCGCGCCGATCATCTCGGCGGCAGCCAGCGCTGCGCCCCAGTAGACGTCTTCCTCCTCTAATGCCGACTCGAATACCCAGATCTTCTCGTTGAGCCAACGTTCGAAGGAGAGATCCTCCGCCCAGCCCCGTTCCAAGGTCATCGCGGCGTGGGTATGGGAGTTGAAGAAAGCGGGCAGCGCCACCATCTCCCTTCCGTCGATGATCTCGTCGGGAGCAAATTCCAGTGGAGCCTGCCCCACGGCCACGATACCCTTGTCCTCGATGGCGATCTCCACGCCTTGCAGGATACGGTCCTCCTCGTCTAGAGTAATAACGGTCACGTTGCGGATTAGCGTGCGCATCTTTTCCTCCCGAACGTTTGTGGTGAGTTGTACCACTAGCCCGCCCCAGCAACAACAGCCCCTTTCACGTGAGAATGAAAGGGGATTCTTTAGCGCTTCGACAAGTATGGGTAGAACGACCTACCCCCCTATCTCCGACATCGTGCGTTCCTGGGGCCATACCCTCTCCGCCAGCCGATGACCTGAGGGTTTCATATGAGCCCCCTGGGAGATGATCTCTCGCAACTCCGAAAGAGTAGCCCCTCGGCGCAAGGGGGTTCTTATATCTATCTCCTCGTCGGAGAGGAGGCAAGGGCGGAGGCGGCCATCGGCGGTGAGGCGCAACCGGTTGCACCCCTCGCAGAAGCACTCGCTAAGGGGGGCGATGAAACCGATGGTTCCCTGGGCTCTGAAAAGGCGGTAATAACGAGCTGGTCCCCCTCCCAGATCAACCTTGGCGGGCTCCAGGCTCCCCAGATGTCTCTCGATTTCTTCTCTTATCTTCCCCACGGATAGCCCTCTCCACTCCACGCCCGGCCCTAGGGGCATAAGTTCGATATACCGCACATGCCAGTCTTCCCTGCTTAGCCGAGCGAAATCGAGGATCTCATCGTTGTTGAGGCCTCGCACCACCACCATGTTGATCTTGATGGGCGACAAGCCCGCCCTCCGGGCGGCATCGATCCCCGCTAGAGTGTCCTTCAACAGCCCACCCCGGGTTATCTCCCGGAAGCGCTCCTTTTTGAGGCTGTCCAGGCTGACGTTCACCCGCTTAAGACCCGCCTTGGCCAAGTCCTGGGCGTATTTGGCCAAAAGCGCCCCGTTGGTGGTCAGGGAGATATCGTCGAGGCCGGGGATGGAAGCCAGCATCTCTACCAGATCGACCACGCCTCTGCGGACCAGGGGCTCGCCGCCAGTGAGCCGCACTTTGTTTATCCCCAGGCTGGCCGCGGCTCGAGCCACCCGCTCTATCTCCTCGAACCGCAAGATCTCATGGGAGCGGCGCAGCCTTATCCCCTCGGCGGGGCGGCAATAGAGGCAGCGGAAATTACACCGGTCGGTGACCGAGATGCGGAGGTAACTTATGGGGCGCTCAAAAGAATCGAGAAAGGGCATAAACCCTCCACTAGCGGCTATGAACAGTAAGAAGCTTAGAACAGCACCCCGTTCTCAAGTTGAGATGGCCAGCTGTTCTCATCTTCACGTGCTGCTGTCCACATTGGAAGTGACCTCCGTTCCGAGATTGAGGCGTAGGTAGAGTTGTGGCGAGCCTACTCAATATCGCCTGTCGTAGGCGGAATAGTCAACCCCTGGGCCGAAATCCACTCTCGTATCCAGTCCTTGTACTGGGGCTTGATCCAGTAGAAGTTCAGCCATCCAGTTCCGTCAAACTCCCACTTCGCGCCAACGAAATCTTCTTTGTTTCCCCTACACATCTTGAAACCAGCGCGCACCCCAGCCGTCGACTTTAGGGTCTTCCCAGAAATGGGGGGGATATGAGCCTCAGCTACTCTTGCGGCAAGCCTAAGTAAACGATTTGAGGGGATTCGGTCTTCGTCAGTTAGCGCCAGCACTGTAAGACAGGCATTCTGCCAATGAGTGTTACGGCGGAAGAAAGTGAGCAATTCTGATTTCTCCCAAGGCTCGGCAGTTGCAGCCAGTGGCTCAGTTGGAGCGAGTGGCGTTTCTGGCTTCTCTTCCTCCTCTTCAGCGCTTTTGAGTTCGGCTATCTCAAGCATCAGGCGGACGAAGTTCCCAACGTCAACACTTTCGATTGGCAACAGAATGCTTTGCACCCTTGTAGCTCCCGCATCCTCTCCGCCGATATCGTCCAAATCGGTTTTGAGACGCCACAGATCAACGAGGTCCTTGAACGAGATCAGACGCAAGCGATTTCGGAATCGCCCACCCTTGATTTGATCTATCAGATGCTGCACCTCGGAATCCCCAACCACATAAAGTCCGAAAACGCTGGTTTCATCAGCACCAGTCGATTCCGTGTACTGTTCAACGTACTCACCAAGCTGTCCGACAGTAGTCACGGGCCAACCCGAGGCTTTGACCTCGATAAGGATCACTTCTCCTGAAGGCCGACGCCACACTCCGTCGAAAGGTATCTCCTCTCTGCTCCCGCTATACCGCCCAAATTCGACATCGAAGCCGAGACGGTTTCCAATTGAAACAACCACGTCCTGCAATGCGTTGTACCAGACCTTCTGTGAGCGGTCCCCTTTGCGAGTACACTCTTGAATCCATGCCTCGAAATGCTCAGGCTGCCACTTGTCTTTCAAGAGGAATTCACGGAACTTCTCCTTGGTATCAGTCCTATCATCGAGACTCTTGCCGATTAGATCCAGGATATCTTCCATGCTTGGCTCAATCATCGAGCTTTCTCCTTTCGTTCGCTGTGGTTTCGCCTAACCACGTAACATCCGAACTTAGCCCCAGCAATGCCGCAAACGATTGCCTTTGTCAACTCGCTACTACCCCCCGGTTCTTCATCAAACCGCTCTTAGGCCTGTACCCGCTAGAATTGAACCTTCTTCTATGGCAATTTGCAGACTACGCGATCTCCTCTAACCCCTTCTCCTCCGTCCAGAAGGTGAGTTCCGGCTTGGAGTTGCCCAGGATGGTATCCCCAGTGATGACGCAGCGTTGGACGTTCTTAAGAGAAGGTATCTCGTACATCACGTCCAAAAGCACCCCTTCGATGATGGTCCTCAGCCCCCGGGCTCCCATCTTGTATTCCATCGCTTTTTCGGCCGCCGCATCCAGCGCCTCCTCGGTGAAGATCAACTCCACGTTATCCATGGCGAGGAGTTTCTGGAACTGCTTCACCAGGGCGTTCTTGGGCTCGGTCAAGATGCGGATGAGCATCTCCTTATCCAGAGACTCCACGCTCACTACCATGGGGAGTCTCCCCACAAACTCGGGGATGAGGCCGTACTTCAGAAGGTCGTCGGAAGTAACCCTTTGCAGTAGTTCCGCGGGGGTGAGTTCTCGCCTCTCCTTCTCCTCCTCTCCCACAAAGCCGATGGGCTTTCTACCCCCTATCCGCTCGGCCACGATCTTATCCAGCCCTTGGAAAGCGCCACCGCAGATGAAAAGGACGTCGGTGGTATCGAGGGGGATGAACTCTTGGTGAGGGTGCTTTCTCCCTCCTTGAGGGGGAACATTAGCCACCGTCCCCTCGATGATCTTGAGCAAAGCCTGCTGGACACCTTCGCCGGAGACATCTCGAGTGATGGAGGGGCTATCGCCAGGCTTACGAGCCGTCTTGTCTATCTCGTCGATGTAGACTATCCCTTTCTCGGCGCGAGCCAGGTCGTAGTCCGCTGCCTGGATGAGGCGAAGGAGGATATTCTCCACATCCTCCCCCACGTATCCCGCCTCCGTAAGGGAGGTAGCATCGGCTATGGTGAAGGGGACGTCGAGGATCTTGGCCAGGGTCTGGGCTAGAAGCGTCTTTCCGCATCCGGTAGGCCCTATAAGGAGGATGTTCGTCTTTTGGAGTTCCACATCATCCACTTGGGAACCGGTGGTGATCCGCTTGTAGTGGTTATAGACGGCCACGGAGAGAACCCGCTTGGCCCGCTCCTGCCCGATGACGTACTGGTTGAGCCGTCTATAGATCTCTTTGGGAGGCAGTATGGCCGGCAGAGGAACCTCCCGGGCTGAGGGGACCGGCTCCCCCTCCAGGATCTCTTTGCAAAGAACTACACACTCGTCACAGATATTCACTCCGCCCGGGCCGGCGATGAGCCGGACTACCTCATCCTGCCTCCGATGGCAGAAGGAGCAGTATTGGGTTTCTAGATCCCTCTTAGCCATCTCACTTCTCCTTCTCTCTGCCCTCCAGTATCTCGTCCACTATCCCGTACTCCACCGCCCCCTGGGCGTCCATATAGTAATCCCGGTCGAAATCCTTGGCGATCTTCTCTATCGGCTGTCCCGTGTGTTTGGCCATGATCTCATGAATCTTGCTTTGCATCCGCAAGAGTTCCCGGGCTTGGATCTCCACGTCAGGAGCGTACCCTCGTATGCCCCCACCGGCGGGATGCATATGGACGGTGGAGTTGGGTAGCGCGTATCGCTTCCCCGTCACCCCTGCCGAGAGGAGCACCGTGGCCAGACTGGCCGTGGAGCCCACGCAGATGGTGGAGATAGGAGCCTTGTTTAACTGCATCGTATCGTAGATCGCCAGGCCGGGGTAGATCAGCCCCCCTGGGCTATTGATATAGAGGTGTATCTCCTTCTCTGGATCCTCTCGGTCCAAGAACAGCAGTTGGGCGATAATGAGGTTGGCTACGTTGTCGTCTATGGGAGTCCCCAAAAAGACGATCCGCTCCTTTAGGAGCAAGGAGTATATATCGTAGGCTCGTTCACCCCGCCCCGTCGTCTCTATGACCATGGGAATCAAGCCTTCCATTCGGATGAGCCTCCTTTCTTAGACTCTTTTTTCTCCTTTTCGACATCTTCCAAAGTCAACACCTTGAATTTGGCGTCTTTCTTTTCCTCCTCGCCCTCCTTTTCGGGGGTGGCCGTTCCGATTTCCACTAGCCGCTCCAACGCCTTCTGGCTGAAAAGCCTGGAACGTATAGAGCGCTGGGGTTCCGGGGAGAGGAGGGCTTTTTTCACTTCCTCGGCCTGGTCGCCGTAGGAGTCCGCGATTTCATCCACTTCCCGGTCTACTTCTTCGTCTTCGATGGCTATGCCTTCCTCCTCCGTGAACTTGCTAAAAACTAACGCCTTCTTCAACCTCTCCTCTGCCTGGGGGCGAAGTTCCCCTCTCAACTCCTCCTCGCTCTTGCTCACAACCTCCAGGTACCTAGGAAGTGTGAACCCCTGCCTCGCTACCGCCTGGGCATAATCTTCTATCATGGAGTCGAGTTCCCGCTCCAAAAGGGTAGGGGGGTACGCGATCTTGGCCTGGTCGGTCATGGCCGTGAGGACCCCTTCCGCCACCCGTTCCCGCTCCCTGGCCTCGGCCCTAGCCTGGAGCACGGATTCTACCCGCTCTCGCAACTCCTTGAGGCTCTCGAAATCGCCCACCGTCTTGGCGAACTCGTTATCGAGAGGAGGGAGGTGCTTCCCCTTCAAGCCCAGCAGATGAACCCGGAACTCCACCTTCTTGCCCGCCAAGTCGGCTTGGGGATAAGCCACGGGGTAGGTGAGGGTGAACACCCGCTCCTCGCCCAGTTTCATCCCCTCGATTAGCTCCGGGAACCCCTTCACCGGAACCTCGGCTCCCAAACGGAGGATATATTCCTGCTCCTCGGCCCCTACCACCCGCTCGCCGCTGGCCCTTCCGTCCACGTCCAGGGTGAGGAGGTCGCCCTCCTGAGCCTTCCGCTCCACGGGAACCCACTCTCCCCGCTCTTCCCGCAAGGCGGTGAGTATCTCCTCTACCTCTACCTTTTCGACCTTCACCTCCTGGGATTCGACGTGGATGCTCTGATAGTCGCCCAACTCCACCTCGGGTTTGAGGGGCACCGTCATCTTGAGGGTCAAAGGTTCCCTCTCCACTACTTCCAGCTCTGCCCGGTCGATCGGTTCCAGTTCGCTCTCTTCCAGGACCTCCCGATAGACCTGGGAACCTAGTTCCTCCAAGGCCTCGTCGAATACCGCCTCTTTCCCTATCATCCTCTCCACGATATGATAAGGAGCCCTGCCTGCTCGAAAGCCAGGGATGCGGGTCCGCTTAGATATGCGTCGTGCCGCTTCTTTCAGCGACCTCTCTACCCGCTCCTCCTCGACCTCGATGGTCAAGACCGCCTGACAGTTCTCGATCTTCTCCGTGTTTACTTTCAAAAGACCTCCTTCAAAATAATTATAACACAAAGAGGCAAAGGGCTGCTAGATACAAAGGAAAGGCCCCATCCCTGGGGCCTCCTCCACTGGAGCGGGCGATGGGATTTGAACCCACGACCTTCTCCTTGGCAAGGAGACGTTCTTCCACTGAACTACACCCGCCCAACGTTTTATAATATAGTCTATTATCGGTCTCTTGTCAACTCCCACCGCTGAGCCTTTTTAAGAGTGCTGCCAGAAGTTACCTTCTGGCAGCGAGGAGCCTGGCGCATCAGACGTTACCATCTGACGCCACAATAAAAAGAGAGGTCAAGAAGAGACTAATTACTCTTTGCCCTCAAGAAGTTGCTGAATTTCCAGTACCAACCTGTCTGCTTTCTTCTGTGTCAAATAAGCTAGGTCATCAGATAGCCCGTATGCTTCCACTATCTCATTGATATAGTCACGCAATTCTTTCACTTTCTGATAGATTTTTTGTTTCCGCTCTTGTGATAGAGCCATTTCCTTACCTCCCTTTTCGCTAGGCTAGGGATAACACAAAGAACAGGAGAAACGTCAGTTGGTGTTAAGGCTAGGGATTCGTGTCTTTCGTTTTCTTGTAAGCATATACGAACTTCGACTCCTCATCCCCTCCGCCTGGTTCCCCATCGCAACCTAGGTTGATAAAGTATTGCTCCACACGACGGGCTACAGCGTTGCTAGTGGCTTCACCATGAGTGTATCCCTTCCTGGCTGCCCTATCTACACCGTGTTCTCTAAAGAGCCTACGCTCTAGGTCGCTGGTGATGCCAACGTAGCAGTTTGCGGGGTCAGGGTATCTCGCAATGAAGTCTATGATTTTTCTCCTTAGTGCAATTTCAGACATTGCCATGCTGCGCCTCCTTAGTTTCTCAAGTAAGCATGAAGTGGGTTCGAAATATAACACGAATTGGTTCCTAGAACCATTGTGCATGTCGAAAGCCCAATGTCACTTACACAAACTCTCGCAGGGGACGCCATCCTTATCCCCATCAAGTCGCGAGGGGTCACCCGGACAGGCGTTCCAATAGGACATCACCTGCCGCCTTAGGCTCCCTCATCTCATCAATCGGAAGACGATGTTCAAATGGTCATGCTCAGTACCACCCAGCCATCCAAAGCCCCGACCGACATCTGAAGGAGCACTGGCCACAACTTCAAAGGAGAGCGGACCAGGGGTTCCTTCAGGATGTCTCTCTCCTCCCCCCATGCCGAATCCCGTTCTACCATTGAGGTCTGTGGTCTGTTCAACCTGGCCGTCGGGCCACGATTTGCGTACGGTTACCCCCGCCATAGGCCCTCCTCCTTCGCCCAAGACCCAGACGTCGATGTTCGCGGGGCCTGATTGCTCTCTCAACTCCACTATGCGGAACACCGAACCATCAGGCCCAGGGCTGGCCTCTTCTATCCAAACCCCATACTTTTCCCGGGCCCAATTCAAATCCCTCACGTGGCCATCCATGTCATACACGACAACAGTCCCCGATGTAGGCGAGGGGATTGGCGTCGCCGTGGGAGTGAAAGTCGGTGTTGGCGTGGGTGGCGAGGCCTTCAGTATTAGCGGCAGATAGGTATAGGAAGTATCGCCTTGCCCCGCAGGGATAAAGGCGACTGGCAATAGTCCTGTGGCCGCTGAGGCTACCTGCAACGCCCAGAGCATTATGCCAGCGATGGTCAAGATGGGCACTAGGATAAGGATAGCTTTGGGAGCCTCGGGGCGCCGCGAACTCCTATCCATCTCTTTGCACCCTCTCAAATTCACACTGCCTCCTCGCTGGCTGACCTAGTCTCTAGAGCGGTTCTGGGGTGGCGTCGATAACTCCTGACTGACACAAACTCTCGCAGGGCCTGCCATCTTTATCCCCATCAAGCCGCGAGGGGTCACCTGGACAGGCAAGGAAGTAAGACATTACCTCCTCGCACGAGGAGAAGTCACTACAATTATATAGATTGTTGTTGCAATTACAAGTAGTTCCCGTAGATGAGCCAAGAGATGGTCAGCCAACGATCTGACCATCCTGTAGGATCGTGACCATCATGGGCTGGCAGGCTCACCTTCTAGGGGCTTCCGTGTCAAGTCAATTGATAATATCACCGAACAGACATCGTTCCATCAAAAGATA
>CAYLIE010000035.1:0-19801 GCA_964383935.1 uncultured Anaerolineales bacterium | reverse complement strand
TTACCTATCGCACCCCCAAACCGTCTTTCCCCCCAACAATCCACGGTTTACGGATGAACTGGGTGGGTTGACGCCACTGCAGGCCCATCAATTGATGTACACGGAGGTCGGTGATCCAGCCTGCCCGCTGCACCTTGCCGATGACCTCAGCGAAGAGGAGGTGCTTTCCAGCCGTTTCTTTCGTAATGCTAGACTCTTCCTCGCCACTGTGGACGAGGTAGGGGGAGCAAAGGCTACGCAAGCGGGCAACCTACGACGAAAGTTCGTGGCCGCGATCCTCCCTAATCTAGAGATGGAAGAGTGGAAACGGCAATTTATTGGGAAGTTCAAGGTGATCAACGAGGGTGATGTATGGCCCCTACATGAGGTGCGTGTGGTCTGTGAAGTGGGGAGTTTACTCTCCAAGCGGAAAGAGAGGTTTCGGCTCACAAAGCAAGCCAAAGGGTTGCTGGCTGGCTCATCAGGGGCTTTATATCGCCATCTCTTTTTCACCTACTTCTACCGGTATAACATCGCCTATTGGTGGCGGGGGAGGGAGTACCCTGAAATTCAGGCCTTTGCCAATTTTGGTCTTCATCGGCTTGGCCAGCTCTGCCAGCAATGGCAATCGCCAAAGCGGATCACCGAGGAGATCTACGTTAAGGGGCTGCTAGTGGAGGGAGAAGAGGGTCCCGAACCATACCTGGACCTGGAGTGGGCGGTTGAAAGTACATTCCTGCGTCCATTGACGGAGTTTGGACTGCTGGAACAACGCAGTGAGAAACTCGAACTGATTTCGAGGAACCGCCGATACCGAGTGACGGGGCTGTTCGGTCGTTTCTTGGTTTTCGAGTGGCGGTTCTAGGTGCCCTGTGCGTCAAGATTGCCCTCCAGAGGGGTCGTGCCGTGGTTGCCATCGGCCTCACTGTGGATTTCCAAGCCTCGGTAGATGCTCATGTTTGATTTCACGGGGAATGATGTCGGGGGCACGGAGAATAGACACCTTCCGAAGCGTATCGCGACCATCACCTCCTCTGGCCTCATTGCCACTCCCGCTGGGGTCTCAACGGTATGCTTACTCCCAAGATGTGTTTCTCCCTCGACGGAGGACTACTCGGTATGGGAACGGCAAAGTCCTTTTCATCGGCTCAGGGTTGGGCCCGGCGAATCTACTGACCGAGTGCGTCGCCCAGTAATCCTCCAAGATCGCTCACCACTTGGTCGAATTCGGGCACCGGTCTCACCAATCGCCGCAGGGAAGCGCCCCATGTACGCCGGTGAGATTCCAGGCGCTGGGCCTCAAAGAAATCGTCGGGGCCGCGGAGGGTGACACGCTTGAACGCGCACTTTCGCTGAAATAGGTCCGGAAGTGAAGCCGCGCCCATCTCTGAAGATCGGGTTAGCAGCCACCACACATCATAGAGATCACGAGGGCGATCTCTCTGCAGTATAGCGCGAAGCTTCTCTGCTAGGATTTCTGGTAGTGAGAGAATCACCAGTTCTGCTTCGCAAGAGTCCGAATAGCCATGAATGAGTGGCTTGGTCTCCGGCGGCAACAGCACTTCTTCCCAAGCGGTCATGTCTAGCCAAATACGGGGTGGATCCTGGCGCTGCCTCTTGGCCCGACAAAGCTGAGCCTGGCTTCGAAGCTTTCCTGCCCGGGAATTTCCCTAGTAGTTCGAAAATCGGCCAATTCAATCTCCATACCCGACCACTCTGCGATCAGCGTGATCGCTGTCCCTAATCTCTCCTGTAGGGTGACATGGTCGATAGGTTCTCTTAGAGTGAAATCAAGGTCCGCCGAGAAGCGGTAGTGAGGAAAGTAGGCCTTGCGGAGGGCTGTGCCACCTTTGAAAGCCAGCCATCTCGATAGTTTCGGGTCTGCGTAGAGGGCCTTCAAGACCCAAGAATTCGCATAGTCTCTTTCCACCACGGGCATGTCTAGCCCTAACCTGGCGGCTTCACGCCTGATTTCGTTCAAGGTAATCATGGGGCCAGTTCCGCAGTAAGGCTCTCCAAATCGAGGTTGACGATGAGTTGCCAGCGACGACTATACCTACCTCTAGCGCGGCCCGAAGGATCCAAGCGTGAGTAGCCCTTTGAGATCTCCTTCCGCCAGTGCTCCCTGAAATCACCAACTTCAAGGTCAAGGGCTTCTGATAAGTAGCCGAGACGCTTGAAGATGGTTCTGTTGCGCATTCTCTGTGCGTATTCCATCATCTTTTTCAGATCAACTTGGCCCTCGTGGAGAGCTGCCACCAACCCTTTAGCCGCTTCGGTGATCCCCCCGCAATATTCCGGATGGTCGAGGCAATCGATGGTGGTCTTCTCCCTGTCGGTAAAATTGACTTGCTTGCCTTGGAAGGAGATGGGAGTAAGTCCAAAGAACTTGTAGTCACGCAGAGTGACGAATCTAAACCTAAGATTAAGGATCTCCGCCTCAGCATGCTTTCGCCTGCTCGTTGTGGCCACGAATATGGTGATTGGCACCTGTTCCGTATAGTTGTAATAGCTCAGGGCTGACCAGTAGGCGATAGCATGTGGATCGACCAGATATGAAGCCACAACGTACCCTTCCTCGCTCCATCGCCGCTCGGGGCCGGCCTCGAAAGGAAGGATGAGGTATCTTCCTCTTTCAAGCCGTTCCAGCCAGCGCTTTTTGGATAGCGTATGTAGAAGCCTGGGGATATTGACCTTTTGCCCCTTGAGGACTTCCTCAGCATCTTCAACTGAGAAGATCGTCTTCCCGGCAGCGCTCAGGGACACAAGCAGACGCGCCTCTAACTCGCTAAGTGAAGTCACATTCTGTGCAACCATCCTTACCTCCTGGTGGTATTATAGTAGCATAGAATATGACTTCGCGCAAGGACCACTCCACATGTGGATCTTCCCCCATCGCCAGGTGATGGACTATATCATCCCAAGGGGACTTGACGGGATAGACCACGGGGGCGCCGCGAGTAGCCCCCTGCTCGCGATCACGCGCCTTTGCTCAACCCTTGACATGGCGGCTATCCCACGCTACAGTGCGAGCGAGGGAGCAACGGGTGAGAGACGCCGTTATGCTGGTTTTACGGCGTAAATTCGACGGCTGTGCCGAGGCGATTGGCCTGGACCTTGAGCCCATCTCTTCCTAGGAGTAAATATAGCGGAGTGCCGTCCGTCGATCTACCCCCGAGACCCTTCCCCAAAATGCGCCACTCACCCGGCCTTGCACAAACACGTAACAAACCTTGACAGATTAGCACATCCGTGCTATAATACCCTTGCTCTAATTGGAATCGGGTTCACGTTGTGGCTCCCGACAAAAGCTGCACAACAGGAGGGATGGCCCAAGAGATCGGTTCCCTTCTGAGGGTTCTCATCGGTCCGGCAGATGACTACCCGGTAGAGCTCAGCTCCCGATGGGATCCCAAGGATCGATCACCGTCAGCTGCTTCACCGGCGAGGCGACGATCCAAGACAGTATCTCAAGGTAAGCCCCGAAGGGCTGGATGAGCCACGCTCCCCTGAGTGACTGTCAAGGGCCGAACAGCCTGGAGCGAACTGCTCATAGGCGGAATAGGTGACCGAAAGGTCTCCCCATAACTGAATAGAGAGAACACCTCCCCCGAGGCATCGCTTCCCAGAAGAGGCGCAACTGCGTCGGGTATGGGTGTTTGTGTACGCCATCCAATGGAAGGCCCCTTTGAGATGGATCTCCCCTCTCCAGAGCTTTTCGCCTTTCCCAAAGAGACGTCCAGCTCTTCTTCCAACCCCTCCCCCTTCTATATATGCCCAAGGGAGGTTCCAGTTTGACCTTCGCCTTGGAGCGTTGTATAGGTTATTTCACAATCTCTCTCACCCGTGATATACTGTATTTTAATTGGAGGTTGACCCATGGAAGGTATTCCCTTAACGTTGGCTCCTTACTTCCCTGAGTGCGATTTGAGGGAGATCGATCCGGAACGAGATGCCGACATCCTCATCGAGCGTACCTTGGAGTACGGTGATCGAGGCGAGGTGGCCTGGCTCTGCAAAACGCTGGGAGAATCTAGGATCCAGGAGTTCCTCCGACGAAGGGGCGCCCGGGCCCTCTCCCAGCGAGCTTTCGCCTTCTGGTGCTTGGTGCTGGGAGTGGAGCAATGGCACCGTCCAGCCTGGGCCGGTACGGCAGATCTCCTCTGGGGAAGATAGGATGAACGATCTCCACTGGGAGGTGATCTGTGACCACCGTGCGCGTCTCACAGAAAGGCTGGGTCGTCATCCCAGCCCATCTAAGGGAGAAGTACAACATACAACCAGGAGACGAAGTGGCCATTGTCGACTATGGCGGAGTTCTTTCTATCGTGCCCGTCCCCGAGGACCCCATCAAGGCGGCACGTGGTATGCTGAAGGGAGGACGCTCCCTAACCGAGGCTCTTTTGGAGGAGCGGGCCAAGGAGCAGGCTAGGGAGGGTTAGAGCCGTGCTCTACGTAGGCGACGATAGGAGGTTGAAGCTCGGCGACCAAAGCTCAAGATCTGGCCAAAAGTGAGCATGGTCGTCGGTAAGTCGATCGGCCGGCGCTATATCGTTGGCTCTTAGACTCGGAAATCAGCGCCTCTGAAGCAGTCACTAAGCGAGGAGGGAGGTATTATCGTCGTGGAAAGAAGTAAGGATTGGATGGATCAAGCGGAGAGTGATCTAGAACATGCCCAAAGCGATATGGAGCGGGGCTTCTACGAGTGGGCGTGCTTTTCTTCCCAACAGGCCGCGGACAAGGCCGTTAAGGCAGTCTTTCAGAAGATGGGAGCTGAGGCGTGGGGACACTCAGTTTTTGATTTGCTGAAGGAGCTGTCGAAAGAGCACCCGGTTCCAGAAGAGCTTGTGAACGAGGCTTTGGAGCTAGATAAAGCCTACATTCCCACCAGATATCCCAATGCCCACCCTTCGGGCTTTCCGAGAACCCGATACACAAAGGGGGAGGCAAGGAGGCTTACAGAGTATGCAGAGAAGATCATTGGGTTCTGTACGGGTCTTTTATCCAAAATTCGATAGGGAGGAGATCCTCCGCATCCTCTCTGAGAGGCTTAAAGCGCTTGATGCAAGGCTTCCACTGATCCAGGTTGTACTTTTTGGTTCTTACGCTACAGGAGATTACACGGTAGCAAGCGATGTAGACCTTCTCATCGTTTACAAGGGAAAGCCACGGCCTGATGCCTATGCAATCGCTAAAAGGATCTTGGACATTCCCCGCCTGGAACCGCATCTTTATTCTCAGGCCCAATACGAGAAACTGAAAACGACGATAAGGAAGATGTCGGGAGCCGGGATTGTGTTGTTTTCCCGACGCCAAGAGGTGTAGGAGTTGAAACTTCGTCCGGAGTAGCGATCGCTGTCCTTAGATGGCAAGCCCCTAGGGGACAGTTGGTTGCTTGGCGTCGCTCCAGGGGCTTATCTAGCTCAACCGCTGGATATCCGCGAGACGTGGCTCGAGGCGTGGTTGAAGAGTAGAATGGCGCAGGAGATGCTGCAAGGACGGTTCGTGCGTCCAGCGCAGTTCTCCACAAGGCGGATGACCTCTTTGTGGCAGAGTGCCCCGAGGTTGGAACGGTGAGCCGGGGACACAACATCCAGGAGACCGTCGCCAACTTGAAAGAGGCGACAGAACTATACCTGGAGAAGTTCCCACTGCCGGAGGCCTCTCGACCATTGCTGATCACTTTTGAGGTAGCGTACGGCTAAACTACGCCGAAGTTTCAGGGGGAGGTCGGGTTTTGTGCAAGTGCGGCAACACGGGAGTCAAGTCGTCCTTAAGAAAGACACGTCGGAGGGGATTGTGGATCGCGGTCATGCATAGTAGGGAGTCGTGGTGAAAGATGGGAAAGACGAGTCACCGACCGTTAAAGGTCTATCTACGCCCAGATCAAGAAAGCGCTCTAGATGCCCTTTCTAGGCGAACTGGCCGCTCCAAGACCGACCTCATCCGTGAGAGCCTTGATCGTTTCCTCAGATACCTCTCAGGCGAGCCTTGCTTTGAGGTAACCTCACGCACGGCTTCGTAGAGGAGGCGAGGGGTGAAATCCACATCCACCATTCGGAAGTAGTAGTCAGCACGATCGGCTGGGATACTTCCCACCTGTCTGAAATACCAGATGTTGAAAACTCCAGCCCAAGGCCAGTGGGCTTGGGCAAACTCGATGCCCCGTACCGTATAGGCCGCCTGTTCCTCCTCACTCACCCTCTGCCAAATCAACCGCTCGGGGGGAAAATCCGTCGGCGCGGCATTCCACCCATACTCGCTGAACCAGATGGCCTTATCGCAATCGCCGTACCGTTCCATGATTTCACGAAGCAATAGCGCTCTCGAGAAGTTGAGGAGGTCTTCCCTTGGAGGCTCTTCAGGCGGGCTGCTCATCCCGAAGGCATTGGCAGAGAGGATGTCGAAATAGTCACTCGCACCAGCCTCATACATCTCTTCTAGGAACTGAAGTTCGTTCATGCTGATCCATTTGCCAGGCTCCGGGTGCTCTTGTCCAAAGGTGATCGCCAATGGCGCACTCAGTACATATACGTTCGGGTCAGCCTCTTTGACCTTAAGGTAGGCCATCCCCAGCATCTCCACATAGCCTTCGGGATCCACGGGTCGATTCCCCCACTCAGGCCAGATATTAGGCTCGTTCCAGATCTCGATATATTTTATTCTTCCTCGATAGTGGCTTGCAAAGACGTAGACGAAGTCTGCATAGTCTCGCAGGTCATCGGGGGGAGCATTGGGTAGGCTGTTATCACGCCGACTCCAACTGGGCGGCCAATCCAAGCGGGCTATGATCTGGAAACCATATTCCTCGTAGAGGTCGACGAGGTGATCATACTTCTCCCATACGAACTCCCCCTTGTCTTTGGGCTCGATCTCCGCCCAAAGAAATTGTTGCCTGGCCCATCTCAACCCCGCCTCCCGCGCCATCCTGAGCGTCTTCCTCTGCTTCCATTCCTCCACCTCCTGCTCCAAGAAGAAGTTGGCCCCGTAGGGGTTCACATCGGTGTTCGGGATAGGTGTTTCATGGGGACAGGAAGAGGGCTCACCCTTCAGTCTGATGTATACCAGGGAACAGCCCGAACTGACAAGCAGGATCAGGAGAGAAATGCCCAGGACGGATACGGCGCGTAATAACGGGGACAATCTAGTCATAGGCCGTTATCCTATCCAAGAGGGGTGGGGAGCGGCTGACACCGATCTATCCAAAGCGATGCCAGGGTAAAACCACAGGGAAAAAGAGGCGGAAGAAAGCCTTCTCCCTCTCCAAGGTCTCGGCGATGCTTCCCTCAATATCGGCATGGATCCTGATAGAGAGGACTCCATCTTTCGGGTCGCGCCCCGGGTTGGTCCATAAGTACCAGTAGAGGATGAGCAGCCTCTTTTCCCCGTTTTGGCCGATAAACCTTTGCACGTATACTTCGGAATCTCCGATCTTAATAGGCTCCAAACCCTGGTCGATGGTGCGCCATCCGTTGGCCGGGTAACAGGTAAGGGGGGTGTGCTCAAAGAGACTGAAACTCTTGCTGCCCCTGTTGCCCAGGATGGAAAGATAGATCCAATCCCCTTCCCCATCGGTGAAAAGCCTCATGATGGCGATATCGGGGTTTTTGAACCACTTGATCATCTCTTGGTCTGGGAGGGCATCTTCGCCCAGAGCATACCAGGACCCGATATTGTGGGGGAGTTTCTGGGTCAACTCCTCCCAGACGGAGAAGTCGACCGGCCCAGCCACAGCCCTCTCGTAGGGCGTTATCTGGTACCAGCCGCTCACATCTATGAACGACAGATGTAAGGCCTCCTCGAGCGGGGTGACACCGACTTCCTCAGAGTTCGATTCCACCACCGATATAGGCGGTGTCCCGCTCAGCCGAGGGAGAAGCAAATAGCCTCCACCGGCCAGCAGCAGGAGCAGAACAACGGTTAAATATCTTGCCTGATCTCGGAACATCCAACCGCCTTACCCACACCGACCAAGAGGGCAAGAGCCACGAGAAAGAGGATGGGGCTGGAGAGGTTATGAAAGTAAGTCATCCCTGCCTCGGCTCCGAAGAAGTGAGCGATGGAGAGGAGGGAGGAGACACGGAAGAGGTTGGCAGCCATGGCGATGGGAACAGCGGCGCCGAGGAGGGTTGCTTTAGCAAGCGGAGAGCCGCGGACGACGTAGGTGAGAACGGCCGTCAAGACCAAGAGGGACACGATGGAGTTGAGCCCGCTACAAGGAGCAGCCACCACGAAGGCGGAACCGCTCAGACTGATTTGAGATCCCAGATTTCGAGCGGGGATGCCCACCATCTGGACCAGGGATGTGGCATGGGTAGCGGTGAAGGATTCCAGCGAGGGGCTGAGTCGATCTACTATGGGTAAGGGGATCATGAAAAAGAGGAGGCCTAGGGGAAAGAGTAGTTGGCGAGCCGCCCGAGCGCCGTAGAAATGGAGGACTAACCCGCTCAGGATGAAGATGAAGGCCAGGGCGGAGAGGTAGTAGGCTTGCCAAAGCACGGCCAATAGGTGGCCGGCCAGCCCCAGGGCCACCGCCACCCAACCCAGGTTGCTAGGCTCCCCTCTCTCCCCCAAGAAAGCCCCTTTCTTCCGCCACAGGAAGAAGAGAGAGACCAAAGGCACTAAGAAACCGTGGCTGTAGTAGGGGTTATTTAGCCAGGAGAGAACGAGCCAACGGAAGGTAGGGTAGAAGAGAAAGACCAGAAGAGCAGCGATGATGACTCCACCCGCTATCCCGCGTACTTTTCCCATATCTTTTCCCTTCGCCTGTTACCTGCGGGGTAGATCTTAGCACCCCATCGCCTCCCTGTCAAGGCTGAGCGAAGACGAAGAAAGGGAGAGAAGGCTATCTATCTCCCTCTCTCCCTTGCCAGATTCTCGGCGTTCGCTAGGGAGAACCGACTAATCCTCCCTATTCCGCCAGGCTCGTAGCCTAAGGCTGGCGTATCCTGCCAGACCAGCCAAGCCGCTGCCAAATAGGATCATGGTATTCGCCTCGGGGATGAAGGGCACCTCTGGCGTGGGCGTTGGTGTGGGCGCTGGTACCGTTGGTGTCGGTGTCCCTGGTAGGGGCGTCGGTGTGGGCGTGGGAACGATCACCGTAATCTTCTCGCAGATCGTAGCCGCGAACTCGTCGGCATCGGCCACCACGCGGACCCAGCCCGGCACGAATGGCGGGGCTATGTTGCCCGGCTGTGGGTATACGATGTTGTCCCTTAGCCAGTCTCTATTCGAGGTAGTGATGCCGATGCCCTCAGCGTCGAACTCATCCTGGGCCGCTGTCATCTGCAGCGTGCTGATGGCGTAGTCGCGGGCTGATACGACGTTTGTCTGATAATCAGGGCAAGACCAGGTATTGTCGCACACATTGGGCGTGCCATCCGTAACCAGGTTGAGAGCCTGCTTCTTGGCGGCATCGAAGTTGGCCGACCCAGCCGCCGCGTCCGCAGCCACGTGGATGCCATGCGCCATAGGGGTGAGACCCGAGGAATAGGACATGGCCCGAATCTGGGCTGCCACAGTGGCCACATTGCTGGCATCGATGACCACGGGACCCACTTCTACCTTGGCATAATTGTCAGCCGAGCCATAGCCGAACTGAACCACCGTCAGTTCCACCGAGCCGTCCTGGGGAAGGCAGGCTGAATTCTCGACGGCGCTAGCCAACCCCTCTCTTATTATGCCCCAGTTGGTGCTGCCAATGCTCCCGGACCCGTCCAGGATCATCACTAGTTGTGTTGACACACCAGCCTGGCTCCATGCTGGCACAGCGATAATAGAGAGAAGCACCAGTAGGCTCAGTACCACTAAGAAGATCTTCTTTCCATTCCTTGGACGAAGTTTCATCCCTCCTCTCCCTTCTTGGTGCTAGGTCCAATGATTCCATCTGTTAGAGTTCAGTCTGCGGAGACATCACCTACCTTTCTGGCAGTAGTCTGCTAAGTTTCAGGGGCGCTGGTTTTTCCCATTATAGCATGTACCAGATTGTGTGTCAACAGTTGTTCGTTGGGAGCCCGGAGGTCGATGCCAATCTGTTGGAGTGACGGCACCTTAATACGAAAGGGGGAAGCAAAACCCCAGGGGGATCTTAGCGGTGAGCATCTCGTAGAGGACCACTCCTAAAGAGTAGGGATGAGCGCTGGCGTCCATCCTCTCCCACCTCGCTTGCTCAGGGCGGAAAGGGTGACCCTATCCGGTGGTTCTCTTCTCCTGGCCAGAGCCTCGATTAAGTCCAGCGGGTGAGTTGGATCCGATGGCGGTAAAGAGCACCACCTGGGCGGTGAAAGAGGGTGTGCTCATCATAGGGACAACCTACCCCAAGGGTTCCTATATGAATAACGGACTCTTCCACCATTGTCTCCCCTGGAAAGGGCTGCATATTACCCTTGCGACGGGTCAGGCGACTTCAGAAAGGGGAAGATGAGGAGAGCGCATCACTTAAGGAAGTAGTGACAACTCGAGGAGGCAGGAATCGCTCTTGAGGAGCTGGCCCCAGGGAAGAGGGAACGGCCGACTCGACCCATTTTACCGCTCCGTTGATGCCTATGAGCCTTGGCTATGGTTCGGGCCCGTTCTGACCCCACCCTCGTTTCTCGCGCCGCCCATGGATCGCCAAGCAGGCCTCAACCACTTTGGGATCCCATTGACTGCCGGCTCCCTGGCGGAGGGTGCGTTGCGCTTCCGTGATAGGCATGGCAGGCCGGTAGGGGCGAGGGTTCGTCATAGCATCGAAGGCGTCGAAGACCGCAACGATTCGCGCTGCCAGAGGGATTTCGTCTCCGGCGATCCCATCAGGATAGCCCCCTCCATCGTAGAGTTCGTGGTGGCTCCGAATAGCAGGAACCAGGTGTTTCAGCGGCCCCACTTTTCCAACGATCTCTGCACTGATGAGGGGATGAGTCTTGATGACCCGCCATTCCTCTTCCGCAAGTTTCTCAGTCTTATGCAGGATCGCATCTGGTATGCCCATCATCCCGATGTCATGGAGCATGGCTACCCAGCGAAGATCCTCCAGTTGCTGTGACGAGAGCCCCATTTTCCTGCCGATGGCCTGGGCACCTTGGGCCACTCGGTGGCAGTGCCCTCTAGTATACGGGTCTTTCGCCTCCATCGCCGCCACGAGAGCGGTGATGGTTTCCAGGGTCGCATGCTCGAGAGCCTTGTAGGCTGTCGCGTTATTAATGGCCACAGCCGCCTGAGCGGCGAAGGATGCTGCCAACTGGACCTCTTCACTCAGGAACTCTTGCTCCTTTTCCCTCTTGTAGACGTTCAAGAAGCCCTTCAGGTTGCCAGATCGCTCTAGGGTCAGTCTCAGCACCGTGGGGAACACTTCTCCCTCAATCGAGTTTAGCCAGCCCGCTCGAACCTGGCGTAGGCCAAACATGTTGAGCGTTTGGGCATCCTTGAGCGCGGCATCTGCTGCTTCCGCAGGAATGATCTGAGCATCTACATATTCTGACGAGAGCCCAGTACTAGCTTTGATGGCGAAACCTTGGGCTTTGTCATCCCATAACATCACGCTCGCCGCCGGAGCACTGAGGACGGCAGCTGCCTCTTGCACGATGACCTGCAACACCTTTGATAGATCAAGTTCTGCGCTGATTGCTGTGGCCGCGCGGGTTAAAGCAGCCATTCGCTCCAACTGTTTCCGCCCCGCTTCGTACACCCATGCATTTTCCACGGCCACCCCAGCCTCCTCACCGATCACCCTGAGTAGCGAGAGATCACGAGAGCTAAGGTCAGCGGCGTGAAAGCTTCCGACACCGAGCATTCCCAAGATCATACCCTTCGAGGCTATAGGCACGACCGCTAGCCATCGTGGTCCCCAGCCTCCAGCCCTCCGCCCAGAGAAGAGAAGACGGCGAGGATCACTGGCCGGGATGAAAGCGGGTTCTCCCGACTCCGGGCCCAGTTGGTAAAGCTTTTTCAAACGCCCGCTGTCGATGAGATCCTGAACAAACCGTTCTGTAAGCCCACTGGAAACTACAGCTGAGCCCTGCGCTCGCAGCCAGACGAGACCCACCTCGCTCGCTGTCGCTTTCAAGGCTTCGTCCAATATGCGCTTTAAGGCTGCGTCGAGATTCGGAGATTCGCTGATGCCCTTTATCACTGCGTTGAGAGTAGCAAGTTCGCGGTTCCGACTCTCGATGTGCGCTTCGAGGCGGCTGATTAGGCCGGTCATGGAAACGGAGGCGAAGTTAGCCAGTAGAAACGCTAACCCAACCGTCACTGCACCGTCCACCCACGAGCCGGGGACGACCAAAACTGCGCGCGTGATTTCCCAAACCGCGACTAATAGAGTCGTGCCCAAGGTCGCCATCCACCTTAGCCGGTCCCACTGCGTCTTAGTACCAATCAACGGTGGTCTCATTCTCTTTCCTTCAAGAGGAAAAGCTTGTAATCTAGGGTAACCCGACTGGGGCTCTTTGACAATAGGAAATTAGTACCCCCATGGTCAAGCGTCATCTTGACATCTCTACCCTTTTGCTATAGTATAAGTTGTCAAAATAAGAGAGGGAGGCTAAAGGAAATTGGACAAGGTTAGGGTGGCTATCATCGGAGTGGGAAACTGCACCTCGGCCCTAGTGCAGGGGGTGCATTTCTATCGTCAGGTCCAGGAGGACGACTTCGTCCCCGGGCTCATGCATGTTACCTTGGGAGGTTACCACATAAGCGATATCGAGTTCGTCGCTGCCTTCGACATCGACTCCAATAAAGTGGGTAAGGATCTCTCTGAAGCGATCTTCACTCCGCCCAACAATACCTACAAGTTCGCCGAAGTCCCCCATATGGATGTCCCCGTCTCCCGGGGGATGACTCATGATGGGCTAGGTAAGTACCTTAAGCAAGTGATCACCAAGGCTCCTGGCTCCACCTCCAATATCGTTCAGATCCTCAAGGAGACAGAAACGGATGTGGTGGTTAATTTTCTGCCCGTGGGCAGCGAGATGGCTACCAAGTGGTATGTGGAACAGATCCTGGAGGCGGGCTGCGGCTTAGTCAACTGTGTCCCCGTCTTTATCGCCCGAGAGAGGTATTGGCAGGGGCGTTTTGAGGAGAGAAACCTGTCCCTCATCGGAGACGATATCAAATCCCAGGTGGGAGCCACCATCGTCCATCGGGTCCTCGCTCGCCTCTTCCGCGAGCGGGGGGTGAGGCTGGAACGGACGAGCCAACTGAACGTAGGCGGCAATATGGATTTCTACAACATGTTGGAAAGGACCCGCTTGGAGTCGAAGAAGATCTCCAAAACCAATGCTGTGACCAGCCAACTGGATTACGACATCGGTGAGAAAAACGTCTATATCGGCCCCTCCGACTACGTCCCCTGGCTAGAAGACCGTAAGTGGGCCTATATCCGCTTAGAGGGACGAAGTTTCGGCGATGTGCCTTTGAACATAGAATTGAAATTGGAAGTTTGGGACTCTCCCAACTCTGCAGGAGTGGTGATCGACGCCATACGTTGCTGCAAACTGGGGCTCGACCGAGGCTTAGGAGGTACTCTCGTCGCCCCCTCAGCCTATTTCATGAAGTCGCCCCCCATTCAGTTCACCGATGACGAAGCGCGAAGGAAGTTGGAGGAGTTCATCGCTGGATAGAAAGAGCAACACCATACCCCTGGCCCTAAAGACCCCCTTCCTGACGAGACTTTACCGTTACGTTGAGAAGGGGGCATATCTAGTAACCTATGGGCTGTTTCTGGGGCTCATCTTCCTGGCCCAACGGATGCCCTTGAGAGTGGCTTATGGTATTGCCTCCTTGGCGGGTGACCTGCTATTCCACCTCTGGCGTCGGGGAAGGGTTAACGCTATAGACAACATGCGCCACGTCCTAGGCCCCGGGGCGACAGATCTGGAGGTGCGCCGGACAGCGCAGCGCTCCTTTCGTAACTACATGAAAGTCCTGGTCGACTTCGTGCGGCTCCCGCGGACAAGTGATAAGGAGGTGGAGAGCCGTGTCCAAGGTGAGGGGTGGGAGCATCTAGACCGTGCCCTTGAAGGGGGCAAGGGCGCACTCCTGGTGGGGACTCACTTGGGCAGTTGGGATCTGGCAGGGTTGGCCCTAGCAGCGCGGGGACACGAGTTATACGTGGTAGCCGAGAGGCAAAGACCTCTCTGGCTTAACCGCGTAGCCCGCAATTGGCGAGAAGCGCGAGGGATCTACCTCATCTTCATGGGGCGGACTCTAAAACCGCTCTTCCGTGCCCTGGCGCGAAACCAGCTGGTGGGGATCGTGGTGGACCGTCCGTTGCCAGAGGGCGAGGGGGTAACTGTAGAGTTCTTCGGCCAGATTATATCCTGGCCCTCGGGGCCGGCCGCTCTGGCGCTCCGAACAGGTGCCCAAATCATCACCGGATACCTAGTGCGCACCTCGGACGGCCACTTTAAGGGAGAGTTCTTCCCACCTTTGGAGTTTCAACCCCGTGGCGATAAATTCGAAGACCTGCGTCGGCTCTCCCAAAAGATAGTGACTCTGCAAGAAGAACTGATCAGGCGGTATCCCGATCAATGGTACATGTTCCGTCGCATGTGGCCTTCTAGCCGGTGTGGGTAAAGTGAGCCAAACGTTTCTCGCCTATCTACTCCACCGACTCGCAGGAGCCATCGTTCCCCATATACCGCCGCGGTGGGGGTACCCCTTATTCTCCTTCATCGGGGACCTGACCTACCGCTTCCACTCTGGCGCCCGACAGATAGTGCAAGGGAACCTGAGGCGTATTTTGGGTCAAGAGACCGATAGGGCCACAATCGAAGAGACCGCCCACCAACTCTTCCGTAATTCCCTCCAGAACTACTACGAACTGTTTCACCAACGAACTCTCTCCCAGGAAGAGATGAGAGCCTCCCTCACCGTTAAGGGGCTAGAACATATAGAGGAGGCGTTGGCCCAAGGCAAGGGGCTGGTCTTGGCCACCGCTCATTTTGGGAGCCCCGATGGCCTGATCCATCTGGCCTCTCTCTTCTCCTACCGGGTGACAGCCCCCGCGGAGCATCTGAGACCCGAGAGGCTCTTCCGATACCTCTTGAGCCTGCGAAAGAGGGGAGGGATCACACTTCTGCCCGCCGATGGCCCCCTCTTGGGACTCTTCCGGGCCCTAAAACGCAACGAGATAGTGGCAGTAGCTGCGGATAGAGATACTACGGAAAGTGGTATGATGATCGATTTCTTCGGCGCACCGGCTCGCCTCCCCGATGGCCATGTCCAATTGGCTATGCGCACGGGGGCCAAGTTGGCTCTGGCCTTCAGCAGGAGGGAACCAGACAATACCTACACTATTGAGATCCACCCCCCTCTCGAATTGGAGGATACGGGCGACTTCAAGCGCGATCTGCGCGCGAACATGGAAAAGGTGGTGACTGGTCTAGAGAGGGTGATCCGCCAGCACCCTGAGCAATGGCTGATCTTTTACTCTCCCTGGTCTGTTGATGCCCCTGTCCCCTGGCCTGCCACGTGCCAGGGCAGGCAGGACAGGCTGGGCAAGTACCGGGACAGGCGGCAGGACGGGCCCTGGCGCTCTGGAGGAGCTGGAGGAGTCTGATGGGAAAGGCTGACCTACATATCCACTCCGACGCGGGTGACGGTTTACCCGCGGTGCATGAGATCCTTGACCATGTGGAAAACGAGACCGATCTGAATCTGATCTCCATCACCGATCATGACCTCATCGACGGCTCCCTAGAAGCCAGGGACCTGGTAGCCAAAGGGAATTATCGCTTCCAGGTGTTGGTGGGGATGGAGATCACCACCTTAGAGGGGCATCTTCTGACCTACGACTTGGAGGAGCCGGTTCGGATGCTCCAGCCTTTGACGCGAACTATAGAGTTGGTCCATGAGCAAGGGGGGTTCTGCATCGTGCCCCATCCTATGAGTTGGCTCACTCTAAGCCTCCAGAGATGGAGCATCGAACGGATATTGAGAGATCCCCGAGAGGAGACAAGGCTTGAGGGTTTGGAGATTCTGAACCCCAACCTCGCGGGGCGGGTCAGTTATGAACGGGTGATAGCCCTCAACAGGCAGAGGTTTCACCTCCCGGAATTGGGAGGCAGCGACGCTCATTTTCTCTCCATGATCGGCCAAGCCCACACCTTTTTCCCTGGCCGGACAGCCGAGGATTTCCGCCAGGCTCTTGAATCCCGAGCCACGAGGGCAGAGGGCAAGTTCTTATCTTGGGAGGAGCACCGCCAACTCGCCGCGGTAGCCGGCCAGCAGATGGTGAGGAGCCTGGTGATTCTACCCAGCAAGCATATCAGGCGGGCCCTCGACTCCTTCCTGGGAGGAGGGAAGAGATGAAGATAGCCTTAGTCTCTCCCTATGATTACACTGTCCCTGGTGGGGTAACCAAACATATCTTCTACCTGGACAAGCACCTCCGAAGGCTAGGTCATGAGGTGAAGATCTTGGCCCCCTGCTCTGGGGGGAGAGCGCTTGAGGAGCACGTTATCAGTGTAAGCGGCAACGTGATCTCCGTTCCCTTCAGCGGCTCGAAGGCGCGCATCACTCTCTCGCCTCGCGTCTATAATCGAGTGAAGAAGATCCTTCAACAAGAACGGTTCGATATCATCCATATCCATGAGCCCCCTGCTCCAGCCTTGCCTTTAATAGTCCTCCGTCATTCGAAGAGCGTGAATGTGGGCACCTTCCACGCCTATCGCGACTCTTATGCCGGATATCAATACGGCAAGCGGATATTTAAGCCCATCTTCGCTAAATTGGACGGCAAGATAGTGGTCTCAGAAGCGGTGTGCGATTATATAAGCAGATATTTCCCCGGCGAATATGTGGTCATCCCCAACGGTATAGACCTGGAGCGGTTTGGGACTCAAGTAAAGCCCCTCTCCAAATACGCCGCTGAGGGGCCAAATATCCTTTTCGTGGGGCGTCTGGAGAAGAGGAAAGGGTTTAGGTATCTTCTACACGCTTTTCCCTACGTGAAAGAGGAGTTTCCCCAGGCCCGACTCTTAGTAGTGGGAGCCTACGAGAGGGAGGACAAAGCCCCCTATGTCCATTTGGTGCGAAGAAAGCGGCTTAGGGGTGTCCGTTTCATAGGGTATGTCTCCGATGAGGAACTGCCCCGCTACTACAAAAGTTGTGACCTTTTCTGTGCCCCCTCTACGGGCTTCGAATCTTTCGGCATGGTTCTTTTGGAGGCTATGGCTTCCGGAGTGGCCATCGTCGCCTCCGATATCGCTGGCTACCGCACCGTGCTCACAAACGAAGTAGAGGGCCTCCTAGTTGAGCCGGAGAATGAGATAGCCCTAGCCCAGGCGATTATCCGCCTTCTCAAAGAGCCGGAACCGAGGCGTAAGATGGGTGAAAAGGGCCGAGCCCGAGCGGAGGGCTACTCCTGGGTCAAGGTGACTCAACAACTCTTAGATTACTATCGAGAACTCCTAGCCAGGAAGGGGAGGGTGGTGGTATGATAGGCAAATGGGCGCGGGGTTGGACGGAGAAGATCGTTACCACCTTGGTTCGCCCTCTCCACAGGGTGGGGGTTCCTCCCGATCTACTAACCATCATGGGCTTGGTTACGACCCTGGGGGCCGCTGGTCTTTTGGCCTTCGGCCACCAGCGGGCCGCAGGGGTGGTCATCATCCCTGCCAGCCTCTTCGATGCCCTCGATGGAGCCCTGGCCCGATTGGGGGGAAAAACCACCCCTTATGGCGCCTTCTTGGACTCTACTTTGGACCGATGGGGGGAGATCGCCCTCTATCTGGGTCTCCTCTACTATTACTCCCAGCGAGCGGCAAGGATGGAGACCATCCTCATCTATCTCACCATCGCCGGCTCCCTCATGGTCTCCTACACCCGCGCCCGAGCCGAGGGGTTGGGGATCGAGTGTAGGGTGGGGCTCTTCACCCGCCTTGAGCGGCTCGTCACCCTCATCGCCGGGCTCCTCTTGGGACTGATGCCCTGGGCTCTGGGAGTCCTGGCCCTCTTCACCAACCTCACCGCCGTGCAACGGCTCTGGCACGTGCGGCAGATGACAAAAAAGTAGCGGCGGGGTTTATCCCCGCCGAGAGGCTAGCCAAGATTGGCCGTAGTGCCACTGCAATTCAAAGGCGTCAGGAGTTAACTCCTGACACCGCTGGAAATAGGAAATAGCGCGGCTCATCACTGTCGATGAAAACGTCGCACTTTATGTGCGACGCTACGTTTTATCTTCCTCCACTCTCCTGTACAAAACCCAACTCCCCTTCCGCCCCTTGATGGGAGCCCGGTCATAGTAGAGATCGAAGACCTCTCCTGTCTGGGTTCGAACCCGGTAGTAGTCCCTCCCCACTCCCCAGGAGCCTCTCTTCTCGGCGCTCGTCACCCAGTAAGAACCTCTCTCCTTTTCGTACATGCATTTCGATTTCCCACGGGGTCGGTAATCATGCCACTCCTTGACCAACTCCATGATCTTATACTCCTGGCCCCGCCAGGTGAAACCAGAAGGCAACCCCGGCTTCTTTTCGATAAGCGGCTCTTTATAGAAATGAACCTCTATCTCTTCGCTGTAGAAATCGGCCATCGTCCACTATAATATACCAGTTCGGGCGTGGGAAGGGCAAGAGTGGTCAAGGCTTCGGCTCTATCGGGGGGCTTCTCAGAGAGAGCCTCCCAGAGGCTTAGCTGAAAGGCGGGCCGCTTGCCACTTAAGGTGACGAAAGGAGCGGCTCGCTTGGCCACGGCTCCTAGACGTTGGAGATCCTCCAGGGTACGCAACCGTCCCAGCCGTCGCCCCTTGATGATCCGCCTCGCCGATTTGGGGCCGATGCCTGGCACCCGCAACAGTTCTTCCTTCGTAGCCCTGTTCACCTCCACCGGGAAGAACTGGGGGTGATTGAGAGCCCAGACCATCTTGGGGTCCGCCTCCAAGGATAGGTTCCCCTCCTTATCGAAGATCAACTCCTCAAAGGTGAAGCCGTACTTTCGGAATAAGAAATCGGTCTGATAGAGGCGGTGCTCCCGGAGTAGGGGGGTAGCGGGCCGATCCTCTAGGGGTGTGTCGGGAAGAGGCTGGAAGGCGCTGAAATATACGCGGGCCAGTTTCAGTTCCCGATAGAGCGCCTCCGTGGTTTGCAAGATCTCCTTATCCGGCTCCCCTGCGGCCCCCACCACAAACTGGGTCGTCTGCCCCGCCCTTCGCACTCGCCTTTCGCCTCCATCCTCTAAGAGTCGCCTCACCCACCGCAGGGGGGCCAAGAGATCATCTAACTCCTTGTCTGGCGCTAGTCTCCTCAGCCACTTTTGGCCTGGAGCCTCCAGGTTAACAGAGACTCGATCTGCCAGTTGCGTTGCCCGCTCCACGCAACCCCAACTGGCTCCCGGCAGTATTTTCAGATGGATGTAGCCCCTATAGAGGTACTTGTGGCGCAATATCTCCACTGTGGCTATCATCTGTTCCATGGTGCGATCTGGGCTCCCGCGCACGGCGGAACTCAAGAAAAGCCCTTGCACCATCTTGGCGTGGTACAACTGGTCGAAAAGATGGGCTAGTTCTTCGGCTTTGAAACTCGTCCGTTGGAAATTGCGATCTTTACGGTTGAAGCAGTAGAGACAGTTGTTATCGCAGGCGTTGGTGAGGAGAATCTTGAGGAGTTTTACCATCTTGCCGTCGGGCAAAGCAGCGGGATAGATCCAACGGCCCATATCGTCCTTCACCCGATGGCTCTCTCCACAAGCGCCGCATAGATCGTATCGTGCGGCCTGGCCCAGGGTCTGCATCTTCTCTATGGTATCCATGAAATCCCTACTATTATACGAACAAACGTTCGTCTTGTCAAGCCGTGTTGCCTCATCGAAAAATCTTACCGAAGGGGTATCGTTGCCTCATCCAGGA
>CAYLIE010000034.1:0-24953 GCA_964383935.1 uncultured Anaerolineales bacterium | reverse complement strand
GAGCCTATCTCTTTTCCCCTCCCTTGTCAACCTCCCAAAAGTCGCACGCATCCGTTCTCGTTGAGGTTCAATTTGGCAAGTACGCTTTTATGTTCTACGATTTGGCTAAATTCCAATATTTCTTCAACGAGGCGAAAGCCGATGTTGGAGTGGAGATCGTACCCTGTCATGGCCTACACAAGGAGATGTCAACCGGGGTATCCTATGGTGAGCAATTGGTCTATGACATAGAAAGACTTAGGAGGAACTTCCCTGCAGTTCCTATATGGGTAATTCTGATTGACGTTGACTAGCAGGCATACCGCTTGACACGAAGAGTCCAGCGAGTACTATACTTCTTTTGGTACTCGCTTTTTCCTTAGTGGTCTCAATATCTTGTCAAGCCTTCCCTTTTCCCCCCCGTTGTGATAAAATCGCTCCAAATCAGCAATGGTGCTGTTCCCACAGGGATCCTTTTCGGAAAACTCACACGAGGTAAAGCATCATGTCTGACCGTATCGGCGTCTTCGTGGCCTGGCCCTATGCTAATGGGCCGTTGCACCTGGGCAATATCGCCGGAGCATATTTGTCGCCGGATATCTTCGCTCGGTACCATCGCTTGCGAGGTAACCAGGTGCTGATGGTCTCCGGGAGCGACTCCCACGGGACGCCCATCACCGTCCGCGCCGACCAAGAAGGCATCCCCCCGGAGGAGATATTCCAACGCTACCACACTTCTTTCCTGGACTCCTTCCAGAGGCTGGGCATCTCCTTCGACCTCTTCACCCACACCGACACCGAGAACCATCACGCCGTTGCCCAGGATATCTTTCTCTGTCTGCTGGCAGGGGGGTATATCTGTCGGGAGGTGATGAGGCAACTCTACTGCGGGAAAGAGAGCCGATTCCTCCCTGACCGGTACGTGGAAGGCACCTGCCCCTATTGCGGATATGAGGGTGCGCGTGGCGACCAGTGCGACAATTGCGGTCGAGTCCTGGATGCCACGGAGTTGATAGAGCCCCGATGCAAGGCAGATGGCTCCCGGCCGGTGATTAGGGAGACGGAGCATTTCTTCCTCGACCTGGAGGCTTTCAGCGAGAGGTTGCTGAGTTGGCTGGAGGAGAAGGAGTACTGGCGGCCCAACGTGATAAACTTCACCCGCAACTGGATCCGGGAGGGACTGCGGAGCCGGGCCGTCACCAGGGATATCGAGTGGGGGATACCGGTTCCCGTGGTTGGGTATGAGGATAAGCGGATATACGTTTGGTTCGAGGCGGTGATAGGCTACCTCTCGGCGAGCATCGAGTGGGCCAAGAACAGGGGGGAGCCGAAGAGGTGGGAGGAGTGGTGGAAGGAGCCGGAGGCCAAAGGGTATTACTTCATCGGCAAGGACAATATCCCCTTCCATACCATCATCTGGCCGGCCATGCTCATGGGTTATGGGGGATTGAATCTCCCTTACGATGTCGTCGCTAATGAGTTCCTCAACCTGGAGGGCCAGAAGTTCTCCACCAGCCGCAACTGGGCGGTCTGGCTGCCCGACTATTTGGAACGGTACGACCCCGACCCCCTGCGCTATTATCTCACCATCAACGCCCCGGAGAGCCGGGATACCGACTTCTCCTGGTACGACTTCTGGCGGCGGAACAACGACGAGTTGGTGGCCAATTGGGGGAACCTGGCTCACCGAGCCCTCACTTTCAGTTATCGGAACTTCGAGGGGCGGGTGCCGGAGCCGAGAGAACTGGATGAGATGGATAAGGCACTCTTGGAGAAGATAGAGGGAGGGTTCGAGACCATCGGGGAACTGCTCGGCGGTTGCAAATTCAAGGCCGCCCTCACCGAGACGATGGCCCTGACCCAAGAGGCGAACCGGTATCTCGATCGAAAGGAGCCCTGGAAGGTAATCGCTGACGACCGCCAAGGAGCCGCGACATCGATATATGTCGCTTTGAGAGCCATAGACTCGTTAAAGATAATTCTTTACCCCTTTCTGCCCTTCTCCTCCCAGAGGTTACACGAATATCTGGGGTACGAGGGCGACCTCTTGGGGAGGCAGTGGGTGGAGAGCTTCCAGGAGGAGACGAAGAGCCATCAGGCCCTGGTATATGAGCCCCCCATAGTACACTATCCCGACACAGGGACGACTGAAATCGCCTGGGCCCCCAGCGTCCTCCCAGCGGGCCAGGCGTTGAGAAAGCCGAAGCCCCTCTTCGCCAAGTTGGATGAGGGGATAGTGGAGGAGGAACGGGCGCGGCTGGGGAGATGACCCCCCCAAAAAAAGCGATGGGCTTTAGCCTGACGAGAAAATGTCGCCCTAAAGGGCGACGCTACGAAATGTAGTGTCGACTCGTCCCCTGTCCTGTCATCCCTAGACTCTGTCGGGTTTGGGACAGGGCGTGCCAGGACAGGCTGACTGTAGTGGGCCGGACCCCTGGCCCTACATTCTTACCACATAGAAATGATGAGACGGTTCGGGCTGGTTTTTATCCTAATAGTCTATATGGTGGTGGGGGCGCTTTACGCCCTCAAGACCCCCACCTGGGAGGCCCCCGACGAGCCAGCCCATTATAACTACATCGCCTACTTGGCCGAAAAGGGCCGCTTCCCCGTCCTTCAAGAGGGCGATTATCCCCACAAGTACTTGGAGGAAATAAAGGCCGCTCAGTTTCCTCCCGAGATGTCGATTGCCCCCATCCGGTATGAGTTCCACCAGCCTCCCCTTTATTACCTCTTGGCTGCTCCCATCTATCTGGCAACTAAACCCTTGGCTTTGGCTCAACAGGTGGTGGTCTTGCGGATTTTTTCCCTCTTGCAGGGTGGCGCGCTTCTGGTCGTATCGTATTTGGTGATAAGAGAGGTTTTCCCTGAAAGCGACTTGCTGCCCCTAGCCAGCGTGGCTTTCATAGCCACGCTGCCCATGCATATCGCCATGAGCGCGGCTATAAACAATGACACCTTGGGGGAACTGATTTTGGCCCTGATACTCTGGCAGTGCCTCCTGGCCATGAGGGAAGGGTTGAGGGGGGAGAGGGCGTTCTCCCTCGGCCTCCTATTGGCTGTGGCCCTCCTCACCAAGACTACCATCTATGTCCCGGCGATAGTCTCTATCCTGGTGGCCGCCCTTTACCTCCGGCGGAAGGAGGAGGCCATCCTCCGGCACCTGGGCCTCATCTTGGGCATGGGCTTGGCCCTTTCGGCTTGGTGGTTCATGCGTAATAGCCTGGTTTATGGGGGGCTCGATATCTTCGGCTGGGCGCGTCATGATGCCATCGTGGAGGGCCAGCCCACCACTGCAGGATGGATGGCCCTATATGGAGCGGGCAAAGTGGTTAAAGGTTTCTTCATCACCTCTTTCAAGAGCTTCTGGGCTATCTTCGGCTGGATGGGGGTACTGGTGGATTCCCGGATCTACGATCTCCTTTTCTTGGTAAGCCTGGCTGCCTTGTTAGGGGTGAGTATCTATATTAGCAAGTTGGCACGGGGCTCTGAGCGCCTGACCGCTCTCCAAAGATGGGCGTTATCCACCTCGCTTCTCATCTTCCTCCTGGTGGCTGCTTCGCACGTCTGGTATAACTTCAAATTTGTCCAGCATCAGGGTAGGTATCTCTTCCCGGCCCTCATACCGATAGGCCTGTTCTTCGCCCTAGGGTTGAGGGAGTGGGCAAGGCTCCTGACCAGGCTCACTTCCTTGCTTCTTCCCCTAGAGAGCCGTAAAGCGCGTTTTGAGTATGCCGCAGAGAGGGCGGTTCTCGCTCTCTTCTACCTCAGTTTTTTAGCCCTGGATTTGGTTTGCCTCTATAAGTTCATAGTCCCCTACTTCGCTCTCTAGCCCTTTGCCCCTACCCTCTCCAGCGTGTTATAATTTTCATTAAGGAGGCGAACGATGCGGTTTTCATCTCCCGGGGGCGGGCTTTCTACCTTCTCCATCGTGGCCTACGACCCCCAGAAGGAGGAGTGGGGCGTAGCGGTGCAGTCGAAGTTTTTGGCTGCTGCGGCGGTGGTCTCCTGGGCCCAGGCGAAGGCGGGGGCTGTGGCTACCCAGGCTTGGGCTAACGCCTCCTACGGCCCCCAGGGTTTGAGACTTTTGGAACGGGGCCTCTCCGCCGGGGAGGTGGTGAAGCGGCTGATTGAGGCCGATGAGGGACGGGGGCATAGGCAGTTGGGGGTGGTGGATAGCCAAGGAGAGGCCTTCGCCTTCACCGGCTCCGAGTGTCTTCCCTGGGCGGGGCATATAGTTGGTGAAGGGTACGCCTGCCAGGGCAACATCTTGGTGGGGAAGGAGACTCTAGAGGCTATGGCCAAGGCCTTTGAGGAGACAGAGGGGGGATTAGCCCATCGACTCGTGGCTTCCCTTTTAGCGGGACAAGAAGCCGGTGGAGATAGCCGAGGGCAGCAGTCGGCGGGGCTCCTGGTGGTGCGGGAGAAGGGAGGGTATGGCGGGTTCAGCGATCGCTCCGTCGATCTTCGGGTCGATGATCACCCCACCCCCATCTTGGAACTGAAGCGGCTCTTGGAGTTGCACAAACTCTACTTCGGCGAGACAGAGCCCGAGAAGTTGGTGAAGATCGAGGGGCCAGTGGCACGGGAGTTACAAGAGTTGGTTAGGCGTACGGGATACTACGATGGTCCCCTCAATGACCAGTACGATGAAACGACCAAATCCGCACTTCGGAACTTGATAAGCATGGAGAACCTAGAGGAGCGTTGGCGCGAGGACGAGTATATAGACGGGGTGGTACTGGAGTTCTTGAGGAAAAAGTTTGGAGGGTAGATGGAATTAGAACGGTATATACGGCAGATCATCTTTCCCCCTCTTGGAGAGGAGGGACAAAGGAGGCTTCTCGATTCCTCGGTGGTCATAGTCGGCTGCGGGGCTCTAGGTTCCCATATCGCTAACACCCTCACCCGGGCCGGAGTGGGCCGCATAAAGATAGTCGATCGGGACTACATAGAACTCAATAATTTGCAGCGCCAGATCCTCTTCGATGAGGAGGATATAGAGAGGGGCTTGCCCAAAGCCATCGCCGCAGCGGAGAAGCTGAGAAAGGTGAACTCCCAAGTGGAGATAGAGCCTTTGGTCGCCGACGTCCACCATCGCAATGTCGAAGAGATCATCGTAGATATGGATTTGGTCTTGGACGGGAGCGATAACTTCGAGACCCGCTACCTCATCAATGACGCCTGCGTAAAGCATGATACCCCTTGGATCTATGGGGGAGCGGTGGGGAGTTACGGCATGACCATGAACATCATCCCTTACCAGACGCCGTGCTTACGCTGTCTCTTCGTCCAGATCCCCCCTCCAGGCACTACCCCTACGTGTGACACGGCGGGGATCCTGGGGGCGGTCCCGGCTCTCATCGGGGCTATCGAGGCCAACGAGGCGCTGAAGCTCCTCACCGGGAAGGGGAGGCTTAGCGAAGGGCTCATCTACATCGACCTTTGGGAGAACATCTTCGAGGTTTTCCAGGTGGCTCGGCAGGAGGAGACCTGTCCCGCCTGCGGGCAGGGGAAGTTTGAGTTCCTGGAAGCCAAAGAGGTGGCTATGGTCACCTCCCTTTGTGGCCGCAATGCCGTGCAGATCACCCCCGTGACCGAGGTAACTATCTCCCTTCCTGCCCTGGCCCAGAGGTTGCAGGCTATAGGCGAAGTCACTTTCAATGAGTTCATGCTCCGCTTCCGGGTGAACGAGTATTTGGTTACCATCTTCCCCGACGCCCGGGCCATCATTCGAGGTACCAGCGACGAGACGGTGGCCCGGAACCTGTATGCCAAATATATCGGCACCTAAGGAGGCCAAGATGACAGAAGGCCTCATCAAAGGGCAAGATTGACCGAAGGGAGCCAATAGCAAAGGTGAACAAAGATCTTCCACTGCATGAGAAGCGGGTGGTGTATCAAATCCCTGGCATGGACAACGTCGAGGTGCAGCGCGATCTTATCTACAAACGTGTAGAGGGAACTGAGCTGAAGATGGACGTTTACACGCCTCCAGGCCTGCCCAATGGCACTCGAGTTCCCGGGGTCCTCTTCATCCACGGTGGCCCCATCCCAGCGGATTTCAGGCCTCGGCTAAAGGATTGGGGGCAATACGTTTCCTACGGCGAGCTAATAGCCGCCTCAGGACTGGTTGGAGTTACCTTCAACCACCGCTATCACGACTTTGCCCAGCTAGATCAATCCGCCAGCGACATCGCTGCTGCGATTTGTTACGTTCGAGACCATGCTGAATTGTTCCACTTTGACTCGGATCGGCTCTGTCTGTGGGTCATTTCAGGGGGTGGGCCGTTTCTCGGCTTTGCCCTACGCGATAGGCCAACCTTCGTTCGCTGTATCGTGGCCTACTATGCATTGCTTGACCTTCGGCAAAGCAAAGAGGCATCGGCGGTTGTGAGTGAGGAGACGTTACGAAAATTCTCGCCAGTGTCTTACCTCAGCCGCAGAGCCTCCGCCGGCGCCCCAATTTTTATCGCCCGCGCTGGCTTGGACGATCCCGAGTTTAGACAGTCGATCGACCTCTTCCTGCGCGAAGCGCTTGCTGCAAACGCGGTCCTTGATTTCGCGAATCGTCATCAAGGCCAGCACGCATTCGATATCCTCGACGACGACGCCCGTTCGCGATGGATCATCGCTAGGACCATTGAATTCATCAAAACCTATGTCCAGGCAGATTAGCGCCCAGGGCAGGGGGTCGGGTCATGCAAACTCAGTATCGCTGGCGGACATGTGCCCCTCTGAACCCGAACGTTCTCGGATGCCCAAAGGTGATCCTCGCTTGCAACTATAATAGAAAGGAAGCTCGAAATGCTGGAGATCAGGGAAATTGGCAGAGAGAATATCCTCGACCTATATACCGGATGCATACCTCCTGGAGCCGAGGAGGCGGGGAGGGAGTCGGGGGAGCACTTTCTTGGCAAGCAAGCCAAAGGGTGGCGGGGGTTAGTGGCCTATGAGGATGATAAGCCTGTGGGGAGGGTCGAGGTACGGCCCCTGGAGGAGAGTTTCGCCGCCATCGAAGGCGAGGGCCTATACTTCATGCCCTGCATCAATATCCTCCCAGAGGCGCAAAAGAAGGGGCATGGCAAGGCGTTGATGGAGAGGGTGTTCGAGGCAACTAGGGATCAAAAGGGTTTGGTAACCTGGACGATTGACTGGTGGATGCCCAGGGAGTTCTTGCAGAAGATGGGCTTCCAGGTCACCCAGCGCCAAGGGTCCCTATACCTCTTGCTCAAGAAGCATCAAGCCGATGCCCAGGCGAGTTGGATCTCCCCTACCTTTACCCCTCGCCATGAGCCGGACAAGGTGAGCGTGGAAGTGGTTATGAACTATGAGTGTCCCTTTATGACGGCCAATTACCGCCAATTGATGGCTAAGGCTCGAGAGTTGTCGGACAGGGTGGAGGTCACCGAATATCTCCTCAAAGAGAGGGGAGATATCGAAAGATACGGAGAGATGAACTTCTATATCGATGGGGAGGCGCCCTTCATAGGCCGGGGGAAGGAAGAGGACCTAGAGCGGATAATCCGGGAGCACCTGGAGAAGAAGGGCCCGGCCTAGGCCTGATATGGCTGGGAAAGCGCTGACCGAGAAACTGGGCCTGAAGCCCGGCTTGACCGTACTCCTTATCGGTGGGGGCGATTGGCTCTGGGAGGAGATAGGAAAGGCCATCGGCGAGGAAGGAGTGCTTTTCGCTGTAGATAGCCCTCAGGTTCTGGAGAGGGCGACAGCGATAGGCAAGGCGGACATCGTTCTTTTCTGGGTAGGTAAGATCGAGGGCTTGCGGGCCGATTTGGAGATGTTTCGGGAGAGAATCAAGGAGAACGGCGCTATCTGGGCTGTCATTACCAAGAAGGCTTATCAGGAGAAAGAGGGCCTGCCCAGGGTGAAAGAGACGAATATCATGGAGGCGGCGAAGGGAGCCGGGCTGGTGGATGTCAAAGTGGTGAGCCTCTCGGAGTCCTTACAGGATCCCGAGGGAAGGGAGTACGCTTTGAAGTTGGTGATCCCCCGCCAGATGCGGAGGGAGCGATGATAAGGATGCCCCAGGAGTTCGCCCGGGAGATGATCGCCCAGGCCAAGGAAGAGGCCCCTTATGAGGCCTGCGGAATCATAGCGGGTAAGGAGGGCAGGGCGGTCAAGTTATACCGGACGGCCAACGCTGAACAGAGCACGACCACCTATAGGCTGGAGCCGGAGGAGCAGTACCGCATATTCGTAGAGATGGAGGAGAAGGGGTGGGAACTTTGGGCCATCTACCACTCCCACCCCGCCTTCCCCGCTTACCCTTCAGCCAGGGATATAGAGCAGGCCTACTTCCCTGAGGCCCTCTACATCATCGTCTCCTTGGCCCAGGAGGAGCCGGAGATAAGGGCTTTCAGGATCGTGGAAGGGGAGGTGAGGGAGGAGGAGTTAGTTATCGAATAGGACGTATGTAGCGTCGTGGTTCATCTGTGATGTTTTCGTCTGAGATAAACTGGGACGCTACAAGTGGCTTCGTCGGGCTTTAGCCCGACGCTACGTTTCATAGCCCTTTAGGGCGACGTCTCATTCCCTCTGGCCCTGGATTTCTCCCACGGGGATCCTGTCCCTCGGGATCCTGTAAGGATAAGGAAGATCCAGGGCCAGTGGTATATTAAGCGCTTTTGTGTAAAGCAGACTTGACAAATAGTAAAGTTTATGATACGATATGTATGCTAAACTTGACACGGAGAAGATGAATGAGGGATGACGACAGGCTGGACAACCGACTAAAGGAGTTGAGAGCACGATTCGACCTCACTCAGGAGGAGTTGGCCCAAAGGGTGGGGGTGACCAGGCAAACCATCATCGCTATCGAGGGCAAGCGGTATAACCCCTCCACCCTTTTGGCTCTCAAAATAGCCGAGGTTTTTCATCTCCCCCTGGAAGAGGTATTTTGGCTCAAAGACAAAGGGGAAAGGAGTGCTTCATGATGAAGGGGTTGAGTTGGCAATATCTGCTCAGTCGTTTCCTTCTTGTAACCCTGCTGGCCCTGGCCATGATAGCCTTGGGGACTCCTATATGGATGGCTCTTCTCGGGCTAGCGCTGTCTATGGCGGCTTTGCTGCTCCTGGTTCGGAGCGGAAGGTATGCCATCCGCCCGGAAAGCGATCTGCTCCCTCTGCGCAGGGACGAACGAGGGGAGGATATCAACCGCCGGGCAAGTACCTACGGCTTTGTAGTGGTAATGGTGCTTCTGGGTGCTGCCATTTTGCTCTATACCATCTTCTCCGAGTCACTCTTGGCACGGCGGATCACTGCTCTCGATGCCATGCAGTTGATCATCGCGGCGGGGCTTATTATCCGGGTCCTTTCTGAGGTAGTGCTAAGACAACGCATGTAACAGTAGGGCAGGTTTCCAGACCTGCCCTACACATATATGCGGTCTATTGCGGCCCTGGATTCCAAATAAAGGGCGTTCAGGATCGTGGAGGGGGAGGTGAGAGAGGAGGAGTTGGTTATCGAATAGGGTATATGTAGCGTCGCGTTTCATCTCCTTCGGATGCTGAAGCATCCTTCAGGATGCGAACGCATGCGATGCTTTTGCAGTTAGGTGATTGAGGGAATACTTACTTTGTAGCAGACCGGCGGGGTGGCGGTCTTGGGCAAGACTAGCACACGATTCCCAACGTCGCTTTGCCGCCGTCTAACGGCACGCGCTTCAGCCACCCGCCAAAGGTAGGTCGGCTGCAAGCGCTGGTTAGCCTGCGCCTTTTGTTTGGTTCACCAAGGTGGCAATGACGCTGACAAATTTCCGAGAATATGTGCATACACGCTATCTAGAAAAGTGACCAGTCTCGCCAATTCACTTGATATGTAAGCAATCGCTTCAACATTACTTGGGCTGTTCTTATCGTCGGGATTGTCAGGCAAAAAGACGCCCCATTTGCCAGTCAGCAGAGCAAGGTCTACTCTGATCTGTAAGTACCCGTGGTGTGCAAGAATATTGCGATAGCGGAAAGATTTATCGAAATAGGTCTGATACTTGCTGTAAATCATTGCTAATCCTGAATCTCGTTCACTAAGAATAGACTTTGATGATTTGTCTGTTTTGGCTAGAGCATTCCAGTCTATTTTTGTTGGGGCCAAATTGATTGCATATAGAGGGACTAACTCATGTGCAAGGCGGTCAAGCGCGCTGGCAAAGTTATTAAAGAACGAGTAGATAGCCATATGCGCTTTGATAGGGTAATAGGTTATATTGTCAGGAACATCGGCTTCAAATTCCTGGGGTGTCTCTCGGAATCCCGACGGCAATTGGAAAGAGTAGCCTAATGGTTTCTGAAATCCTAAAGTTACTTGCGGCGCGGCTATACCTGAACCGGAAGTGCTGAAATACTGGTAAGTTGTTTTGCGAGTGATTCTTGGATTCTCAAGCCCAAGCAACCTACTAACCGTTTTCTCGTGATTGTGCAGGCTTGATGTTTTCTCTTCAGTGTAGTTACGCAGGATAGAGAGCGATTCGTTAGCCACCAACAAGAGAACTGTAAGCGGATTCCATTTATCGCTTTCGATATGGAAGTCTGGCTTAAGTGTGGCAAGCTGTTGGCACAGTTTGGCCTGATTCGGAAACTTGGGTAAGCCACTGACTGCGTAACTGTCCCAATATCGAGCGTTCATAGCATGTCTCCGTTTGAATAACGATGAGCGGCCCAACTATTGATTATACAGCATTTTTGTCGCATCATACCCCCAAATGGAGGTTGTTGCTGCAAGTGTAACTCCAGACCTACTATGAACCAGATCGCTCCATAAGTCAAGACCTTTGGACGTTTACGAAATGGAAAACCGTCCTAAGAAACTTCCGCTTGTGCCGGATTTGAAATCCAGCACAAGCAGGGAGTGTGGCAATAGCGTGGAGCCCTTATGTCAGCCTCAGGCTAGGCACCACGTCCAAATCCCAGCCGGCCCTCTCCCCCGCCTCTAGCCTGAACCAGCCGGCGGCGGCCACCCCCACGGCGTTATCGGTGCAGAGTTTCGGAGGGGGGTAGAGGACTGGAACCTCTACTCTCTCCTTCATCTCTTGGCGCAGGAGGGTGTTGGCCGCCACCCCCCCCACCAAGAGCACCTGCTTCACGCCATGCTCCTGGGCGGCGAGCCTCGTCTTCTCCACTAAGACATCTACGACCGCAGCCTGGAAACTGGCCGCCAGGTCGGCCAGGGGCAACCCCTTTCCTTCTTCCTCCAGCCCCCGCACCAGATAGAGAACAGCCGTCTTGAGGCCGCTGAAACTGAAGTCGTATGTGCTTGGCAGCCAAGCGCGAGGGAGGTCAAAGGCTTTTGGATCGCCCTCCTCGGCCTTCTCCTGGATGGCCGGCCCACCGGGATACCCTAGCCCCAGGAGCCTAGCCACCTTGTCGAAGGCCTCTCCCGCTGCATCGTCCAGGGTTTGCCCTAATGGCTCGTACTGACCATGCCCGGTCATGAGTACCAGGTTAGTATGACCCCCCGAGGCGATGAGGCAAAGAAGGGGAAATTCTACCTCTGCCCCTTGCGTCCAGATGGTGTAGATGTGGGCTTCTAGGTGGTTTATGCCGATGAGGGGAAGGCTCAGAGCCAGGGCTAACCCCTTGGCCGCGTTCACCCCCACCACCAAAGAGCCAGCCAGGCCGGGGCCGATGGTGACGGCCATGCCATCTAGTTGGCCCAGTTCCATCTTCGCCTGGCTAAGCGCTTTCTCGATGACGGGGAGGATGTCCCGAATATGCTGGCGGGAGGCGAGTTCGGGAAAGACGCCGCCGTAACGAGCGTGTATCTCGACCTGAGAGGCGACTACGTTGGAGAGGATGCGCCTCCCCTCGGTCACCACCGCCGCGGCCGTCTCATCACAAGAGGTCTCGATGCCCAAAATGGTGGTCACGTATTCCCCCTTACCCTGTTGGCGCTTACCCTTGTCGGATTCCGTGGGAGATGAACCCATGGCGGCGGAGGAAACTCACCAGCTGGTCGGCTCTGGGTTCGGTGATCATCCCTCCCCGGTCCACCCCGCGAGGGCTGGCTCCTTCTGGAAGGGGCGAGATGGGCAAAGCGGGGTCGAGGCTCTGGCCTTCGGCCACCACGATGGTGGGGACGCTGTAAAAGCCGGTCCACCTTTTCACCTTGGCCGCTGCCTCTTCGTCGGCTTCTATATCGATCTCTCGATAAGGGACTCTTAGTTCTCGGAGGACCCTCCGGGCCCGTACCACGTCGGGTCAAAAGGTGGTCCGAGAATAGACAACGATAGATTTACCCATTCGCCTCACCTCTCATCGCCTCCCATTATAGCAGATTCCCCCTGCGGTTGCGCCAGGGGCTGAATTATGGTAAAATATAGCCACTTCCACCTGAGGTGTGGGTGGAATAGGCAGTGATGGAAGACGCTCCTGACGATTCCGATAGTAATAGACGAAACCTAGATTGAGATGGGCTGAGACATCTCCTCCTGCTCGGTGGGGGGTCTCGGCCTTTTTGCAACCTATGAGGGGGATATGGAGGTATCAGCGGTCATCCTGGCTGCGGGCCAGGGGACACGTATGAAGTCTAAGAGGCCCAAGGTGTTGCACCCGGTGGCTGGCGAGCCCATGATTAAGCACGTGGTGCGGGCCGTCTCCGGGCTGCATCCCCATCGGCTGGTCGCAGTGGTGGGATATGGAGCCAAGGAGGTGCGCCGAGCCTTGGGTGACGAATATCTATATGTGGAACAAGAAGAGCAGTTGGGCACCGGCCACGCTCTCCTTCAGGCCCGCCAACTTCTGGAAGACAAGGGGGATATCGTTCTCGTTCTCTTTGGGGACCACCCTCTCATCACCACTAAGAGCCTGCGCCAGATCCTGGAAGAGCATGAAAAAGAGGGAGCGGCTATCACCATTCTCACCTTTCACCCCCCCGATCCTACAGGATACGGACGCATCCGCCGAGATAGAGTGGGCCAAGTAGTGGGTATCATCGAGGAGGCGGCGGCTAGTGAGGAGGAGAAGAGGGTGGGAGAGGTTAACGATGGAGTCCTTTGCTTCCGGGAAGGGTGGCTTTGGCCCCATCTGGAGAAGATCGAACCTGGGGCCAAAGGGGAGTATTACTTGACAGATCTCCTGGCTCTAGCGGTAGAGGAGGGCGAGAGGGTCCTGGCTCTATCGCCAGAGGATGAAGAGGAGGCGCGGGGGGTAAATAGCCGGATAGATCTGGCGTGGGCCGAGGCGGTGATTCGTCAAAGGGTGCGGGAAAGGTTGATGCTCTCCGGGATCACCATAGTAGACCCCCCTTCAACCTTCATCGATTCCACCGTTCGAGTAGGGCAAGATACCGTCCTTCACCCTCAGACTATCCTGGAGGGGCAAACGACCATCGGCGCTGCCTGTTCCATCGGGCCAGGGAGCCATCTCCGGGATAGTAAAGTGGGCGACGGTTGCACTATCCTATACTCCCTGGTAGAGGAAGCGGTGCTGGAAGAGAGGGTCGATGTCGGCCCCTTCTCCCATCTCCGACGGGGGACGCATCTGGCCTCGGGGGTCCATGTGGGGAATTTCGTGGAGATTAAAGAGTCGTATCTCGGTCCGGGGACAAAGGTGGGACATTTCTCATATATCGGCGATGCGACCTTGGGCCGAGAGGTCAACGTCGGCGCGGGCACCATAACTTGCAACTACGATGGAGAGAGAAAACATCGCACCATCGTGGAGGATCACGTTTTTCTGGGTTCAGATACCATGCTGGTGGCGCCGGTGAAGATCGGTGCGGGCGCTAAGACCGGGGCTGGGTCGGTGGTGACCAAGGATATACCCCCGGGGAGCCTGGCTTACGGGGTCCCCGCCCGAGTGAGAAGGGAGGCGGGGAGGGAAGAGGTTAGGGAGGACGATAGTCTGGAGGGAGGATGAAAGGTGGGTAAGATTAGACGGTTGGTGCTCGATATCCTGAAGCCTCATCAGCCAAACATCATAGAGTGGGCTAGACAACTGAGCGACCTTGAGGGCATCGATGCGGTCAACCTCAACGTCTACGAGATCGATCAGAAGGTGGAGAACGTCAAGGTCACCATCCAGGGCAGAGATATCTCTTACGACCGGATCCTGGGGGTTATTCAGGAGAATGGAGGCTCTTTGCACTCCATCGATGAGGTGGTGGGAGGCGCGCTCATCATCGACGAATCGATAACCTTGCAAGATCACCTGCGAACGGGAGGTTAGTCCCCCCCTAAGGGGGCGAGATTTAGGCCTTCGCTGAGGCGTGTTGGAAGTCGTTCGCTCTTGTTTCACCTCTTTGCTCGTTCAGGTTATGAAAAGCATCTGGTAAATGAGTTCTCTGAGAGGGTGGCTACAACAACTTAGGGAGTACGAGGATATCGCCGAGGTAGGGGAGATAGCCCGCCGTTACTTCGCCATGAACGCTTTTGACGGTGTATTGACCATGATCGGTGTGCTCATAGGGAACTACTCGGCTGGTGTGGAGAGTGCCAGAGTGGTCATCTTCACCGGCTTGGCTACCTCCATGGCCATAGGGGTGTCGGGTTTCTGGGGAGCATATTTCACCGAGTCTGCCGAGCGGAAGCGCGACCTTGACGATCTGGAGGGTTATACCCTTACGGACCTGAATGAGACCAAGATCGGGCGGGCCTCGCGGGTGGCGGCGATCGTTGTCTCCCTGGTGGATGGTCTTGCGCCCTTTCTGGCGGCGCTGGTCGTGCTCTTGCCTTTCTTCTTGACGCCCCTCTGGGGGGAGATCTACCATAGTTATTACCTCTCTCTGGCCATGGCTCTAGGGGTCCTCTTCGCTTTGGGAGCCTTCCTGGGGGCGATCTCACGGGAAAATATCGCCCTTACGGGGGTGAAGATGATCGGGGCCGGGTTGCTCTCTATGGCCCTGGGTTATCTCCTAAGGCTGTTAGAGGGGTGAGCTGGGGGCTACGAAGGGTAGAGTAGTTGAAACAAGGAGGGGCAGATATATGACTGAAGGTTCGTCCCAGAATGAGGATCTTATCGCTCTCGCTCTTGAAGCGAGGAAGAAGGCTTATGCCCCTTATTCCCATTTCCCGGTAGGGGCGGCGCTTTTGGCGGAATCCGGCCAGGTCTATGCCGGTTGCAACGTGGAGAACGCTTCTTATGGGCTCTCTATCTGCGCGGAAAGAGTAGCCCTCTTCAAGGCGGTAGCGGCGGGGGAACGGCGGTTTAAGGCCATAGCGGTGGTTACGGAGACGATGGCTACTCCTTGTGGTTCCTGCCGCCAGGTTTTGGCGGAGTTCGGGGAGGATGAATTGCGGGTCATTGTCGCCGACCCCGAGGGCCAAATGGAGATCTACACTTTGGGGGAACTTTTGCCCGCCGGTTTCACTTCCAAACATCTGCCACCTTTCAGGTAGCGGCCTCCCAAACGATTGTAACCGCCGCATCCTAACCTTGGATGTGGCTTTTTTGGAGGAGGCCAGGTTTGCGGAGGGGGAGGCTGAATGATATAATATATCATTAACAAATGAACCGAAATTTGTCCTTCCTTCGCGCCAGCAGGAGTGCGTTGTGCAAGCCAATCCGTTCATACTAATAACCGGAAGCGGCGAAATCGCCCCTGGAGCAGACATTTCCCAAGTACATTGCCGATCTCTTGAGTTGGCTCTTCGTTGGGTCGTTGACCGGTATCTTCGAGGGGGGAGCCGCTCTCCTCTTCGTAGCCATAACCAGGGTCAAGAACGCGGGCTGGAAGCAGGCAGTGGCGTTTGGAAACGGGTTTGGCAGCTTCGAGTCTTTACTCCTTGGATTAGGGACCCTTGCTGTCACCCTGGTAGGCCTTCTAGCACCCCAGAACTTGCCACCCGAAGCACTGGCTCGGCTCCAATTGCCGCCAGGCAATGTCTGGCTGTGGGTTGCTGTGGGACCTGTTGAAAGAGTGCTTATCATCATTGTGCATATCTTCGCCGCTGTGCTTGCTGTCTATGCCTGGAGAGCCAGACGGTGGGGCTACTTCGGGCTGTCCGTGCTATACAAGACGGCTGTCGACGCTGTGGGGGCGTTCGGCTTGATGTCGTATGGTGGGCTTGAAACACTATCCCGGATCTGGACCCTTGAGGCCATCCTGTTCCTTATGGCTTTGGTGGGATGGTGGGGCATTGCTGCTCTACGCCCGCGATTTGGACATTGCCCACAGAGTGTCTTAGTGGGCGACCGCAATACAGTGTAGATAGGCGGCGAACTCTGCGCCCCCTTCGGGGCCTTGCCCTGCGGCTCAGTTAACACGTTAAGTGAGGCCAGAGGATGGAGAAGGAGGGGCTCAACCTCAAAATGCAAGAGGTGCGCCAGATGGCCAATGCCAAGGGTTTCTCGGCGGAGGAGGAGCGCATCTGGGAGATGTTAGCCCTTATCCACAGCGAGATCTCCGAGGCTACCGATGCTTACAAGAAGGGGAAACCCTATGATGCGGTAGGCGAGGAACTGATAGACGGTATCATCCGCATCCTTCACCTCCTCTCGGCTCTCGATCTGGACGCCGAGGCCCTCTACCAACGGAAGATGGCCGAAAACTGGGGGCGCCCATATAAATATGGCACCGTGCGAGGAGGTTGATGCAAAGGGAGCGACTCTATCGTGCAGAGGCTATCGTCCTTCGAAGGATGAACCTGGGGGAGGCCGATAGACTGCTTACCCTCTACACCCCGGAGTGGGGGAAGATCAGGGTTCTGGCTAAGGGGGTGCGCAAGCCTACCAGTCGTAAGGCCGGCCACCTGGAACTGTTCACTCATAGCCGGCTTCTCATCGCTAAAGGGCGCTCCCTAGATATCGTGACCCAGGCGGAGACGATAACTTCTTTCCTCCCCTTGCGTAAAGACCTGACTCGTACCTCCTACGCCTATTATGTGGCGGAACTGGTGGATCGGTTTCTGGAGGAGGGCGAGGAGAGCCCTGTCCTCTTCAGGCTCTTACTGGAGACTTTGGGCCATCTAAGTGAGGCCCAGGATCCGCGCCTGGTGGTCCGGTATTTCGAACTCCATCTTCTGGAGCCGGTGGGCTATCGACCTGAACTCTACCGCTGTCTAGGTTGCGGAAGAGAGATCGAAGGCGAGGCCCTTTTCAGCCCCCCTAAAGGAGGTGTGCTTTGCCCGCCCTGCGGCGGGAAGAGAGAAGGGAGCCCTTTATCAGCGAATCTCCTTGGCTACCTCCGGCTTCTGCAAAGGGGGAACTACGCTACCTGTAAAACTCTCCAGCCCAGCCCTGAGGTGCATAGCGGGTTGGAGAGGAGTATGCGCCATTATATCTCTTATATCCTGGAGAGGAGGTTGAGGTCCCTTGATTTCATAGATACCCTAAGGCGAGAGGAGAAAAAGCCTCTGGCAGAGGAGAAAGGCGAACGGTCTAAATGGTAGATATGGATACCCTGGTATCCTTGTGCAAAAGGCGGGGTTTTATCTTTCAATCGAGCGAGATATACGGGGGCTTCGGTAGCGCCTGGGACTACGGGCCTTTGGGGGTGGAGTTGAAGCGGAACGTCAAGAGCGTCTGGTGGAGGGATCTGGTCCAAAACAGGGAGGATATCGTAGGGTTGGATGCCAGCATCTTGATGTCCCCTCAGGTCTGGATAGCCTCGGGACATGTGGAGAAATTCACCGATCCCCTGGTAGATTGCAAGAATTGCAAACGGCGCTTCCGTGCCGACGAGGTGGGAGATCGTTGCCTGGAGTGCGGCGGCGAACTCACCGAGGCTCGCCAGTTCAATACCATGTTCAAGACCTTCGTGGGCCCCGTGGAGGACGATGCGTCGGTCGCTTATCTGCGTCCGGAGACGGCTCAGGGGATCTTCGTCAACTTCCTCAACGTGCAGAGCGCCACGCGCCGGAAACTGCCTTTCGGCATCGCCCAGATCGGAAAGGCTTTCCGCAACGAGATCACGCCGGGGAATTTCACCTTCCGCACCCGGGAATTTGAACAGATGGAGATCGAATATTTCGTGAAGCCGGCGACCGATGAAGAGTGGTTCGAATATTGGGTAAACGAGCGTCTAGAGTGGTACAAGCGGTATGGGATAAGAGAGGAAAACCTCCGCCTCCGAAAGCACGGCCCAGAGGAACTCTCTCACTACTCTAAAGCCACCTATGACATCGAGTACAATTTCCCCTTCGGCTGGTCGGAGTTGGAGGGGATCGCTAACCGGACCGATTTCGACCTCCGCCAGCACGCGGAGTCCAGCGGCAAAGATATGACCTATTTCGATGAGGAGACGGGGGAGCATATCTACCCTTACGTGCTTGAGCCCTCCGGCGGGATAGATCGGGCCGCTTTGGCTTTCCTGGTGGATGCCTACCACGAGGAGGAGGTGAGGGGGAGGAAGCGAGTGTTTCTGCGCCTTCACCGCGATTTAGCCCCGGTTAAGGTGGCGGTTTTACCCCTCCTGCGCAACCGCCCGGAGATAGTGGCTTTAGCCAAGGAGATCGCTCGTGACCTACGTCCTCACTTCGTGGTTATCTACGACGATACCGCTTCCATCGGGAGGCTCTACCGGCGACAGGACGAGATCGGCACCCCGTATTGTGTCACCGTAGATGTCCAATCTTTGGAGGATAGAGCGGTAACGGTGAGAGAACGAGATTCCATGGAGCAGGTGCGACCACCCATCGCCGAACTGAAGGATATACTTCTGGAGAGGTTAACAGTCTGTTAAGGTGAAAGGAGCGACTATGACCGCCGAGAAGAAATGGGTTTACATGTTCGAGGAGGGGGACGCGACGATGCGGAACCTCCTAGGAGGCAAAGGGGCCGGCCTGGCGGAGATGGCCAATATCGGTTTACCCGTTCCGCCAGGGTTCACCATAACCACAGAGGCCTGCCTGGCCTACTATGAGGCCGGAGAGAAGTTCCCCCCTGGGATGTGGGAGCAGACCCTCTCGGCGCTCAAGGTGGTCGAGGAAAGGACCGGTAAGCGGTTCGGGGACCCTAAAAACCCTCTTCTAGTCTCTGTCCGCTCCGGGTCTAAATTCTCTATGCCGGGCATGATGCAGACCGTTCTCAACCTGGGTCTCACCGACGAGACGATCAAGGGGCTCACCGAACTCACGGGCAACGAGCGTTTCGCCTATGATGCCTACCGCAGATTGGTGCAGATGTTCGGCCACGTGGTCTTGGAGATAGATGCTCGCCGCTTCGAATCGGTCTTGGAACGGGTGAAGAAGACTAAAGGTTACCAGGTGGACACCGATCTCACCACCGAAGACCTAAAGGCTATCACCGAGGAGTTCAAGGAGATCATCGAGGAGGAGAAGGGGTTCCCCTTCCCCCAAGACCCCTATGAGCAACTCCGCTTGGCTACAGCGGCGGTCTTTAGGTCCTGGAACATCAAGCGGGCGGTCGATTATCGCGAGTTCCACAAGATCCCCCATGATCTAGGCACCGCGGCGAACGTGGTCACTATGGTCTTCGGCAACATGGGGTTCGACTCCGGGACGGGGGTGGCCTTTACCCGAGATCCAGCTACCGGGGAGAAGGAACTCTACGGGGAGTATCTCCTCAGCGCTCAAGGTGAGGATGTGGTGGCCGGTATCCGAACCCCCAAGCCTATCCTTCAACTGAAGGAGGAGATGCCCCAGATCTACACCCAGTTTGCAGAGATCTGTGAGCGCTTGGAGAGACACTATCGGGATGTGCAAGATGTGGAGTTCACCATCGAGCGAGGCAAACTCTGGATGCTCCAGACTCGAACCGGCAAGCGAACCGCTCGAGCCGCGGTGAAGATCGCGGTGGATATGGTGAAAGAGTGGATAATCGGCAAGGAAGAGGCGGTGCAGCGGATCGAGCCCTCTCAGATCGACCTCTTGCTCCATCCAGCCTTCGATGATAGGGCCAAACTTCAGGCTTTAGAGGATGACAGGTTCTTGGCCAAAGGACTCAACGCTTCACCGGGGGCGGCGGTGGGGTTGGCTGTCTTCGACGCGGATATCGCCCAGGAGTGGGGAGCGGCGGGTAAGCCGGTGATCTTGGTTCGGCCGGAGACTAACCCCGACGATGTACATGGGATGTTACAAGCCCAGGGTATCCTCACCCAGCGTGGTGGGGCCACCAGCCACGCCGCAGTGGTGGCCCGGGGCCTGGGCAAACCTTGTGTGGCCGGTTGTGAAGCCATAAGCATAGACCTGGAGGCTAAGACCTTTTCTGTGAACGGGAAGGTGGTGCAGGAGGGTGACTATATCTCCCTCGATGGGGGCACCGGCGAGGTGTTCGTGGGGCAGATCCCCAGGGTGGAACCTAAGTGGGAGAAAGAGAAAGAACTCCAAACCCTCCTCTCCTGGGCGGACGAGTTCCGCCGCCTAGGGGTCTGGGCCAACGCCGACTACCCTCGCGATGCCCAGCGAGCCCGGGAGTTCGGCGCCGAAGGGATAGGCCTTTGTCGCACGGAGCATATGTTCTTCGAGGAGGAACGGCGACCCATCGTGGTGAAGATGGTGATGGCCGAGGACGAGGAGCAGCGGAAAGCGCTCCTGGATCAACTCCTCCCCTTCCAACGGGAGGATTTCGAAGGGCTCTTTGAGGTGATGGACGGGCTGCCGGTCATCATCCGGCTCATCGACCCCCCTATGCATGAGTTCCTGCCTCCTCGGGAGGAGTTGCTGGAGGAGGTGACGCGGCTCCGCTGCACCGGCCAAGACCCCCAACGACTGGCCGAAAAGGAGAAACTCCTTCGGGTGGTGGAAAGCATGTGGGAGGTTAACCCCATGCTCGGCCTCCGGGGCTGCCGGGCGGGGATCATCTTCCCCGGCCTCACAGAGATGCAGGTCAGGGCCATCTTCCAAGCCGCTTGCCGCAAGGCGAAGGAGGGGATCGAAGTCCATCCCGAGGTGATGATTCCCCTGGTGGGCCATGTCAACGAACTGAAGGTGGAGCGTGAAAAGTTGGAGAAGGTGGCCAAGGATGTCATGGCTGAGGAGGGGATCGAAGTAGACTATAGGTTCGGCACCATGATCGAGGTCCCTCGGGCGGCCCTCACCGCAGACGAGGTCGCCAACTACGCTGAATTCTTCTCCTTCGGTACCAACGACCTCACTCAGATGACCTACGGCGTCTCTCGCGATGACGCGGAGGGGAAGTTTCTGCTCCAGTATGTCGAGCGCGGCATCCTGCCAGAGAACCCCTTCCAGGTGTTGGACCGTGAGGGTGTGGGGCAGTTGATGCGGGTGACGGTGGAGAGGGGAAGGGGCACTCGCCCAGATCTGGAGATAGGCATCTGCGGTGAGCACGGAGGGGATCCCAGTTCTATAGAGTTCTGCCATCAGCTAGGGCTGAACTACGTCAGTTGTTCCCCCTTCCGCGTGCCCATCGCTCGTTTGGCCGCCGCTCGAGCCGCCCTGGGGGAGGTGGAGAGGGATAAGTAGAGGACTGAGGCTGAAAAAGGAGCACGTCATAAACTCAATCTGAACAACGGAGGGGACCCCATGGATATCATCAAAGTATCGGCCAAGTCCAGAGCAACGGCGGTGGCGGGCGCCATCGCGGGGGTGGTGCGGGAGAGCAATACGGCAGAGGTGCAGGCCATTGGCGCCTGGGCGGTAAACCAGGCGGTGAAGGCCGTGGCTATCGCTCGTGGGTACCTGGCCCTCGACGGCTTCGACGTGATCTGCATCCCCGCTTTCATAGAAGTGATCATCGATGACCAGACGCGCACCGCTATGAGGCTTACCGTCGAGCCCCGATGAGGTGTGATCTCCATATCCACTCCACCGCCTCTGACGGTGCCTATTCGCCTTCACAGTTGGTAAAGATGGCCCTGGCCAAGGGGCTGGGAGCCATCTCTCTCACTGACCATGATTCGACGGAGGGGATAGACCTAGCCTTACAGGCAGCCAGAGGTACTCCCTTGGAGGTGATACCGGGGGTGGAGATAAGCGCTGAGGCGGGATCCCAGGAAGCCCATATCTTAGGGTATTACATCGATCATCATTACGAACCTCTCCAAGAGAGGTTAAGAGCCATACGGAATTTTCGCCGCCAGCGCGCTTGGAAGATGATCGAGAGGCTAAAGGATCTAGGTATGCCCCTCAGTCGGGAACGGGTTGCGGAGATAGCGGGGGAGGGTTCCATGGGGAGGCCCCACATCGCCCAAGCGATGATGGAGGAGGGGTATATATCTTCGACCACTGAGGCCTTCGCCAACTACATCGGAAGAAATGGTCCTGCCTACGTACCTCGCTATAAGATAACCCCCCTAGAGGCCACGCAGATGATCTTGGAGGCTAGGGGTCTCCCTGTCTTGGCTCATCCCTTGGAGGCCTTAGGGCTTTTGCCTGAACTTGCTTGTGCCGGCTTAGTGGGGCTCGAGGCTTACTATGGCCAATACTCTCTGGAACAAAGCCAGGATCTGGCCCGCTGGGCGAAGAAGTATGGCCTCATCGCCACGGGGGGAAGCGATTTCCACGGCCCAGGTATCCTAGAGACCCCCGGTCTGGGAGAGGTCTGGATCCCTGAAGAGGTGGTACCGCGACTGCAGGCTCTAAAGCGGTCGAGGGCTTGAAACTCCTTAAAGCAAGGCTAAACTCGCTCTCTCAGTTCCTCGGCCGGAACCTCCATGCTTACCTCGCCCCTCAGTTCCACCTCTACCGTCTCCTTCAAGACGTTTACACTCTTCACCTTCCCTGCACCGTAAGGGGTCTCCACCATGGTGCCTACTTTGGGGAACCTCTCCTTCAGGGAGCGGTAGGTCTCGCTCTCATAGGCTAGGCAGCAAAGTAACCGTCCACAGACCCCGGAAATCTCCGCCGGGCTTAAGGAGACATTCTGTAATCTAGCCATCTTGATGGAGACAGGCGAGAATTCGCAGAGATGGGTGGCGCAGCAGAGGACCCGACCACACCGCCCCACCCCCCCCAGAAGCTTAGCCTCGTCCCGTACCCCCACCTGGCGAAGCTCTGCCTTGGTTTTGAAGGTTCGGCCCAGATCTTTCACCAACTCTCGGAAGTCGACCCGTTTCTCAGCGGTGAAGTAGACCACCAGCCGGCTGCCGTCGAAGTTGTATTCCGCCTTGATGAGCTTCATCTCCAGGCCGTGCTCGGCCACCTTCTCCTTGCATCTCTCCAGAGCCTCTCGCTCCTGTAACCGGTACCTCTCCCTCTCCGAGAGGTCGAGAGGGGTGGCTCGGCGCTCTATCGGCTTGAGATGCTTGGAAGGCTCGCTCGCCTCTTGCGGAGGCGCGACTACTCTGCCCAGCGCTCGCCCTCGCGCTGTGTCCACTACCACAGATTCGTCGACCTTCAAATCCTCGAACCCGGTAGCATCAAAATAGTATATCTTCCCTGCTCGCTTGAAACGAACCCCCACTATCTTAGGCATGATATCTTCCCTCTCGGTTACCGCTTGCTCGGTAGGTCCAACACCAAGATCTCTAAGGCCAAGCGAAGGTTAACATTGCTCTCCAATTGTTGCAACGCTTTCCGTATGGAGGAGATGAACTCCCTTATCTCCCCTAACTCATGCTTCTGTGCCTCTTCGACCAGGGTATTTCGCCGATCGATATTCTCCATCTTATCCAGGCACCCCTCCTTGGCTAAGAGGAGGTCTCTCCACCAGCCGAGCCATAGGGTCAAGATCTCTTTCACCCTTTCGGGCCGGCTTCCCCAGCGCTGGGCAAAGGTGAGCCTCTCCAGTCGCCTGGCACCAGGGAGGGACAAGAGTTCATCTAGTCGCTCGTTCCGCTCCTTCAATAGGGCTTCATTTTGAGCCGCCTCTACCGCCCAGCCCATCCTCCCTGCGGAGAGGGCAGCGATGAGATGAGCCTGCTCTCCCTCGAGGCTCCACCTTCGCTCCAACGCCTCGCGGATGAGGTCTATGGAGGGAGGTCGCAGGTTGAAAACCTGGCAGCGGGAGACTATGGTGGGAAAGAGAAGGTCGGTATGGAGGGCGGTGAGGAGGAGAAGCACGTGGGGCGGTGGCTCCTCCAGGGTTTTTAGTAAGCAGTTAGCCGCCCCCGGGGTCATATTCTCTGCCTGGGGGATGATGAAGACCTTCCATCTCCCCTCGAAGGGCATGAGCGCTGCATCGCTTTGGATGGAACGGATGGCGTCGATGCCCAGGGCCGTGGAGCCTTCTCGCCCCTCCAAAAGCCCTTCCTGGTAGGCCAAGTCCACCATCCGCACATCGGGGTGGATGCCTTGGGAGATCTTATGGCAGGAGAGGCACTCTCCGCAAGGTTTGTCTTCCCCTGTGCAGTTCAGGGCCTGAGCCAAATTTAAGACTAGGGTGGTCTTCCCGATGCGAGGGGGACCGGTGAAAAGATAGGCATGGGATATATTCCCCCGCGTGAGGGAGTTTTGCAGAAGAGTAATGGCCCACTCGTGTCCCACAACCTGCCACATTTCGCAACCCTCATACATTGTACCACATCATCCTTTGGGGCTCCAAAAACTCGATAGTTATTCTGGTCAGTCTCATTAAGAATGCGATAACTGTGGTAGAGTTGAATAGGTCAGCAAGGGCTACACAAGAGGAGTAGGGGAGACGCTCGTGGCTTCTCGAAATGGGAATGGCACGTGGCAGCAGGCTTTGGTAGGTAGGCCAGGTATCGAAACCTGCCCTACTTAGGTCGGGTATGGAGATCCGACCTACTATGAGCGGCCCCATCCGGGCCTCGATATGCGAATCCCTTTGTCACCTACTTGTCGCATTTAGCATGAGAGATACCGCCCACTTGACAAATAGCACAAGATATAGTATACTCTTATCGGTGAAGGAGCAGATATGAGAAGCGGGGTACCAGGATAGTGTAGCGAGGGACATATAGCCGAGGCGATCGGGCGGTCTGGGTCTGTGTCCCAGGCCCTTTTGTTTTGTCCCCGTTAGGGGGTTTGCCTCAGGCCAGAGGCCTCAAAGAGTTGAAGTCTGTGGCTTGTGGCAAACGAGAGCCGCAAGAGTTGCACCTTAACAACTGAAAAGGTCGAGTCTAGATTCTGCCGCGTCACGCACGTTAAGCTACTAAGGGCGTATGGTGGATGCCTAGGCGTCAAGGGCCGAAGAAGGGCGTGG
>CAYLIE010000033.1:0-24996 GCA_964383935.1 uncultured Anaerolineales bacterium | reverse complement strand
CAGGTGGCCGATCCATCTTGGCCCTGAAGGCTTGACAGCCTCTTTCATAGGTGACAGCACTCAACGGTGGTAGGGGAGGGGCTCCTCCACTCCTCTTGTGTAGGTCTGGTTGGCCCATGCAACCCTATCACAAGTTGTCGCATTGGGCTCCTAAGGTAGGTTATGGGCGAAGAAGAGGGCGATGTCCTGGGTGGCGTAGTAATGATCGTTGAAGCCACAGAAGACGAAGCCGTGTTTCTGGTAGAAGCAGATGGCAGGGTAGTTCTTGGTCTGGGTCTCTAGCATTATCGTTCTAAGTTTCCGTTCTTCGGCCCAGAGAAGAGCGGCCTTGGTCAGGGCTGTCCCTATACCCTGGCGACGGTGCTCCTTGGCCACGACTAGGTTGTTAATCCAGCCGGTTTGGTGCCAGGCTTGGACCGACATGTCCAGATAGCCCCGGATCTCCCCTCTCTCATCGGCTACCAGGAAACATTCGCCTCGTTGCCAGTTCTCCAAAAGATAGTCGGTATCCCGGGGGTAGTTGACAGGCATCGGTCGGGGGAGTTTGACGGTACGGAAGGTTATGGTGGTCCCTGCCTCTCCCCGTTCTAGGTACATCTGCCAGACGTATTCGGTTGTATAGGAGGGGTTGATGAGCATACACTGGTTCAGATCGGCCAGTTCGGCGCTCTTTATGATCATCTCTGGCCCTCATAGATCTTCCGGCTCAGGGCTTCCTCTAGGGGTTGATCCCTTTTCACTAGATAGGTGGGGAAACCGTCAGCGGCTAGAAGAGTGATGATGCCCAGGGAACCGGGAGCCTCGGCGAAGGTGCTAGGCTCGATATGTATCACCACTGCGCCTACTCCTCGCCGACGAAGTTCCCGCAGGGCGGCGACCCAGTCTTCCTCGGCAGAGGGGGTGATGACGATAGCCATGGCTCCTCGCCTCATGCCACTCCCCTCGGCCGCGATTACCTCAGCCAGAGGGACCTGGCCCTGGGCCCGAATGACCGCCAGAGCCACCAAGACTTTGGACAACTGGCGTTCACCTCTATCGACCTGCACCATCTCGCGGCGCTGGCCGTAGGTTACCATTCCTAGAGCCTTCTTCTGAGCCAAAAAATGTTTGGCCAAAGAAGCGGCGATGGTCACTCCATACTCCTCGGTGGTGGGATCCACCCGCCAGGGGCGTGGAGCCCTCAAGAGAGGAAACCCCTCGACCGGAGCCTCCTCCGGGGCACTGGCTTGAACTCGGGCTTCCATGTCCAAAAGCAACCAGACGTCGGCGGTGGGATCCAGTTCGAACTCTTTGGAGATCAGCCGCCCTGTGCGGGCTATGGAGGGCCAATGGAGGCGGTTAAAACTATCGCCAGGCAGGTACTCCCTCACGGTGGCCACATTGGTGGTGATCTCCTGTGCTCGATGTCGTATGGCATCTCCCCCGGAGAGTTGTCCCCCTGGAGGAGTGAAGCCGGGCAGGGGGACGGTCATAGGATAGACGATGAGGCTGGAAGCGACTGGAAGGAGACGACTCATCTGGAAGAGTCCTAGAGGGTCACTGGCCACCAGTGTGATGGGCCCCAGGGCGAACTCTCCTCGACGGTGGCAGAGGGTTTTCACCGTCCAACTCAACTCCCTCCTCGCGGGCATGGAGAGGATGAGGCGCCCTACTTGGTGTTCTGGCAGGGTCGGGTGGTCACGAATCTCAACCCAGAATTTGGGCCATCTTCCAGGGTTGCGGGCCACTACCCTCTCCACCGCCAGCCCACCCACTTGGGCACGGCTGGAGCGGAGCCAGCGCTCTACCACGATGCCACGCGAATTGTACCAGGCCCAGAGGAAGGCGAGAACTATGATGGCTAGAAGGAGATAGACCAGGCGGTAAAGGAACTCCTCCCCCGTGACCAGCGCAGGGAGGAGAACCGAGGGCAGAAGGAGGAAGATGATCCAGTTGACGCGCATGGCGTTTCCTTCTCCGGTTAGGGCCTGACCTTGGCTGGAGCCCCGGGCACAGGTACGGAGGCCAGGACTTCATCGTTCACCGTCAGAGGGTCGACTTCCTTTATGCGAGCGGAGGGGTGGACGATGAGGCGGTGGCCCAAGACGACATGGGCCAAGGCTTTGATGTCGTCGGGGGTAACGTAGTCTCGGCCCAAGATCGCCGCTCTAGCCTGACCAGTTCGGTAGAGGGCCAGCGACCCCCGCGGGCTGCTTCCCAGATAGAGATCGGGGTGCTCCCGGGTGGCCCCCACTAAAGCCACGATGTACTCCTTGAGGGCATCGCTTACATAGACCTCCTTGATCTCCTCCTGTATCTCTAGCAGTTCTTCCGCAGCCACCACTTGCCCGATCCCTTCGATGGGGTGTCTGTGCTGCTGGGAGTCCAAGATGGCGATCTCGTCACGGGGGCTGGGGTAGCCCAGGCTGATCTGCATCAAAAACCTATCCAGTTGGGCCTCAGGAAGGGGGAAGGTTCCCTCGTACTCGATGGGGTTCTGGGTGGCGAGGACCAAAAAGGGCTCCTCTAAGGGATGGGTCACTCCATCTACTGTCACCTGGCGCTCCTCCATCGCCTCCAAGAGAGCCGATTGGGTCTTTGGGGTAGCCCTATTGATCTCATCGGTAAGGACGATCTGGGCCATTATGGGGCCGGGGCGGAACTGGAACTCCCTTGTCTTCTGATCGAAAACGGAGACCCCGGTCACATCGCTGGGCAACATATCTGGAGTGAACTGGATGCGTTTGAAGGTGCAGCCCAAGGATTTGGCGATGGCCTTGGCTAGCATCGTCTTTCCCACGCCTGGGACGTCGTTGATCAAGATGTGGCCCTTACAGACGAGGGCTATAAGGGCTAGTTGTACCTGTTGGTGCTTGCCGATGATGACCTGCTCTACGTTGTCGATGATCTTCTCTGCGATCTCTTGTACCCGTTTCACTGGTATGCCTTTCGATCTTCTGAGGTTTTCTCTTTGGGGCAGTCTAAACTATAACATACAGCCCCCCTTCTGTCAAAAAGCCCCTACATTATCACAGTTGGGGGGAGGTTAGGGTTCAATGAGGTAGAGTTGCGGTCGGTCTCTAGCCGTTCTATGATCTTTGGAATCCGGTTACTATTTTAGGAGGTACTTGAATGAAGAGGGCTCTTCACCTGGTCATCATCCTTTTGACCCTTGCCGGACCGGCTCTAGGAGCGGTTCAACTCGCTCAGTACGGTTGGGATCAGCGGGCAGAATACCACAAGTCCGTTCACCGGTGCTCTTCCCAGCGGGAACGAGGGCCAGCCGTTGGTGGATCGAGCAGTTGTGGTGGTCATAGATGGTCTGCGCTTGGACGCTTCCCAGGAGATGGCTAACTTGAATAGGCTGCGAGGCCGGGGGTTGACTTGGTGGTTCGCGTGGGCCAGCCCTCCCCTTCCTACCCTGAGCCCGGTTGCCAGAGGGTCGTCCTTGCGAGAGGCTCATTCCCACTCGATCGTCGCTGGGGGCTTGCTAGTGATGTCGTAAACTACCCGGTTCACCCCGGGCACCTCGTTCACTATCCGGCTGGCTATACGCTCCAGAAGGTTGTGGGGGAGTCGAGCCCAATGAGCGGTCATCCCATCCTCGCTGGTGACCGCCCTGATGGCTACGACGTGTTCATAAGTCCGCTCGTCCCCCATCACACCCACGCTCTGCACCGGGGTGAGGAGGGCGAAACTCTGCCAGAGTTTCCTATATAGCCCTGCTCCTTTGATCTCCTCCTCCACTATAGCGTCGGCGTCCCTTAGGATTTTCAGCCTCTCTTCCGTCACCTCGCCGATGATCCGCACCGCCAAACCTGGGCCGGGGAACGGCTGGCGATAGATGATCTCTTCTGGAAGACCCAGGGCCAACCCCACCTCTCGCACCTCGTCTTTGAAGAGGTAGCGGAGGGGCTCGATCAGAGAGAATTCCATCTCCTCAGGCAAGCCGCCAACATTGTGGTGAGTCTTGATACGGGCTGCGGCCTGACTGTGAGGAGAGGTGCTCTCGATGAGGTCCGGATAGAGGGTCCCTTGGGCTAGGAACTCGAAGGCGCCGAGTTTCCTCGCCTCTTCCTCGAAGAGGCGGATGAACTCTTCTCCGATGACTCTTCTTTTCTCCTCGGGGTCTATTACCCCTTTCAGGCCTGCCAAGAACCTCCGGCTGGCGTCGACATGAACCACGTTTAAGCCCAGACGGTGGAAGAGGGAGAGACTACTCCTCCCTTCTCCCTGACGTAGAAGGCCATGATCGACGAAGATGCAAGCCAACCGCTTGCCCACCGCTCTCCCCACGAGGGTGGCCGTCACCATGGAGTCGATGCCACCGGAGAGAGCACAAAGCACTCGCCCCTCGCCGACTTGTTCTTTTATCCCCTTTATGCTCTGCTCGATGAAGGAGCCGGGAGTCCAGACCCCTTGGCAGCCACATACCTGATACAGAAAATTGCCGATTATCTCCCCTCCGTAAGGGGTGTGAACTACTTCGGGGTGGAACTGCAAACCATAGAGGCGTCGCCGTTCGTCCCCCATGGCCGCAAAAGGGGAGTTTTCGGTGTAGGCCAAGACCACAAAACCAGGGGGGAGTTCCTCGATCTTATCGCCATGGCTCATCCAGACCACCTGGGAGAAAGGGAGTTCGGCGAAGAGAGGAGAGGTGGGATCGTTGACGTGGAGTTCCACGGGGCCATACTCTCGCCTCTCCGCAGGGGCTACCCGCCCTCCCAACTCTTGGGCTAGAAGTTGCATCCCGTAGCAGAGACCCAAAATAGGCAATCCGCTCTCAAGGAGGTAGGGGGGCAGTCGGGGCGCCCTCTCCTCGTAGACGCTAGCAGGCCCTCCAGAGAGGACGAAGCCCTTAGGCTCCAGCCTTTCTACAGCGGATAGGGGGGCATCATGGGGGAAGATCTCGCAGTAGACACGGTTCTCCCGCACCCGCCGGGCGATCAGTTGGGTGTACTGAGAGCCAAAATCTAGGATAACTACGCCCTCGAACAACCCCTTCACCTCTTTTCCATTATAATCGCTTCTTTGGCCCCTGGCAATTGCTTTGACGGAAGTATTATGAAGGATGGCATCCGCCTGAGGGAAGAGAGTGGCTAGACCCTGGAAGGTTGCCCTTTTTCTTAGGGAGGGTGCACTCTAGGATCATACCCTTCAAGCATAGGGGGCGATGGTTCTGCTGGTACATGGCCATCGGTACTTGGTGTGGTGAATTCGGTCTGATGCCGTCGAAGAAACGCAGGTCTTTCTTGATTACTCATCACAAGAAGCACGGAATCTGCTCGGTTCCCTTGACACAAATATATCTCAATGATATGATGTTGGCCGTATTTGTGCGCAAATTCGCAAAGGAAAAGGAGGCAGAAGCGCAATGGATTTTCGACTGACCGCGGAGCAGGAACTTTGGAAGAGGATGGTCCGTGAGTTCGCGGAAAAGAATATCGAACCCCGGGCCCGGGAGATCGATGAGAAGGAAGCGGGCATCCCCGAGGAGATAATTCAGGGGATGGCTGAATTGGGTATCTTCGGCGTCACCATCCCAGAGGAGTATGGAGGCTCGGCCATGCCCGGCCAGGAGATGGTCTACGCTATGATCACCATACACGAACTAGCCCGAGCAGAACTGAGCATGTCTCTCCCCGTCTACACCTTGCTTTGCCTCGGTTGGGGCTATCTAATCGTCAGATACGGCACTGAGGAACTGAGGAGGGAAGTGCTGCCCAAGGTAGCCTCCGGCGAGTGTTTCGTGGGCATCAATACCACGGAGCCCCAAGGCGGCTCCGATGTGAGCGGCATCACCACCACGGCGGTCAAGAAGGGTGACAAATGGGTCATCAACGGGGAGAAGGCCTATATAAGCGGGGTTACCGAAGCGACCATCAGGGGAGGCGGCCATTGTACCTTGGTGGTAACCGACCCCGAGAAAGGCCATCGGGGCATGACTTTCATCTACATCCCGGCCAACCTTCCAGGGATCACCACCACCGTCTATAAGGACATGGGACGGATGGGACTCTCTACTGGGGGCTTTATCTACAAAGATGTTGAAGTCCCCGACTACTGTCGATTGAGCGAGGTGGGCCGAGGCTTCCATATGAATATGGAGGGGTTCAACGTAGCCCGCATCGTGGTGGCCGCCGCCTGCACCGGTGCAGCGGAGAAGATGCTGGAGATCGGGGTGGACTACACCAAGCAGCGGATCCTCTTCGGCCGGCCTTTGCTCAACTTTGAGGGCATCTCCTTCGAGATAGCCGAGGATCACACCGACTTGGAGATGACCGAACTCCTGCTCCAAAAGGCAGCCTGGATGGTGGACCAGTTCTATGCCGGCACAGGCGAATTCACCAAGACGGATATCAACAAGGCTGTAGCCATGTGCAAACTCCGGGCTCCCTTGTTGGCGGCACGGGTGGCTCAACACGTGATGATACAACTGGGGGCCTTTGGGTACACCAAGGATTGTCCCGTGGAGATGGGTCTGCGAGGGGTTTTATCATACTGCGTAGGTGCCGAAGGCGGGCAGAACATTATGAAGATCATCATCGCTCGCGACTACGCCGGTGATGAGGCCGTCCCCTATCGCGGCACCCAAAAGCGACCGAGGTAGAGCGGTATCGATGGAGTCTCGGCAGGGCTCCCCTTAGGCCAAGGTGGGGCCTTGCTCCATTCTTTGCCCCTCTGCTCTTGAGCCAGGAAGAAGAGATTTAGGAGAGGCCGATGGCCGAAGCGGAGAAGGTGGAGGTGGTCATAGTAGGGGCCGGTTTGGCTGGCCTCGCTTGTGCCTACCATCTGGCCGATGCCGGCTTGGAGGTTCTGGTAGTGGAGAGAGGAGATTTCCCCGGGAGCAAGAACGTCACCGGGGGGAGGCTCTACCTCCACCCCGTGAGGAGGTTCTTCCCCCCCATTTGGGAGGAAGCCCCCCTAGAGAGGCATGTAACCAAAGAACGGCTCACCGCTATGGGGGAAGGATCATCGGTCACCTTTGAACTCTCCAGCGAACGGTTCAAGGAGAAGCCCTATCATAGCCATACCATCCTTAGAGCCAAGTTCGACCCCTGGTTGGCTGAAAGAGCCACTCAGAAGGGGGCGCTCATCGTTACCAAGAATAGGGTCGATGACCTCCTGTGGCAAGAGGGGAAGGTGATCGGTATCGTGGCCAGCGAAGCGGAGATCCGCGCCGACGTGGTCGTGGCCGCCGACGGAGCACTCTCTTTCACAGTAGAGAAGGCAGGCCTGGGCAAAAAGCGCAAGCCTCAAGATTACGCCGTGGGTGTAAAGGAGGTGATCGAGCTAACATCAGGTGCCATCGAAGAGCGGTTCGGCCTTGGCGATGGGGAGGGGGCGGCCCAACTCTTTTTCGGCTCCTTAACCGAGGGGATGTTCGGCGGAGGTTTCTTGTACACCAATATCGATACTATCTCCCTGGGAGTGGTCGTGGGTATCAGCGCTTTGATGGAGAAGGAGCCGGGGTTTGAACTCCATCGGCTCCTTGACTTTTTCAAGGAGCGGCCAGAGCTAAAACCCCTGATTGAAGGGGGATATCCGGTGGAGTATTCGGCCCATATAGTGCCCGAGGGAGGCCTGGAGAGTATGCCCCAGGTTTATGGCGATGGCATCTTGGTCGTGGGGGACGCCGCCGGCCTAGCCCTCAACACCGGCCTCATGGTGAGGGGGATGGATTTCGCCCTCGCTTCTGGTGCTTTGGCCGCCCAAACGATAATAGAAGCCAAGAAGAGAAACGACTTTTCTCCAGCCTCCCTATCTCGCTATGAGGAGTTGCTTAAAGAGAGTTTCGTCCTCAAGGATCTGGAAACCTTCCGAGAGATGCCCCATTTCCTACAGAATCCCAGGCTTTTCAACCTCTATCCCCAGGCTCTCGCTGAGAGCCTGGAGCGACTCATGTGGATAGACAAGGAGCCGAAGGAGAAGATCTCCACCACCTTGTGGAGGGAAGCCAGGAGAGTGTTTCGCCTCTCCGCAGTAGGGGATCTATTGAGAGTTTGGAGAATATGAGTATAGATGCCAAATTGGCCCTCGATGCTTTCAAGATCGACGAGGAGAGCCATATCCAGATAGATGAGATGAGGTGCAAAGAGCGGTGCCAGACCAGGTACTGCTTGTATGTATGCCCGGCCCAGGTCTACACCTTGGGCCAGGAGGGGGAGATCCTCATAAGGTATGAGGGGTGCCTGGAGTGTAGGGCCTGTACCATAGCCTGCGATACTGCCTTGGCTTGGAACTACCCCCGAGGCGGCTTCGGAGTTCAATATAGGTTCGGCTAAGAGGAGGTGAGGAGGTGCAGATCGTAGTCTGTCTCAAGCAGATACCGGATCTCCAACAGATAAGGATAAAGCGGGATACCCGTGAGCCAATTTTAGAGGGAGCGCCCCTCCTCTTCGGGGATATGGATAAGAACGCTCTAGAGGAGGCAGTGCGGATCGTGGAGAAGGAGGGAGGGAAGGTGACCGCTCTGGCCCTGGGCCCCCCTAAACTGAGAGACACGATAAAGGAAGCCTTGGCCATGGGCGCCGATGAGGCGGTTCTCCTCATCGATCCGGCCTTCCAGGGCTCGGACACTGAAAGCACCGCCCAAGCGCTCGCTCGCGCCATAGAGAAGATCGGAGAATACGACCTGGTTCTCCTGGGCGAGGGCTCCACGGACAACTACTCTGGCCAGGTGCCCTCCCGGCTGGCCGAGATATTGGACCTGCCTCAGGTGACCTACGTGCGCGAACTGGAGTTCACCGAGGGGGGGCTGCGAGCCACCAGAGATATGGAGGAGGCCCTGGAGATAGTTGAGGCCCCCCTTCCAGCCCTGGTCTCGGTGGCTAGTGAGATCAACGAGCCTCGTCTGCCCTCTCTCATCCAGATACTGAAGGCCGCCCAGAAACCGTTGCAGGAATGGACCAGCGAGGATCTCGGCCTTTCCACCCATGAAGTAGGGAAAGAGGCCTCCTCTCTGGAGATCATAAGCAACCTGGCCCCGGAACAGGAAAGGAAGAATATCACCTTGGAGGGGGAGGTCGATGAGGTAGTGGAGCAGTTGACCGACGCCCTCACCAGGGAGGGGGTAATAGCGAGGTAATCATGGCAGAGATATTAGTCTTCAGCGAGAAAGACGAGATAGCCTTCGAACTCCTCTCCAAAGGGCGGGAACTGAAAGAGGAGTTGGGCCTGGGACTGGCCGCAGCGCTTTTGGGCCAGGAGGTAGGCGGGAGGTCAAGCCAATACTTCTCTTACGGGGCGGAGAAGGTCTACCTGGGGGAGAGTACTCTCTTGGCCGACTTCTACGTGGAGACCTACGCCCAGGCGTTGCAAGGGATAGCGGAGGGGAGAGGGGCCCAGATCCTCCTCTTGGGCTCCACCAAGAGGGGCAAGGAGTTGGCCTCCCGGGTGGCGCAAAAATTAGGGGCGGGCTGCATCACCGACGCCATAGACCTTCGTCTGGAGGGGGACGGCCTGGTGGCCGACCGCTACGCTTTGGGGGGCAACACCGTGGCCTCGGAGGTTATCAGGACGGAGAGGAAGGTCATCGCCGTGATGCCCAAGACCTTCGAAGCGCTCCCCCTAGAGGCCGGGGAGGGCCAAACCGTGCGCCTGGACCTAGAGCTCCGCGAACCTCGGGTCCGGGTGGTAGAGAGGCGGGCTAAGGAGGGGGAGGCGGTAAATATCGAGGATGCTGAGGCTTTGGTCTGCATAGGCCGAGGGTTAGGCGCCGAGGAGGACTTAGCGATGATCTGGGAACTGGGCGCGGCCCTGGGGGCCGAGGTGGGGTGCACTAAATCGTTGGCCTCCGACTACGGCTGGCTCTCCGAGGAACGGGTGGTGGGCCTCTCCGGTAAGAAGGCAAGCCCTAGGCTCTATGTGGGCATCGGCATCTCAGGCCAGATCCAACATACGGTGGGGATCTTAGGCTCGAAAATCATAGTGGCCATCAATAAAGACCCTCAGGCTCCCATCTTCAAGATAGCCGATTACGGGATAGTGGGAGACCTCTACGAGGTGGTGCCTAGGCTGGCAGAGCGGTTGACAACTCCCTAGTTGTATGGTAATATATAATTGCAAATGAGTTGCAAAAAGACGGGAGAAGATGTTAACCGAGGAGTTAAAAGAGGCTAGAAGGTTACTTCGTTCCCAGGGGAAGCGGGCCACCCCCCAGAGGTTGCTTCTTATCAAGGTTATGCAGGAGCATGGAGGGCATCTAGACGCCGATGAACTCTACCTTCTAGCCAAGAAAAGAGAGCCACGTCTCAGCCTCTCCACGGTCTACCGTACCTTGAGCCTTCTCAAGGAGCTGGATCTCATCGAAGAGTTGTATTTCGATGAGGAACATCATCATTATGAGATCAAGGGGAGGGGAGTGGAACATCTCCATCTCATCTGCCTGGGTTGTGGGGAGATTATCGAGTTCGAGAGCCCTCTCACCGACCGCGTCAAGGCCCAGATAGCCCAAGACCACCATTTCCAGGTCACAGGTGTCCATATCGATCTCAAAGGGTATTGTCAGAGGTGCGTTGAGGGGTTGACAAAGTAGAGAAAATCGACTATAATAGTCATAAAGGTGGGTTGGCCAAACGAGGGCCAAATTTTTTGGCCTCGCTTACTGCAAGTGCGTTGCAACAGCACCAATAGATTGGGAGGAGTTGATGTTAGCCGCGGGTTTGATCACCTTTCGTGAAGGGTTGGAAGCAGCCCTCATCGTGGGCATCGTTTTCGGCTATCTGAAGAAGATAGCTCGTTTGGGTCAGCAGAGATACGTATGGGGAGGCGTCATCGCCGCCATAGTTGCCAGTGTAGGGGTGGCCCTAGGGCTCCAGGCCATCGGTGCCCAGTTCACAGGCCGGGCAGAAGAGATCTTCGAAGGGACCACCATGTTCTTGGCTGTGGGGGTGCTTACCTGGATGATCTTCTGGATGCGGTATCAGGGACGGTATATCAAGGTCGCCTTGGAGCGAGATGTCCAGGTGGCGGTTACCGCGGGGCAGAATTGGGCTCTCTTTAGCCTCGCTTTTGTTGCGGTCTTCCGCGAAGGCGTGGAGACAGCCCTCTTCCTCTCTGCTGCTGCCTTCGTGTCTGCTGCCGCTAACACCTTCTGGGGAGGACTTTTGGGTTTAGGGGTGGCCCTTCTGGTTGGCTATTTGATCTTCGCCACCACCGTTCGCCTCGATTTTAAGCGCTTCTTCGATGCCACCAGCCTGCTACTCCTCCTCTTCGCCGCCGGGCTTCTGGCCCATGGGGTACACGAGTTTCAAGAGGCGGGGCTGATACCGGTCATCGTAGAACATCTCTGGGATAGTAACCACATCTTGGACGAGAATTCCACCTTGGGTTCCATTCTGAAGGCTATGTTCGGCTACAACGGCAATCCCTCACTCTTGGAGGTATCCAGTTACCTCGGGTACTGGGTGGTGGTCTTGAGTTCGGTGAGGTGGTGGATGAGGAGGGTCGGGGTGCGTCTGGCGGAAGGAGGAGCCTAGACCTCTTAAGTGCGAAGGCGACCTTCTTACTTTCCTTGCCAGGAAGCGGATAATCCATATAATTGTTCCTAGGGTGTGATGAGAAACTGCTATCTCTTAGTGATTACCCTCCTGCTAGCAGGCTGCAGCCTGGCGACCAAAGTCCCTCCCGTGGCCAATGCAGGGCCTGATGTGACCATAGATATAGGCCAGCCGATACTCCTCGACGGCTCCCTCTCCTATGACCCCGATGGGGGAAGGATCGTCAACTACGACTGGCTGATCGTAGGGACGCCAGAAGGGCGAGAGGAGCGGCGGGGAGAGATGCTGGTAGAGGGGAACCAGGAGTCGGTCTGGACCAGCCCCTGGATAGCCAGGGAGGAGGATTGGGGGCAGTGGATCATTCGGCTGCAGGCCACAGATGATGAGGGTGATACAGCCACCGACGATTTAGTGGTAACAATCATCCAGTGATGGCCCGCTCACGCTGGCGCCCAATTTGAAACCCGACACCAGCCAAGAGGTGGGCATCTCTACGTTTTCTACATTTGGCGGTGTAAGGGAGGCGCTGGTCCCCGCGGACACCACTCTGGCCCCGGATTTCTCCCCCAGGGATCCTGTAAGGAAAATCCGGGGCCAGGCTAATTGTAGGGGAGGGGCTCTCCTACATAATGCCACCGACCCATCTTTGCCCTATCCTCCCCGATGGGCTATAATATCCGTCGTGGCGTCAGCCTGCATCCTGTCCCGTTAATGCCAGCCTGCCCCGGTACTTGCCAGGGCAGGCTAGGGATGACAGGACAGGGTTATTACCATCTGAGGCACAGAATCAGCAAAGGAGAAAAGCGTTGACCCGCGAGGAGATAAGGTTAACCGCTCTCGCCTCTTGCGCCGGTTGAGCGGCCAAGATGGGTCCGGGCGACCTAGAGAGACTCCTGTTGCCCATAGAGGAGCATATCCACCCCGAACTTCTGGTGGGGTTGGGGGGAGGCGATGATGCGGCCGTCTACCGGTTGACCCCAGCACTGGCGATAATCCAGACGGTAGACTTCTTCCCCCCCATCGTCGATGACCCCTATGACTATGGAGCCATCGCCGCCGCCAACGCCATGAGCGATGTCTATGCCATGGGAGGAGAGGTGCTTCTGGCCCTCAATGTTGCCGCCTTCCCCGACACCTTGCCTGTGGAGGTGCTCAACTCTATCCTTCAGGGTGGAGCGGACAAGGTGGCTGAGGCGGGGGGGCTTTTGGTCGGTGGCCATACCCTCCTCGACGACGAGCCGAAATTTGGCCTCTGCGTCACCGGCGTCATCCACCCCAGCAAGGTGATCACCAAAGCGGGGGCCAAGCCGGGGGACCTCTTGGTCCTCACCAAGCCCCTCGGTGTGGCTTTGGTCGCCACCGCTCTGAGGGCCCAGGAAGCAGATCCAGAGCATGTAGAGGGCGCGGTAAAGAACATGCTCAGGCTGAACCGAGCCGCCGCCCAGGCCATGCAGGAGGTGGGAGTTCATGCCTGCACCGACATAACCGGCTTCGCCCTCCTGGGCCACGCCTGGGAGATGGCCCAGCGGAGCAAGGTTGGCTTGAAGATTTCGGTCAGCGCTCTTCCCCTCCTCCCCGGAGCCCTAGATTATGCAGCCCGAGGGTTCATCCCTGGAGGGCTGGTGCGCAACCGCCAGCATATCTTGGGAAACGATAGGGCCGTGCTCCCAGAAGGGCTCTCGGAGGAGATGATAGATCTCCTCTTCTGCCCCGAGACCTCCGGGGGTCTGCTTATCGCCGTGCCTCCTGACCGCTTGGCCCGCTTACAAGAACTTCTCACCCAGCGAGGCGAGGAGCACTGGGTCATAGGGGAGGTGATAGAAGGCGATAAGATCGAAGTCGTGGCTTAAGATCAAAATGGATAAATCATCCCGGCGAGAATTCATCCGCTTTCTCCTGGCTGGGGCGACAAGCACCGCACTAATCCCTCTCCTCACTAGTTGTGGCGCGCCAGAGGTTATCGAGGAAGCCACGCCTCTAGGGACCCCGAAGCCTGTTCCAACGCTGACACCGTACATGCCTCCGATCCTTCGCAACGAAAACCCACCGAACTTCTATATCCGCTGGTACAACCCCTTTCCGCCCCCCAACCCGGAGAGTTGGCGGCTCAGGATAGAGGGTCTGGTGAAGAACCCCCTAGACCTATCCTTGAGCGACGTGCAGAGTCTGCCTTCTGCCTTCCAGGTGTCACGCCTGAAATGTGTGGAGTGTTGGTCCGCCCGGGCTCAATGGGAGGGCTTTGAGATGCAAGCGCTTATGGAGTTAGTTGAGCCCCTGCCTGAGGCCAAGTGGTTACACTTCTACTGCGCCGATGACTATTACGAGAGCCTTCCCATCGAGGAACTCCTCCAGCCCCGTGTCCTCTTCGTCCATGGGATGAATGGCCTACCCCTCCCTCCCAAACACGGCTCCCCTCTCCGCCTTATCTTTCCCCCCAAGTATGGCTACAAGGGGGCTAAGGCGATCGTGCGCCTGGGGTTTTCCGCCCAAGAGAAGATAGGCTACTGGTCAGAGGCGGGACCCTATTCTAGGGTGGGGGATATCCTTTCTGGCTCTGACTACCCCTTGGAGATCGGAGAGAGGCGCCAGATCGGAGGCGGAGAGGTGATCTACCCCGAGGATGAGGAGGCGCTGAAGGAGTAGAAATCATATTGCTGCCCTATAAACGTTGGTTTGCGTACCTCTCTTCTTTCCAAGGGTCGCCATCGTTGTGGTAGCCCCGCTGTTCCCAGTAGCCAGGCCGGTCGCGTTCCATGAACTCCAGCCCCCGCACCCACTTGGCGCTCTTCCAGGCGTACCTCTTGGGCACCACCAGCCGGAGGGGCCAGCCATGCTCCGGGGTCAGGTCCCGGCCATCGTGGCCATAAGCGAAGAGCACATCATCGTCCAGGAGGACTTGGCGAGGCAAATTGGTAGAATAGCCGCCATCCGAGTGAACCATGACATACTTGGCTTCAGGCCTGGGCCTTATATGCTTCCTCAGTTCCTGGAAACTTATCCCCTCCCAGACGTTGCTTAGCCTGCTCCAACGGGTGACGCAATGGAAATCGGATACTATCTCCACTTTCGGTAGGCTCATGAACTCCTGGTAGGAGAAGACCACCTCTTCCTCCACCAGGCCGAAGATGCGAAAATCCCACCTCTGGGGGTCGAAAGGGGGGATGGGCCCTACATGGAGGACCGGAAATTTACTGGTCACCACCTGCCCCGGTGGGATGCGAGGTCTATTGGCTTTCATCCTACACCCCCTTCATAAAGGCAAACGACCAAGGCATAGGCGTAGATGCTTACTCCGAGAGGGCTTCGGGAAGGGAGGGAGACTTGAAGGCAGGTTTCTTCCTGCGCTTGCTCTCCTTCACCCTAGGTCGTGAATGCAAGATGGTCAAAAGGGCTACGTATCCGAAGCCCAGCCCGTAGAGGAGGAGGAAAGGGATAGCGTAGTAACTACCCCGTTGCCCAGCAACGACCACCGTCGCCAGGGCATATAAAGCGAGAAGCGCCTCTCCCAGGGTGACGCCATTCAAGGGCAAAGCATACCGTTTCCCCTTCCAGCGATCTCCCCTTCCCTCCACTCGGAACTTGGGTGTGCGCCCAAAGTCGCTCCCCCTCCCTATAACCGCCTCCCAGATCGCCTTCGTATTGTTCAGGGCGATCCCCGTCCCCACAAGGACGAGGAAGGGGAACCGCGCGAACCGCCGCCGCCAGTCGGGATATAGAGCCCTTTGCGCCATGAGGTAGAGGACCGGAGGGCCCAGGCTAGCCAGGCTGATGAAGGTGAGATGTAGGTTAAAGGGACGGCCTAAAAGAAGAAGGGGCAAAGAGAGGAGGAGAAGCGAAGTCATCAGAGGGTGGACCAAGTAGTTTGTGAGATGGATAAGTCCCTGCAGCCGCTTGAAGAAGGGCGCTGAGGTGGTCAAGAGAGTGGGACCCAGTTTGAGGGCACATTGGATGGAGCCCTTGGCCCACCGGTATTGCTGGCGCTTGAAAGCGTGGATCTGGGGCGGGATCTCCGCCGGGGCAACGACATGGGGGAGGTATAGGCACTCCCAGCCCTTAAGTTGGGCTCTGTAACTTAGGTCCATATCCTCGGAGAGGGTATCTCCCTGCCAGCCACCAGCCTCCTCGATGCACTTCCGCCTCCATACCCCGGCGGTGCCGTTAAAGTTCATGAAGAGACCAGAGCGTTGACGGGCCGTCTGCTCCACCACGAAGTGGCCATCCAAGGCCATGGCTTGAGCCTGGGTCAGAGAGGAGTAAGAGTCGTTGATATGCCCCCACCGGGTCTGAATGAACCCTAAGCGGGGTCGAGCCCCAAAGTAGGGGATAGTATTCAGGAGGAAGTCGCGCGGAGGCACAAAATCGGCATCGAAGAGAACGATGAACCTTCCCTTCGCGCTTTTGAGCCCTTCCCTCAGAGCGCCAGCCTTGAAATCCGCCCGCTTATGACGATGGATGAGTTCGATATCTATCCCCTGGCTCCGGTACTGTTGCACCTTTCTTCGGGCCAGATTTGTCGTCTCATCGGTGGAGTCGTCGAGAACCTGGATCTGAAGCCTCTCGCAGGGGTAGGTGAGATGAGACACGGCGTCTAGCAGCCGGCCCACCACATAGACCTCGTTGAAGACGGGCAACTGCACCGTCACCTGGGGCCACTGGTCAAGAGGAGGAAGAGGCAGGATCTCGTTACGGTGGCGAAGATAGAGGTAGATGAGGGCGAAGGTGTTGAAGCCATAAAGGGCCAGAAAGACCGCACAAAGGAGATAGAGGATGCCGATGATAACCATAGAGTTGCCTCTTTGAGCCCCGTTTTATTGGAAGAGAGTATAACACCGTTCCTCCATCCCAGCAACCCTTGACAGATTCCCGAAAAGATAGTATAATAGCTATGTATATAGATAATCTAGGTATAAAACGATGACCGATCTAAGAAGGGGCAGCACCAGGGTCCTCGTTCTCAGCCTCCTGGCCGAGGAGCCGATGTATGGCTACCAGATAGCCAAGGAGTTAGAGCGCCGGAGCGAGGGTTATTTTGATTTCAAGGAGGGAACCCTTTACCCTCTCCTTCACCGCATGGAGAAGGAAGGTCTGGTGAAAGGGGAGTGGCAAGTGGTGGAGAAGGGGCCATCAAGGAAATACTATTCCATCACTCCAGAAGGCAGAAAGACACTTGAGAAGTCCGCTGCGGAGTGGGCGACCTTCTCCCAGCGGTTGCTCAAGATACTGGGGCAGGAGAGAGAGCCGACCTCCACCTAGAAGGAGAGAGCGATGCGAAGAAGACTACTTTTTGTCATCCTCTTTCTGGTTGCAATCCTACTGGTGCTCCTGGGCAGTGGTCTGGCTTACGCCTCCCGCGAGCCAGCCTGGAACCCTACCTACTTCACTCCCCAATACCAGGAGAAGTACGCCACCTTGGAGCAGGCATTCGAACTCCATGTGAAAGCCTTGCAAGCGACAGACGCCACCCTCTACAACGAGGTCTTGGGTTACGAGAGCGGGCTCTCGGACAAGGATTTCCCTCTTTATTCCGGCCCAATGCCAACCATTGAGGAACTAAATGTCGATGGCGATTGGGGCTTCATCTGGACAGACAACCGCCGGGAAGTGAACTTTCGGCGAGTCAAAGGACGGTGGGTCTTTTGGCCACAGGATTTCCGCACGATTCTCCTACAGGATTTCCGCATGCTACGATTTCTTAACTGGTTAGGAAGATGATTGCCCGAGGAGAAGGGTGACTAGATCGCTAGATAGATACCTGGGAGAAGTGGCTCGTCAACTCCACCTTGACGGGCCAACCAAGGAGAAGATCGTACAGGAGATCCGCTCACACCTGGTGGAGTCAGCAGCGGACTTTCACCGGAAAGGATACAACCCGGAGGAGAGCATGGCCTTGGCCATTGCTCGTTTCGGCGAGGCGGAAAAGGTGGCCAGGATGATGCGCCAGGTCTATGTCGAGTCGGCCAATCAGGCCGTCCTGGCCGCTCTCCTGCCCGTGGCCCTGACTATGGCCTTCAAGTGGCTCATCCTCCCCTTCTTGGAGAGACTGGGTAGTTGGCAGGGCAATCCCACTCCGGCCATCACCATCTCCCTGGCGCTTTTGGCTTTGCTCATCCCTGGCCTCACTATGCGCCGCTGGCGGTACGGATATGCGGCCTGGGCCTTCTTCAGCCTCATAGCCATCGCCCAGATGTAGGTTATGTGCAATTGCCTCACTAAGGCCGAAAACTAGTATCACGAAGGAGGTTTGAAATGCAGAGTCGTTCATCTATTCCTCTGTCTTGGGGGAAAGTCGTATTGGCTATCTTGCCTGGATTGTTCGCCCTTGCCACGAGTTGGGTCGTCAGCGCAAGTGCGTTGATACCCATCACGGGTTTGGGTCTATGTGTCTTGTTAAGTGTTGCAGGGTTTGTGCAGGAGCGTCAGCTTGCTGTTTGGAGCTTTCCCGCATTGGGAATACTTATACTTATTGGCGTTGCCGGCTTCTTTGCGTTATCTCTAGGTCCTCTATTGCTGTTGCCTGTGTTGGCTGCAATTTTTGCCCTCCTCATTTACCAGCGGCGCGGTGTCAATCTCCCTGGATTGGTGTGGCTTCTGCTATGCCTGATGATTGTAATTGGAGTAGCTCGTCCTGCCGTCTTATCTCTCTTCCCCGGCCGTGATTTCTATTGGAGTTGGCTGGACCTGGCTGGGGATGGTGCGATGCTGTTAGTCGTGGCAGTTGGCCTGCCGCTCGCCAAACGCCGCGGCTTGTTAGCAGGCCTTCTCGTCCTGGGCGCTGGATTCTATCTATGGGAGGGGATACTAGACCTCACATACGGTCTATGGAACACCCCCTGGGGAACGGTTATGGTCGTCATTCTAGCATTGTCATTACTCGTTATTTCGCCCATTTGGGTATTGCGTTCCCGTTCAACACGTGGACAGGTCTGGGGATTACTGCTCCCGGCGTTCATTGCGTTGGTTAGTGTTGTAATTATCAATGCTGTTGTGCGTACGGACCCCGCTATTCTTGATGGTATCGTGAACGTTAACTCCATAGTGCCTGCTACACCAAAGCCGTGGATAGGGGTGGGCGTGAGGGGCAGGGAAAACCTAGTGCCTCTATCGATTGGAGGAGGCATGACCGCCGCTCAACTGTTCATGGGACTAGTGCTGGCGGTTGTGTTATACGATTGGGTTCAACGCCGAGACCCGGCGGCAGCCAACACCCAGGAGGACAGGGGAGCTTTGACCCACAGACCAACGACAGCAACTGCACATAAGACCGCGTAGGCCGCTCCGCTCATGCCGAAAACCTTAGGCGAAATTTGCACTTTACCTTATACTAATTGTTGTAAATGCCAGTAAGGGGAGATGATAAAATGAAAACCATTTTATTGATAGGCATTGTGGTGCTTTTGCTCGCTCTTGATTGGGCAGCACTACACGACATCATGAAAGGCGAGCCAAACCTATATGCGGAATATGGCATGATTCTCTTCAGCATGATAATATTTGGAGTTATGATCTTCATCGGGTTGAGAAGGAGGGACAAAGGAGAGAAGATCGCCTAACACAGCATATCTGGTGTCGCTCCCGTTGGTCTCAACTTAGAGACGCTGGAGACGAAAGGAGAACAAGATGAGTGTGAGTCAATCGATTCTTTTTCCTCTAATTGTCCTTCTGGCCTTCGTTTCGTTCGTGGTGGCCGGCATCGTCTATTTCAGGAGCGAGAAAGAGCCAGAGCCCCTTCAGCGGCGCTTCCTCCCCCGTTTCTACGCCTACGCCATGCTTTTCAGCTCCGCCCTGATACTCCTAATAGGAGGGGGGCTTCTCTTGAAGGCTGCTCTCTCCTACCCTCTGGGCATGGAGTTCAGTTATCGGGGGCAGATCATCTATGCCGAGGTGGAGCCGGGGACGGTGCAGTGGAAACCGCCACCCTATGAAGGCGTAGAATACCGTGAGGAGGAGCGTTTGAGGGACCTCTTAAACGGGGGCGCTTCCGTTGTCATGGGGGGTATATTCTTGGCTTTGCATTGGGCCCTGCGCAACCGGGTCGAGAGCCAAAAAGAACGCCCCCTCTCCTTCCTCAACAAAGCCTACCTCATGATGAGCGGCGTGGTCTATGGCGGCCTATCTCTCGTGCTGCTCCCCATGGGGCTCTATCAACTCATCGAGTTCTACTTCGTTCCACGAGGTGACCCGGAGCAGACCATTTGGAGTTGGCCTATCCCCGGCGACACTCTAGGCTACGCTCTCGTGGCCTTGGTCTTGTGGTTGTGGATTCTTCCCCAACTATTCAAGAGCCAGAGGTTGGAGAAGGTGGAAGACTAAGGGGGCTGATAAAAGGTTCAAGGGCCTGTTACTCAATTGCAAAGGGGGGAAAGAAGCATGGAGGCTTTCTACGTCATCGAACGCATCTTGCGCGACCGAAGAAGGTTCTTCGACGAGATAGGGAACGGCGATGGGGTTTCCCGAAAGATACAGAGCATGCTCATAAGTTCCGTCATCTTCTTCGCCATCTATGGGGCGGTGATGGGCTTCTCCAACAGGCTGCTCCAGGGGATCTCTTCGGCGGTGAAACTCCCAGTCCTCTTCCTCATCACTTTGGTGATATGCCTGCCCACCCTCTACTTCTTCAACCTTCTCTTCGGCTCCCGGCTCAACCTATCCCAGACCCTAGCCTTGGTCCTCACCGCCATCTCCGTTACCGCTGTCCTCACTCTCTCCTTCGCTCCCATCGCTCTCTTCTTCTGGCTCACCGCCCCCCATTACCAGTTCTTCAAACTCTTAAATGTGGTTATCCTCACCCTTACCGGCTTCTCCGGCCTCTCCTTTCTCTGGCAGGGGATGCGCCACGTGGAAAAGGGAGGAGGAACGAGAGTCAGATCTTTCGCCCTCTGGGCCTGGATCGTGGTCTACGGCTTCGTGGGGACCCAGATGGCTTGGACGCTCCGGCCCTTCTTCGGAGCCCCAGGCCTGCCTTTCGAGATATTCCGCGATTTGGGAGGGAACTTCTACGTAAACGTCCTGCGGTCGATGGGGGAGATCCTGGTGAGCATATTGGGAGGGATGGACTAGGCATCGCCTCTGCTTTGGCCTGGATTAGGTAGGTTGGATATGGCTTGTCCTGGCTGATGTGGGCCAGGGAAATCCGACCTACTACTATTTTGCGAAGTTGACTGGGTGACTAATTGTGCTAGACTAGGAATGTATGACACGATAGCAGGTTGGTCTTGCATCAAGGACAAGGAGGTAGGCTGCTACATAGTTTTGCAAAGGTAGGTGAATAGAATCAGAAAGCGGGGTGCTGCCACATGAGGCTATTGGATTCTATTAGCGGTTTAGGCCAGTGGATCTTATCCAACTTTGGAAAACTTTCGTTTTCAGTTGTCGCTGTCGTTGTAGGATATGTTCTCAACAAGGTTATTGCCAGAGAAATCACAAGACTGAAGGACGAGAAGAGGCTGGAACCACACATTGCATACACTTTGACCAGGATTAGCCAATGGGTTGTCATTCTCACAGTTCTCTCAGCCATCTTGGCGACGTTTGGCGTAACAATTGGCATGATATCCGGGTTCTTAGCTCTTCTCGGGGGCACCGTCATAGGCTTTGCGTCCGTAAACACCATTGGGAACGGCATCGCTGGCTTGATAGTGATGACCAGCAGACCTTTCCGAGTCGGAGACAGGATATTCTTTAACGGTCGATTCGCAGATGTGGTAGCCATTGAATTGATATATACGAAGATGTTAACTCTTGACAATGTCCTGGTTTCTATTCCCAATCAAGAGTTACTTAAGGCGGAGATCGACAATTTTGGAAAGGACAATGTAGTCAGAAGACAGGTGACGGTTACCCCTGGATTTGAGTACGATAGCCAAGATGTGGAAAAAGCCTTGCTAGGGGCTGCTGAAAAGGTTTCCAGAGTCTTGAAGGAACCCAAACCATATGTCCGGATAACGAAGTTTCAGAATTACGCCGTTGAATACACCCTCTATGCGTTCATAAACGACATAAAAGGGCTGGCAGAAATAGATGCAGAACTCCACAGAAGCGTGCTTCAAATCTGCAAGAGCCACAACATAGACATAAGTACGCCCCTCCTGCTCCGACAGATCCAAGAATGAATCAGCATCAACTCACCCGCTTACTCTTGAGTGAGGTGGATTGAAATGTCCAGACTTATCAAGCAAAGGTCAAAGAAGGTCGGTCTTCCGCCCGGAACCCTCGTTCACATCGGGGAGAAGAAGAGGGAAAGAACGACGATTACGATACTAGATTATGATGAATTGCATCTCCAAGAGCAAGAAATCGAGACAGTTGATGAATGTCTTCCATTTAAGGATAAGCCCACTGTTACCTGGGTCAATGTAGATGGTATTCATGAGGTTGAGGTTTTGGAGAGGCTCGGTGATTGTTTTGGATTACATCCTCTTGTAGTGGAAGACATTCTGAATACAGATCAACGACCAAAAATGGAGGATTTTGGCGATTACATTTTCATCGTTCTGAAAATGCTTTATTACAGTGATAAAGACAACGAGGTAGTTACGGAACAGATAAGTCTAATCCTTGGTCCGAGCTTCGTCATCTCTTTTCAGGAAAGAGAAGGGGATATTTTTGACCCCATTAGAGAGCGAATCAGGAGCGAAAAGGGTCGTATAAGAAAGATGGGGGCTGACTACCTTGCCTACGCTCTAGTGGACTCGATAGTTGACAATTACTTCATAATCTTGGAGAAACTGGGAGAGAGGATAGAGTTCCTGGAAGATGAGTTAGTAACCAATCCAACACCGGAAACCTTGCAGGCAATCCACGATTTGAAAAGAGAGATGATATTCTTGCGCAAGTCGGTTTGGCCCTTGAGAGAGGTAATCAGTGGCCTAGAAAGGGGTGAATCGCCGCTGTTTCAAGAGTCCACCGGGATATACCTTAGAGATATTTACGATCATACGATTCAGGTGATCGACGCAGTGGAGACATTCCGGGACATGCTTTCGGGGATGCTTGATATCTATCTTTCAAGCATCAGCAATAGAATGAACGAAGTGATGAAGGTATTAACGATTATTGCTACGATATTTATCCCCTTGACCCTTATAGCGGGGATATATGGAATGAATTTCAGATACATGCCAGAACTCGAGTGGCGTTGGGCTTATCCTATGCTTTGGCTGGTTATGATCGTCATTGGAGGTTTTATGTTGATCTATTTCAGAAGAAAGAGATGGCTGTAACGGAGTCGGCTGGGGCCTGTGTCATGGGCAGAATTGGGTGCCGTCAGGATGAAACTCTCCTGCGCCACTGGAAACCTCCTCAGACACTTAGCACCTTCTCCGCCTCCGTCATCGTCTCTAAGATGGCGGCCATCCCCCCCACCTCTCCTACGACCAGTTGGTCTTTGAGCCCGAAGTAGTCTAGACAGGTGCCACAGGCGATGAGGTGGACGCCCTTTTCCTCTAAAACCTTTAACTCATCGATAACCGGCGACCCTGCGACGACCAGTTTAACCCCTTCGGTATAGAAGAGGATCTTGCCTGGCAGTTGGGGAAAGGTATTCAGGGTGCTCAAGAAGACCCCCATCATCTTCTCCCGCAACCCCTTTTCGCCGTTGCCCAGACCGCTGTTGGTGACTAGAACCACCAACTTGCTCATTGTCCCTCCTTTTATGGCTCTTCCATCGTTTCGACCGCGAGACCTGATGAACCCAAACTCCTCGTCAGATCCTTCAAGGCTTCGTTTATGGCTCCCTCGACCTGGCCCCTATCCCTTCCGGCGGAGGAAAGGGTGACTTTGATCTTCACCTCTGGGCCGAACACCTTGGCCCTGGACTTGATATATACCCGGGGGTGAGCCCCTGTCATCTTCTTCAGAATTGGGGCCAGGAGCGACTCATCTTTACAATCGACAAAGATCATCTTCTCCTGATAGTAACCCTCCCCAAATATCTCCCGCAAGAGAGGTTGCAGCGGCCCCTCCCAGATGCCCATCAGTTCCTCAGGCACCCCGGGAAGGGAGATGAGCGCGGCATCCTCTACGCGGAGGGCGCAGGCCGGAGCCGTGCCCACAGGGTTAAAGACAGGGGTCGCTCCTTGGGGGAGATGGGCCATCTTCCGGCGAGAGGGGGTGAGGGTACTATCGGCTACGTAACCCTCCTGGGCCAACTCTTCATATCGGCGCTTCACCATCTTCAAGGCTTCTATATTCACTCCTAAGGGATGGTCAGTAGTCTCGGCTACGGCCTTCAGGGTCATGTCATCGGCGGTGGGTCCCAAGCCGCCGGTGGTGATGATGAGGTCGCTTTTGCGCTCCAGGGCATCTTGGATCTCTATGGCAATGGCTTTCCGGTCATCGCCCACCACGACAACCTTTCTCACCCTTCCGCCTAGTCCAGTGACCTGTTTACAGAGCCAGTTACTGTTGGTATCCAAGACGTCCCCCAACAAGAGTTCATTTCCAATGGCGATGACCTCTACCTCAACCATGGATGCAGCCTCCTCTGGCTTATGATGTCCCTCACTTCAGTGGGGCTTAGCATCCCCTCTTCAGTCACTATGCCAGTGAGATACTCCAAAGGTGTGAAGTCAAAATATCGATTGACGACCTCAACTCTCTGGGGATGATGGGGCCAGGCCTCTTGGGGATCCTTGGGGCTTTCTTCGAGTAGGGTGTAGCCTGCAGGTAGGAACTTCTCCGTCCCGCAGAGGAGATAGAAGGGAACCTTATGGACTCTAGCGGCGAGAGCCAAGGGGTAGGTGCCTATTTTGTTGACCAACCCTTCGGTTGATAGGCTATCCGCCCCCACCAAGACAACCTCTATATCCCCTATCATGCTGGGTGCGAGGGCATCGACTACCAGTCGCGTCTCCACCTGTGCTTGGGCTAGCCTCTGAGCCAGCACTCGGCCTTCATATTGAGGGCGGGACTCGGTGCAAAGAACGGCAAACGTTCGTCCTTCCTGCTTTGCGTGCAAGAATGCGGCTAGCACGGTCGAACTAAAAGAATGGGTCAAAACGAGAGCGCCATGGGGGATGAGAGGCAAGACCACCCGGGCTATCCGCTCTACGCTCCTCTCCAAATGGTTGGCATACCCCTGGGCTGTGGTTACCAGGGCCCTTTTGGCCTCCTCCAAATCCATCTCCTCTTGTACGGCAAGGAGGCTCCCGTTCACCAGGTTCACCAGAGGGGCCATGGAGGGCTGGGCCTTAATGAGAGCCTGGCCTGCTTTTAAGAGTTCCCTTCGGAACTCCTCCCCGCTGACCGCCTTGCTCCCCTCGGCCAGAGCGATGAGGAGGCGCGCCCCTTTTCGGGCCAACTCTCGAGCCCCTGAGAGGTGATCGTCTCGGATAGCCCTTATCTGGTCATCGATCTCCTTGAGCGGGAACATCACCTTAAAGACCACCCCAAGTCTATCTACACTCCACAACGCAATCTATATATCAGAGAAGGCAGGAAAAAGCAACGAAAGGAACCAAGCCTGGTTGCGTTCACCAAGTGGTCCCTGGGCTTCTTACCCGGGATACGCGATATCGCG
>CAYLIE010000032.1:0-26102 GCA_964383935.1 uncultured Anaerolineales bacterium | reverse complement strand
GTAGGCCAACGGGGCTGTGGGAGTGAGTCCATCTCCCAACTTTTGAACGCTTCCAACGAGAACTTTGTCCTTGACAAAATCTATCTGCTTGAATGCGCCTTTGATCTCTTTCTCATAGTTTGGCAATTGGATTGTGTATGTATCCCTGAGTTGCCTGTACCCTCTCTTCCTGAACTCTTCCCTAAACCTCTTATTTAGCACTTTCGGGGAATACAATGCCTTTCCCCTCATCGTCTTTTCTTTACTGATTTTGGTTCTCTCAACGCCGGTGATGGAAGCTATCACCTCATCGATCTCTTGCTTGATGGGGAGATAGTCGAGTTGCAATATGTGCCTTCCACCCAGATGGGAATACTCGTACACTTTCCTCACAATTAACTCCTCAAATTCGGCGGTGTATATACTGGCTTGTTCATAGGGCGGGTCTTCAGTCTGCCTTCTAACGCCAGTAGAATCCTCTGCCCTGCCACATCGATGTACTTCTTCTCAATATCGGCACCCGCTGCGCGCCTGCCGTGCATAATTGCAGACACAGCTGTAGTTCCTACCCCAATAAATGGATCGACCACCAGATCCCCTTCGTTTGTCATCGACAATACCAACCGCTCAATCATTCCCACTGGGAATTGACACGGGTGAATCGTCTTTTCAGGATGATTGCTCTTGACATTGGGGATATCCCAAACATCCCCGGGATTCTTCCCCTTAGGGTGAGATGATAACTGCCCCTTCTTAGATCCTTTGAAGTATTTCTTCCCCGGATACTTTTGCGGAATTCTGACCGGGTCTAAGTTGAAGATATAATCATCTTTGGACTTAGTAAACCACAGGATCGTCTCATAACGTCCAGAGAACCTCTTGCTCGCGTGCAATCCATGACCGAACCGCCAAATGATGCGGTTCCTTAGGAATAAGCCCAACTCCCCGAAAATGGGAAACAAAAATATGTCAAGAGGCGTAATTACCGCGTCTTCCACGTAGTTGCCAACTTGCCAACAGATGCTTCCCCTTCTCGAAAGAATCCGATAGCACTCGTGTATGACCTTTCTCTGCTCCTTGTAGTATTCCTCAAGGCTGATCTTCTCCTCATATTCCTTCCCGATGTTGTAAGGTGGTGAGGTAACAATAAGGGTACTTGCTTCATCTGGAATCTGCTTCAGCAAATCCATGCAATCCCCACGGAACAATGTAACGGGATTGCTCTCACGGAACTCGTATCCGATTATCTCCTCTTTCTTGGTACTTGGAGGTAACACCTGTTGCCTGTATCGCGTTTCTCTCAACAAACAACTCCTACACCACTCAGTTAGTCCTACAAGAGCCCTTATCATAATAGCGCAAATTCCCACCCAATGCAAGTGCACAGAGACTCAAACCTGATAATCCTTCCTTGCGTTCCCTTGACAAACCTCTCCTCCCCGCCAACTCCTTGAGCACCCCCAGTGCCTCTCCGCCTGCTTGACAACCCCCTTCCCTTCCGCTATACTATGCAGGTAAAGGGGCTTTTGGGGATGTAGCTCAGTTCGGGAGAGCGCTACAATCGCACTGTAGAGGTCAGGGGTTCGAATCCCCTCATCTCCACCTAGCCTCCCCATTAAGAAAAAGGCTGAGAACAGGAGTAGTAAGCCATCCCTCCCAGAGAGCCGGGGACGGTGGGAACCTGGCGAAGGCACCGTGGAGGGAGCGCCATAAGGCCGAACTCGCCTGGGAGCCGCAGCGGTGAACCGTAGGGCCAGGACGCTGTACCTGCCCAACCAGCTAGCCGCTGCCGGATGCGACCGTTATCACGCCAGAGCGGACAGATCGTGGGCCTGTGGCGCAGTTGGGAGCGCGTCTCAATGGCATTGAGAAGGTCAGGGGTTCAAGTCCCCTCAGGTCCACCTGTCAAGCAGGGTGGTACCGCGGAGTGGCCCTTCGTCCCTGAGACGAAGGGCCAAATTTATAGGGCCATTCTAACTCCCAGCCATTAAGACGGTCACGGGACAAAGGGGTCTCTGACCAAAAAGGAGGTCAGCATGGGAAGCGACCTTAGAAGCCCCAAAATATCCCTGACCGAAGAGGTGATCTAAAATGGCTGACAAATACATACCCCAAGAGATAGAGCCCCAGTGGCAGAAGAGATGGGCGGAGGACAGACTCTATTACGTCACCGAGGATAGCGAGAAGCCCAAGTTCTATGCCCTGGTGATGTATCCCTACCCTTCCGGTGATCTCCATGTGGGCCACATGAGAAACTATGTCATCGGCGACCTCGTAGCCCGCCACAAGATGATGCAAGGCTACAACGTGATGAACCCCATGGGGTGGGATGCCTTCGGGCTACCTGCAGAGAACGCAGCCATCGAGCACGGCATCGATCCCAAGGTGTGGACAGAACAGAGCATCGCCAAGATGAAAGAACAACTCTTCAAGATGGGCGCTTGCTATGACTGGGCTCGGGAACTGGCCTCTTGCCAGCCGGAGTACTATAGATGGAACCAGTGGTTCTTTCTGAGGCTCTACGAGCGCGGCTTAGCCTATAAAGCCTACGCACCCGTCAATTGGTGCCCCTCTTGTGGGACCATTTTGGCCAACGAGCAGGTGATCAATGGCCGCTGCTGGCGCTGCGATACCGAGGTCACCAAGAAGGACCTAGAGCAGTGGTTTTTTAAGATCACCGCATATGCTGACGAACTCCTAGAGGATCTACAACAACTGGAACGCTGGCCGGAGCGGGTGAGGGTGATGCAGGAGAACTGGATCGGAAAAAGCGAGGGGGCGGATATCGTCTTCAAGAGCGAGGAGGGGGACGACATCGTCGTCTTCACCACCCGCCCCGACACCCTCTATGGGGCCACCTTTATGGTCCTAGCCCCGGAGCACCCTCTGGTAGAGAACCTCACCACCCCAGAGCACAAAAAGGAAGTGGAGGAGTATATCGAATGGGCTCGCCGCCAGACGGAGATCGATAGATTGACCGTGGAGAGGGAGAAAAGCGGTGTCTTCATTGGCGCCTACGCCCGCCACTCCCTCACCCAGGAGCGGCTCCCCATCTACGTCGCCGACTATGTGCTTATGACCTACGGCAGCGGGGCTATCATGGGCGTCCCGGCCCACGACGAGAGGGATTTCACCTTCGCCAAGAAATACGACCTCCCCATCCCTGTAGTCATCGCCCCTTACGGCTGGCAAGGAGAAGAGTTAGAGGAAGCGTACCTCGGCCAAGGGATGATAGTCAACTCCGGCCCTTTTAACGGCATGCCCTCCGAGGAGGGGAAACGAGCGATCACCGAACTTCTGAAGAGCAAAGGACGGGGAGAGTTTGCGGTCAGTTACCGGTTGCGCGACTGGCTCATCAGCCGTCAACGCTACTGGGGCACTCCTATCCCCATCATCTATTGCCCGCACTGTGGGATAGTTCCCGTGCCGGAGGAGGACCTCCCCGTGCTTTTGCCTGAGGAAGTGGATTTCCAGCCCACAGGCACAGGCAAATCGCCCCTAGCCACTGTCCCTGAATTCGTCAATACTATTTGCCCCCGATGCGAGGAAGAGGCACAGCGGGAGACCGACACCATGGACACCTTCGTCGATTCCTCCTGGTACTACTTCCGTTACACCGATCCCCGGAACGATCAAGTTCCCTGGCAAAGGGAAAAGTCTGATTACTGGATGCCGGTGGATCAGTACACAGGAGGGGTAGAGCACGCCATCCTCCATCTGATGTACTCCCGCTTCTTCACTAAGGTCTTCCGCGATATGGGGCTGACGGGCGTCAGTGAGCCCTTTGGACGCCTTTTCACCCAGGGGATGATCACCAAAGGTGGGGTCGCTATGTCTAAATCCAAAGGCAACGTGGTCCCTGTCGATGTGGCGGTGGACACCTACGGTGCCGATACGGCCCGTGCCTTTGTCCTCTTCATAACCCCCCCTGAACTGGACGCTGAGTGGAGTGACCGAGGAGTGGCGGGAGCCCACCGCTTCCTGAACCGGGTCTGGAGCCTAGTGTTGGAAGAGCCATCCGCTCTTCAGGGAGAAGCCACTCCTGACCAGATCGCCCAGTTGCGCCGCAAGACCCACCAGACCATCCGCAAGGTCACCCAGGATATGGAATCGTTCTCTTTCAATACCATGATCGCCGCCCTGATGGAATACAACAACTACCTGATAAAGGCCAAAGAGAGCCCGGTGGTGAAGAGCGAGGCTTGGCGAGAGGCGATAGAGAGCCTACTTCTGCTCTTGGCCCCCCCTTGCCCACATATAGCCGAAGAACTCTGGGCCCGCACCGGCCGCCCTTACAGCATCCACCAGCAAGCCTGGCCCCAGTGGAACGAGGCGCTGGCCGCCGAGGAGCTCTTCACCCTGGTCATTCAAGTGAACGGCAAGGTCCGGGACAAGACCGAGGCCCCGGTGACCATCCCCGAGGAGGAGGCCAAGAATCTCGCTTTGGCTAGTGCCAGGGTTAAGCGGCATACCGACGGGAAAGAGATAAAGAGGGTTATATACGTGTCCGGTCGTTTGGTTAATATAGTGACCCAATGATAGGAGGCAAATATGGAAAAGAATATCCTGTCCACTGAGAAGGCTCCTCCCCCCATTGGGCCCTACTCCCAGGCGGTGATAGCGGGCGACTTCATCTTTGCCGCCGGACAATTGGGGATCGATCCTCAGAGTGGCGAGTTAGTCGAAGGGATCGAAGCCCAGACTCGCCAGGCTTTGACTAATTTGAGCGCTGTCCTAGAGGCGGCGAGCAGTTCATTGGATCAGGTGGTGAAAGCCACCGTGTTTTTGGCCCATATGGAGGATTTCGCGGCTATGAACACCGTCTACGCAGAGTTCTTCCCCCTCCAGCCGCCGGCTCGCTCTACGGTGGTGGTAGGCCAATTCCCTCGAGGAATCTTAGTAGAGATAGAGGTCATAGCCCTGAAGGGGTGATTTTTGCTTTTCCGGCAGAAATCCGCTATAATAGTGAATAGCCTCTAAATACTGATCTGTTACTCTTCTCAGCGCAAAGATTAGGAGGATCCGATCTCCTCAAGCAGAAGCATGGCCAACAAGTTCGATAGATTCACCAAGAGAGCCCGCCGGGTTCTAGCCCTGGCCCAAGAGGAAGCCCAGAGACTCAACCATAACTACATCGGAACGGAGCATCTGCTCTTGGGTCTAATCCGCGAGGAAAGCGGCGTTGCGGCCCGGGTTCTCAAGGACTTGGGAGTAAAGCCCAACGCCCTGAGAAAAGCCGTAGAAGAGATGATCGGCCGAGGCGAGCGGAAGGTCCTGGGGAAGATCGGCCTCACTCCTCGCACCAAGCGGGTCATAGAGCTGGCCATAGATGAGGCCAGACGTTTGGAACACCATTACATCGGTACCGAGCACCTCCTCTTAGGTCTGGCCCGCGAGGGCGAGGGTATCGCGGTAGATGTCCTCAAGAGCCTGGGGGTGGACCTTGATCGTCTCCGCACGGAGACGACACGGATCATGATGGAGAGCCCCACCCCGTCCCAGGGGAAGAGGGGAGAGACACAAACCCCTCTCATCGATCAATTGGGGATCGATCTCACCGCCTGGGCTGAAGAGGGGAAGTTAGACCCGGTCATCGGCCGCCAGAAGGAGATCGAGCGGGTGATCCAGATCCTCTCCCGGCGCACCAAAAACAACCCAGCCCTCATCGGCGAGCCGGGGGTGGGGAAGACAGCCATCGTGGAGGGGCTGGCCCAACTGGTCGCCTCCGGCCAAGCGCCAAGGGAACTCCTCAACCGGCGTCTAGTGATGCTCGATGTCGGCTCCTTAGTGGCGGGGACCATATACCGAGGCCAATTCGAAGAGCGGCTCAAACGGGTCATCGGAGAGATAAAGGACTCCAAGAGCATCCTCTTCATCGACGAGTTGCATATGATAGTGGGCGCCGGAGCGGCAGGCTCCTCCGTCGATGCGGCTAATATCCTCAAGCCAGCCTTAGCCAGAGGGGAATTGCAGTGCATCGGGGCCACTACCCTGGACGAATATCGGAAACATGTGGAAGGAGATGCATCGTTAGAGCGGCGTTTCCAGCCCATACTCGTCGAAGAGCCGACTATCGATGAGACCATAGAGATCCTAAGAGGGATAAAGGAACGGTACGAAGAGCATCACAATCTCGAGATCGCCGATGAGGCTTTGAAGCAAGCGGCCCACCTCTCAGCCCGATACGTTCCCGATCGCAACTTACCCGATAAGGCCATCGACCTCATCGACGAGGCCTCCTCTCGGGTGAGGATGTATAAGATGCCTCCACCTCCCCAACTACAAGGTGCTCTCAACGAATTGCAAGAGATCCGCCAGAAGAAGGAAGAGGCTTTCCGCGCCCAGCGGTATGAGGAAGCCGCCAACCTTCGCGACCAGGAGATGGAACTGAGCGAGGAGTTAAGGCAACTTCGCCTAGGCCCCGAAGGGGTCAAACTCCCCCAAGTCACCGCTGAGGACATCGCTGAGGTAGTCTCCATGTGGACGGGGGTGCCCGTTACCCGCATCGCTGGCGAGGAGTCAGAGCGGCTATTGCATATGGAAGAGGCTCTCCACCAACGGATCGTGGGCCAAGATGAAGCCATAGAGACCATCTCCAAAGCGGTGCGCCGCGCGCGAGCGGGGCTCAAAGACCCCAAGCGACCCATCGGAACCTTCATCTTCTTGGGCCCCACGGGCGTAGGCAAAACGGAGACGGCGAAGGCCCTGGCCGAGTTCATGTTCGGTAGCGAGGAAGCGCTCATCAAACTGGATATGTCGGAATTCATGGAGCGCCATAACGTGGCTCGCCTAGTGGGGGCCCCGCCGGGTTACGTCGGATACGAGGAAGGAGGGCAACTAACGGAGGCGATACGGCGTCGTCCCTATTCGGTGATCCTCCTAGACGAGGTAGAGAAGGCGCACCCTGAAGCGTTCAATATGCTCCTCCAGATCATGGAAGACGGAAGTCTAGCCGATGCCAAGGGCCGCCGTGTGGATTTCCGCAACACCGTCATCCTCATGACTTCCAATGTGGGAGCCGAACTTCTCACCCGTGAGATGTCCCTGGGGTTTGCCGTTCATCGAGACGAGGCGAAAACCGCCGAAGAAGAGTACCAGAAGATGAAGGAGAAGGTCCTGGACCAACTGAAGAAGACCTTCCGACCCGAGTTCCTTAACCGGGTCGATGCCACCGTCGTCTTTCGCGCTCTCACTAAAGAGCAGATCAAACAGATCGTGGAGTTGATGCTCAGCGAGGTGCAAGAACGGCTGCGTCATCAAGAGATCGAATTAGAGGCCACGGAAGAGGCTAAGGAACTTCTAGCCAAAGAAGGGTATGACCCCCACTTTGGAGCCCGTCCTCTGCGCCGAGTCATCCAACAAAGGGTGGAAGACCCCTTATCCGAAGGGATGCTAGCTGGCAAATTCCACCCCGGTGACACCGTTGTCGTTGACGCGGTAGAGGAGCAGATACGACTGCGAGCCCTGGAGTTGGTAGAAGGAGAGACCCCTTCCTAAAGTGTATGTGGAGATAAGAACAGGAGGCGATTACCCTAGGGTAGTCGCCTTTGACATTTGAGCGGCATTATGTTATTATATAAATGATCATTTCTACCCTGCGGGGTAGATACATAATTGGAGTGCTTTTATCCCTAGGTACCCACGAGAGCAACGAGGTAGCGAGGACTCATTATCGATAGTCTGATGGATAGGGAGGCTTCTTCATAAGGGTTGAAGGAGCGTTGGAGAGGAGCCTCCTGGCATAGTACTAACTCTGTCTCGAGTGTACTTAGAGGTACACTCTTTTTATTGAAAAGGAGATGAATATGAGGTTCGAACTTATGACTCGCCTAATAGGCATGATCTTCTTTGGCGCCCTCGGTTGGCTCCTAGCCAAATTCCTGGGCACAAGAACCGGTGTTATCGATACGCCATCATATATCCGCTATGTCCTCTCCTTCATCCTGGCCGGGGGAGCGTTAGGACTTCTGGCTACTCCCTGGCTAATCCTCAGGCCTTTTCGTTGGTTTCGAGGCCAGATTAAGCAGATCCCAGCCCGTCATCTCTTGGCTGGCGTGCTGGGCCTAGCCATCGGTCTGGTGATATCCCTCCCCTTCTCCTTCGCCCTCTCCTTCCTTCCCACCCCCTGGGGGAAAATGACGCCCCTCATCTCCAGCCTCCTCTTTGGCTCCTTGGGGGTCGCCCTCCTAGTCATAAGGGAGGAAGACTTGATGGGGATCATCGGCAGCCGTTTCTCCAAGGAGATCCTCTCCCGCCCCAACGACCGTTCGGTCCTCCTGGACACTAGCGTCATTATAGATGGTCGCATCGCTGACATCAGCCAGACCGGCTTCATCGAAGGGACGATGCTCGTTCCCCACTTCATCCTAGATGAGCTCCAATACATCGCCGACTCCCCCGACACCCTGAGGCGGAATCGAGGAAGGCGGGGCCTGGATATGCTGAACAAACTCCAAAAGGAATCGATCGTGCCCATCCGTATCACCGACATGGATGTAGAGGATATCAAGGATGTGGATGGGAAATTGGTAAAGCTAGCCAAGACCCTCCGTTGTCCCATCGTCACCAACGACTACAACCTTAACCGGGTGGCGGAACTGCAAGGCGTGCGGGTTTTGAACATCAATGAGTTGGCTAACGCTGTGAAAGCGGTTTACCTACCCGGCGAGTCGTTACGGATACACCTTCTTCAAGAGGGTAAGGAACCAGGACAAGGCGTAGGCTACCTAGACGATGGGACCATGGTGGTAGTGGAGAATGGGCTTCAAAACCTAGGTAACAGTATAGATGTCGTAGTCACCAGGGTCCTACAGACAGTTGCTGGGCGGATGATCTTCGCCCATCCGGAGGAGAAGAGGTCATAGAATGACCGTGATAACCGTTTCCCGGCAATTGGGGAGCCACGGAGGCCAGATCGGTGCTCGGGTGGCTGAAGCGCTGGGGCTGCGGTTCGTGGATCGGGAGATAATCCGCCAAGCCGCCCAAGAGGCTGGTGTACCAGAGGTAGCCCTTCGAGAGATGGAATATGAAGGGCAGCGGAGCGTCATTGAGCGCATCCTGAATAGCATGAAGAGCATGCCCCCCATCCCCCCTACGCCAGAGGCCTCCCTGCGGGAGCCAGCGGCCTCTATACCGTTGCCCTTCGGAGGCATCCTCAGCCCGGCCATCCCCCCCTTCGCGGCCACCATGGACGACTACGTCCGCATGGTAGGGATAGTGATCCGGGATTTGGCTAAGGGCGGCGATGTGGTTGTCGTGGGCAGAGGCAGCCAGGTGTTGTTGCGCCATCTCCCCCAGGCTTTCCACCTCCAAGTGGTAGCCCCCTTCGAGCAGCGAGTGGAGACGATAATGGAACGGGAGGGGTTGGAGCCTCGCGAGGCGATAACCCGGGTGAAGGCCAGCGACCAAACCCGTCGAGAATACCTGAGGCGGTATCATGGGGTGGAATGGCTGGATCCCACCCTCTATGACCTGGTCATAAATACAGGTAAGATACCCCTCCCTCTGGCGGTAGAACTGGTGGTAGTGGCTCAAGGCTAAGACAACCCCTCCAACCGAAGAGTAAGTTAGATAAAGGGACGAGAATTGGCCAACTTCTTGAAGATCTCCGGTTGCACCTGTCTGGGGGATGCCTAGTTGGCATCCCTGGCTTTAGGCAAGCCCATCCCAGAGAGGTGAGATATGCAGATCTATAACACCCTTAGCCGACTTAAAGAGGAGTTTATCCCCTCTAAGGATAAAGAAGTTCGTATATACGTCTGCGGGCCTAACCTCTACGGCCCCTGCCATGTAGGCCATGCCATGTCCTACATCTTTTTCGACGTCCTCCGCCGCTACCTGGAGTACCGAGGCTACACCGTCCAACATGTCCAAAACTTCACCGACATCGAAGACCGGATCATAGAGACCGCCCAGACTCTGGGCATTTCGGTCAACGAATTAGCCGAAAGGTATATCGAGCGCTTCTTCGCCGAGATGGATGCCCTCAACGTTAAGCGAGCCCATCACCACCCCCGAGCCACCAAAGTTATCGACAAGATGATCGAGATCATCAAAGGTTTGATCGCCAAAGGGCATGCTTACGTGGTAGATGGGGACGTCTATTTCAGAGTGACGAGCGATCCCGACTACGGCAAACTGTCAGGCCGCACCTTGGAGGAGATGCAAGCCGGGGCTCGCATAGAGGTCGATCCTCGCAAGGAGCACCCTATGGACTTCGCCCTCTGGAAGGCGGCCAAGTCTGGCGAGCCGAGTTGGGATAGTCCCTGGGGCCAGGGGCGGCCGGGCTGGCACATCGAATGCTCGGCCATGGCTATGGAGTTTCTGGGAGAGCAGATCGATATCCATGGCGGAGGACAGGATGTCCTCTTCCCCCACCATGAGAACGAGATCGCCCAATCGGAGTCCTACACGGGAAAGGTGCCCTTCGCCAAATACTGGGTGCATAACGGGCTGCTTCGCCCCTCGGAGGAAGAGGAGAAGATGACCAGACATCTGGCCAATTTTGTGAGTTGCCAAGAGGCCCTAGAGCGTTACAACCCTGATGCTATCCGCCTCTTCATCCTCTCCTCCCACTATCGGAGTTCCCTCACCTGGTCGGAGGAAGGGGTGCTGGCCGCGGAGCGGGGAGGGGAACGGTTGCGCGCCGCCCTCAGGCCGCCTTACGAGGAAGATAACCAAGCCTCCCCAGAACTAGCCCAAAAGGTAGAAAAGACACACCAGGCCTTTCAGGAAGCGATGGACGATGACCTCAATACCGCTCAGGCTTTGGCTACTCTATTCGACCTGGCGAGGGCCATTAACCAAGCCAGAGACGAAGGAGTAAGAAACGAGACCTTCTTCGCCGCTCAAGACGCCTTAAAGGAACTGACCGGTGTCTTGGGCCTGAAACTGGAGGCCGAGGCCAAGGAAGTAACCGCGACACCTTTCATCGACCTCTTGGTGAGCGTTCGTGACGAGTTGCGAGCCGCCAAATTATACCCGTTGTCTGACAAGGTTCGGGAGGAATTGAGCAAACTAGGTGTCATCCTAGAGGATGGGCCAGGAGGCACCATTTGGCGGTGGGGTTGAACTTGACCAAAGAAAGGTTAGTGGGTATAATTATTCAATTAAAGCCGATGTAGCAAGGGTAGGGCAAGTGTTTTGTCCTTCACTTCGCTGGCGTAGCTCAAAGGCAGAGCAGCGGTTTTGTCCCTCGGGATCCTGAGCACGCCAAGGGTGGGCGAATGGATCCTTGTTTGCCGGCGTAGCTCAGGGGTAGAGCAAGTGTTTTGTAAACACTCGGTCGGGGGTTCAAATCCCTCCGCCGGCTCAGGTTCCTGCAGGCTAGCCCTGTTGTCTACTAATGAAAAGAGGTTAGAATGCGCGAACTGCTCAGGTTTATAGGAACATTGATCGCCGTCGTGGTCTGAGGTGGGGTCGTGTACGCCGTGTGCGTCATCTGGCCGCTCCACCTGAACCACAATATCGGCCTGGCCGCCGGTGGGCTAGTAGCCATCGTGACCTTGGTGGGATATTTCGCCGGGCTAGTTAAACGGGTGAAAGGCGAGGCCTAGCGCAGCAAGGCCCTCCCTTTCCTATCCTTGAACTACGGCGGAGAAATCGACTTTAGCCGGGCAAACGAGGGCAGGTACCCAAGTGGCCAAAGGGGACTGACTGTAAATCAGTTGGCATACGCCTTCGGGGGTTCGAATCCTCCCCTGCCCACTTTGGAAGTTAGAGATTAGAAGTTGGAAAAGCCGATATCCAACCTCTGTTTTGCTAACATCCAACAGGCCCACGTAGCTCAGGCGGTAGAGCACATTCTTGGTAAGAATGCGGTCCCCGGTTCAAATCCGGGCGTGGGCTCCATAAGCGAAAGGAGAAGATAGATGGCAAAGGAGAAATTCGTAAGGGATAAGCCCCATGTGAACGTGGGGACCATAGGCCATGTGGATCATGGGAAAACCACCCTTACCGCGGCGATGACCAAGGTGCTCTCTTACAAGGGGTTGGCCCAGTTTAGAGCTTTTGACACCATCGACAACGCCCCAGAGGAGAAGGCCAGAGGGCTAACCATAGCCATCAGCCATGTGGAGTACTCCACAGAGAAACGCCATTACGCCCATATCGACTGTCCAGGCCATGCCGACTACATCAAGAACATGATCACCGGAGCGGCCCAGATGGATGGAGCCATCCTGGTGGTCTCGGCTCCCGATGGCCCTATGCCCCAAACCAGAGAGCATGTACTATTGGCTCGCCAGGTGGAGGTTCCCAGCATCGTGGTCTTCCTCAACAAGGTAGATATGATGGAAGACCCGGAACTATTAGAGTTAGTGGAGTTAGAGTTGAGGGAACTCCTAGAGGGGTATGGCTTCCCTGGGGAGGAGATACCTATCGTTCGAGGCTCAGCCCTCCTAGCCCTGGAGTCGGAATCAGAAAAACCCGAGGCCCCAGAGTACAGGTGCATCTGGGAACTTCTGCAGGCGGTAGACAACTACATCCCCACCCCCCTCAGGGAGATGGATAAGCCTTTCCTCATGCCCATCGAGGATGTCTTCGGCATCAAGGGGAGAGGCACGGTGGTCACCGGAAGGGTGGAGAGAGGAACCATCAAGGTGGGGGAAGAGGTGGACATAGTGGGGTTGAGGGATGATGTGAGGAGGACCACGGTCACCGGGGTGGAGATGTTCCACAAGATGCTGGATCAAGGGCAGGCGGGGGACAATGTAGGCTGTCTCTTAAGAGGGATAGAGAGAGATGAGGTGCAAAGGGGACAGGTATTAGCCGCTCCAAGGAGCATCAGGCCCCATACCTCCTTCCAAGGGAAGGTATATGTCCTCAAGAAGGAGGAAGGGGGGAGACATACCCCCTTCTTCACCGGCTATCGCCCTCAGTTCTTTGTCCGAACCATGGATGTCACCGGGGAGGTTCACCTCCCCGAAGGGGTGGAGATGGTGATGCCTGGAGATAACGTGAACCTGGGGGTGAAGTTGATCGTCCCCGTGGCCTTGGAAGAAGGGTCCCATTTCGCCATCCGAGAGGGAGGGCGGACTGTGGGCGCAGGCGTCATCACCAAGACCCTGGAGTAGAGAGAGGGTAACGAGGGGATGGCCAAGAAAGCGGCAAGGATGGTGATCACCCTGGCTTGCACCGAATGCCAGGAAAGGACCTACACTACCAGTAAGAACAGGAGGAACGACCCCGGGCGGCTGGAGTTAAACAAGTACTGCCCGCGATGCTGCGCCCATACCCTCCATCGGGAAACCAAGTAGCCAAACGGTAGATAATAAGGTGGAGTGGGGCGAGGGCAAAGTAAAGGGCCCCCGCCCCTCATTGTGGAGTATTAAATGGCCAAGGGCAAGAGGGGGAACCCCATCACCCGATTCCTGCGGGAGACCAGATCTGAGTTGCGGAAGGTAGCATGGCCCAGTCGGCAAGAGGCCACTAACCTAACCATCATCGTTATCGCCGTCACCCTGACCATGGCCGCCTCCCTGGGCTTCATCGACTATATATTCTCCAAGTTACTCGGCTTGCTGATAAGATGAAGGGAGATATGGAAGAGGAACGACAAGATATAGAACAAGAGAACCCTGTAGAGGCCAAAGTTCTAACCGAAGAAACCCCTGAAGTCGGGGGGGAAGCGGAGGAGTCTCAAGAAGAGATCGAGGCTCCAGCGGAGGAAGAGGCTGAAGAAGAGTTGCCTGAGGGCACGGCCTGGTATGTCATCCATTGCTACTCAGGGTACGAGAACAAGGTGAAGCGTAACCTGGAGAACCGGGTCGAGTCTATGGCCATGCAGGGTTACATATTCCAGGTCGTCGTTCCCAGCGAGGAGGAGATCGAACTTCGTAATGGCAAGCGGCGCACGGTAGAGAGGATGATCTTCCCTGGCTATATCCTAGTCCAGATGCTGATGACTGACGATTCCTGGTACGTGGTCCGCAACACACCCGGGGTCACCGGCTTCGTGGGCTCAGGAAATAAGCCCACCCCCCTTCGCCAGGAAGAGGTGAACAAGATCATGAAGCGGATGGAGGCTGAAACCCCCAAAGTAAGGGTCGCCTTCCGCATGGGGGATACGGTGAGGATCATCGATGGCCCCTTCGCCGACTTCATGGGCACCGTGGACGAGATAAACACCGATAGGGGAAAGGTCAAAATCTTGGTCTCTTTCTTCGGGCGTGAAACCCCGGTGGAGTTGGATTTCTTACAAGTGGAGAAAGGATAGATGGCTAAAAGAGTGATGGCCGTGATCAAACTTCACATCCCGGCGGGACAAGCCAGCCCCGCTCCGCCAGTGGGGCCGGCTCTGGGCCAGCATGGGGTCAACATCATGGCCTTCTGCAAAGATTACAACGCGCGCACAGCCAAGCAAGCGGGGATGATCATCCCCGTGGAGATCACCGTCTACCAGGATCGCTCCTTCACCTTCGTCACCAAGACACCGCCGGCTAGCGACCTCCTCAAGAAAGCAGCGGGGATAGAGAAGGGTTCGGGAGAGACCCCTCGAGAGATGGTGGGCAGTGTCACCCGCCAGCAGATACGGGAGATCGCCCAACTCAAGATGAAGGACCTAAACGCCCTCGACCTGGCAGGGGCAGAGCGGATAATCGAGGGCACTGCTCGCAGTATAGGGATCGAGATCGAAGAGGGGGGATAAGTGGCCAAGCGAGGCAAGAGATATCTAGAGGCGGCCAAAGAGGTAGTCCGAACTAAATCGTACTCCCCGGTAGAGGCGATCGAATTAGTCCAGAAGACTTCGTCTGTCAACTTCGACGCCACCGTGGAGGCTCACCTCCGCTTGGGGCTAGACCCCCGTCAGGCCGATCAACAGGTGAGAGGGGTGGTCCTTTTGCCCCACGGCACAGGGAAAAAGGTCCGCGTGCTGGTCTTTGCCGAGGGAGAGGCAGAGAAGATAGCCCAAGAGGCCGGGGCCGACTACGTAGGAGGCGATGAACTCATCGAGAAGATAGAGAAAGGATGGCTCGATTTCGATATAGCCATCGCCGCCCAAGGCGAGGTGATGGGAAAGGCAGCCAAACGCCTGGGAAAGGTGCTGGGCCCCCGAGGGCTCATGCCCAACCCCAAGGCAGGCACCGTCGTCCCCACCGAGGATATACCTCGAGTCATCAAGGAGTTCCGCCTAGGAAGGGTGGAGTTCAAGATCGACAAGACCGCCAACCTCCATGTGCCCATGGGCAAGGTGAGTTTCGAAGCGGAAAAACTCCTAGAGAACCTAGCCTCCCTCATGGAGGCTGTAATCCAGGCCAAGCCACCTGGCGCTAAAGGGCAGTATATCAAGAAGATAGTCCTCACCTCCACCATGGGGCCAGGGGTTAAGGTCGATCTCCCGCAAGCCCTGGCCTTGCGAGCGGCATAGAAATAGGGTATAATTTATCCGCAATCTAATTGCCGAAGACAGCAGGAGCGCAGAGGCGCTTAATCGCCTGCCGAGGCAGAGATATATTCTAGGGATGTGATCTCTTAGGTCTCTGTGCTCGCGGGCACAGGGACCTTCTATGTAAGGGGGTGGACCACAATTGGCTATCTCTAAGGAGAAGAAAGAAAAGATCGTAGCCGATCTGGGGGAAAAGTTCTTCCGCTCTCAGGCCCTCATCATGACCGACTACCGAGGGCTGAAGGTGGAAGAGATGAGAACCCTCCGCAACCGGCTGCGAGAGGAGTCCTGCGGCTATCATGTAGTGAAAAATAGCCTGGTCAAATTGGCTATGGAGAAGGTAGGGCTTCCCTTCGAGGAAACGCTTTTCGCCGGGCCCACGGCTATCGGCTTCTGTTATGGAGACGTGGTGGCCCCAGCAAAAGCGCTAGCGAACTACGCCCAGGAGACCAAAACCCTCGCCATACGAGGGGGGCTGATGGGCAGCCAGGTTTTCAGCGCCGGGGAGATAATATCCCTTTCTCAACTCCCCTCCCGCGATGAACTTTTAGCCCAAATCATAACCCAGTTACAGTCACCCTTGGTGGGCTTGGTCAACGTCCTCTCTGACAGCCTGAGGGCTCTGGTCTACCTATTGCAGGCCAGGGCCGAACAGATGGAACCCCAAGGGTAAGCCGTTAGAATCTAACCCTGCCAATAATAAGGAGGTGAACAGGATGGCTAAGGAGACCAAGAAGAAGACAACGAGGAAGAAGGCCAAGGAGCCAAAAGCGTTGACCACCGAGCAACTAGTAGAGGCCTATAAAGGCTTGACCAGCGAGGAGAAAGCCAAGTTTTGGGTCGAAGCGGTGAGTCAGACGAACGTCCTGGAACTTAACGCCTCGGTCAAGAGCCTACAAGAGGAGTTCGGGATCACCGCCGCTGCTCCAGTGATGGCTACGGCTATGCCTGGTGTGGCCGCCGCTCCCGCCGCCCCTGCCGAGGAAGAGAAGACGGAGTTTAACGTCATCCTCAAAGAGATAGGGGCCCAGAAGATCCAAGTGATCAAGGCGGTACGGGAACTAACCGGCCTCGGGCTGCGCGAGTCGAAGGATCTGGTCGAGGGTGCGCCCTCTAACGTAAAGGAGGAAGTGAGCAAAGAGGAGGCGGAAGCCGCCAAGGCCAGGCTGGAGGAGGCGGGAGCCACGGTGGAGATCACCTAGGAGTTCCACCCTTGACAAAAAGCCACCCTCACAAATGAGGGTGGCTTTCCCTACATATGAGATTTTCCCCCAAATGCCGACCAACGAAATCGCCAACTCCTCTTCTCTCTTCCCCTCACTCGAGGAGGAACCGCTTCAAAGCATCTAAGCCACAGGCAAAGGCTCTTCTTGCTGTTGACGCCTCCTCCAGAGGTACCCTAAAAGGAGAAGGGCTCCTAGGAACTCCCCGGCCTCCACTATCTGGCTCCAGCGCAAAGGCCCCAGATAGAGGGTCTCATCGCCCCGGGTGAATTCGAAGACAAACCCTCCCAAAGAGCAAAGGAGAAGGTATAAAAGGGCCATAAGGCCGGGAAAGGGTCGAGACATACGCCAAATTAAGAGGATGAGGAGTATAAATATGAGAAGGCTCAGCCCGCTCATCGCCGCCTGAGTGGGGAAGCGGAAAGCTGTTATGCCGTAGAGATCAGGTAGTTCATAAGCCCAGGCCCCACGAGCGGGCAGGCCGTAGGCGCAGCCGCTCAAGAGACACCCCACCCAACCGATAGCCTGGCCCAAGGCCAACCCGGGCACTAAAAGGTCTGCTAGCCGCCAGAACGCCCATCTATACCGGAGAGAATAGGCCAAAAGGCCTACCACCCCGCTTAGAAAAGCCCCTTGGAAGGCCAGCCCCCCTCGCCAAAGGTAGAAAGCCTCCCTCAAGTGGGAACTAAAATAGGGCCAGTGGAGAGCCACGTAGGCCAGGCGACCCCCTATCACCCCCCAGACCAGAACCACGAGGGCAGCGTCCACCGTGCCCCAGAGGTCAGCCTTCCTCCATCTGGCCAAAAGAGAGGTGACCAGGAGACCCAAAATGATCCCCAAATCGACCAGAGCGGTATAGGCGGATATGGTGAGACTACCTATCTCGAAGAAGAAAGGACGCATCTAGCCCTGCAACCCCTCCACGATGCGGGCGTATCTATCCGCCAGCCCTTCGGCTTGGCTATCGGACCCTGACTCAGCGTAGACATGCACGTAAGGGTTATCGGGATCCGGCCGCACCAAGACCCATTCCTCGCCCAACTGTATCTTCACCCCGTCGATCTCCTCGCTGATGCGATCACGATATTGCTCATTGAGGCGGCGCATCACCAACCCCTTGGCCTCCCAAGAACAGGAGACCTTCCTCTTGGCCATATGATACTCCGGCAAGGTGACCACCACCCGGGATAATTTGGTCTCCTGCAAGGCCAAAAACTCCAACAGTTTGGCTATAGCCACCAGGCCATCCACAGCCTCATGGAACTGGGGAAAGATGAAACTCCCGGCTCCATCCCCGGCCATGACCACCGACTCCCCACCGGCAGCGGTCATGAGAGCCTGAGGGTCTATCCTACAACGTACCACTCGCCCCCCATGCTCCTCCGCCACCCTCTCTAAGATGGTAGGCTGATCGACCGTCACCACGATAGTCCCTCCCGGATGGGCTCGCAAGGCGAGGACAGCCATAGCCGCGCAAGCCACACTGCCTGACAGGATCTCCCCCCTGTCATCGACGAGGAATATCTTCTCCCCTCCCACATCGAGCCTCACCCCTAGGTCGGCCTGCACCGCCGAGGAGATGAGACGCAACCGTTCCAGGCCCCTTTCGAACTCCTCGGGCAGGATAGACATCTTGCTTTCGTCTATCCGGGCGTTAAGGGCCACCACATCGCAATCCAAGAGGTTGAGGATGGTGGGCAAGACCAAAGATGTGGGGGCGTGAGCGTAATCGACCACTATATGGAACCCGGGTCGGCAGATAACGGGGAGATCGATAGCCTCCATGAACCCCTCAGCGTACCGCTCCACGACCTGGGGGGCATAGGCGATGGTCCCTATATCCTCTAGATAGACACGGCGGAAATCCTCCCGGAAGAAGATCTTCTCTATCTCTCGCTCTTGGACCTTGCTCAGATTCTGGCCCCGCTCATCGAAGAATTTGATATCCACCACCCGATTATCGTAAGGAGAGAGTCGGACATCCACCCCCCCCGCGGCATCTGTTATCTTGGTGATATAGCGAGCCACGGGGATGGGCATATTTCGCAAGTCGGAAACGTGAATGCCTGCCGAGGGCAAACCAGAGATAACGCCTCGTTTGATCATGCGGGGGCTGCGATGGGGATCCCGGTTTATGGTCACCGTGGCCCCTAGGGGCAAGGTGGCTCCGAAGGCGGCTCCCAAACGGGCGCCGAACTCGGGGGTGAGATCCACGTTCACCAGGCCGGTCACCCCGAAGCGGCCGAAAAGGGTCCGACGGCCCTTGGCTCCCCAGATGATGCTGGATTTGACGGTAGCCCCGGACTCTATCTCCTTCTCCGGCCAGATCTTCACCCCGGCATGGATCATAGCCCGCTCACCCACGATGCTCACATCTCCCACCACCGCCCCCTCGAAGACCACTGCCCTGCTCTTCAGGCTCACCTGGCGCCCCACAATCGCTCCCCGGACCTCCGCCCCCTCACCAATGTAGGAGTTGCGCCACACTATGCTCCGGTCGATCTGGGCCCGATTATCCACGATGGTATGATCTCGGATCACGCTGGGGCCGTGGACCACCACCCCTCCTTTTATCTTCACCCCATGCCCCAGATATATAGGACCGGAGAGTCGTGCATCGGGGGCTATCTCCACCCCCTTTCCACACCAGATCCGGCCACCTATATCCTCCCCCAATTCGCCTACTTGGACCCTCCCCTCCAGGAGATCGAAGTTGGCCCTCATATATTCGGCGATATCGCCCACATCACACCAATATCCCGAAGCCACGTAACCATAGAGGGGAGCCTTCTTGGCCATCAGTTGGGGGAAGAGGTCTCTACTGAAATCGTAAGCCTTCCTCGGCTCCATCTCCGCCAGCACCTCGGGCTCCAAAACATAGAGGCCGGTATTTACCGTGTCGGAGATCACCTCCCCCCAACTCGGCTTCTCCACGAACTGAGTGACTCGCCCCTCCTGGTCGGTGATGATCACCCCGTAGTCCAAAGGGTTAGGGACCCGGTATAAAGTGATGGTCACCAACGCTCCTTCTCGGCGATGGAATTCGACTAACTTCTTCAGATCGAAGTCGGTGAGAGCATCGCCACTTATCACCAAGAAGGTCTCATCTAGGCACTCCTCAGCGTTCTTCACGCCCCCCGCCGTGCCCAGGGGAACCTGTTCCACCGCGTACTCGATCTCCATCCCCAACTCACTTCCATCGCCGAAATAATCCTGAATGACATCTGATAGGCTCTGGAGGGTCATCACCACCTGGGTGAAGCCGTTCCTTTTCAAGAGGTCCAAGATGTGAGCCAAAAGCGGCTTGTTCACCATAGGCACCATAGGCTTGGGCCGCCCCAGGGTTAGAGGGCGCAGCCTAGTTCCCTGTCCTCCAGCCATCACCAACGCCTTCATCTCCATCCCCCTCGGCTATACAAAGCACACCAAACCTAATATAACATAATAGGCGGGGTAAGTAAACTTCAAACCAAAGACCCGCCCCGTGGGGCGGGTCCCAAAGATCCAGGCCACGAAGGGATTAGCCTTTCCACCTCTCCACCTGCACGGCACAGACTTTGAACTCCGGGATCTTGGCCACCGGATCCAAGGCCGGATTGGTCAGGAGGTTGGCCGCCGCCTCAGCGAAATGAAAGGTCATAAAGACCACCCCCGGCGCACACTCCTCGGTCACCTCAACCCGGGCTCTCACCTCCCCTCGACGCGAGGTTATCCGTGCCCAGTTGCCATCCTTTATCCCCCGCTGAGCCGCATCGAGGGGATTCACACGGATCCGCTCCTGGGGCACCAACCGTTCCAACCCAGAGACGCGGCGGGTCATGGTGCCGGTGTGCCAATGCTCCAAGACGCGGCCGGTGGTGAGGATAAGGGGGTACTCCTCGTCCGTCTGCTCATCGGGGGGCATCTGCTCTACGGGGCTGAAATGGCCCAGGCCCCGGGTGAAGCGACCCACATGTAGTACCGATGTTCCGGGGTGATCGCTATCGGGGCAAGGCCATTGGAGGCCCCCATCTTCCAGCCGTTGGTAACTGATCCCCCCATATATGGGAGACAAGCGCGCCATCTCCTCCATGATCTCCGAAGGATGGCTATACTCCCACTGTGCGGGGTCCGTCCCTCCCATCCGCCTGGCTAGGCCGCAGATTATCTCCCAATCAGGTTTGCTCTCCCCCACAGGAGGGATAGCCTGCCTCAACCGCTGCACCCGCCGCTCGGTATTGGTGATCGTCCCCTCCTTCTCGGCGAAGGAGGCAGCCGGCAGCACCACATCGGCCAACCGCGCCGTCTCCGAGAGGAAGATCTCCTGCACTACCAAGAAATCCAAAGCCTCCAACGCCTCCCGCACGTGGCGGGAATGGGGGTCAGAGAGGATCACGTTCTCCCCCATAATATAGATCCCCCGCACCCTCCCCTCATGGGCCGCGTTGAAGATCTCCACCACCGTCAGACCCGGCTTACTAGGGAGGCTCTGGTCCCACGCTTCCTCGAACTTCCTCCTGGCTGCCTCATCGGTCACTGGTTGATAGCCGGGGAAGACGTTGTAGAGTGCCCCCACATCACAGGCCCCTTGGACGTTACTATGCCCCCGTAAGGGGTTCACCCCTCCCCCGGGGAGGCCTATATTCCCAGTGAGCATAGATAGATTGGCGCAAGCCAAGACGTTCTGGTGGCCGCTGGTGTGCTGGGTGATCCCCATGGCATACAAGAGCGCCGCTGGCTTCGAGCTGGCGTAGATGCGAGCCGCGGCGTAAAGACCTTCGACCCCCACCCCCGTGATCTCACTCACCCGCTCTGGGGGATAAGCCTCTACCACTTCCCGCCAGGCCTGGAAATTCTCCGTCCGTTGGGCGATGAACTCCCTATCCTCCAGCCCCTCTTTGAGGATGATATGGGCCAACCCGTTAAGAAGGGCCACATCGGTTCCCGGCCTATGCTGAAGATGAAGGGTGGCATACCGTGCCAAGTCGATCTTTCGGGGGTCGGCCAAGACGAGCCTGGCCCCACGACGCAGAGCCCCCCGCAACTCCAGACCGATGATGGGGTGCTGCTCTGTGGTGTTGGAACCGATGACCAAAAAAGCCTTCGCCTCTGCCAGATCGCTTATGGAGTTGGTCATGGCTCCGCTTCCGAAGGCCGCCGCCAGACCGGTCACCGAACTGGCATGACAGAGCCGGGCGCAATGGTCGATATTGTTGCTCCCTACCACTAGACGGGCGAACTTCTGGAGCAGATAGTTCTCCTCGTTGGTACATTTGGCCGAGCCGAGGATGGCTATAGCCTCCGGCCCATACCTCTCTTTGACCTCCAAGAGTCGTTGGGCCACCAGATTCAAAGCCTCATCCCAACTGGCCTCCTGGAGGCTACCATCCCTCTTAATCAAAGGCTTAGTCAAACGGTCAGGGTGGTTAATGAAGCCGTGGCCAAAGCGGCCCTTAACGCAGAGGCGGCCCTTACTGGCCAGGTTCTCCGGGTCTCCCCGCACGCCAACCACCCTCTCCCCCCTAGTGAGAAGATAGAGCCCGCACCCCACACCGCAATAGACGCATACGGTTCGTGTCTCCGCCGAGGGGGTAGCCTCTAGCCTGACCCGCTCGTATATCGCTCCTACCGGGCATTTGGCTTCACACTGGCCGCAGTTCTCGCATATCGATTCCACCCAAGGCTGGTCGAAATCGGGCGAAACCTTCGTCTCATATCCTCGGTAGGCGAGATCGAGGGCATGGAGAAATTGGATCTCATCGCAGGTGCGCACGCATTTGGCACAGAGGATACACCTATTCATATCCAGGGTGAAGAAGGGGTTGCTCTCATCCAAAGGATAGGCAGGCTCCACCCCCAGGAAGCGGCCCTCTTGGGGCATCACATAGGCGGCCACCTTCTGCAGTTCGCAGCGCTGGTTGGCCGGGCAGGTGAGACAATCACCGTGGCCATTGGCCATGAGGAGTTCCACCAGGGTACGGCGCACGCTATCGATGAGGGGCGAGGTGGTCCTCACTACCATCCCTTCTCTCGCTTGAGTGGTGCAAGCCGCAGGGAGACCAGCCCACCCTTCTACCTCCACGATACAGAGGCGACAGCCCCCATAGGGCTCCAGATCATCATCGGCGCAGAGGGCAGGGATATAGATACCCACAATCTCCGCCGCCTGAAGCAGCGTCATCCCCTCCTCCGCCTTTACCGGCATCCCGTCTATCTTTAGAGTGATCTCACCCATAGAGACGCCTACCTATACCCGTCCACTATATCGTTCACCCTCTCCGGTGTGAGCCGCCCATACACTTTTTCGCCTACGGTGAGGACCGGCCCTACCCCGCAGAGGCCGAGACAACTGGTGGTCTCCAAGGTGAACTTCCCATCCTCCGTCGTCTGGCCCACATCGATGCCTAGGGTTTCTTTCACCGCCTCCAAGACCTCGCCACTACCTGAGAGTTCGCAAGGCGCGCTCTCGCAGCAGCGTATCAGGTGCTCACCTCGCGGAACGGTAGAGAGGAGAGAGTAGAAACTAGCCACCCCATAGAGTTGGCTAGGAGCCATCTGATAAGCCTGGGCCACGACCTGGAGAGCCCCCCGGGGCAGGTATCCCCATCTGGCATCCAGGTCGCGCAGGGTCTCGATCAGAGCCTCGGGCTCTTTTCCATGCCGGGCGATGATCTCCGCCACCCGCTCCACATCTGGAGATGGTAACCCACCCTTACCCTCACCCGGCTTGATCTTCACCGCTTTATTAACCCTGCGCCTCCGCCCCAGTTCCTCCCTGAAATGCTCTAAGGCGGTATCCAAAGGTAGAGCCGCGGCCGTCCCCAAGCCACAGAAAGAAGCCAAACGTAACGCCTCGGCCAGGGCGGCGAGCATCTCTAACGCTCCCTCCTCACCTCTACCTGCTGCCAGCCTCTCCAGAATCTCCTGAGCCCTGAGTGTCCCCTCTCGACAAGGGGTACATTTCCCACACGATTCGACGCGGAAGAAATTGATAACCGAGGCCAGGAACCAAGCTACGTTTCTTCTCCCATCGGCCACCAAGAGAGCCCCCGAGCCCAAGGAGACACCCGCCCGAGTCATAGAGTCATAGTCCAGGGGGCTCTCTAACTTGCTCTCGGGCACTACGGTACCGGAACTTCCCCCGCTTTGGGCCAATCGAAAGCCGTTCTTGACCCCACCTCCGTAAACCTCTATCGCTTCCTTCAAGGTCAGCCCCAAAGGGGCCTCGAAGGCCAGGGGACGATGAATGTCTCCCAAGAGAGTATAGACCTTGGTCCCCGGCGACCTCTCCGTGCCCCGCTCCTTGTACCAGTCGGCCCCCTTCCGCACTATATCGGGGAGAATGGCTAAGGTCTCCACATTATTCACCACCGTGGGTTTGCCCCAAAGGCCATAAGAGGGAGGATAAGGAGGTCTCATGCGGGGGACACCCCTCTTCCCCTCCAGGGACTCGATGAGAGCCGTCTCCTCGCCACAGATATAGGCCCCGGCCCCCCGGTGAACCTTAACCTCTAAGGAGAAGTTCGAGCCAAGAACCCCCTCTCCCAAGAGCCCAGCCTCTTGGGCTTGCTGGATAGCCTCTTCTAGCCTCTCCGCCGCCAGAGGGTATTCACCCCGGAGGTAGATATAAGCCTCCTGAGCACCTATGGCATAAGCGGCGATGGCTACCCCTTCGATCACCCGCTGAGGGTCCCCCTCCATGATCAGCCTGTCTTTGAAAGTCCCGGGCTCCGATTCATCGGCGTTGCAGATGAGGTATTTCACCTCGCCCGGCGCGGCGCGACAGAACTCCCATTTCCTCCCCGTGGGGAAACCCGCTCCTCCTCGGCCTCGCAACCCCGACTTTGCGACCTCAGCGATCACCCCCTCAGGGGTCAACTTTAAGGCTTGGGCCAGTCCCCCGTAGCCATCTCGGATGATGTACTCTTCCAGAACCCCAGGATCGATCTGGCCGCAATGGGCTAACACCTGTCGCTCTTGCTTCGCCCAGAAGGGCAGATCCTTCCAGGAAGGGATGCCCTCTAGAGGTTCCTCGGCCGCCAAAGCCCAATCGGAGCGGGGGTCATCGCCTTTCAGGAAATCGACCACCAGTTCCTGAACAGAAAGGGGGGTCATTTTTCGATAGGTGATACGGGGATAGCCAGGTTTAGCGACGCTCACCAGCACCTCGTCGCCGCAAAGACCAGGACAACCGGTCTTGCGGAGCCGGGCCCGAAGCCCCTCCCGCCGCATCTCCTCGTCCACAGCCCGAAAGACCTCATCAGCCCCCACCGCCAGACTACAACTGCCCAGAGCAATAGAAATCTCCGGTATCTCACCGGAGAAGAAAACGCTCTTCTCAGCCCAACCCCTAAGGGCTTCGTAACGGTCGAAGGTCATCTCATTCTTCGCCTTCCGCTGGTGAGGAGAATATCTCCTCCACCACCTCGGCTATCCTATCTCGGAGAGGGTAGAGGACGTTAGCACCGGTATCAGGTAGTATAATAGAAACGGACATCGTCTCGTCGATCACTGCGGACTTGATATCCTCCTTCTCGATCTGGCGGGCTATCTGGGCCAAAGCCAGCACCTCCTGGGGGTCAAGATCGGTATCCACTGTGTAGCCCATAGTTCTCAAGAGATCCGGAAGTCGAGGGATAAGGTCCAAACTGAGCGCCTTCTCCCTGAGGGCGAAGAGCACCTTTTGCTGACGCCGCAACCGCACGAAGTCACTGCCATTATGCCGGGTGCGGACGTATCGCAAAGCCATCTCCCCATCCATCTGCTGAACCCCGGCCGGGATGTAGATGGTCACGTAGCCGTAGTTCTCGTCCGGGTACCTATCATCCCATATCTCCTTTTCCACCTCAACCGTTATACCGCCCAAGGCGTCTATAATATCTCTGAACCCTTGGAAGTTGATCCGGATATAATAGTGGATGGGAACGCCCAGGTTGTACTGAACCGTTTTCTTGGCCAAAGCCGGCCCTCCTCCCGGGTACTTATCCCGATCCCCTATGAAGTGGGCCACGTTGATCCGGTCCGGGCCGTATCCGGGTATCTCCACGTATAGATCCCGGGGGATAGAGAGCATCCCCGCGGTATTGGTGGCCGGGTCCACGGTCACCAATATCATGGTATCGGTGCGACAGGGACCCGCCTCCTGAGGCCGCTCATCCACCCCCAAGAGGAGGATGTTCACCTTCTCTTTCCGGCTCCAATCGGGCGCCGGTAGATCGCTTTCCCGCGGCTGGAATATAGGCACATTGACGAAAGTCTGAAGCCCAGCACGAGCCACAACCTCCCGCACCGAGGCATAGAAAAGGTAGCCGCAGAAGATCCCCCCTATGATGAAGATGGTGAAGAGGCTACCGAAGAGTATCCCAAACCAAGGGTTGGAGCCTTGACCCTTCTCTTTGTAAGCCCGCATACTCATGCCTCGCCCTTTACTCAGCGCATATTATAGCACAACATGAAATCTGGTCAAGCCAAAGGATGAGGCTGGAAGCGTTCAAAAGTTGGGAGATGGACTCACTCCCACAGCCCCGTTGGCCTAC
>CAYLIE010000031.1:0-26535 GCA_964383935.1 uncultured Anaerolineales bacterium | reverse complement strand
AATACAATCCTTCCGCTGGCTAAGCCCCGCAGCTTGCTGCGGGGTGGTTAACTTTCCCCCCGCTTTTAGGCGTTAGTATTATAACTTAGACGTTAGCCTTATAACTACGTTATAAGTAGTATAACTCCAATTTATCAGGTTTGTCAAGTGCAGAACCTTAAAATTTCGGGGGATGGCATACCGAGCGGGGAGAAAGCGGGGGTAAATAGCCTGAGGTTCTACCCCTTATACCTACGGCGATAGTAGAGGAGTTTAGATGCAGGCTATGTAGGGCTCCCTCCGGTTATAGCATGGGAGGCTCCTCTTTCTTGAATCGATCTCATTGACATGAGGCTCTAAGGCCAGTATGATTCTCCTGGGCCGATAATCATACGGTAAAGGAGCGAGAGATGGCGAGGTTTATAGTCGAACCCTTCCGCATCAAAGCGGTGGAGCCGATCAAGCAAACTACCCGTCAAGAGCGGGAGCGGTTACTGGTTGGGGCTGGCTACAACCCTTTTCTCATCAAGGCAGAGGATATATTCATCGATCTCCTCACCGATAGCGGAACCTCGGCCATGAGCCAAGACCAGTGGGCGGGTCTGATGAGGGGCGATGAATCCTATGCCGGCTGCCGCAACTTCTACAACCTGGAGGAGGCGATCCACTCTATATTCGGCTTCTCCTATTTTGTTCCCACCCATCAGGGAAGGGCGGCGGAGAATATCCTTTTTGGCCTTCTGGTGGAGCCGGGCCAGTCTGTCCCCAGCAATATGCATTTCGATACCACCCAAGCCAACATAAGGGCCCGTGGGGGGAAGCCGGTCGATCTGGTCATCGACGAGGGACTAGATCCCCAAGGCTATCATCCTTTCAAGGGGGATATCGATATCGCGAAACTGAGAGCGTTCATTGATGAGGTAGGGGCTGAAAACATCCCTCTAGGGATGCTCACCATTACCAATAACGCCGGTGGGGGGCAACCGGTCTCCTTGGAGAATATCCGCCAGACGAAGGAGACGTTGGCCGAGTATGGTATTCCCCTCTTCATCGACGCCTGTCGGTATGCGGAGAACGCATACTTCATCAAGAAACGAGAAGCGGGGTATGAAAACAGGACGGTTTTGGAGATAGCGAAAGAGGTATTCTCCTACGCTGACGGCTGTTACATGAGCGCTAAGAAAGACGCCTTGGTGAATATCGGGGGCTTCCTGGCCATGAACGATGAGGATCTCTACCAGCGGGTTTGCACGGAACTGATCCTCAAGGAGGGGTATCCCACCTATGGAGGTCTGGCGGGGAGAGACTTAGAAGCGATAGCCATTGGTCTATGGGAGGGGCTCAACGAGGAGTACCTGACCTATCGGATCGGCCAAACCCAGTATTTAGGGGATCGGTTGCGAGAGGAGGGGGTTCCCATCTTCGAGCCTGTGGGGGGGCATGCGGTCTACATAGATGCCAAGCGGTTCCTGCCCCATATCCCCCAGGGCCAATTCCCGGGGCAGGCTCTGGTGGCCCGGTTATATCTGGAAGGGGGCATCAGAGCGGTGGAGTTAGGGAGCGTCTCCTTCGCCCGCAAGGATGAGGCCACGGGGAAGGTGATCTATCCAAAACTGGAGTTGGTGCGCCTGGCCCTTCCTCGGCGGGTCTATACCCAGAGCCACCTAGACTATGTGGTGGATGTTATAGCCCGACTCTACCGGGAGCGGGAGAAGATGAGAGGCTTAAGGATAGTTTACGAAGCACCTCGCCTTCGCCATTTCACCGCCCGGTTCGAGGTGCTCTAAATAACTCCTGAGCATAGGCGAAGAGGGCAGGGGTGCCACCGGTATGCCAGAAGATTACTACCTCATTGGGTCGAAAGGCACCTCCTCGGATGAGATCTATGAGGCCGGCCATAGCCCTTCCGGTATAAACAGGGTCTAGGAGGATGCTCTCGGTGCGGGCCAGCAACTTTATGGCCTGCACCTCCGGTGGCCCTAAGACGCCATACCCCCCTCCCAGATAGTCATCGTAGACTATGAAATCGTCCCTGCCGAAGGAAAGATCGAACCCCCAGCAGGCAGCCGTGACCTGGGCCAGGCTCACCAAATCGCTCAACAGTTCCTCTCTGGGCAGATCCACGCTTATGCCTATGATCTCTCCCCCATATCCGTAGATCTTAGCCCCCAGGGTGAGCCCCACTTGTGTGCCTCCGGAACTGGTGGCTACGACTAGGTGGTCGGCTTCCAGACCGCTTTCTTCTAGTTGATCTAAGAGTTCCCTCATGGCTTGGATATAACCTAATACCCCTACCTCGTTTGAGCCACCGTAGGGGACGAGATACGGCTTTTGCCCTGCTTGCTTGAGTTCTTCTAATACTTTTGCTATCCGTTCAGGGTGTAGGTGCTTTTGGGGGCCCATCCACCGCACCTCAGCGCCCAGTAGGTCGTCGAGGAGGAGGTTGCCGTTACGGAACTGAGGTTCTTCTCCCCTGAGGAGGAGAAGGGCTTTGAGTCCCAATCTGGCGGCTGCGGCGGCTGTTTGGCGAGCATGGTTCGATTGAGCGGCGCCTGAGGTAACTATGGTATCGGCTCCCTGGGCCAGGGCGTCAGCCATAAGGTACTCTAGTTTCCGGGTCTTGTTTCCCCCGGTAGCCAGGCCGGTCTGGTCATCTCTCTTGATGAGAAGGCGCGGCCCTCTGAGTCTCCGCGTTAGATTCGGCATCTCCTCCAAGGGAGTGGGAAGATGGGCCAGTCGTAGGCGAGGGAGATCCTCTCTCAACATAGGGCACACCTCTTCTTATGGAAAGAGCGGCAACTGCGCCTCTGCGCTCTCTATAGGGGGTAGGAGCCCCACGATCTTCTTGAGGTCGTGGCGGTCCACTTCCTCCTGGGCGGCCACCGACCGGAGGTGGCTGAATTTTGCGAAATCCCAATCGCTTTCTGCCAGTCGCTTTCGGATGAGGGGAGAGCCCTCCAGCCTACGTCGTAGGAGCGAGGCCCGCTCATCGGGGATGAGGATTAGATGGCGAACCTTGGGCCCTTCCTCCACCCACTGGCAGAGATCCCGTAGCCATACTTTCTGGCGGATGAGGAAGATGTGGGAAGTTTCTCCATCCCGCCAGGCCACATCGGCATAGCGGGGCAACCCGGCACCAGCCCAGACTTGGAACCCCAAGCGCTCTCCCAGGCGAAGGAGGAGAGCGATCATCTCCTCTCGCACCTCCTCCGGGGGCCGGAGCTGCCAAGCCCCGGGGCTCCCCTGACCATAGGAATGGAGAGCCTCCTCCACCAGCCCTGGATCAGGGGTTAGGAGGCCCGGGAAGAGGGAGTAGACCTCCTCTCTCACTTGTTGGAACCTTTTCACCTCTTGGAGCAGTTGACAGGCCGCCTTCTCCACCTGGTCGCCAAGAGGGGAGAGAGGCGGCGCCTCTTTTAGCCACCAGAGGGAAGAGTTCCAATCTGCTTTCTCGTCCTCTCTAATCTCTCCTCTCTCATCCAGCAGGATGAGATTCCCGGTATCCAGGTTCTCCTTCAGGCTCTCTTCCATCTGCTCAGTGGCGAATTGAGTGAGAGATGTCCCTTCTAGGAGCGTCGCCTGGCGCAGAAGGTCCTCTTCGCTCCATCGCTTGAGGATGGCAGCGTGGAGCCACTCGAAGAGCAACGGGTCGCCACGCTCTCGGAGGAGTTTCCGGCAAGCCTCGAAAGCAGAGCTTCGCATCTGGGAAGCGAGGCGAGGGGCAGCAGGGGGCTTCTTTTGGGGTCGATTCTTCACCAAGGAGAGATGATAACTGCTTGCCCTCTCTTTTCGCAAGAGAACGCTCGGGCTCGGCTCGCAGGGTTGGAGGAAGAACCCTTCCAACTGCAGGCCCACCTCTGCTCCTGCCAGGATGAGGCGCTCGGTTTGGGGGAGTTCGCCACGCTCCAAAATGAAGACTATCCTCCCTTCGGGGCGTAAGAGGCGCGTTAGAGCCCGCATGGCGGCAGCGGTGGCTCTCTGATACCATGACCAGTCCAAGGATCGAGGTCGTAAGAACGGCTTAAAGACCGTCGCCTCCTCCTTGCCCAGGAGCCAGCCGGTCCAGAGATAGGATAGGGCCCAGAAGGGACGATTGAGGGGTGGAGGAGCCGTTATGACCAACTCTAGGCTCTCTCGCTCCAAACCCGAAGCCAAGCCGCGAATAGACCGCTTGACTATGGCCTCAGTAGGTGGTGGAACGTTACCTGAGAGTCTGGACTTCGAGGAGAGGGAGCGTAGTTGAACGTAAGCCTCCTCAAAGGCGTGCCAGACGTTTCGCTCCCTAAAACTCCGCGGGGGCCGAAGTCGGGCTCGCTCTTCCTTCTCCAGTTTACGGCAGGTATCAAGGCAGATGAGGAGTATCAGTTGCAGTGTCTCCAAGATGGGAGAGCCGGAGAAGAGGGCTTCCACTTTCATAGAGAGGTTGACCAGGGCGTATAGGTTGCGGGGGGTATAGAGTTCCAGGAGGCTTTGGGCTAACTCCCGTCCCTCCTCACCAGGGGAGGCTAGGCGATCTAGAAGATACCAATAGTGGACGCCCCGTTCCTCTATCCTGGTCAGGGTCTCCAGGTCGGGTTCCTCTACGGGGAAGTCGCCTTGGGCTTCGCAATGGGGACACCGATACCCTTTCTCTACCGGCAACCCCCGTTCACTATCCCAGGCAAAGTGGTCAGCCACCACCGGATTTTGGCATCGGTGACAGGATGTAGCGTAAAGTTGGGTGATGTGCTCTCGCAGAGGGGCTCCCAGTTTTGGAGCATCGCCGAGGCGGGTGGTGGCGGCATCGATCTCCTCCGGTGGAGGGAGCCTGAGGGTGGCCCGTGCTATGAGCACGTTTAGGGGACTGAAGTGAGCAGCGAGGGCTGATCTCCCCTTTCGGACCGCTTCCTCTATCACTACCGCCGTCTGGCAGAAGGGGTCTAAGATCATACCCCCAGGATGGGAATAGGCCTCGATGTATCGGGAGACCACGTTTCCTGGCATCGGTTCCAGGTACTGCTCCAGAGGGATCTCTTCCTCTCTCCCCTCGCTGGGGATGAAGTGGTCGATCATAGCCCCGCTCCTCGTCTTTCCAGTATATCATGAGATACCCATTCCGGCCACCTCTGAGTGTTGCCGCCCGCTATCTCTCATGTCAAATGCGACAAGTAGGTGGCAGAGGGGTTAGTATATCGAGGCTTTCCCAGTAGATCATGAGATGCCCGTTTCAGCCATCTCTGGGTAACGAGGATCTATGTAGCGGTTGCTGCCTTGACATCTGGCCCCTCGCCCCCTAGAATGGCCACAAACAGGCAAAGGGGGATCGAGTGGGAAGTACCATCACTATCCTGGCGGGCCTGGTCATCGCTGTGCTTATAGTGGCTTGGCTCTTCGGAATGATCAAGAAGATCGGCGGTTGCCTCATTCACCTTCTTCTCTTGGGGGCAGGTTTGGTTCTGCTGGCATATATAATTTCCGCTAGATAAAAGGAGCATCCCAAGGGTTCTCTTCTTCTCCTCTCCGGGCCTCTGGACATCTAAGGCTATCCGATACCCTTGAAAAAGTGAGATGAGTTCTTTGGCCACCGACGATCTCTCTCACAAACCGTTAAGATTTGGCTGATTGTAAGATCTCAAAAGAAGAGATACCGTGAGTGTATTTTCTTTGCCACTATGCTAAGCGAGGACGTGGTTTGTCCCTCTTTTGACTTTGGCTTTGCCAGCGGCTAGAATGGATATAGCCAGGAAGTGAGGCGATGGGTAAGAAACTGGTTCTTGTGGATGGGCACGCTTTAGCCTATCGAGCCTTCTTCGCTCTCCCCATAGATGTTTTCTCCACCTCCCGAGGGGAGTTGACCAACGCGGTATACGGCTTCACCCTGATGCTCCTTCGGGCTTTGGAGCAAGAGAAGCCTGACTACATCGCTGTGACCTTCGATGCGGGGAAGGAAACCTTTAGGCACCAAGAGTTCAAGGAGTATAAGGCTCAGCGGGCTCGTATGCCCGAGGAGATGCGGGATCAGATGGCTCGCCTGGTAGAGGTGATCGAGGCTCTAGGTATCCCCATCTTCGAGGTGGAGGGGTACGAGGCCGACGACCTCATCGGCACCCTCTCTAAGCAGGCCCAGGAGTTGGGGGTGGAAACCCTCATCCTCACCGGCGATTACGATGCCTTTCAGTTGGTATCTCCTAAGGTGAAGGTATTGACAACCGGGGGCCATCGACAATCTTTCTCCGAAGCCAGGCTCTTTGATGAGAAAGCGCTGGAGGAGAAGTACGACTTTCGACCCTCCCTGCTGGTGGATTACAAGGCTCTGGTGGGAGACGCTTCGGATAACATACCTGGAGTTCCGGGGATAGGGCCTAAGTACGCCACCGACCTCATCAAACGGTACGGCACCATCGAGGAAACCTATGAGCATCTGGAGGAGATCGAACCAGCCAGAGTCAGAAAGGCCCTCGCTGAGCACAGGGAGCAGGCTTTCTTGAGCAAGCGTTTGGCCACCATCGTCACCGATGTCCCCATTATCCTGGATCTGGAGAGGTGCCGCACTAGCGACTACGACCGGGATCGGGTAATGGAAGTTTTCAGGGAGTTAGGGTTTCGGAGTCTGGTGGATCGGTTGCCCAAGTCGGAGCAAAAGGCGGAGCAGTTGATGCTGTTGACGCCTCAAGGGAAGGCAACCCTTGATTGTCAGGTGGTGACCACCAAAAAGGCGCTGGAAAGGGTAGTGACCGAGTTATCTAACTCTTCACACTTAACTTTGGATGTGGAGACCACAGGCACTGACGCCATGTCCGTAGATTTGGTGGGGTTGGCCCTTACTTCGGAGCCTGGAGGGGGCTACTATATCCCCCTCGGTCACTTGGAGTCGTCCCTATCCCTACCCCTATGGGATCCCGAGGGAAAGGGGCAATTGCCTCTGGAGGAGGTTAGGGCCGCCTTGGCCCCCATCCTGAAGGACGATGGGGTGGCTAAATGGGCCCACAACGCCATATACGATTTAACGGTCTTGCGCCGTCATGGTCTGGAGGTTCGGGGGCTGGCCTTCGATACCATGATCGCCGCTTATCTTCTCGACCCTGGGGGAAGGAGCTTCGGCTTGAAGAATTTGGCCTGGCGGAAACTGGGGGTGGAGATGACCCCTATCAGCGAGCTGATCGGCAAAGGGAAAGATCAGAAGAGCATGGCCCAGGTTCCCATCGCCGCCGCAGCCCCCTATGCTGTCGCCGATGTGGAAGCCACAGAGCGGTTGGCTAGGCTCTTGGAGGCGGAACTGAAAGAGCACCAACTTTGGGATCTCTTCGTTCAGGTGGAGATACCGCTGGTTGAGGTCTTGGTGGCCATGGGGATGGCTGGGGTGGCTCTCGACATAGAGTACCTGAAGCAGATGTCCCGGGAACTATATCTGCGTATCACCGCTCTAGAGAGGGAGATCTATGAGATGGCCGGTCGCCCCTTCAACGTATCCTCCACCCAGCAACTTAGTAGTGTCCTCTTTGAGGAGTTGGGGCTTCCGGCCAAAGCCAGAACTAAGACCGGATATTCTACTTCGGCTCAGGTCTTGGAGGAGTTGCGAGGTATGCATCCCATCATCGAACTAGTCTTGGAGTATCGGCAACTCAGCAAACTGAAATCCACCTATGTCGATGCTCTGCCGCTCTTGGTAAATCCGCAGACGGGGCGAGTCCATACCTCCTACCATCAGACGGGAACGGTGACGGGGCGGATCTCCTCCAGCGATCCCAATTTGCAGAACATCCCCATCCGTACCGAGATAGGGCGTCAGGTGCGGCGAGCGTTCATAGCGGAGGAGGGCTGTCTACTCTTGTCCGCCGATTACTCCCAAGTGGAGTTGCGGATCATGGCTCACATCTCCCAGGACCAGGGGCTTTTGGGCGCCTTCGAACGGGGGGAGGATATCCATGCCAGCACAGCGGCTACCGTTATGGATCTCCCCCTCTCCCAGGTGACCCCTGAGATGCGGCGCATAGCCAAAAGTATCAACTTCGGCCTTTCGTATGGCATGGGCGCCTACGGCTTGGCTCAGAGGACGGGACTCTCGCAGGAGGAAGCCGCTGAGTTTATCGCCAATTATTTCGCCCGTTATCCCAAGGTGGGGGAATATATAGAGGAGACCAAGCGGATGGCTCGAGAGAAGGGGTATGTCTCTACTCTCCTCGGTCGGCGTCGCTACTTCCCGGAACTTCGATCTACTAGTCGAGCCCATGGCCGGGTGAAACGAGCGGCGGAGCGGATGGCTATCAACATGCCTATCCAAGGTAGCGCCGCTGATATCCTCAAGATAGCGATGATCCGCCTTCATAGGGCTCTCCAGGAGAAAGAGTTAGCCAGCCGCTTGACCCTCCAGGTGCACGATGAGTTGGTCCTGGAAGTGCCAGAGGGGGAACTGAAAACCGTGGCCTCCCTTGTCCGCTCTGTCATGGAAGGGGCTTATGAGTTGCGGGCTCCCCTCAAGGTGGATATCAAGGTGGGAAAGAATTGGGAGGAGATGTCCTCATCCTTATAGGATCCCGTCCCTCGGGATCCCGTAGGGAAGGGAAAGGGTTATAACTCTTAGATGAAAGGGGAGATAGCCCAACTGTTAAAGGAAGCGGTGTTGAAGGCTCAGAGGGCTGGAGATCTGCCACCCTTTGAGTTGCCCCCGCTCATCGTGGAGCAGCCCCAGCGGGAAGAGCACGGGGATTACGCCACCAACCTGGCTTTGCAGGTGGCCGGTCGAGTGGGCAAGCCTCCCCGCCAGGTGGCCGAGATTATTGTCAAGCATCTCCCTCCCGCTGAGTTTATCAGCCGGGTGGAGGTGGCGGGGCCCGGTTTTATCAACTTCACCCTGGATGACGGCTGGCTGGCTCAACAGGTGGAGACGATATTGGCCCAAGGCCCTTCCTATGGTCGCTTGGATCTGGAGCCGAGGAAGAGGGTCCAGGTGGAGTATGGCAGCGCCAACCCCACCGGCCCGTTGCATGTGGGCTTTGCCCGCAATGTGGTTTTGGGGGACAGTTTGGCCAACCTGTTGGATGCAGTGGGATACGAGGTGCAGCGGGAATATTACGTTAACGATACGGGCACTCAGATGGGCCTCTTCAACGAGACCCTATATGCCCGCTACACCCAGGCGCTGGGGCGAGAGGAGGAGATACCGGAGGGTGGCTATCGAGGCCGATATATGGCGGAGTGGGGGCGAGAGATAGTCGAAGCCGAGGGCGAAAGATACCTGCGGATGGGCCGTGAGGAGGCGCTGGAGGCTATCGGCGAGGTGGGACTATCTAAGGTCTTAGAGGGTGTCAAGGGGGACCTGGAACTTTTGGGCATCCGGTACGATAACTGGTTCTCAGAGCGAAGCCTATACGAGGATGGCTACTTCGCGGAGGTTATGGAGATCCTGCGCCAGGGAGGCCATATCTTTGAGGAAGAGGGGGCTATCTGGTTTGCGGCTACCGCCTTGGAAGGCGACAAGGACGAGGTGGTCGTCCGCTCCACGGGGGAGCCCGGCTATTTCGCTTCGGATATCGCCTATCATTACCAGAAGTTCATAAAACGAGGCTTTGATTGGGTGATAGATGTCTGGGGGGCCGACCACCAGGGGCATGTTCCCCGCATGAAGGCTATGATGCGGGCTTTGGGGTTGGACCCAGAGCGGTTAACACTTCTCATCTACCAATTGGTCACCCTGAAAAAGGGGGGGGAGGTACTGCGCCTATCTAAGCGCACGGGGGAGTTCATCACCCTGCGGGAGGTCCTCGATGAGGTGGGCCCCGATGCGGTTCGCTTCTTCCTCCTCACTCATGCCGCCGATAGCCAGATGGACTTCGACTTGGAGTTAGCCAAGGAGCAGTCGCAGGAGAACCCGGTCTATTACGTCCAATACGCCCACGCTAGGATCGCCAGCATCCTCCGCTACGCCAGGGACCTAGATTACAGAGACGGCGATCTCTCCCTTTTGACCCATGAGGCGGAGTTGGCTCTCCTCAGGCAGATGCTGCTTCTGCCGGATATCGTGGAGTTGGCGGCCTCTAACCTGGCTCCCCATCATCTGAGCTACTACGCCCAGGATTTAGCCAGCGCCTTCCACTCCTTCTACAAGCGATGTCGCGTCGTCTCCTCTTATCCTGAGGATATGCCCCTCAACAAGGCCCGGCTCAAGTTGGTGAAGGCTTGCCGGATAGTCCTGGCCCAGGTTCTGGGATTGATGGGGGTCTCGGCGCCGGAGAAGATGTAGCGCCTACTTAGGCCTAAGAAGGAGGTTGTGTGGGCCACCTAGCGACCGCAGAGGGAGTCTATGTAGAATTGGCCGAGAGGCTGCATCGGTACCCCATCGGTGCGCCACCAGCCAGGGAACTCTACGAGATCCTCAAGATCCTCTACAGCGAGGAGGAGGCCCAGGTTGCTGCTCAGTTTCCCCTGCTACCCGCGCCTTTCGGGGAGTTGCAGAGGAGGATCGGTCTGGAGCCTGAGAGGTTGCGGTCTATCCTGAACTCCCTGGCAGACAAGGCTCTGATCTTGGAATATGAGAGGAAAGGGAAAAGCTTCTACGTCTTGAGTCCCACGGTGGTGGGGTTCTTTGAGTATACTTTTATGAAGTTCCCCAACCGAGACCTTCCCCTCAAGAAGTTGGCCTATTTGATGCACGACTACTTCTTTGAGGAAGGGTTCGCGAAGGAGGTCTTCGGCTCGAAGACCCAGCGAGCCCGGACCTTGGTGGTAGAGGGGGCTATCGCTCACTTCGGGCCCGAGGTCCTGCCCTATGAGAAGGCATCGGAGATCATCCGAGGGGCGAAATATGGAGCCCTCACCACCTGCTACTGTCGCCACGTAGCGCACCACCGGGGCACCGCCTGTACAGCGCCCATGATGGAGGTGTGTACTGTCCTGGGGCCAGCCGCAGAGTTCTTGGTGCGCCGAGGCTTTGCCCGTAGGGCCGAGCCCACGGAGTTGCTAGATGTACTGGATGGGACTGAGGAACTTGGCCTCTGCCACATCGCCGACAACGTGCAACAGCGGGTGGCTTTCATCTGCCATTGTTGCCGCTGCTGTTGTAACCTTTTGGCTGGGAATAACAAGTTTGGCCTTCGTCACTCGGTGGCTCCCAGTAATTACGTCTCCGTTGTGGATCAGGAGAGATGCACCGGGTGCAAGACCTGCTCCAAGCGGTGCCCGGCGCGAGCAATCTCCTACATTGAGATGGAGGTGGGTGGGGGAAAGGAGTGGAAGGCCAGCGTAGACGAATCTATCTGCCTTGGCTGTGGCCTCTGCAACTCCGTCTGTTGGGTGGGGGCACTGAGCATGGAGAGGCGCAAGGAGCCAGTGGTGCCACCCCTTGATTTCAGAGAGCAGCAGATGCGGATAGCCGCGGAGAAGGGGAGGGCGTTGGGGTAGAGGGTTTGTGTAAGAGTCCGGTTATGAGGGTTAGCCCCTGGAGGATATGCCCCTTCGGTAAGGGCTTGCCAGGTAGTCCTGGCCCAGGTTCAGGGGCTGATGATGGTCTCGGCTTCAGAGAAGATATAGCAATAGGAGCAATCGGTTTACCTATAAACGAGGGGAACGAAGGGCGAGAAAGGGATCCAGTGCCTTTTGGATGAGATGGCCAATTGGTTTGGGGTTGCCCAGCAGCGCAGATTCAACACCCTGGCAGGAGGGGCAGCATGGGGCCTATAAGTATCTTCTATCGGTTCGGAGCCGCCTTGGCCATCGGCCTTCTCGTTGGACTGGAACGAGAGTACACCCATGGTGGTCCTGAGGGGGAGATATTCGCGGGGGCGCGCACATTTGCGTTGCTGGGGTTGGCTGGCTGCGGGGCTGCGTTGGCGGCTGACGTGCTGGCTGCACCGGGGGCGTTCATTGGCATCCTCCTGCCGTTGGGCGCATTGATCACAGTCGCCTACTTCATCGGTGCCTGGCGCGGTGAAGTGGGCATGACGACCGAGGTGGCGGCGTTGCTGATAATCCTCGCCGGCGCGCTGTGTTACTGGGATTACCTGGCATTGGCGGCGGCGATAGGCGTGGCGACGACAGTGCTGCTCTCCCTCAAGGTAGAGACAGAGAGGTTCGTGCGGTTGATCACCCGAGAGGACATTTACGCCACGCTCAAGTTCGCCGTCATCACGGCCATCGTTCTGCCGGTGCTGCCCAATCAGGCCTTTGGCCCGCCGCCTTTCGACGTGTTGAACCCGTACGAGATCTGGCTGATGGTCGTATTCGTCTCCGGCATCAGCTTTCTGGGCTACGTGCTGATCAAGGTGGTTGGTCCTCGACAGGGCATCGGGTTGACCGGTTTTCTTGGCGGGCTGGTATCCAGCACCGCAGTGACGGCCAGCTTTGCGGAGCGTAGTGAGGAGCGGGCAGAGTTGGCCAAACCTTTCGCTCTGGCCATCACGGTGGCCTGGACGATGATGTTCTCACGGGTAGTGGTAGAAGTTGCAGCGCTGAACATCGAACTGCTGCAGGTATTGTGGCCGCCGATGGCTGCCTCAGCGGCGGTAGGACTGGCCTACTGTGCCTATCTTTACCTCTCTCAGCGTACCGACGAGAAGGGAGATGTTACTTTTGCCAATCCGTTTGAGTTGGGGCCGGCAGTCAAGTTTGGCCTGATTTACGCCGTTATCCTGCTGGTCTCCAAAGCGGCGCAGACGTATTTGGGCGATACCGGTGTCTATTTCTCTAGTGTCGTCGCCGGGCTGGCGGACGTGGACGCCATCACGCTCTCCATGGCTGAGTTGAGCAAGGCGGTAGGTGGTCTGGGCCTGAACACGGCGGCGCGGGCCATTGTACTGGCTGCTATGTCGAACACCGTGGTCAAAGGGGGTATCGTGCTGATGAACGGGTCGCCCACCCTGCGCCGGGTGTTGCTGCCGGGCTTTGTGTTGATGCTGATCACTGGCATCGGCGTCGCATTTCTCTTCTAGCGCAACAAGGAAAAGGACGAGTAGGCATTGGCGTAAACCACACGTGCTACTTCTGTAAATACTGCGGGTGCCCTTTGTCCAGATGGCATCCCTGCCATGGAAGGAAATGGGGAAGGCGCTAGGGTAGAGGATTTGCGTAAGAGTCCAGTTATGAAGGTTAGCCCCTGGAGGATATGCCCCTTTGGTAAGGGCTTGCCAGGTAGTCCTGGCCCAAGTCTTGGGACTCATGGGGGTCTCGGCACCGGAGAAGATGTAGCAATAGGAGCAATCGGTTTACCCATGAATGAGGAGAACGAAGGGCAAGAGAGCACTCATGGTTACCGTGATTGCATGGGTGCTTTTGTTGGCCTTGGCTTCGACATCTGGGGTGCTGGCCGCACTCAGCACCTATGACTTCAGGGGCAAGGTGGCCGGGAGCACCGTGGAGAACCGCCACGTGGCTTACACTCTAGCCGCTGCCACCCTGGCCAAAGCCGCCGAGTTCTCGCAGGCGCACTACGATGGCGTGGAGGTAGACGATGCTGGCTATGCCAGCCAGGTTGCCATCAACGCCTGGCGGGAGGTGGGGAGCGGGTCTGCTAGCGGGGGTGGGATCAGCGACAATAGTGGGGGGGCTGAAGAGCCTTCCCATATGGCGATGGCACCAAGCTTCCTAGCCCCCCCAAACCTGGAGCCGATGCGCATAGAGAGAGGTAAGCAGGGCCCCGTAGCCTCTGCGCCCTAACACTTCTTGCTCATCAACCAGATGGGCGTCCAAGATGGAACTTATGGACTCAAAGCCCCGTAGCTCGCGCAACTTTGCCACCAGTGCCTGGTCCAAGGAGGAGATCAGGGAGGAGAGGGCCGCTGTCTTTCGATCTACCCTAACCACAAGCGTCAGACAGGAATGAAGAGGTTCCACTCCCTCCAACACTTGGTCAGGGTTGCAACCGTATTCGGCCTCCACCATATGAACCTCTTTGACGGTGGTATCCGTCCGGCCCAGGAACTCCCCAACCTCTTTGGCCACTCCATATTTGAAGTAGCCTTGGGCACCAGGGTCGGCTAGAAGTGCCTGAGGATCGTCAGTTTTCAACCGATGCACCTTCCTGGCAGCGAAACGCAGCGCCTCATCGATCAACTCGGCCGCGGTCCTTTGGTCTACTAGCTCGACCACAGGGGCGACGCTTATTCTCCTTGCCGTTACTTTCTCCGAAGACATTGCGTTACCTCCCTTCTAGGGGAAAATACCCCTTTGTCTAATGGCTTCTGCCACCCTGTCCACGGCTAAGAGATAAGCCGCTTCTCGCAGATTCATCCCTTCTTCGTGGCTCAAGGACCACACTTCCTCGAAGCTCTTCACCATCATCCGTCTTAGGTTGCGGTTCACCTCCTCCAGCTCCCACGAGAAGCACTGGAGGTTTTGCACCCATTCGAAATAGGAGACCACCACACCTCCGGCGTTGGCCAAGATATCGGGAACCACTATGGTTCCCTTCTCCGCCAAGATAGCATCAGCCTCCAGTGTGGTGGGGCCGTTGGCTCCTTCTACGACCACCCGAGCCAGAACGTTGGGAGCATTGCTAGCCGTCAATTGATTCTCCAAGGCAGCTGGAATCAGGACATCTACATCCATGGTCAGAAGAGTCTCGTTGGAGATCTCCTCCACCCCACCCTTGGAATATCCTTCTAGGAGATGGCTAGGTGAATGGAGGACATACTCGTTGATGCTTGGAATATCTAACCCATCGCGATCGAAAAGCCCGCCAGAGATATCGCTGACCGCCACTACCTTACAACCTACCTCCTGGGCAAGGATGGTGGCCGCTGCTTTGCCCACCTTGCCATACCCCTGCACCGCTATTCTGGCCTCGGAGGGCTCCAGCCCCACTTTTTTCAGTAGCCCCTCAGTTATGATAGCCACGCCTCGCCCTGTGGCCTCTCGACGACCTTGCGAACCTCCCAAGGATAGTGGCTTGCCGGTCACCACCTCCAAGATGGTGCGCCCTTCGATCATGCTCACCGTATCGGTCATCCAGGCCATCACCTGCTCGTCGGTGTTGATGTCAGGCGCTGGGATATCCCTCTTGGGATCCAACAGGGGCAGAATCATCGTGGTGTATCGTCGGGTCAACCGTTCGATCTCCGCCTTCGACATAGTAGAGGGGTCGCAACGAACTCCACCTTTTCCTCCCCCATAAGGGATGTTCACCACCGCACATTTCCAGGTCATAAGACTTGCCAAGGCCCTGATCTCATCCAAGGCGACGGCGGGGTGGTAGCGGATGCCCCCCTTGCAAGGCCCACGGGCACTATTGTGCTGCACGCGGTAGCCTGTGAAGACCTTCAAATCCCCATCGTCCATCCTCACCGGAAAAGAGACTATCAACTCTCGTTCCGCCCGGCTCAAGATATCATGGATGGCAGGCTCCAAGTCCAACCGCTCGGCAGCCCGATCCAACTGAGCCTGAGCGGTAACTAGAAGGTCTTCCTCGGTCCCTATGCGAGGTGCCTCGAAGAGGTCAGTAGTAAGATGCTTCAGTTCCTCAGTAACGATCTCCATCGATGGACCCCCTTTCATCCGTTTTCCTATTTTCATATACCACAAAAGCCATGAAAAACTCATAAAAAGGAGAGCGAGGAACTGAAAAAAATATGAAAAAGGACCGCTTAAGCGGCCCTTGAGGTCTAAGGGGTGGCTACTATCTATCCCTCTGGACAAGCCAACATATAGCCGACCCCAGTATGGGTGAGGATATAACGAGGGTGGGAGGGGTCCACCTCTATCTTTCGACGTAAGTATCGGATATAGGCTCGCAGGTAATCGATATCGTCTCGATACTCGGGACCCCATACTTCTGTGAGGAGATCTTGATGGAGCATCACCTTGTTGGCGTTCATCGCCAGTTCATGTAACAGTTTATACTCCGTACGGGTGAACGTAACTTGCTGACCTCTCACTGTGACCTGGTGATGAGCGAAATCGATTTTGAGGTCCCCACATTCTATCTTCTTTATGGTGATCTCCTTAGGGCTCTTGCTCCGCCGAAGCACAGCCCCCACCCGGGCGATCAACTCCTTGGCACTGAACGGCTTGGTTAGATAGTCGTCCGCCCCCACGTCAAAGCCCTCTAACATATCCGCCTCTCGAGCCTTGGCCGTAAGCATGATGATAGGGAGGTTGGAGAACTCCCTAACCCGTCTGCAAACCTCATACCCATCCATCCCTCGGGGCAGAAGGATATCCAGCAAGAGAAGGTCTGGCTGCTCTAAGGCCACGATCTCTATCCCCGTCTCACCATCAGCCGCTTCCAGCACCTCATAGCCGACCGCCCCTAGCACCTCGTGGACTAGTCGGACCAGACGGGGTTCATCATCCACGATCAGAATCCGCTGCTTACTTTTGACCATGCATCACTCCTCTTTGCACAACGACACCGGTTCTCTATAGGACGCTCCTGATCGGCAGCACCGCATATCCCCTCTATTCCTCCCTAATCTCTCCCAAAGGGGAGAGAGAAATAGAGGGTGGTGCCCTTCCCCAGCTGACTCTCGGCCCAGATGCGACCGCCGTGGTTTTGCACTATGGTTTGGGCGATGGGCAACCCTAGCCCAGTCCCCGGTACAGGACGCCCCGAGTCTGATTTGACGCGAAAATACTTATCAAATAGCCGGTTCAAGTCTTCAGGTGCGATGCCAACCCCTTGATCGGCCACGCTGACTATCACCTCCACTTGGCGAACCTCCCCCCGCACTACGACTAGCCCTCCATCTGGCGAATATTTCACTGCGTTGTCTAGAAGGTTGTGTAATACCTGACGGATGCGTTCAGGATCGGCCTGTACCATGGGGAAATCATCGGGAAATGTGACCAAGAAGCGATGGATTTTGGTCCGCCGTGCTATATCTGTCATCGCTTGCTGAGCCAACCGGGGCAAGAGGACAGGTTCCTTTTCGATCTCCAGTAAGCCAGCATCAATGATCGAGGATTCTAGCAGGTCCCTAACTATCTCGCTAAGGGTGTCGCACTCGGCATCGATGATCTCCAAGAACTCGCGCTGTTTTCCTGGCTCCCACTGCACATCTTCCAATAGCAAAGCGGTGCTGTACCCTTTGATAGACGCTAAGGGTGTTCGCATCTCGTGCGCCAAAATGGAAAGCAGTTCTCCCTTCAAGCGGTTGGCCTCCTCCAAGGCTCTCGCCTCTCGGGCCTCGTCCTGCAATCGCACCCTGTCTATGGCTGTAGCAATAAGACCAGCCAGAGCCCCGAAGAAAGATAGATCCTCTTCTTGAAAACGCTTTCCATCCGTGGCAAAGCATTGTAGGAGCAGGACGCCGATCCTACTTTCGCCAATCAGCAGGGGTAAGGCTGCGGCGCTTTGAGGCCGGCCCCCCCCTTCCGTTGCTTCATCAAAGAGGGCTCGGTTCTTTGGACTAATGGTAGCCATTGCCCTCTCAATCTCTTGCTGCGTACTATAGATTTTGGCCTTTCCTGATTGAAAGACGCTCCCAGAAATGGACTCTCCTGGTTTGAGACGGGCCCGCAATGCCGGTTCCCGCCGGTATCCCGAAACGGCCCTAACTCTCAACTCGCCAGTTTCTCCATCGTAGAGGAAGACAGCTCCAGCATCAACCACCTCGAGCTTATCGCTCAATGTCTTCATCACACCATTTAGGAGGCTATCTAATTCGACGGCTTGAGCCAAACCCGTGGCTACCTCAAGGAGCACCAGGAATTTCCTCTCTAGTTTGCTCAACTCAATTCCCTCCCCGAGAAAAGCCTCTAACCCAGGCAATCTCGGTCGAACGGTTGGCTCCGCTCGATTCTAAGGATAGTCCAGAGAATCTAATCTGTCAACCTGGTGAAAAGCCTATGGTTGTCTTCACCACTTAGCCCCTGGCTCACCATGCGTAGGGTTCGCTCACGAGACTTTGCCCTCTTCGCAACGGGTGCGGAGACCATGACACCTTTAGCGGGTAGACATATGTGCTAGTGTACCCGCTTGGCTTGTTTAAGGCCACGAAATGGGCTAAAATAAGCCATATCGGTGAAACGGTATACTATGAAGGTCAGCCCCTACAAACTGAGCATCTTCCAACGTTGTCCCCTCCGCTACAAGTTCCAGTATATCGACTACCTGGGGGACAAGTATAAGAAGGAGTGGCCCCATTTCATCTTCGGGCGGGCCATCCATAAGGCCCTGGCCGACTTCTTCCGCGTGCCTGCCGAGGGGCGCACCCTGGAGGGGTTGAAGCACCTTCTCCGCCAACATTGGCTGCGGCAGGATCGACGGGTCTTTAAGTCTACGGAGGAGGAGAGGATGTGGGGGGAGAAGGCTCTGGAGGTCTTGGAGATCTACTACCATTCAGAAGATATGAACGTTCAGCCAGAGGTGATCGAGGAGCGGTTGGAGGTGTCCGTTGCCGATTTCATACTCCTAGGCCGCGTCGATCGGGCGGATCGTCTCCCTGATGGAGGGTATGAACTTATCGATTACAAGACCGGGACTTACGTCCCTCCCCAGGAGGAGTTCGACCAGGACCTCCAGATGAGCATCTACTGCCTGGGGCTCTACCACCAGCGGGCCATCTTCGCTTCGAGACTTACCGCTCACTACCTCCAAGCGGGGGAGAAGTTGACTACTACTAGATCGAAGGAAGAGCTGGACACGGCGGTGGGGAAGATAAAGGAGATCATCGCCCGGATTGAAGGGACGGAGCAATTCAAACCTCGGGTGAACCCCTTCTGCTCCTGGTGCGACTATCTTGTGATCTGCCCGGCCAGGAAGGAGGCGGAGTTAATGGCCGCGGGTGAGGTGGAGGGTTTGCCGTTTTGACGGTTTGTTTTGCGGTGTTGACATAAACAGGGTCCAGGTTTAAAATGAGGGTGCGGGCGGATAGCTCAGTGGGGAGAGCGCTTCCCTTACAAGGAAGAGGTCACAGGTTCGAGCCCTGTTCCGCCCATTTTGGTAGCGTCGCAAGTTACCGCGACGCTACCAACAACTGTGAGGCTTTCGGGCTCGGCCAAGACGAGATCATGTGAGGGAGAAGATAGGTTGGCGGAGATAGCCTCGGAGAACGACCTGGTTCTCCTATTGGGGAAAGATGGGAAGCGGTTCATCGTGCGCCTGGAGCAAAGTGGAGAACTGCATACCCATCGAGGGCGGATCCTGCACGATGATCTCATCGGCCAGCCCTGGGGACGGGAGATCCTCTCTCATCTGCGATACCCGTTTTGGGTGCTTGAACCCTCTATCCATGACCTGATCATGGATGCCAGGCGACGCACCCAGATCGTTTACCCCAAGGAATCGGGCTATATCCTCCTCAAGATGAACATACGCTCCGGCTCCCGAGTGATAGAGGCGGGCACCGGCAGCGGCGCTTTCACCATCGCCTTGGCCCAGGCGGTGGCTCCGGAGGGGCGGGTCTACTCCTACGAGGAGCGGGAGGATATGCTCGCCTTGGCAGAGCGGAACCTGACTCGAGTAGGGCTCTTGGATTACGTGGAACTGAAACAGCGGGACATCGCCGAGGGGTTCGATGAGCGGGATGTGGATTCCCTATTCCTTGATGTGAGAAGTCCCCACCATTATCTCCTCCAAGCCCGGGAGGCCCTCAAGCCCGGAGGTTTCTTGGGAGCGGTAGTGCCCACTGCCAATCAGGTGTCAAATCTCTTGAGAGGGCTCGAGGAGGAAGGCTTGATAGATATCGAGGTCTGCGAGATACTGCTCCGACCCTATAAGATTGTGCCTGCCAGGTTGCGCCCCGTGGACAGGATGGTGGCCCATACGGGGTATCTCATCTTCGCTCGCCCAGTGGCACTGGTTGAGCCCTAAGATACCATATCCACCCTTTGCAGGAGGAACCATGTTCAGAGCCAGAAGGCCACCCCGGCCCATCCTGAAGGCCAGGCAACTTTTGCACGAGGGCAGATTCGCCGAGGCAGCGGCGGCTTTCGACAGGCTGGCCCGAGGGGCCGAGGAGAGAGGGATGGTAGCCCGAGCGGGACAACTCAATCTGGAGGCCGCCCGCTGCTACCTTAGACTGGACGACCTGGATTCAGCCTATGAGCGGGCCAGGAAGGGTCTTCGCCTCTTTGGGGAGGCTGGTAGGCCCGGCCGGGTTAGGGAACTGGTGCCCCGAATCCTTCATGCACTCCAAGAGAAGGGACGCCACAAGGAGGCGGAGGAACTGAAGAAAGAGTTGGAAGCCTTGATAGGGCCGCCATCTCCTGGGCTTCGGCGGAGGCCGATGCCCGTTCCCGCCTCAGAGCCGATCATCGTGCGCGAGGAGCTCCCGGAGAAGTGCCCCCATTGCTCGGCACCCCTCAAGGAGGAGGAGGTAGATTGGGTCGGTCCCCATACGGCGGAGTGTCCCTTCTGTGGGGGTGCGGTGAAGTTGACCCTGCGGAAGGTGTAGATGGCCGAATTCAAGCGGGTTATGGGTCTAGGGGGTGCTACGCTCTTGGGCATCGGGGCGTTGGTGGGCGCTGGCATTTTCGTCCTCTCTGGGCGGGCGATCGCCATCGTCGGGCCGGCGGCTATTTTGGCCTATCTGGTCATGGCCGTGGTGAGTTTGCTAACCGCCTTTTGCTACTGCGAATTATCGGCGGCCATCCCTAAAGCCGGCGGGGGCTACACCTTTGCTCAAATGGCCAGCCCTGGCTTGTATGGCTTCGCCACCGGTTGGCTCCTCTGGATTGGCGGTACTGCAGCCTGCGCTACCTTCGCCTTGGCCTTCTCCGATGCCCTAACCCCTTTCTTTTCTGTCCCTTGGTATCCAGCCTTGGCCATCCCGGTCGTGGTCCTCTTCTCACTGATCAATTATCGCGGGATAAAAGGGACGAGCAGAGCACAGAACCTTATGACCTTATCACTTTTGGGCTTGCTCTTCCTGGTGATTTTAGCCTCCATCCCACGAATTAGGTTGGACCATTACACCCCTGTTCTCTCCCGAGGACGCCCGCTCGATTTTCTATATGTGATGGGGTTCATCTATCTTTGTTACGTGGGCTTTGAACTAATCAGCCCCGCTTCGGAGGAGATCGTTGAGCCTGAGCGAACCATTCCCCGGGCCATTATGATCACTTTGGCTGTGGGCACCTTCCTCTTCTTGGCTACTGTGGCCGCTATGGTAGGGGTCGCCGGCCAGCGGGGGATCAAAGCCATGATGGGAGAAGAGGCCACGGCCAGTGGCCTGGCCCTGGTGGAAGTGGCCAGGCGCTCTCTTTTGGGACGTTATGGCGCCTTGGTAGTAGCGGTGGCCTTCATAGCCTCTACCCTTTCCTCTTTGAACGCTTATATTCTGGCCGCCTCTCACGTCTTCCATGCCCTGGGGCGAGACGCCAACTTTCCCCGCCTCTTCGGACTCTTGGACGAGAGAAAGGGAACTCCTGTCTCGGGCATCTTCATCACCATGGTGGTAACGATCGCCCTAGTCTTGCTGAACAGCATCGAGATGGTGGCCGGTATCGCCGATTTTTCCTACCTCGTGGGGCTGGCCATGGTGAATACCAGCGTGATACTTTTGCGACGCAAAGAGCCAGATCTGAAGCGCCCCTATAAGGTTCCCGGCTACCCTTGGGTGGCCATCCTGGCGGTGATCACTTCCGCCGGAGTAGCCCCTTTTCTCTCTCTCGATTCAATCCTTTATGGGGTCGGTGCTTCCTTGGCGGGGGTGGGCGTTTACATATTGCGGCGAAAGGGCATTTTATCCTCTCGGCGTCTCAAGCGGCTGGAGAGGAGGAGTGAAGAACTAATCGAAGATTTGAGGAGGAGAAGGTGAACGAGGAGGAGAAGGCTCTGGCTCATATTAGGGAGCGGAGTGAGAGGCTGACGGACACGCTTCGGGATTTCCAATTTATCTGTCCCCTCTGCCGGGGGGAGGCCAGACTGGTGGGTTTGCGGGAGCAGAGGCTCTATGAGATGCGGATGGATCTGCCCGGCGAGGTGGAGCCCCTCTCTCCTCTGCGGGTGGTCTTCCAATGTTTTCGGTGTGGATTTGTCTTTGAGTTCGATGAGGATTTCTTTGAGCCTGAGCGCGTGGGAGAGTTGGGCGCGGGGTTGACTAGGGTCTCCCGACGGGAATATCGGGTGCTGGTCTCATTGGGCCACCGGTCTTCGCTTGAGACCCTGTTGACCCTAGCCAGGGTTTTGGCTAAGGCGAAGGGAGGGGAGGTTTTAGCCCTCCATGTGGTGCCTAAGTTCCTGTATAAAGATTCACTATTAGAAGAAGCGGCAGCCTATGATAGTGAGGAGGTGCCGGTGCGCTCGATAACCCGTTTGGGGCGCGATATAGGGCGTACCATCATCGAGGCGGCGGCAGAGAGGGGGGTGAACCTCTTGGTGCTCGGCTGGCGGGGCTATACCCGGTCCCGAGGAGTTCTTTTGGGTCGCGTCTTGGATAGGGTGATCGAGGAGACGCCGTGTGATGTGGCTGTGGTCCGGGATCGTGGCCTGTCTCAGGTGGAACGCATCCTCGTTCCCACCGCTGGAGGGCCCAACGCCGCCCTCGCCACGGAGATGGCCATCGCCCTAGCCGAAGAGTACGGGGGGAAGGTTACGGCCCTTTATATATGCCGATCTGGGACGGAAGCAGAAGTAGAACAGGCGAAGAGAGTGATCGACCAAACTTTGGCTGGCTTTGAATCGGATCGGCCTTTGGAACCTAGGGTTATAGTCACTCCCGATGTTGTCCAGGGGGTATTGGCTGAGGCCAAGGAACACGACCTGGTGCTCTTGGGAGCCACTCGTGAAGGGCTCTTCCAACAACTCGTGGTGGGCAACGTTCCGGAGACGATAGCCAGACGGTGCTCCAAGACGGTCATCATAGTGAAACGCCACGCTGGCCCTGTAAGGTCATGGTTGCATCGTCTCTGGGGGGGGGAGAGGGGGGCGCACTCCTGAGGTTTACACAAACCTAGAATTGGTCTAAAGCTTTGTAGAGGTCTTCATGGAAGAGTTCAAATACCGCATTTTAGTACCTTTAGGGGAGACCGGTGGATTGCCCCTCCTTGAGATTGCCATGGCCCTGGCCCATCAGAAGGGCGGCGAGGTCCTCCCTTTGCAAGTAATCTCTTCTCCAGGTGAAGAAAGGGATCTCCTTTTCCATCAAGCCTTTGAGATGGGAAAGACGAGGGGGGTGTCCGTTCGGCCCATAACCAGGGTGGCCCATAGCGTATCGCAAGGGATATTGGAGGTAGCCGCCGAGGAGGAGTGTGATCTGGTTCTTCTGGGTTGGCGAGGCTACACCGCCGCCCGCAGCGCAGCCTTGGGCCGGGTGCTCGATCCGGTGATCAGGAGCCTCCGGTGTGATGTGGCCGTGGTGCGAGGGGAGGCGCTGCCTCAAGTGCGTACCCTTCTTCTTCCCACGGCCGGAGGTCCTCACGCTTCCGCAGCCGCCGGTTTGGCTCTGGCTCTGGCTAAGGAGCACGGAGCCACCATCACGGCTCTCTATATCTGCCGTCCGGGCGCTACCGCCGAAGACCAGGAGGAGGGAAGAGAGAGGATCGCCCAGACCTTTGCTGGTCTGGAGACCGACGACTTGGTGGAGAGCAAGGTATTGATAGCCAGTGGCGTAGTTAGAGGCATCCTGGAGGAGGCGGAAAAACATGACATAACGCTTTTGGGGGCCAGCGAGGAGAGCCTTCTAGATCAATTCCTCTTCGGCCCGGTTCCGGAGAGGGTGGCCAGCCACTCCTCAAAGATGGTGGTGATGGTAAAGCGTTATAGGGGGCTGGCTCGGTTCTGGTTGTATCGCCTATGGCGCAGCCTCTACGGCCTCTTTCCCACCTTGAGCGAAGAGGAGAGGCTAGTGGTCTACAGGGCGCTGAGGCGAGGGGCTCGGCCAGATGTGGACTATTTCGTGATGATCTCCTTAGCCAGTGTCATCGCTACCTTGGGTTTGGTACTGAATAGCGCTGCGGTTATCATCGGGGCCATGTTAGTGGCTCCCCTCATAACCCCTGTCTTAGCCATCTCATTGGGGATCGTCCAGGGGGATGTTCGCCTCTTGCGCTATGCCCTGGAATCGACCATCAAGGGGGTCATATTGGCCATTATCTTGGCGGCTTTGCTAGCGGCCGTATCACCCCTGGTCGATTTGAACACCGAGATCTTGGCCCGCGCCAGGCCGCATCTGGTGGACCTGATTGTGGCTTTAGCCTCTGGGGCCGCGGGTGCTTACGCCATAGCCCGAAAAGATGTCTCCGAGGCGTTGCCAGGGGTAGCCGTCGCTGCCGCCTTGGTTCCCCCTTTGGGAGTGACGGGCATCGGAATAGCGATGCGGAATACCCAGGTAACCGGCGGGGCTCTCCTCCTTTTCGCTACCAACCTCACAGCCATTAGTCTCATCGGCTCCTTGACCTTCTTGCTCCTCGGCTTCCGGCCAGCGGTTGAGGCTAAGGAACGGCGAATTCAACTACGACGAGGGTTGGTGATCACCTCGATTTTGCTCCTGATCATCTCTGTGCCTCTGGCTTATATCTTCGCGGGCACAGTGCGCTTGGGACGGGAGCGACAGGCTATCCATCATGCCTTGACCGCGAAGATCGGGGAGATGGAAGAGATCTCTTTGGTCGATTTTGAGTTCGAGCATCAAGGGCGAGAAGTCTTAGTGACGGTTACCGTTTACGCCGCCGATCCGCTGAGTGAGGAGGACGCTGAGCGATTGGCTGAGGCGGTATCCAGAACCGTGGGTCAGCCGGTGGTGATCCGAGCGTTTACCCTCTTGGCAACTGAGACAGAGGCGAAGTAAGACGAGCGTTCAGGAGCGGACTGAGAAGGGAGAGCAGATTCTGCTCTCCCTTCTCTCTTCAGGCATTGTGGGCTCTAACCTTCTTTGCTCTTTTTCAGTTCCTCTTCCCTAAGATACCTGCGGAGGACTTTGCCTACCATGGTCTTGGGGAGTTCGCCCCGGAACTCCACAGCCGTCGGCACTTTGAACCTAGCCAGTTTGTCTCGGCAGAAGTTGATGATCTCCTCCTCGGTGGCCGTCTCCCCAGGCTTGAAGACGATCCAGGCTTTCACCGTCTCGCCCCGGTAGGGGTCGGGGATGCCAGCCACGGCCGCCTCTTGCACTTTGGGGTGTTCGAAGAGGACCTCCTCCACATCCCGCGGATAGACGTTGTAGCCGGAGCAGAGGATCATATCTTTCTTGCGATCCACGATGTAGAAATAGCCATCTTCGTCCATCCTGGCGATGTCGCCGGTGAGGAGCCAACCCCCTTCGCGCATCACCAGGGCCGTCTCTTCGGGCATCTTCCAGTATCCTTCCATGACGATGGGGCCTCTGATGGCTAGTTCTCCTATCTCTCCCCCGGGGAGATCCTTGGTGCCTGTCTCTAGGTCCACGATCTTGGCCTCGATATCGGGAAGGGGTAGGCCGATGCTTCCGGGCACAACCCGGCCATAGACGGGGTTACAGTGGCTGGCTGTGGGGGCCTCGCTCAACCCATACCCCTCCACCAACTTGCCACCGGTGAGTTCCTCGAACCTCCTCTTCACCTCTAAGGGCAGGGGCGCTGACCCGGAGATGCAAGCCTTGACGGATTTCAAATCGTACTTGGTGATGTCAGGGTGGTTGCAGAGGGCCAAATACATAGTAGGCACGCCCATGTAGAGGGTGACCTTGTATTTATCGATGGCCTTGAGGATCTCATCGATATCCCGGGGGTTGGGGATCATAATCATGGAGGCGCCGATGGCCACGGCGCTGCACATAGTAGCCACTAGGCCGTAGACGTGGAAGAGCGGTATGGCCGCCAGGTGGACCTCCTTGCCCTCTTCCAGATCAGGCAGGAAAGCGCCGATCTCCAGGGCGTTGGCCACCAGGTTGCGGTGCAGCCCTATCGCTCCCTTGGGGACTCCGGTGGTGCCCCCCGTATATTGGAAGATGGCTCGGTCGTCGGGGCCGACCTCGACCTCCGGCCGTTGCTCGGGAGTGTATCGGGCTAAGAGATCCTGCAACCAAAGGTCGCCCTCGTCCAGGGTGACACGATGTCCATCCTTTGCCTCTTTGAGGAGGGTGAATAGGATCTTGATCAGAGAGGAGAAATACTCCTTGATGTTGGTGACGATGACGTTCTTGAGTTTGGTCTGGGCGCGGATGGCTCTCACTACGGGATACATCTTGCTCAGGACGATGATCGTCTCCGCTCCACAATCGTTGAGTTGATGGGCCACTTCTCGGGGCGCGTAGAGAGGGTTGATGGCTACCGAGACACCCCCGGCCTTTAGGATGGCGTAGAAGCCTATCACGTATTGAGGGCAATTGGGGAGGTAGAGAGCCACTCGGTCGCCCTTTCTGACGCCTAAATCGTAGAGGGCCGCGGCCAGGCGATCGGTGAGTTCGTTCAGTTCCTTGTAGGTCAGTTTCCCGCCCTGGATCACCGTGGCCGCATTATGGGGATACTTCCGAGCCGACTCCTCTAGAAAGTAGTGCAGTGGTACCTCAGGGTAGTCGACGGTGTGGGGGACACCAGCGTCGTATTGCTTTAACCAAGGTTTTTCCATCTTCACCTCCTTGTAAAGAGCGCCGGGAGGAAACGATTCCTCCACACATTGACCTTTTCGCATTATAGACCATAATTACCGTCTCGTCAATAGGCCGTATTCTGCAAGGTTGCGTTCACCAAGTGGTCCCTGGGCTTCTTACCCGGGATACGCGATATCGC
>CAYLIE010000030.1:0-31381 GCA_964383935.1 uncultured Anaerolineales bacterium | reverse complement strand
GGAGGCTTGACATCGAGGAGGCCTAAAGTTAGAATGGCTATATATAGATTTGGAGGGAAGTATGGCACAGCCCCACGCTTTTGTTCGCCTAGCCCAGGAGACGATCAGAAGATATATCCAGGAGGGGCGGGTTATCTCCCCTGCCGAAGAGCTGACATCAGAGATGCGGGAGCGGGCTGGGGTCTTCGTTTCCCTCAAGAAGAGGGGGCAACTGCGGGGCTGCATAGGCACCATCGAGCCTATGGAGGAGAACGTGGCCCAGGAGATCATTCGCAACGCGATAGCCGCAGCCACTCGGGATCCCCGTTTCCCTCCTGTGAGGCCAGAGGAACTCGATGACCTCGATATCTCCGTGGATGTCCTAACTACCCCTGAGCCGGTAGCGGGGATGGAGGATTTGGATCCCAAGCGGTACGGAGTCATCGTGGAATGCGGTTGGAGGCGAGGGCTCCTCCTCCCCGATCTAGAGGGGGTTGATACGGTAGAGTACCAGGTGGAGATCTGCCGACGGAAGGCGGGCATCGGGGCCGATGAGCCGGTGCGACTCTACCGCTTCCAGGTGATAAGATATAAGTGATCCCTGCCTTTGAAGCAGCGAATCTGAGCCGGCGGCCTCGATTAGCCGCCGTTTTTTCTTTTCCAGTGGGATGAGCAGATGCGATTCCAATCTCTTCACCTCCGCAAAGTTGGCACTTTTTGGCAGTTTTTGGTCTGGTATTGGCACTCTTTTTGTGGTTTGATAGAAGCACAGGGGGGCAATTCTTGAGAGGGGAGCATCCAATGGCCGAGCAGGAATCTCTCAGGTGTAGGGTTTCTGATGACAAAGGGAGGAGGGACAAAGGAAGATGAAATTGGACAACTACCTTCTGCTGAGTTGGAAAAGGGTTCTAATGGTAGCCTGCGCCTGGATATTGTCGGTGTTGTTACACAATCTGATCTATGGCCTATTCTATGACTATTTCAGGCGTACGGGAGGCGATGAACCGGTATTCTTCATCTTTGCTGTCATCGTAATCCCTCTCTATTTCATAATCTCCCTTGCCTACACTGTGATTAGTCTGGTAAGAAGCAGGATCGGTTGAAATAGTGGTATGTCAGTAGGGGGTGTCCTTTCTGAGTAGGTAGGCGAAAGCCATTCGCTGAGATAGCGAAAGGAGGATGAAGCATGACAGACCATCGAGATACCACAGACCCAGGAGAAAGGAGATTAGGATGCTTCGCGCGGGTTTGAAAGCTGGGATCATCATGGGCATAGTCGCGATCGTGGTTGGTGTGATTCCGTATGTACTAGCTCTTCAGTTCCACCTCCCAGGTTCTGAGGAACCAAGTGTTGTGGTGTTCATGGCAGCAGGGTTGGTCATGCTCCTGCAGACCTTGGTGCTTTGGCTCGCCTCTGGCATATTGGCCGCTCGCTTTGGCGCCGCGGCAGCGCTAACCACTGGAGCCGCGGCTGGAGCAGGAGCCCTAGGCGGAGCAATAGCCCAGATAATCAGCCTAATCGCAGACGTGGTGATGGGCTTCATCTTCGCAGCATTGTTCGAACCGCCGGGGGCTCCGACGGTGGCGCCCGTTGGCAGCGAAATCTTCATGGCTATCGGATACGAGCGAGGGTTCACCATCGCGATAGCGGCTGGGCTGGGCGCTCTTGGTGGCATCGTGGGCAGGGCCATCAGCGTTCGGAGAGGTTCATAATTCTGCTCATACATCAATCCAAAGGATGAGGGCCTCGCACTTCTCACCGCACCTGGCGCTCAGCCCTCTTGGGTGCAGAGGCTCAGGGAGTGATGGGGGAGGAAAGGAGGGTGAATCATGACAGGAGTTCGAAAAACCACAGACCGAGCAGCAAAGTGGATGCGCTACATCGCGCGGGCTTTGGCCGTGGCTTGGGCAGGTTGGTGGGCGCTTCTCTCTCTTCTCTCGTTGATGCTCAATTTCAGTCTAGTATGGGTTTTTGTTGCCATTTGCCTCTCCCTGTTTCTTTTGGTCAGCACGGCAATCCCCTGGCGATGGGAGGCTATTGGAGGAGTTGTGCTGCTGTTAGAGGGCTTGGTTTTCTTCACTGCGCAGATATTCGTTGGCTTTGGCGGGGTGCCCCACATTCTCGTGGTACTTGCGGTGGGCTTGCCTCCTTTACTGGCCGGCTTTTTGTTTCTCGCAAGTTGGTGGGCATCAAGAAGGGCGGGAATCCCTCAAAACAGCGCATGACAGTGGCATGTCAGCAGCGGGTTGTCCTCTGTGAGTAGGGAGGCGAAGGCTATTCCCTGAGATGGGGAAAGGAGGATGAAACATGAGAGGCGCTCAGCAAGCTAGAGATTGGACGAGGTTCTTGATGCGCTTGATTGCTATGGGCATAGGCTTAGGCTGGTTGTTTATGTCCGGGTTTGCCGTCGCCGACCGCATCTTTATAGAGCGCTACGGGCGGTCCGCGATAGCAGTGTTGATGGTGGCCATACCCCTCGGCGTCCTCATCGGGTGGCGCTGGGAAGGAATCGGTGGGGCGGTAGTGATAATCGGCGCCATAGTGGAAGCCATCGTTGTCTACTATGGCTACGTTACGCGTGGGGATGGAGACCCGTTGGGAGAACGCTTCGGGACACTGCTATTTGTCATCCCGCCCTTTCTCATCGTGGGCCTCCTGCTTCTCGCAAGTTGGTGGAGACTAAAAAGAGCGGGAATCCCTCAAAACCGGTGACTCCTGTGGAGGGCGTTTAGGCCTGATATTCATGGTGGTTGGAGGCCCTGGCCTGGTTCCGAATAGTCCCCTTATGAGGGAGACTCGGGCTGGGGCGCGCCTACCGAACGTCTCTTATGCTAGGGATGAAGGCGCTGGCCAGAGAGAAGAGAATGACCAAGCCGCCGGCCAGCAGGAAGACCGCTTGCACGTTGATCGATTCAGCTATCATGCCCCCCAGGGCGCTGGATATCATCATCCCGGTACGGATCAAAGCCGAGCGAAGGCTGAAAACCCGCCCCCGGAAACCCGAGGGGGTGAGTTCTTGCACCAGGGTAACACTGGGGATATAGAATAGCATATTTGCCAGGCCATCCAGGGCAAATAGCATGAGGGCCAGGTAGAGATTGCTGGTCAGCGCCAAGGCGGCGATGGAGAGGCCGAACCCTCCGAATCCCAGGAGTATGAGATGCCCCTTGCGGTATCTCTGACCGAATCGACTAACGCCTATCCCTCCCAGAATTGACCCCAGGCCCATACTGGCCTCCAAGAGGGCGAAACCCCAAGCGCCTGCCCCCAGCACCAGCATGGAGTACATAGGGGTCATGGCTGTAGCAGCCCCAGCCGCTAAGGGCATGATAGTGAGGAGCAGGGTGTTCCCAGCCAGGTAGGTATTGCGGCGCAGGAATTCAAAACCCGCTCTCAGTTCCCCAAACATGGTTCCCCAACCGAGCCCGGCCTGGCGAGAGAGGGGGGGATGAGCGTGAGAAAGATGAGCCCAGCGGAGAAAAGAAAGGAGAGGGCATCTAGGTAGAAGGCCAAAAAGGCGCCAGCCACGGTGACGAGGAGTCCGGCCAGGGGATAGCCGACCAGATCCACCATGGTCTCTGAGATGGAGTAGAGGGAATTGGCGGTCAGTAGTTCCCGGGGCCTGACGATGTCGGGAACTACGGAGAGCCTGGCGGGGTTGAAGAAAACGGAGAAGGTGGTCACCAGGAACGCGAGGAGGTAGATAAGACTTATATTAATGGTTGCTGCCCAGGGAATGAGGAATACCAGCCCGGCCCGCAGGAGATCGGCTATGATCATGGTCCATTTTCTATCCCCGCGGTCGACCAGGGCGCCGGCTATAGGGCCCAGGAGCACCCAGGCCAGCCCCATAACAGCATAGAGCATCCCCACCTTGAGAGGGGAGCCCGTCATCTGATAGACCAGGATAGGCAGGGCTATTTGGTGGGCCCTGTCTCCCAGTAGGGAGATGATCTGCCCTATCCAGAGAAGGGAGAAGTTGCGATTCTGGAGCACCTCTTGGAAGGAGACTCGCTTCGGGAGGGCGATAGGCTCGCTCACTTTTGGGCTTCCTTGCCCCTCCTTTTAACCAGGCGCGAAAGGCGGGAAAAAAGCCTGAGCGCCCCGTGGAGAATCCTGATCCCCGGATCAATTATCTGGTAATCATCGGTGAAGCGGCGAAAAGTAGCATCTAATATCTCCACCCTAAACCCCTCCTGGCGCAAGAGGCTAGCCAGGTAGCCCAGCCCCAGGTGCTCCTCCGGGAGCTCCAGCGCCTCATAAAGGGGTTGACCAGAAGAACATCCATTGGAGATCAATGCTATAGGCTAAACGGCTTTCAGCAAGGGGGAAGGAGGAGAATTAAGCACCACACAGTAGATCCTGACCCTAAGGGCCCCCCTCGCTTGACAATCGCCTCCCTCCTTTAGCCCTCTAAGGCTCAGTGGGTTCATACTGGTGATGACGCCAGGCCTCCGCCTCGCCTCTCAGGGTCTCGATGGCGTGGGGTAGGGCGGGGAGGATCACCTCTAGGCTCTCCCGTACCGCTTTGGGGCTGCCCGGCAGATTCACGATGAGGGTGGTACCCCTGATGCCGGCTAGAGCCCGGGAGAGCATGGCGTGGGGGGTGCTCTTCAAACCTTGGCTACGCATCGCTTCCGTTAAGCCTGGAGTCTGCCGCTTGATGACCGCCCGAGTGGCCTCGGGGGTCACATCGCGAGGGGAGAAGCCGGTGCCCCCGGTGGTGAGGATGAGGTCCACCCCTGAGACATCGGCCCACTCTACGAGCATCGTCTCGATCACCTCCTGCTCGTCGGGCACGATTTCGTATTCGGTCACCTGGGCCCCGAGCCTCTTGGTGACTATCTCTTTGATGGTCTCTCCGCTCACATCTTCCCGCCGCCCCTGGGCTCCCCAGTCGCTTATGGTTAGAACACCCACTCGGATGGTCACCTATTTCCCCCCGGTCTTTACCTGCTCTACAATCGCATTTTCTAGGGCGTTTTCAAGAACCTCGTCCACGGTCTCCACCAGTACGAAATCGATACCCTTTTTTGCCTCTGGAGGCAACTCCACTAGATCGGCTTCGTTGCGCCGAGGGAGGATCACCGTATTTAGCCCTGCTCGGCTGGCAGCCAGGACCTTCTGTTTTATCCCCCCCACGGGGAGGACCCGTCCGCGGAGGGTTATCTCCCCGGTCATGGTGACGTTGGATCTCACCGGTCTGTTGGTGAGGAGGGAGACGAGACCCGTGGCTGTAGTGACCCCCCCCGAGGGGCCGTCCTTAGGGATGGCCCCTGCCGGGAAGTGGATATGGATATCGTTCTGGGAGAAGATCTTCTCATCGATCCCCAGTTCCCTAGCCTTGCTCCGCACGTAGGAGAGGGCCGCCTGGGCCGACTCCTTCATCACCTCTCCCAACTTGCCGGTTAAGATGAGGTTGCCTTTCCCCTTCATCTTGGTGGCCTCGATGAACTGGATGTCGCCTCCGGTAGGGGTCACGGCTATACCGGTGGCCACTCCGGGGATCCCCGTCCGCTCTGCGGGTTCGTTGTAGAACTTGGGCTTCCCCAAGAATTCGGGGATCTTCTCCTTGGTAACTACTACGTTCCCTTCTTCACCGCTGGCTATCTTGGTGGCTACCTTGCGGCATATAGTCCCGATCTCTCGCTCCAGGTTGCGCAGCCCCGCCTCGCGAGTGTAGTCGCGAATGATAGTATGAAGCGCTTCCTCTTGAAACTCTATCTCCTCTTCCAAAAGGGAGTTCTCTTCCCTCTGGCGGGGGATAAGGTATTGCTGGGCGATCTTGACCTTTTCCTCCTCGGTGTAGCCGTCCAAGTGAAGGGTCTCCATGCGGTCCAGGAGGGTAGGGGGGACCGTATCCAGAATGTTGCCCGTGGTGATGAACATCACCTGGGAGAGGTCGAAATCCACATCCAGATAATGGTCCCGAAAGGTGTGGTTCTGTTCTGGATCGAGGACCTCCAGGAGCGCCGAGGCCGGGTCTCCCCGGAAGTCCATCCCTATCTTGTCCACCTCGTCGAGCATGAAGACCGGGTTCTTCGACTCCGCCCTCCTGATAGATTGTATGATCCGCCCGGGGAGGGCTCCGACGTAGGTGCGGCGATGGCCTCGGATCTCCGCCTCATCTCGCATCCCTCCCAGGGACATCCGCACGAACTTCCTTCCCAAGGCACGAGCGATCGATCTGCCTAGGGAGGTTTTCCCCGTCCCGGGAGGCCCCACGAAGTTGAGGATCGCTCCTTTGAAGAGTTCCTTTTCTCCTTCCTTGGCCCTCTCCAGATGCAACTTGCGCACGGCCAGATATTCTAGGATCCGCTCCTTTATCTCCTCTAGATCGTAATGGTCCTCGTCCAGGATCTGGCGGGCGCGCCCGATATTTAGGTTATCCTCTGTGGTCTTAGTCCAAGGCAGGCTGGTCAGCCAATCGAGGTAGGTCTTGATAACCGAATACTCCGCTGCCGCAGGAGGCATACTAGAGAGTCTATCCAGTTCTCGCGTGGCCTCTTTTTCCGCCTCTTCGCTCATTCCTGCGGCCTCGATCTTCTCCCGGAGTTCGTTGATCTCCTTGGTCTGCTCATCGACCTCGCCCAGTTCCTTCTGGATAGCCCTTAGTTGCTGCCGCAAGAAATATTCCCGCTGCGTCTTCTCCATCTCCTCCTGGGCCTCGGTTTGGATCTTCTTTCCCAGTTCCAAGACCTCCAGTTCGTGGCTCAAGATGGAGTTCAATGTCCGCAGTTTTTCAACCACGTCATCGATCTCTAGGATCTGTTGGGCGGCCTCTGTCTCCAGTCGTACACCGTTGGCCACTAGATAGACCAGTTGCCGAGGGGCCTCAGCATTGAGGATGGCCACAGTCAGTTCGTCGGGGAGGTAGGAGACGAGGGATACGAGGCGGCGGAAGAGTTCCAGCGTGTTGCGGGATAACGCCTCTACCTCTAGCGATTCCTCCTCTCTATCGGGGGCCGCCTCCACCCGAGCCTTGAGATAAGGCTCTCTCTGGGTGAACTCCTTGATCCTGATCCGTTCTATCCCTTGGACGATGAGCCCCACGCTCCCCGTGGGGGTCTTGATGAGGCGATGGATCATCGCTGCCGTGCCTACGGTGTAGAGATCTTCTGGGAGGGCTTTGTCGGGCTTCTCCACCTTCATGGTCACCAGGCCGATGATCCGATCGCCTAGGACCGCTTGATCCACCAACTGGATCGACTCCGGCCGCTCCACGCTGAGGGGGGTCCAGGTTAGGGGGTATACCACCGTCTTCCGCAAGGCCAAAATGGGCAACTCAGCGGGGATAGCGGGCAGTTCCCTATCTTGATCCGGAGATGGTATCTCCAGGGTGGGAGCGGTTACCCTTGAAGGGATGGCAGGCTCCTTCTCCTCTGGCACCTCTGGCGATCTCTTCTCCTTTTCACTTCTCCCCAAAACCATCAAGCCTCCTCCACCTCTGCGGAGATGGGCACCTTATGTGCCTCTTTCTTCTTAGGCAGGAGGATGACTAAAAAACCGTCCTCATAGGTAGCCTCTATCTCCTCCTCGTTCACCGGCCAGGGTATGAGCACATCGGTTCGGAAGTCGCCATACCGGATCTCCATCTGCTGGTAAGCCAGTTTCTCCACTGGGTCGCGTCGCCGCCCCACAACGGATAGAACTCGATTGGCGAAAGAGATCTCTAAGTCACTCGTCTTCACGCCAGCGATCTCCACCCGGACCACGGCATGAGCGCCCGTCTCATAAACGTCGGTGGGAGGGCGGAACCCCTTGTATTGCTGCATGGCGGTCCACTGCTCTGGAGAGACGATCTCCCGGATCATGCGGTTGATCTCGGAGTGCATCCGTTCGATCTCGTCGATGACCCACTTTTCCGTCTCCTGCATCCCTGGGTTCCTCCCCGACACCGAAAGGGGCCAACCATCGCCCTTAACTTATTTTACCATAGTTGGATGGTATTCTCAAGAGAGGGGTGGTGACCAGGGGCTCAGGCTAGGTTGAGCCTTCTTGCCAATTCGATGATGAGGGTGGAAAGGGGGCTAAGAATTCGCTCCGCTCTAGTGGTGAAGTAGGCGGCGAATACCCCTACGAGCGCTCCGCTTACCACGTCCAGAGGATAGTGGACGCCGCAATAGACGCGTGCGATGGCGAAGAGGGAAGCCAGGAGCCCCATAACGGCTCCCAGGTTGCGGCTCCGCTGCCAGATCACCGCCGCGAAGGTGAAGCCTACAGCAGCAGGGTTGCTGGGCAACGAGGAGTCCGAGGGACGATAGAAGAGGAGATGGACTTCTTGGGTGGAGAAGGGCCGAGGGCGAAAATAGACTAAGTTGCAGGCCTTAACTATGGCGTTGGCCACCAGGAAGGCTGCTATCCCCCGGATAACGGCTCGCTGATTCAGCTCTCTATCGGCCATCGTTCTCCCCTCGAACCAGAAATAGATGAGGAGAAGGAAAAGGGTGGTGGGTACAAAGTAGTCGTTTACCAGGAGGCGCATACCACCATCGAGAAGGGGAACGCGGCCCGCAAACCCATTTATGAGTTGGAAGAGCGCCTGGTCCATACGTAAAGTATCCCTGTCCTTTCCTTGGAGGATCCCTGTGGGATGGGAAAAGGCTACCCTCCTAATCGCTCTTGGAACCAATCCGCCGTCAGGGAGATGGCTGCTGGAGACCGAGGGAGGGAGAAATGCTTCTCTCCCTCTATCATCATCATCTCCTGTCCTGGGGATGTTGCCCCTCGGTCCCGAGACCTTCGGGGTTGAGGGAAGCCCTCAGGGTCGAAGACAGGATGCCGCCCTTCGGTCCTGAGGGAGCTCAGGGTCCCGAAGGAAACACAAGGGGGTCGTTGAGGGACTAGCCTGTCCTCCTCGCCACAAAGGAGGAGGCAGGGACGACCCTGGGGAAAGTGCTCCCACGAGGCGAGACGGTTAACCAACTCTTTTGTAGCCCGGGCCCATCTCATCCCTTGAAGATAGGGCATCTCGGCTAGGATGTGGAGGCCCGGCCCCTGGCCTGTCATCCCTTCCCTCGGGATCCTGTAAGGAAGACCCTGTCGGGTTCGGCCCGTCCTGGCACGACCTGGGCCAGGGGACAGGCTGGTGGTCTCTAGTATGGAGGAAAGAGCCGCTACCGCCCTTACCTGTTCATCTCCGCTGGCCGAGCGGATAGCCAGATCGGCTCCCAGGTCCACCCCCAGCACGCCTATCCTTTGGGGATCTACCTCGGGGTGAGCGGCGAGGTAGGCGACTCCCGAGGGGATGAGAGCCAAAAGATCCGGGTATTCGAGGCTGGAGAGTTTCAACACCAGGACTACGAAGCCCCTTTCGGCCAAATGAGTGGCCAAAGGCTCTAAGGAGCGAGTTCCTTCTCCCAGTCCGGGCAAGGCACATATAGCCGCCCGAGGGGCCAGGGTAGGACCCTTTGGCAAGTACAAGGTTCCCCTTCCGCGGGATCCTATCAGGATGCCCCGTTCAAGGGACACCTGAGGGGGGCTTACCTTTGAGACCGGGGGCCTGCGTGTGAGGTTGGGGATGAGAAGGGCGGTGGATAGAGCGGCCAGGAGGGCGAGACCCAGAAAGAAAGCGAACTCGCTGCTGGCTGGCCCTGGGGAGAAGATCTCATAACCCCTGGTACCGAAGAACCAACCGTAGGCGAGGAGGAGAAGAGTTGATCCTAGAAGATAGCAGCCAAGGGGGTTTCTCACTCCTAGAAGGGAGAGGCCTACTAACCGGTGGCGTGCGGCCACTATCTGCAAGGCCCCCAATATGGCCCCGTAGGCGAAGAGGGAAAAGAGAAGACCGATGGTTATCTGCTCTAGGAATTGCATCTTCGCATCTCCCGGCAGGGATACTTTACGTACGTCAAGGATCACTGTCGGAAAAACTCGCCGCTGCCCAAGGAAGGGCAGCGGCTAACAGTTGGGGAAACTCGTCTAGTCTAGATAGTCTCTCAATTTGCGGCTCCGGGAGGGGTGACGGAGTTTCCGAAGGGCCTTGGCCTCGATCTGTCGGATCCGCTCCCGCGTAACCCCGAACTGCCTCCCCACCTCCTCTAAGGTATGGCTATGGCCATCTTTCAGTCCAAAGCGCATCTGGAGCACGCGCCCCTCTCGTGGGGTTAAGGAGGTGAGGATATCGTCCATCTGCTCTCTTAGCAACTGCTGCGAAGCAACATCGGTGGGGGCTTGGGTCTTCTGGTCCTCGATGAAATCCCCTAAGTGGCTATCCTTCTCTTCGCCAACGGGCATCTCCAAAGAGAGAGGTCGTTGGGCGACCTCGATGATCTTCTCTACCTTCTTCGGGGTGGTGCCCAATTCGACGGCGATCTCCTCTGAGGTCGGCTCTCGACCCAGTTCTTGGGCTAAACTGCGGGAGACCCGACCCAGTTTATTGATCCGTTCACACATATGAACCGGTACCCTGATGGTCCGCCCCTGATCGGCGATGGCGCGGGTTATCGCCTGGCGAATCCACCAGGTGGCATAGGTGCTAAACTTATAGCCGCGATGGTAGTCGAACTTCTCTACGGCCCGGATGAGGCCGATGTTCCCCTCTTGAATGAGGTCTAAGAAGGATACCCCCCGACCTACATACTTCTTGGCGATGCTCACCACTAGGCGGAAGTTAGCCTTGATGAGGTGCTGGCGTGCCGCCTCTCCATCAGCCCTTAGGCACTCCAGCTCCTCCTTCTCAGCAGGTGTCAATTCGCCGTCTCGAGAAAGCCGGAGGCGAGCCTCCAGTCCCTTTTCCATACGTCTCGCCAGGCCAACCTCTTCCTCAGCGGTGAGAAGATCGATACGACTGATCTCTTTGAGGTAAAGGCTCACCGTATCATCGACGCCTATCTCGCTAAGATCGAACTCCTTCTTTTTCTCCTCAGGGGTTACCTTTCTCTCTTGTTGGACTTCCACACTTTTATCGTAGAGACGGATTTGCATATCCTCGGCTCCTCATTACCATCTTTTTGATTTTTCTCTAGGCGTTTCCTCCACGCCGAGACGCCGGGAATAAGAAAATACCCTGCGAGACAAAACCTTCCCCGGAGATATATAGAGGGCATGAAGGTCTTCAACAAGCATCACCGCAGGGGTCAGTAGAGCCACTTAAGACGAGGTGAAGCATCCCACTTGGTAGAATCATGTGGCGACGCAGAGAAACCTCCCCAGCGACATCACCAACATAAAGAGACAGGCCCCTCCCGTCTCAAGAATATATTATAACATAAAGCGAGAGAAAAATCAAGGGGCGATTTCTTTTTATGTCTACTTTAAGGGGGCCGTTTCTATGAAGACATGTTCCCTGATTTTCAGAACCAAATTGTGGTCGTTCTAGGGATTTGACCTTTATTTTGGCCTGATTTTCATCCCTTTTGTACCACTCTTTGGAGAAGGATATAGCCGTGTAGGCTTTAGAGATAGTAAGAGGTACGATATGTTGTGTATAGTTCACGAATTGCTACTGATTCCTGTATACAATTGAATGCCTTCTGGGGTGGGAAAGGTTTTGTGTAGAGCAGGCTGCATGGGGACCGATTCAGTACCAAGTTGCCGTTGACCACTGAGGTTCGGCCAGGGGAAAGCGAGATGACTGAAGGCGGAATTCGTAATTCCGAAGGATATCCTCGATAAGGGAGAATTATGGACCCCTTGACTTTTGTTCTCCTTTGATATATCCTCAAAACCGGTCGGGTTTTTACCCGGCCAAATTATCGCTTCCTGCAGGGATCCCTGACGGACAAGGAGAAGAAAATGTACCTTAGAGCCGATAGTACCAAGTGCTCGGGGTGCAGGGCTTGCCTTCTGGCTTGTTCTCTCTACCACTTCGGAGAGAACAACCCTAAGAAGGCGCGCCTAGCCATAATCCCGCATTTTCCCCACCCAGGGACTTTCGAGGTGCGTACCTGCACCCAATGTGGGGAGTGCGCTGAGGTTTGCCCCGTGGACTGCATCCTCCAGGACGAGAAAGAGGCTTACTATATCGATGCTGAGGAGTGCATAGCCTGCATGGCTTGCGTCGATGCCTGCCCGGAGGGGGTGATTTTCGTTCATCCCGATTACGAAGCGCCCTTCCAGTGTGACCTCTGCGAGGAGTGCGTGAGTTATTGCGGGCCGGGAGCCCTATACATAGAGTGATGGGCTTTCAAGGAGGAACGCCAAGGTGAATGGATATGCGGGAACCATATTGCGTGTCGATCTAACTAAGGGGAATATCACAAAGGAGTCTCTAAATCAGGAGTTAGCCAGGGGTTATTTGGGCGGCCGAGGTTTCGCGGCTAGGATCCTCTACCAGGAGTTGGAAAAGGGGACGGATCCCTTGGGGCCGGGGAATAAACTAATAGTGGCTACGGGGCCTCTCTCGGGTCTCCTGATCCCCGGGGCGGGCAAGACCACCTTCGCGGCTAAATCCCCGGCTACAGGAGGGTACGCCGATAGCAGTGTGGGCGGGCTCCTCTGCGCGGAGATGAAGTACGCGGGATACGATGCTTTCATCTTTAAAGGACGCTCTCCACGACCGGTCTACCTCGTTGTCGATGACGAGATGGTCAAGTTGCGCGATGCCAGCGACTATTGGGGTAAAGGTGCTCTCACCGTGGAGAAGGCCTTGAAGGGCGAGTTGGGCGAGGAGTTCCAGATAGCGACCATCGGGCCCGCGGCTGAGAAGGGGGTGTTATACTCCTGTGTGACCCACGATTTCGGCCGCCAGGCGGGACGGGCGGGGGTGGGCACGGTGATGGGGGCCAAGAGACTCAAGGCCATCGCCGTGCGAGGAACCAAAAGTATCCCCGTAGCCGAGATAGAGAAATATCGCCGCATCTCTCGTCAGATGTACGATGCTTGTAGAGCGAGCGAGGCCTGGGAAACCTGGACTAGGCTGGGGACCTCGGGGGTCAATATGTGGTCCAACGAGGTAGGCTCTTTCCCTACTCGTAACTTTCAGTCGGGGGCCTTCGAGAAAGCAGAAGGGTTGAAGGGCGAACTGATGAGGGAGAGGATAGTGGTCACCGACAAGGCCTGCTTCGGCTGCTCTTCCCCTTGTGGTAAATGGTCCCACAGCAAGAAGCATGAGGTTCGCGTCGAGGGGCCGGAATATGAGACCGCGGCCCTCTTGGGTGCCAATGTGGCCCTCTCCGATATCGAAGATGTGGCCTACGCTAACTACCTCTGCGATGAGTACGGCTTAGACACCATCTCCGCGGGCAACGCCATCGCTTTCGCTATGGAGTGCTTCGAGAAAGGGATCATCACTACCGAGGAGACCGATGGTTTAGAACTGAGATTTGGCCAGGCCAAGGTGGTTTTCGCCCTCCTGGAGAAGATAGCCAAACGGGAGGGGATCGGCGATATCCTGGCCCAGGGGGTGAAAGATGCGGCTCGTGTTTGGGGAAAGGGAAGCAGCGATTTCGCCGTGCAGGTGAAGGGTTTGGAGATGAGTGGCTACGAGTCGAGAAACGCCCCGGCCATGCTTCTCTCTTATATGACCGCCGACGTGGGGGCCCATCACAACCGCTCCTGGGCTATCACCTATGATCTAGAGGTGGGCCGGGATGAGGTCACGGAGGATAAGGCGGCCAAAGTGATAGAGTTACAGCATATCCGCCCCCTCTTCGATTGCCTAGGGTGCTGTCGGCTGCAATGGGTGGAGCTGGGGCTGGATTTGGGTTATTATGCCGCGATTCTGCAGGCGGTCACGGGGGTGGATCGCTCCTGGGATGATCTCTTGAAGATCTCAGAGCGGGTCTGGAACCTCACTCGGGCTTTCTGGGTGCGAGAGGTGGAGGGGTTCGGTCGGGAGTGGGATTATCCGCCGGCGCGCACCTGGAAGGAGCCGGTGGTAAGCGGCCCCACCAAGGGGAAGTTCGTCTCTAGAGAGGACGTGGAGAAACTCTTGGATATGTACTATGCCCAGCGGGGCTGGGATAAGAACGGCATCCCCACCAGGGAAAAACTGGAGGAGTTGGGCCTAAGCGACTTGGTTAAGATATGAAAAGGGTAAAGGTAGTACCAGTGGGGATGCTCAAGAGGTATGTTGCCGAGGAGAAGGTGACGGCCAACCCTGGCCAGACGGTGCACCAGTTGTTAGATGGTTTGGGCATCCCCCCCGATCTGGTGGCGGTGGTGATGGTGAACGGCCGCCAGGAGCCTAAGAGTTACCTCCTCCAAGCGGGCGATCAGGTGAAGTTGGTGCCTTTGGTGGGGGGAGGCCAAACACTCATAAAGGAGAAGATGCTAGCATGAAACCCGCTTTAGGATCGAGGATCCCCGGCCCCAAGGCCAAGGGGTATGTAGCCCGGGATGCGGAGGCGATCTCGCCCTCATACACCCGTTCTTACCCCTTCGTTATGGATCACGGCCAAGGTTCGTTCGCGTGGGATGTAGATGGGAACCGGTATATCGACTTCAACGCCGGCATCGCCGTCACCGCCACTGGCCACTCTCATCCAGAGGTGGTGAAGGCGATCCAGGAACAGGCGGCCAAGTTCATCCATATGTCGGGGACCGACTTCTACTATGGTGTCCAGATCGAGTTAGCGGAGAAGATCAACTCCCTAGTGCCCGGTGATCACCCCAAGCAACTCTTCTTCACCAACTCGGGCGCTGAGGCGGTGGAGGCGGCCATGAAATTGGGCCGCTATCATACCGGGCGGCCTCGCATGATCGCCTTTCTAGGGGCATTCCATGGTCGAACCATGGGCGCCCTCTCCTTGACGGCGAGTAAGGCGGTGCAGAGGAGGGGCTTTGCACCCTTGATACCAGGGGTCACCCATGTCCCTTATGGCTACTGCTACCGCTGCGCTTATAACTTGGAGTATCCGGCTTGCGACGTGGCTTGTGTGGGGTTCATCGAATCCCTCTTCCAGAAGTCGTTGCCCCCGGAGGAGGTGGCGGCCATCTTCGTGGAGCCGATCCAAGGGGAAGGGGGGTATGTCGTTCCCCCTCCGGAGTTCCACGTGAGGTTGAGAGAGTTGGCCGACAGATACGATATCCTCCTCGTTGACGACGAGATTCAGACGGGGATGGGGCGGACGGGTAAATGGTTCGCCATCGAGCATTGGGGTGTGGTGCCAGATATCGTCACCATCGCCAAAGGGGTCGCCTCGGGCATGCCCTTGGGGGCTATGGTGGCCCGCAAGGAACTGATGACTTGGCCGCCAGGGGCCCACGGCAACACTTTCGGCGGGAACCCCATCTGTTGCACCGCTGCCTTGGCCACCATCGAACTTATCGAGGGGGGGCTGATGGAGAACGCGGCCAAGATGGGCCAATATATGTTGGATCGGGCCAGGGTGATGGAAGCGGAGCACCCCACCATCGGCGATGTGCGGGGCAAAGGGTTGATGATCGGCATCGAGTTAGTGGAAGATAAGGAGAGCAAGGAGCCGGCTCGAGCCCTTAGAGACGATCTGCTCCAGCGGGCCTTTAAGAAGGGGCTCCTCCTCCTGGGCTGCGGAGCCAGCACCGTCCGTTTCATGCCCGCCCTGACCATCGACGGTCAGACGGCCGATGAAGGGTTGGCTATCTTCGAGGAGACGTTAACAGAGGCGGAGAGAGCGCGCTAAGAGATGAGAGGGGCCAGATTCCTGGCCCCTTTTTGATGTTGGGAGCGAGCGATGGGTCGGACGATTCTCCTGGCTGGCCGTCCTGGGGTGGGAAAGACGACCATTGTGAAACAGGTTGTGGATATGCTGGGGGGCGAGGCTGGCGGGTTCTATACGGAGGAGATCCGCCCGGGAGGCCGAAGGCTGGGCTTCAAGATCATCACCCTCGAGGGGGAGGAGGGGGTACTGGCGCACGTAGATATTAAGGGTGCTCCTCGGGTGAGCAAGTACGGGGTCAATGTAAGAGACCTGGAGAAGGTAGGGGTGGCGGCGCTCAGGCGAGCGATAGAGGAGCGGCGGTATGTGGTGATCGACGAGATAGGGAAGATGGAACTATATTCCCAGGAGTTTAGAAGAGCGGTGGTGGAGGCGTTGGAAAGCGAGAAAGAAGTCCTGGGTACCGTTATGGCTGGTCCTCACCCCTGGGTCGATACCCTCAAGGCCAGGCCGCAAGTAACAGTTCTTGTGGTTACGGAGGGTAATCGGGAGGGTATAGCCCGACGGATCTTGGAGATGCTTCGAGTCAGCCGCGGAGCCAAATAGTAAGGGTTTGTTGCCATCGGCCAAGAGGCACTCAAAGAGCGCCTCTAATTTGACATGCCCATGCCTTTCTGCTCCTGGTCGATGGTGATGCGGAAGGCGGCCTAACGGCCGCGAGCTGAGCGGTGCTGCCAACTCGATGCAATTATTTTGGCCCATCCTACGCTCTGAACCTAACTTGAATTTTGCCCTATTCTCGGGGGCCACTCCAGCGGATTTGCTCGGCGGCCAACCGTTGGCCCAATAACCCCTAGCAGGGCACGGGTTTCGATAGTTAGCGATTGGCTAAGGCTTCAATGCGGGACTGGAGCAACTCTACACCCTCGGGATTGTTGGGCAGCGGCTCGGATGATTGAGACGCTGGAATGATAAAGTCGTTCAGCAGATTCTGGGGAACATAGAAATCTCTCTCGCTCAGATCGCTGGTGAAAACCACCACCATCTCTTTTTCGGGCACGACAAAGATAAACTGCCCTGCATAACCTAGCGCCATATAGACGCCAGAGGAATCTACCCACCACTGGTACCCGTAACCATCCTGAAGTGTCGCAGAGATGTGTTGACACGTGGAGGCTCCCACCCATGCGGATGACACCACTTGTTGGCCATCCCACAGGCCTTCCTTCAAGTAGAGGTATCCGATTTTTGCCATATCATGGGGGAGCATACGAAGCTCACCCCAGCCGATGGTTATGCCTTGAGGATTGGACGACCAGACTACATCAGAGATACCCAGGGGGGCCAAGAGATTCTCTTCAGCAAACGCCAAAGCAGTCATGCCAGTGGTTTCCTGGATGATGGCCGAGAGGAGAAACGAGGCTCCGTTGCAGTATTCGAACCGAGTCCCCGGCGCTTCTGACATAGGCAGATCAAACATGAATTGGATCCAATCCTGGCTTTGTCTCATCTGATTGAGGCCGTGCCAGCGATACAAATACGAATCCCGGCAAGCCAAGCCTGTGGTCATGGTCAAAACGTGCTCGAGCGTCATCGCCTCTTTCCTAGCATCAAGATTGGCAACAGTCCGCTCTGGGAAGAAGTCAAGGATGGGTTGTTCCACGCTCTCGATGTATCCTTTGTCTATGGCGATACCAACCAGCGCGGAAATGATACTCTTGGTACAGGAGTGGATGATGTGCCTCTGACCTGGTTGAAAAGGATACACGGTCGCATCCAACACCATATAACCGTTGCGTATGACCGACACACTGTCAATGTTGTATTGGTGTTCCCGGATGGCGTCTAACATGTCCGCCAAGATTGCCGAGTCCATCCCCTGCTCCTCAGGTGTAGAGGTTCGCCAGCCCTCAGTGGGCCAATAGGCCGTTGATTCCGGCATCAAAGTCGGAGTCAAGGTTGGCGTTGCGCTGGCACAACCCGCAAGAAGAGCGACAACGATGTAAAGAAAAAAGAACCTTTTGAGATTCAAGGAAACCATACTCTTTCCTTTCGAAGAGCAAACAGGGCTACATACTTGCTGGCCGCCTAACGGCCACGAGCTGAGCGGTGCTGCCAACTCGATGCAACTATTTTGGCCAATCCTACGCTCTGAACCTAACTTGAATTTTGCCCTATCCTCGGGGCCGCTCCAGCGAGTTACAAGGCCGCCTTCTACGAATTGTAAGAGGACTTAGTCAATCGTCACTCGCGTGCAGTGCATACACGCGAAGCGTTTTCCTACTCGGTCGCAGGGTCTCTTTCTCAAACTGCATACCGATCTTAATGGCAACCCTCTCTGATGCAGCGTTCCTTGGATCAACAAGGGAGACGATCCGCTCGAGGCCCAACTCTTCAAAAGCGTACTTCTTGACTGCGGAAGCCGCCTCAGTTGCGTACCCTTTTCCCCAGACGGACGGAGCAAACACATAGACAAGCTCGAACTCCGCCTGGCCGTCAACTTCTTTGTCAATGAGCCCGCAGTGCCCAATGATTTGGCCTGATGCTTTCTCGACTACAGGCCATAGGTCGATCTCGGGCGGGGGGCTCAACTCTGCATCTTCTTCAAATTCCTGGCGGATTTTCTCGCGCTCGCGTGGCCCTCCCATGTATTGAGTTACCTTAGGATCTGCCCACAATGTGGCCAGCGCTTGGGCATCGTCGGTCCGCAGTGACCTCAACAACAGTCTTTCAGTTTCTATCTGCACCTTTTGCCTTACCTCATAGAATTCACCGATACTGCGCCTTTGAACGATCAAATCAACATATCAATGGGTGGTCTAACGGCTGCGAGCTGAGCGGCCGGGGATCGGTTCACTCGAAGTCAAATGCCCGCGCATCCCCGGTTCGCTCCAGCGAGTTGTTGGCCTGCGCGGGCGTCGCAGAGTGCAGGTATGTCGTTACTTGCGGGCCTCAATGACAATCCAACCACTGGACAAGGTGTATTTGGAGAGAGGCTGAAAACCCACTTGCGTCAACTGGGCTTGGATGTCGGCTACGGTAGGGATGGTGAAGTCAGGGTCTTCCAACGAATCCCGAAACGCCCAGTGCAGACGTGACGGAGGTGCAACACCTTCTGCCGGTGTCAGCATATCCACGATCACTAAGCGCCCACCAGGATTCAAAGCAGCCTGCAACTTGCGGAATAGCGCCCCGCTATGAACACCAACGTCGCATTCCAGCACCATACCGAACTCCGACGGTAATTCGTCGTCGAGAAAATCAGCCGCCTGATAGGTAAGCCGCTCCTCCATTGAGTTCTCCGCAGCGATTTCGCGCCCGGCTACACAGACGTTGGCGATATCCACGACCACAGCAGTAAGGTGAGGGTGTCGACGCAGTAAAGCCAGCGACACGACTCCGGAGCCGCCTCCCAGGTCCATCAGTCGCTCCACTTCGGTCATGTCCAGGGATTTGGCTATCTCATCTGCTAAGGGTTGGTGGATTTCGTAGAGCATGCGGGTAAAACGACGGGCCCGCTCGGGAGTTTTCTTCATCTGAGCAACATAGTCTGGGTGCGCCAGCCCTTGAGCTGTCCAAGTTGAGCCCGGCTCGTGGATGTGCAGGGCTAGATCGTGAACGGCCGGAAAGTGCTCGCGTGCCTCTTGCGCCAGAAACGCCCAGGTCTCCTGACTGCAGGCGTCCAGGATAGCAGTTCGTGCCGTAGAGGATGGTACGTAGCCTTTGGAGACCTGCTCTAGGAGACCCATGCTGCTCAGAAGGTCGAGCCAGTACCGACAGCGATATATGGGAATTCCCAGCGCTTGTGCCACGCCTGCTGCATCTCGCGGCTGCTCTGCGAGCAGCCAAAAGAGTCCTAATTCCATGGCTGCACCCAGTGCGGCCGAAGCGATATATGATTCCATGAGTTCAAGGACATCATCGGTCGTAGATGGCTTCACTTGCCCCTCCTTCTTCGAGTATCGCACACTTGCATTGCTTGTCCGTTCTTCCACTACGGGATGAATGATCTATTCTGACAAATTGCTCACGACTCCTAACAAGTTCTAGGTAGACACCTTCCGCATAAATCCCCCGCTAGGCGTATTAGCCTGACAAGTAGCCATATGCTCCGTGTGCTTGGTGTCTTTTCCGTGTAGCTCGGTGTTGATAGTGTAACCTTAAACGTATTCTACCATGCAAGAAGGTTCCCGTCTATGAGTCATTTTGTCTATTCTTCTGCTTCGGAGGTACTAGTGCCTACTTAGCATAGGGGGATGGGTCGACTAACCCCTCTCGTACCGCTAAGCCGCTATCCCAGGTGACAACACATGGTATTACTGGAGGGAGGGGAAGAGTTGTATTCTGATGTGCGAGTGGCCTTCAGAGGAGGGCTTTGACCACCGACCTAGGGTCTGCTAGACTGGAACGGGATGGCGAAAAGATATAATAACTTGTTTAAGCGGTGGGACGAGGAACGTTTCCTGGGGCTCCAGATCTGGGAGTTCGCCTTAAAGAGCCTTTCCCGGGAGTATGGCCGCGCTTTCTTGCGGAAGGTGGTGGTGCGCCACCCATGGCAAACCCTCAAGGGTGCTTTCGACTATCGGCGCTTTCTAAAGAGGGGAAGGCGAGAGAATGGGATGACATACCTCTTCTGGGAGAGGGAGGAGGATTTCCTTCAAGAGATCGCTGCCGGGGAAAGCGTCCTAGTGGGTCTCGGTTTCTGCCAGAAGCCCTTTGACTGCCCGTCTAGGAGGCCCAATCATAGTTGTCTCTATCTCTTCACGCTGGATCTCGACCGGGGAGAGGAGTGGCCCCATCCCATCTGTCGAGAGTGCGGGGTGGCTATCATGGGCAAAAAGGCCCTCGCTGCGGGGGCCAACATGCATATTATGACCTCAGCTCTTGATATCGCTCACGATCTGATGATCCCCGCTATCGAGGAGGGGAGGTTCAAGAAGGTTGTCCTCTGTCTCTGTCCCTTCTCCATCCAGGCCATAACCCTTCCTCTTCTCATCTGTGGGATCAGGGGTTACCTCATCGAGTACTCTTCTGGGAACTGCCGCGACTATCAAGAGTGGCTTCTAGCCGACAGGGGGATCAAGGAGGAGATGACCACCCTCCGTCTGGAGGCGTATGAGAAGATCTCGGGCCTCCTCGATCTCTGGGGTTTAAGTGGTTCCCCCTGGCGGAGGTTTCAGAGGGAGGGAAATATCTATACACCGGTGAGGTGAAGAGTAGATTCCTGGTGGCTTCCCTTCTCGTTTTAGGGCTTGGTGAGCAGCGTAGAACCCTGGCAGACCCGCGGGGGCGATAGCCACTCCCGTTGTAATAGTGGCCATGGTACTTGCTTTGTACTGACCCCTTCAGATGAGAAGAGCCCCGAGCAGATGGCCTATCGCGGCCGCGATGGCTAGGAGGCTGAAGGGTGGATAGAGGGCGGAAGAGAAGAGCATAAGATAACCACATCAGGGGTAAGGAAGGTGAGGCTGGCCGGGCGGAAGAAAAGGAGCCGTAGGTGACGCAAGGGATGGTGGCTAGGGCCCCCGGTGGCCAGAAGGAGCCAAAGCCTTTCCCAGCTAGGTACTCTCCGAACCACTTTCCCGCTCCTGCTTGGCCAAGTTGGCTAGTTGGGCGACCACCTCCGCAGCCTTCTGGGCTTGCTCGTCGATCTTTCTAATAGTGGTCTTCGTCTCATCGTCGAGGTCCTCTTCTAGGAGAAGTTGAGCGTAGCCTTGGATAACGGCCAGGTAGGAGTTGAGTTTATGAACCACTTGAGCAGCCACGTGGCCCAAGGTGATCAGCCCCTCCGCTCGGGCCAACCGCTCCCGGGCCTGTTGGAGTTCGGCTAGGGTCTGTTGCCCTTCATCAGATTGTACCATTGCTGTCTCCTTTGTATTCATCACGATCTCCCGAACTCCCTCTGCAGTTGCTCAGCGCTTAGGTGGATCATGGTGGGGCGGCCATGGGCGCAGGTGCGGGGGGAACTGGTCTCCTCCAGTTGTCTCACCAGTTCTCGCATCTCCGCGTCGCTCATGGTCTGACCTGCCCGAACGGCTCCGTGGCAGGCTAGGCTGATGACGAACTCCTCTTCCCAGCGGCCGGCCTGGCGTGATGCCTCGTCGATCACTTCCCGCACCGCTTGGGATAGATCGCCCCTTTTGAGGATGGCGGGGACGGCGCGCAAAAGGTAGGTCTGGCCGCCGAAAGGCTCAACGTCGAACCCCCAGGATCGCAGGGTCTCCATTTTCTCCTCTATGAGCACTGCCTCCTCGGGGCCCAAATCTAAGGTCAGAGGCTCGAGCAGGCCTTGGGAGGAGACCGCCATCTTGGCCCGTTCGCTCAGGAGCCGTTCGTAGAGCACCCGCTCGTGAGCAGCGTGCTGATCGATGAGGTACATCCCCTCTGGTCCCTCGGTGATGATATAGGTGCGCCCCAGTTGCCCCAAGACCCGAAGGGGAGGGATCTTTTTAGGGGGTGGTATCTCTTCTGTGCGCTGCACCTCTAGTGCCATCTGGCCGGGGGAGGGGCGGCGGGTTATAGGGGGTCTCGGCTCTGGGGCCCAGCGGGGAGGAGCGACGGCGGGGATGGGCGATCCCTTTAAGGTGTGGCGTACCGCCTTCTGGACGGCGGCGAAGACCTCGCCGCTCCTCCGGAATCGTACCTCGGCCTTGGCGGGATGGACGTTGATGTCCACCTCCTGAGGGGAGAGGCCCACCCGTACCACGGCGACGGGGTGACGTCCCTTGGGCAAAAGGGTGTGACAGGCCTCCTTGATGGCATAGCCCAAGAGTTGATCTCGCACCCAGCGGCCGTTGATGAGGATGGTCAGGTATCTCCCGCTGGCCCGATGGAGGCTGGGAGCCCCCACATATCCGCTGATCTTGAGCCCTTCGGCTTCTTCTCCCAGGGGATGCTGTAAGGAGGCGATTTCCAACATCTGGCGAGCCGTCTCCAGCCCGTATATCTCTATCAGCACATCGTAGAGGCTGCCGCTGCCCGTGGAGCGGAAGAGGGTATGCCCCTCGGAGAGGAGGCTGAAGCGTATGCTTGGACAAGCCATGGCGTAGCGGGTCACCAGGTCGCTGATATGCCGCGCCTCAGTGGAGTCCTTACGCAAGAATTTGAGTCGCGCCGGGGTGTTGAAGAAGAGCTCTTCCACGGAGACGACGGTGCCTTGGGGGGCTCCCTTCTTTTGCCGCTTGATGACTTTGCCCCCCTCTAGGCGCAAGAGGACCCCTATCTCCTGTTCCCTGGTCCTAGTGACCATTGTCACCTTGGAGACGGCAGCGATGCTGGGGAGGGCCTCGCCTCGGAAGCCCAAGGTGGCGATGCGATAGAGGTCTTCGGCGTCCTTCAACTTGCTGGTGGAGTGGCGTTCAAAGGCTAACTCCACCTCCTGGGCGGGGATGCCCCCCCCGTCATCGATGACCCGTATGAGGCGGCGGCCCCCTTGACGCACCTCTACCTTTATCTCCGAGGCTCCGGCGTCGATGGAGTTCTCTATCAGTTCCTTCACCACGGAGGCGGGCCGCTCGATGACCTCGCCAGCGGCGATCTTGGAGACAACTTCTGGAGATAAGATGAGAATCGGCATAGAAGAGTGCTCACCTCGTATTCGATACTATTCTATCACAGGATTTCCCCTTCACCAAGGTCTCTTCCCTTGACAGGGTGGGAAAAAGGCTGTCTAATCTTCGTGGGGGGAGGTTATGTCCCTTGTATCTATGATCATCGCCGATAGGCTAGTACCCCTCACTTGGAAGCAGGCCGGGGCTCAAGATTCACCCTGAACCAGTCCAGCGGCTGATCCGCCAAGGCGATCTTCCGGCATATGAGTTCGCCAACAAGTGGTAATAGACGTTTTGGAGCAGTTCGCCCAAACCTATGATGGATGCCCGGGCGCAAAAGCCAGGTTTCTGGGAGGTGAAGGAAGATGAAAGAGATAAGAAGGGTTCCTGTTACGAGGGAGGCTTCTAAAGCCCAGTACGATAGGATCAGCAAATACTATGACCTCCTTGCTGGTCCCTTTGAGAACAGGTACAAACCTCTGGCCTTGGAGATGGCCGATTTTAGAGAGGGGGAGAAGGTTCTGGAGGTGGGCTGTGGCACAGGCTGGGCCTTGGAGAGGATAGCCCGCCAGGTAGGGGAGAGGGGAAAGGCTTACGGAGTTGACCTTTCGCCGAAGATGCTCGAGGTAGCCAGGGATCGCTTGCAGAAAGCAGGGTTGATGACCAGGGTTGAGTTAGTGGAGGGTGATGCCACCAAGATGTGTTTCCCCGATGAGATGTTTGATGCGGCCTTCTCGACCTTTGCCCTGGAACTCTTTGATACTCCGGATATACCGGTGGTTCTGTCGGAGATAAGGAGGGTTCTAAAGCCCGGAGGAAGGTTTGTCGATCTCAGCATATCGAGAGAAACGGTGGGGGTACTCACCAGAGCCTATGAGTGGATACATGACAGGTTTCCCCAATATGTTGATTGTCGACCCATCTACGTTGAGAGGTCGCTGAGAGAGGCAGGCTTCAAAATCGCTAGCACAAGAAGAATAAGTATCCTTGATCTTTGTGGAGAGATCGTCTGTGGGCTGAAGGAAAAAGAAAAGTAGGTTTCTCACCGTTAGATTGAGGTTGGCTACTTCCTCGCCTGCCTCTCGGAGATGTTTCAGTGCTGTCAGGAGGTTCCTCTTCACGCCTAAGGGTAAGGGCAAGAGGAGCGTCAGATGTTACCATCTGACCCACTGGAAGAGGATCCTTAGTTGATTTACTCCCTCTTTTGTTGTAGAATAGCAATAGATTTCACAAACAGGAGGGCTGATGTACCGCTTGGCGGAGACCAGCCGGACCGATTCTTTGTCTCCTTCCTAGGGAGGAGACTATGAGGCAAGGGCACTTCTTCAGGATTGTTCCCCTTGCACTTTTTGTCTAGGAGGAGAGAGTGAAAGAGGTAGTCATCGTTGGCGGGGTGCGAACCCCCATCGGCAGCCACGGCGGAGCCTTCCGGGATATCCCTGCCCAAGAGTTGGCCAAGATCGTGATGGAGGAGGTCCTCAAGCGGACGGACCTCGATCCGAACATCATCGACGACGTGATCTTCGGCTGCTGTGGCCAATACTCCGATGCCCCCAATGTCGCCCGGGTGGCGGCTCTGATGGCCGGCATCCCCGACCATGTTCCGGGGTATACCGTGCAGCGGAACTGTGTCTCCGGGATGCAGGCTATCACCAACGCCTATCAGGCTATCCAAGCCGGGGAGGGGGAGATATTCCTGGTAGGTGGGACGGAGAGTATGAGCAGCGCTCCCTATACGGTGCGGGGAGCCCGCTGGGGGCTGAAGTTGCGCCATACCCAGTTCATCGATGCCCTTTGGGAAGGGCTGACCGACCCCATCTGCGATCAGATCATGGGGCAGACGGCGGAGAACTTGGCGGAGATCTATGAGATAAGCCGCGAGGAGCAGGATGAGTACGCAGTGCAGAGCCATAAGAAGGCTTTCATGGCTACTCGGATGGGGAGGTTCGCCGATGAGATAACCCCGGTGATGGTAGAGAAGAGGGTGGCGGGCCAGAAGGTGGTCTCTGAGCCGATAACCCAGGACGAATGCATCAACCCTGGTCTCACCGTCCAGAAGGCGGCCCTCTATCCCACCGTTTTCAAGAAAGGTGGCACCGTCACCCCCGCCAACGCTTGTCCCATCTCCGATGGGGCGGCGGCTCTAGTGGTGATGAGCGAGGAGAGGGCCAAGGAGTTGGGGATGGAGCCGTGGGCTTATATCCGTTCCTACGCCTATGCCGGCGTGCCGCCTCACATCATGGGCATCGGCCCCACCAAGTCGATACCCAAAGCCCTGGAGCGAGCGGGGCTGGAACTGACAGGGATCGATCTCGTTGAACTGAACGAGGCCTTTGCTGCCCAGGTGTTGGCGGTGGCTAAGGAGATGGAGAAAGATGGCTGGGATTGGGAGAAGGTGAACGTCAACGGTGGGGCCATCGCCCTGGGTCATCCTGTGGGATGCACGGGGGCCAGGATCACTGTCACTCTCCTCTACGAGATGATGAAGCGGGATGCGGAGTTGGGCCTGGCTACGGCCTGCGTGGGCGGAGGACAGGGAGGAACGCTGATCATCGAACGGAGGTAGAGGGCGTGCGCGCCCCAGGGACTGGCGTGGGTGGGGCGAAGAGCAGGATAGGAGGTGCGTTATGAGCGTGGAAGCGAGTCGAGAGGTACCCTGGGGAAGGGTAGTGAAGATCATATTCTTTGCCCTTTTGCTCATGGCTGCTAGTTGGTTTTTCGGCCTCTGGTGTGGGAGGTTTGGCCAGGCCTATACCCTTTTCTTCCAGCCGGGGAGGGAGATCCTGACACTGGTTTTATGGTTGCTTCTGGCTATTGCCGTGGTGGCCGTGACCGCAGGCCTAGTGGCCGCCCTTCTGAAGCCTCTTTGGGTGGCTGCGGTGGCTTTTGCCCTCTCTGCCTTGGCGATGGTTCTTGGTTGGCAGGTGGGGATAGGCCCAGCCTTATTCGGGTTGCTCTACTTCGCCGCCTCCTTGCTCTATACTAGAGGTGTGGCTGGCGAACTGAACGAGCGCTTGAAGTTCTCCGTGGAACCTGTCTCCCGCGGTCTCTCCCTCTTGTTCTTGGTGCTCGCTCTAGCAGCCTGCGGAAGCCTATATCTGGGCTATGCGGCTCATATCGAGAAGGAAGGCTTCACCTTTCCTCCCTCTTTCAAGGAGATGATGAGTAAGATGACCATAATACCTATGCGGGAGGCCATCGAAGCGCGGACCGATCTCACGCCCCAGGAGAAGGAAAGGGTTTTAGCAGAGATGGAAGAGGGCTTTGAGGAGATGTGGATAGGACCACTGGAGGAGATGATAGAGCCTTACGAGCGATTGATACCGGTGGTCGTGGCCGTCAGCGCGTTTATGACTCTCCAGACCATCCTCGGTCTTCTCTCCTGGATTCCGGGCTTGATCCTAGCGATGATCTTTCCCATCCTGCAGATCACTGGCATGACGAAGGTAGTGAAGGAAACTCGGGAAGTAGAGATGTTGGTGATTTGAAGCGCGAAGGATGCGAAGAGAGCGCGAAGTACGCGAAACAACTTACGGAGACGGTAAGGGGATAGAAGACGAGGAGGTAGAAACAGATGTATATCTTCAAGGCGGGCGTCTTGGGCGCGGGGATGATGGGGGCGGAGATCGCCCAGGTGATAACCTATTCCGGCTTGCCGGTGGTGCTGAAAGACATCGATCAAGAGTTGGTGGATGGGGGGTTGGAGAAGATAAGGGCCATCTATCAGCGCCGGGTGGATAAGGGGAAGATGAGTCCCACTACTATGGCGGAGAAACTGGACCTGGTGGAGGGGACCACCTCTTATGACTCCTTCTCCGATGTGGATATCGTCATCGAGGCTGTGCCCGAGGATATCGAACTCAAAAGACGGGTCTTCCGAGAGTTGGAGGAGGTCTGTCCGGAGGGGACGATATTCGCTTCCAACACCTCGGCCCTCTCCATCTCCGAGATGGGAGCGGCCACCAAGAAGCCGGAGAAGGTCATCGGGATGCATTTCTTCAACCCAGCCCATGTGATGAAACTGGTGGAGGTGGTCCCCGGCCTGGGCACCGACCAGGACACCATAGATAGTGTGGTGACCTTCGCTGAGTCGTTGCGCAAGATTCCCGTCGTTGTCCAGGAATGTCCTGGTTTCTTGGTCAACCGCCTCCTCATGCCTTACCTCAACGAGGCTACCTATTGCCTCCAGGAAGGAGCGGCAACGGCCAGGGAGATAGACGAGGCCATCGTCGAGTTCGGGATGCCTATGGGCCCCTTCACCTTGATGGATATGCTGGGGCTGGATATCTGTTACGATGTGGGTAAGTACCTCTACTCGGAATATGGAGAGAGGGTGAAGCCCGCCGCGCTGTTCGAGAGGCTATATGAGGCGGAGCGCCTAGGGGAGAAGGCGAGCGCCGGCTTCTACGGCTACGGGACCGAGACCGATGAGCCGGTGAAGGAGATGATCGCTCAGGTCCAGGAGGAGACGGGTATAAAAGGGACTCCTTTCAGTGTGGAGAGGTGTTTTTTGCCCCTCCTCAATGAGGCGGCCTTGTGTCTGCAGGAGAATGTCGCCTCCCCTACGGATATCGATATGGCTATGATGGCCGGCACGGGGATGAAGAAAGGGGCTACCCCCATGGGCCCCTTAGCCATCGCCGATGAGATGGGGCTGGATAAGGTGTTGGCTCAGTTGGAGGGGTTCGAGGCCCAATTTGGGGAAAGGTTCCGGCCGGCTTGGCTCCTGCGTCTCAAGGTGAAAGCGAACCACCTGGGGGTCAAGACTGGGCGGGGTTTCCTGGAGCATGCTGGATGAGCCTGAATGTTGAAGTGATAGCCTATGGGCTCCTATACAAATCGTAGAAAGGACAAAATATGGCCGAAAGACAGTATGTGAAGATCTCCATCGAGGACCGGGTAGCCCTCCTCACCTTGGATTACCCACCTATGAACGTCCTTAACACCGCCACGGTGACCGAGTTGAACGATGCTCTAGATGAGCTCCTGACCAATGATGAGGTCAAGACCATCGTCATCACCGGGGGCGGCCAGTACGCCTTCATCGCCGGGGCGGACATAAACCAGATCGCGAGCATCAAGAGCCCGGAAGAGGCTCGGGAGATGATGAAGATGGGGCAGGCCCTCATGAAGAAGATTGAGGGGGCCAAGAAGCCGATCATCGCGGCCATAAATGGCTACTGCCTGGGAGGGGGGCTGGAGTTGGCCATGGCTTGTCACATGCGCATCTGCAACAACCGGGCGCAGTTGGGCCAGCCAGAGATAGGTTTGGGCCTCATCCCTGGTTTTGGGGGGACGCAACGCCTCCCACGCATTGTAGGGAAGGGGAAGGCCTTAGAGTTGATCCTCACCGGGGCCCGTATCTCCGGCGCCGAGGCAGCCAATATCGGTTTGGTGAACAGGGCGGTTCCCGCCGGGGAGGTGGTCCGCACAGCCATGGGCTTGGCCAAGAAGATCGCCTCCTTTGGTAAGTTGGCCATCGCCGCGGCCCTGGAAGCGGTCAATGGTGGTATGGAGACCACGCTAGAAGAGGGACTGGAGATCGAGGCCGATAAGTTCGCCGGCTTGGTGGATACCGAGGATATCAAGGAGGGGTTGACCGCCTTCCTGGAGAAGCGACAGCCCAAGTTCGTGGATCGGTAGCTGATTGTGGCTTGGTGCCAGCCTCTTTCGTAGCGTGCGCACGAATGAATTCGGCTTCTAAGTCGAACGTATTGGGCTTAGCCCTAGAATTCATTCTAGTTTGTTATGAGCAAACATGAGCCCATCTATTTCCATGTTGTCTTTACGGTATATCGAGGGAAGAAAGCCCTGATAGGCGAGATCGAGGCTTACTTCTGTGAGTTAGTGGAGGAGATTGCTAGGGAAAGAGGTTATAACATCGTCGTTATGGAAGCGATGCCCAATCATGTGCACCTTCTTTTGACTAAACCGCCTTGGGAGGATCTTTCGAGGGTGGTCAAGAATCTGAAAGGCGCCACTGCTAGAAGGATCTTCCAACGCTTTCCCGGCCTTAAACTGGATATGAGGAGCAACCATTTCTGGACGAGAGGCTATCAGTATGCAAAGCATGATGCGTCATCTTTGTCCACAGTTATAGGCTACATCCGAGATCAGAAGCGGAAGGCAGGGCTCTTAGATTAATTCATGACGCACGAATGGATTCGGCTTCTAAGCTGGTGTCTGGGCTTCGAAGAGGAGGTGTTCTATGGATTTTGCCCTCACTGAAGAAGAGCAGATGTTTCAGGAACTCTTCCGGGATTTCGCTCAGAATGAGGTGAAGCCCTTGGCCGACGCCATCGACCGGGAAGAGAGGACCCCTACCGAAACCCTCCAGAAGATGGCGGAGATGGAACTTTTGGGCTTACCCTTTCCCCCGGAGTATGGGGGGGCAGGGGTTGGGGTTCTGGGCCACTGCCTGCTCTTGGAGGAGTTGGGCAAGGTCTGCCTAGCCACAGCCAGTATCGTGACTGTCCATGCCGGTGTGGCGGCCAATGCGATCTATCTGGGGGGTACCGAAGAGCAAAAGAAGGAATACCTGGTCCCTTTGGCCCGAGGGGAGAAGATCGGTTCCTTCTGTCTGACGGAACCGGGGGTAGGCTCCGATGCGGCTAAGGTGGACACCATGGCGGTGAAGAAGGATGGACATTACCTCCTGCGGGGCAGTAAAATCTGGATCACCAACGCCGAGATAGCCGATATATTTACCGTCTTCGCTAAGACGGACCCGGAGGCTGGGGCGCGGGGTATCACCGCCTTCATAGTGGAGAGGGGGATGGATGGGTTCAAGGTGGGTCGCCGGGAGAGGAAGATGGGGATACGGGGCTGCCCTACTAACCAGTTGTTCTTTGACGATTGTCCGGTGCCCGAGGAGAATATCCTGGGTGGAGAGGAGGGGAGAGGCCTGGCTATAGCCCTCCAGACTTTGGACTATGGGCGGTTGGGGATAGGGGCCATCTCCTTGGGAGCCGCGGAGGGAGCGCTAGAAGCGAGCATCGAGTTCGCTCAGACCCGGGAGCAGTTTGGGGGTCCCATCGCGGAGAAGCAGGCCATCCAATGGATGATCGCTGACCTGGCCACCGAGATCGAGGCCCTCCGCTTCTTCGTTTACCGCACCGCCTGGATGGCAGATGGGGGTCAGCCCTTCCGGCGGGAGGCGGCTATGACCAAACTATTCGCCTCCGAGGTGGCGCATCGGGCCACCAACAAGGCGGTGCAAATCCACGGAGGAGCGGGCTACGTGCGAGACCTTCCTATCGAGAGGATGTACCGGGATGCCCGCATCACCCGCATCTATGAGGGCACGAACGAGATACAAAGGTTCATCATCGCCTCGGATATATTTCGTAAGGAGGGGCTCAAACTTAAGCCTTAAGAGGGAGGGCGATTATGGCTGCAAAGATGGAACTTTCGCTGGTCGGGTTGGAGAAGCCTGCCGAGATGAATCTTATCCTGGGGCAATCTCACTTCATCAAGACGGTGGAGGATATCCACGAGGCGATGGTCAACTCCGTTCCCGGGGTGAAGTTTGGCCTGGCTTTCTGCGAATCCTCGGGGCCTTGCCTTGTGCGGGCTAGCGGGAACGATGAAGAGTTGGTCGAGTTAGCGCAGAGGAACGCTTTGGCTCTGGCTGCAGGCCATGTTTTTATAATCTTCATGCGAGAAGCCTATCCCATCAATGTGCTGAACGCCATAAAGATAGTACCAGAAGTGTGCACCATCTTCTGTGCCACGGCTAATAACGTCCAGGTGGTGGTAGCGGAGACGGAGCAGGGGCGGGGGATATTAGGGGTGATAGATGGCGCGCGGTCGGCGGGGGTAGAGACGCCCGAGGATGTGGAGGAGAGGAAGGGGTTCCTGCGGAAGATCGGGTATAAGTTGTAGGTCCGACGGACTCTTTCATGTCGAAGGAAAAGATGGAGTGTAAGTTCTGTGCCATTGTGGCTGGGGAGGCGCCCGGCGAGATCGTCTATCAGGATGAGGCGATCACCGCCTTTCGGGACAAGCATCCCCAGGCCCCTACTCATATATTAATCGTCCCCAACGAGCATATCCCCAACGTGGCCTCCGTCTGTGCCGAGCATGCCCGGCTGATCTGGAAGGCGGTTTGCGTGGCCAACGACTTGGCCCAGGCGGAAGGGATCGCCTCCAGAGGCTATCGGCTGGTGATAAACAGCGGGCCCGATGCCGGGCAGTCGATAGACCACCTCCATTTTCATCTTCTAGGCGGCCGGCCCATGCGGTGGCCGCCGGGGTGAGCAGCCTGCCTCCGCTGCAGTTGGCGGACAGCACCACTAGTAAGAGAGGTTACCAAAGCGGGGGAGAGGCCG
>CAYLIE010000029.1:0-31599 GCA_964383935.1 uncultured Anaerolineales bacterium | reverse complement strand
GGTGAGCCTACTGCTTTTTCCCTAAGAGTCAAGAACCAAAACTGGCACGCATCCTAGCCACGAGGCGGACTGTACAGGGTATTCTCCAGCATCTCCCGGAAGAGCAACAACAGAGCAAAGCCTTTCGAGAGGATCTAGAGCGGACCACGGAAACACTTACCTTCAAGAGCGAGGCCCTAAGCGCCCAAGACCTGACCTGGCGCTTCTACGAGTGGGTCAAAGATAGGCTAGACTATCTTAATCTGAGCCCTTGACTGAGGAGAACCTACGAGATAGGAGAAGGCTGGTCAAGATTCTCTTAAAGGAAGGGGAGATACGCATAGAAGGTCACATCCCGGAGGTACGAGAAGAGCCGATTTTTACGTCATCTCCACTAGAGGATGGCCGATCACGAAAGCAATGGTCTGACTGACAGGCATCCTAATTGACCCCTCTTGAACCCCCATTCTCTCACCCTGTGCATATATTACTTCCTAAACCCTTGCTGAAAGACCCTCTTCATGGTACAATCTGGCCTGGTTTGCTCCGTTTCGCTTGGCCTTTTGAGGAGGGTTCTTGGTAGCCATCGAGGAACAGATCGTCCTTTTCTTGGAGAACCTGCTCCAATCGATAGGCTGGGCAGGGATAGTGGTAGCCATGGCCATCGAGAGCGCCTGTATCCCCCTCCCCAGCGAAGTGACTATGCCTCTGGCAGGCTGGATGTTGGTCCAGGCCAGGGGGTTGCAAGTCGGCCTGCAACTATGGAAGACGATACTGGCCAGTGACTTGTCCCATCAGATTGGACTAGGCTCGCTCTCACCAGCGTCTCTCTCCGGAATAACCGCGGCTATACTACTAGGCGGCTTCTACGGAGGGCTAGGGTGCACCATCGGCTCGGTGATAACCTACTGGCTGGGCGCTCTAGGTGGACGCCCTTTGCTCGAGAGGTACGGCAGATACGTTCTCATCTCTAAACACGACTTGGAATTAGCCGATAGATGGTTCGAGAAGCACGGGGAATATACCGCCTTCTTCTCTCGACTCCTGCCCATCATCAGGACCTTCATCTCTCTTCCTGCAGGGATGACCCGCATGAACTTCCCCAAGTTCACTCTCCTCAGTTTCATCGGTTCCTTCATATGGTCGGGGGCACTGGCTTGGGCCGGCTTTGTCTTCGGTGAACACTGGCGCGAGGTACGGGAACTGATGCGTCCCTTCGACATCCCCATCGCCTTCATCCTCCTGGCTTTGGTCGCCCTCTTCTTCTACCGACATGTGAAACGGAACAGGGACGCGGTAACGGCGACCCTCGAAGAGGGAAGTGAATAGCCTCTATCGCTTGTCGCGCTCCATCTCTATCCTCGCCACCTCTCTTGCGTTTCCCTCCTCTCCATACCACTGATCATGGTGGTGGAAGAGCTGGCGGCGGTGGTGGAATAGACGACCACGGTGATGAAAACCAAGGTGGGGTAGACCACCACCACCAAGATGGGGGTGATCATCGTGATGGCCATCGTAGTGATGGAGTAAGTCACAACATGGTATGGACTTGACTTTCCTCCGAATCTCACGTATAATATGTGTACTATTTGTTCACTTAATTGCAGTAGGTGTATTATTTGTACACATAATAGCAATATGTGTACTATTTGTTCACCTATTAACTGGCTCGACGGGCTTTGGACCCAAAATTTATCTCGAGACAGGTGCAAAGATGGAATGGTTACCAACGTGGCTAGCGCAACGGTATGCCCGACTGTACCACCGATTTGCAGAGAATTCGTTTGACCTCAAGGCAGCCAAAGAAGTACTCGCCGATGAGAAGTTTGCGATACGGGATATTCTGAGGCACCTTGAAAAGCGTGGGTTCCTCTACAGGGCTAGAATGCCATCGGACCTGAGAAGGAAAATCTATCACCTCATACCTCCAGAACAGGCCGTCATTGCCTTTGCCCTCTCCCAGGAATCAGAGAGCCCAGAGGACAAATTAAGGGCTGCAAGCAAGGACTTTCGGTACGTCGTAAACGGCGCTGCCGCAGCGTACAAATATCATGGCTATATGACACCTGCCAAGACCGACATCAGAATCCACAAGAAGGATTTAGGCTTCTGGATCGCTTTACTGAAGGAAAAGGGGATACAAATAGCCATTGATGACATCCTGGCGGAGAAGCGGGGGCAAGTCATTCATCTGCACACCAACCTCACCGAAGAGACCTTCGCCAGGGCGGCAAAGATCGACCGTATATACTATACTTCAGCAGAGGATCTCATATTGGATTTCCTCCGGCATCCTACCGATACCTCATTGCTTGATGCCTTGGCCATCATGCTAACCTGCGCTGAAGACTTGGATTGGGACTTGCTTGCGAAAAGCGATGTGGCACAAGAAGTTGGATTCGCTATGGAGGCGTTGAATAAAGAGGCCGGGAAGGAAGCCTTCTCCAAGAAACTTGTCAAGAAGTTCGCAGGGAGAGAGGTCATTCACAAGCGTTTTTCCCTCAGTGCGGAATTGCTGGACTTGCCAGAGGAGTATCACAACCTGGCAAAGAACTGGAACCTAGAAGTGAATATCCCGCCAAGGGTCTTTCAGAAAGCGGCCTCGGATTTGGTGAGTTAGCCAAGTGGACCCAATCAAGACCGAATGTGAAAGCCTGAGAGACCTCAGGGCTATCCTGGACAAGGCAAAGGAATGGGAGATTCAACTACTAGTTATTGGTGGATGGGCTGTTAATGCCCATGTTGGTGCATATCGATATACCAAAGACATTGACCTAGTTATGAAAACGGCTGACTTGCGTCACCTCAAAGCGCTATTGAAACACCACGGTTACGATGTCGAAGACATGAGAATCTACATCGCGGGACAGAAAGAAACGGAGGATGTTCAGCTCAAAGTTCACATTAGCATAGGAGATATCGTTGATATATCGAGAGGTTTCCCGCTGAAGTACTCCATTGACGAAAATCTTTACCGCAACGCACCCCTCCTTCCAATTAGAAGCCATCACCGACAATGTAGAGAATACGAATTAAAGGCACCAATCCTTCCCCTCAATAACCTTTTCATAACCAAACTCTTACCCGTGGGCAGGGAGTTGGATCTAGCAGACGTGGTTTCCATGATTCTGCAATACGGTGAAGAGTTACGGCTAGATTGCATTGCTAATGAGGTGAAGAAGAATAATTTGACCAGCGCCATCAAATCGCGAATAGAAAATGTCTCCCACGATGTAAGATCGGGCAAACTAGACGGGATTTGGAGAGATCAAGTTGGCACAAGGATATCGCAAAAGAATCGCCGCCAAGTCCTTGCCTTTCTAAGAGATCTTAGCAGCACCATAAGACAATGATCTACTCTCGTATAATATGTCAAGGATGGAACAAAACTTCGTGAAGGAGGAGAAAATTGGATAGATTAGGCTGTGTAGTAGGCGTGGGGGTGTTGATCCTTCTGGCTATCGTGCTTTGCGCGGCGGTGGTCTTCCCCTGGAGCTTCTATAACAAGGTGATTACCCTAGATACCCAGGTAGATAACGCCTGGGCCAATATGCAGGTGGAACTGCAGCGTCGGATGGATTTGGTGCCTAACCTGGTGGCCGTGGTAGAGGAAGCCGGGGTGCACGAGGAGGAGGTTTTCCGCACCTTGGCGGAGGCTAGGGCCAAATTAGCGGGGGCCATCGACCGAGACGCCCCCACCGATGAGCAGGCTATGGCCGCCAACGAGTTCGAAACGGCTCTGAGTAGACTCTTAGCCCTGGCTGAGGATAACCCAGAACTGCAAGCCTACCAATCGTTCCTGCAACTGCAGCAGCAACTGCAGGAGATAGAGAACGAGGTGCGCGGTTCCCGGAGAGCCTATAACGATAGGGTGCGCGAATATAATAGGACTATCCGCCTCTTTCCGGGCAACCTTCTGGCCAGGGCCTTCGGGTTTGAGCCCCACATCTTCTTCCAGGCCGCTCCCGGGGCAGAGGAGGCTCCGCAAGTAGAGTTCGAGTAGGGACACCCTTACCCTGCTACAGCAAAGGCAGCCTCTCTCGTCTCTCGCACCTTAACGAGGAGAGCCGTGCCCACGACAAAAGTGAGGACCGCTGCCAGATAGAGGGCCGTATATCCCAGGCCTGGCCCCAAGGCGTTGAAGATATCTATCACAGGGCCACCACCGAACCCCGCCACCACCCCTGCCCCGGCGGTGGCTAGATTAGAGACCCCCAGATAGCGACCAGCCTCGTCCTGGGGGACTAGATCGATAGCCCAGACCCAATTGGCGGAGAGAAAGATCCCTGCCGAGAGTCCTATCACAGCCCCGTAGGCTAAGAGATCTATCACCTCCAGACCCGCCACCAGGAAAAGGGTCTGGCCCTTGGCAAAGAGGAAGAGGAAAGCGCCAAAAGCGCCTAACATCCCAGATAAGATATTGAGCGGCTTACGGCCCACCCTATCGGTAAGGTGGCCTGCCGGGTAGGAGACGATGGCGATTCCCACCGCTATCACCGCCATTAAGACGCTCGCCCAACCCGCTGCTTCCGCCTCGGATAGACCTCGCAGGTATCCAAAGTAATAGACAGCGTAGTTCCGCACCAGGTTCATCCCCAAGAGGATAAAGAGGCGGGAAATGACCCACCAGGCGAAATCGGGATACCTTCTTATATCTATGTTGAAGATGCGTAATAATTGGCCCAGCAAAGGCTCGATGGGGACTTCCTCGGAAGGTTCCTCGCGCACAAAAGAGACGGTGAAGAGCGCCGCCAAGGCTAGAAGAGCCATGATGCTCCCCAGGGCTAGCCAAGTGTGGCCCTGGGCCAAGAAATACCCGCTGACTAGGTAGCCCGCTATCATCCCCAGTATCTCCAAGAGCTGCTTCACCCCCACCGCTCTCCCTCGCCGCTCCTCAGGGACCAGATCGGGGATAAGCCCTTGTAACGGGCCGTGGGCGGTATTCGAGGCGAACTGTAAGAGGAGCACCCCGGCAAAGAGAAGCCAATAGTTGCCTGCCAGCCCAATCAGGGTCAGAAAGACCAAGTCGAGGGAGGTGCCCAGGAGTATGTAGGGGCGGCGACGGCCCCAGCGGGCGGTGGAGCGGTCGCTGATGGCGCCCACCATGGGCTGGATGATGATGGCTACCACCAAACCCAAGGCGTTCATCACCCCCAAGGCGGTTCCCTTGACCGCCTCTGGCACCAAAGCGGCTACCAAAACCGGTTGAATCAGGACCCCCATGCTATTGGCTAAGTAAGAGAGCGCAAACCAATAGACGTTGATGGTGAGATAATCGATAGCCCGCAGTCTTCGCATCATGACTCCCCTTTCACCCTATGTATGTCGGGGTATGAACTCATAGGCCCAGGTCCAGACCTCCTCCTTTTCGCTGTCCACAACTAAGCCATGACCCGAGTTCTCAAACTAGAGGAGCCGCTTATCCTCCGAGCCTAAATGCTCATAGATATAGTCGGCATTCCCTAGCGGAATGGTTCGATCCCCAGCGCTGTGAATTGGGAACATTGGTTTCCTTCCGTAGATAGTGGCCCATCCCTCGCATCTCATGGGAGGTGTTAAATCAACAAGCAACCGATAGCGCTCCCTCCAAAGAAATATACTGACCGATCATGATGCCCCTTTGGGGGCTAGATAGCGGTCGAAGAAGCCCAAGACCCTCCGACGATACTCTGCTGGTCGAACCTCATCCACCTGACGATGCCCGGCCTCAGCCACTATCCAGAGTTCCTTGGGCTCGCCAGCCGCCTCATAGAGACGGCGAACATCCCCCACGGAGACATAGGGATCCTCTGCCCCGTGGATAAGAAGGAGCGCTCGGGGGGGTATCTTGTCCACCCAGCGTAGGGGGTCGGCCTCTGAGAGTTCGCACCCCAACCGCCGACCGGCTATCCAAAGCATGAGAGGACCGATCAAGGCTGCTAGAAGCGTGGGAAAGCCCTCTTTCCTGATCCCAGCCTCGACCACCCCTCTTGATTCTGCGAAGCCGCCATCGGAGATCACGGCCACGATAGATTTGCTCTGCGCCGCCGTGGCTATCCCTGCCGCTCCTCCCAAAGAGAAACCCAGCACCCCGAAGCGAGAGATCCCTTTCGACTGGAGAAGGTCGATGGCTCCTAGAAGATCCAGCCGCTCATAATAACCGAAAGAACTATACTCCCCCTCGCTGCGGCCATGACCCCGGAAATCGAAAAGGAACGTATTGTAGCCCGCCTCTCGAAAGGAAGGTACGTACTTTAAATCCGGATCCTTGCTCCCGAAGCGGCCGTGGCAAAAGATGACAGTACCTTTGCTATCTCCAGACCAGTCATCATCGGCGAGCGAAGGAAGGGATGACCGTTCAGAGGGGATGAACCAGCCATGGAGACGAAGGCCGTCCCGACTGGGAAAGATGACCTCCAGATAAGGGAGGCCGCAATCGCTGGGGCTGCCCTCTGGGTCTGGCTCCGGAGGGTAGATAAGTTGGCTGGCCCCCCAGAAAGCCGTGATACCAAGGGCAGCACAACCGAAGATTATCACTGTACCTATGATGATCCAGAACATCTAACCGAACTGCGCACTTTTCTCCGGATGCACCAGAAAAAGTACAAGTATAGCGCTTACCGCCGTATCGGAACCGGTGTCGTTGAAGAAGGCGGCCAAACTCAAGGGTATCACATTGGGTCGCCGGTGCATCTTCACTCTTGCGATCTCCTGGCCAGATAGAATAAGCCCCAACTCATGGCCACAGTGAGAACCAGCATGAAGAGAAGGGTTATCAGAGCCCCCATCCCCACTCCCACCAGAGCCAGCGGGTCCTCAAGGCTAATGAAGGCTAGGGAAGAGAAGGCGATGAGAGCCATGGCTGTGCCGTTCCAGAGGGCATGAACCCCCACACTGGCCCCGTAGGCTCCCAGCAACTGCCAAGGTCGCCTCCGAGCAAGGAAGCCGTACCACCCCAGCCCCATCAGCCCGCTAGCCAGAGCATGCATCAGGGTGGCTCCCCAGCGGAAGAGCATCACCAGCCACCACCCCTCCAGAGCCACCCCTCCGTTGAAGAGCCCCTCCAGAGCCGAAAACCCAGCCCCGCAGGTCACTCCCCATAGGAAGGCGTCGCCTCTCTTCTGGAGCCCCAACCCCAAAAGGGGAACCCCCAAAGATTTGATGAACTCCTCTAGAAAGGGCGCGACGACCACAAAGATCACTCCCCCGGCGATGAGAACCGGAGGAGATAGGATCAGGCGAGAGAGGTTAACCGGGTCCTCTAACCAGTCAAGCCCCGCTCCCCTATCCGGCCTGAAGAGGAGGAGAGCGGCCCCTATGAGGGAAAGAAGGGCGAAGAGTTCCAAGCCGAAGGCCAAGAGGGGCGAGAGGATCGCGCCGTGGGAGGCCTGCAAAGTGAGGGCTCGCCAGGTGGAGTCAGAGCCCACCCGCCGTCCAACGAAGGCCACCACAGCCCCGGCTGGCAAAGCAGAGGCTAATATGTGAAAGGGAGGAAAAAGAAAAGAAGCCAGACGAGGAGGGGAAAAAAGCAAAACGATCTCTCCGCTCACCAAGGCCAAAAAGAAACCCAGAACCATAAGCCGAGCGGGAGGGGGCACAAACCTTCTCGACGGACAGCCCAGGAGCGCTCCGAGCCCCTGGTAAGCCAGGGCCAAGCCGAAACCGAGCGACAAGACCGCTAGGGATGCCAAGGCTAGACTCACCTCTAAGAGATCGCCCCCCCTATAGAGGAAGGGCAAGATGAGATAGGCTCCCAAAAAGCCCAACCCCAAAAGGAGCAAGAACAGCCCAACCAGGGGCACCGCTAGCCTGCCGAACTTATCCATCCTTTTGCAAGTAGGGGACGAGGCCAACCCCCGTCCCCTATAATATCGACCTTATGCCCCTTCCTCTAGCTTTCCAGGGGCTCGAACCGCTCGGCTAACCTTTTCATCACTTGGGGCATGGTGGTGTACTCCATCTCTTCCAAGGGGAGGCGATGGGGTTCGAAGGGGCCGTGGCGTCTCAAGTAGTCGGCGATGATGTTGCAAAGGCGACGCGCCTCGTCGAAACTGGGATCATCGAACATATCCCGGGGGCCGATGAGAAGCCCGTTGGTCAACTGGAAGCCCAAGGCTACCACCCGAGGTGGCCCATCGAAACGAGAGGGGTTGCTCTCTCGGACAGCCACGGGCATGAGAGGCCCGTGATGGGAGCCACGCATCCACCCCTCGACGATATAGGGCAAGCAGAAAGGCTCTAGAACCTCGCCCACGGCCGGGAATTGACTCTGGCAGCGCACGATGCAGACCGGGTCATCTTTGCCCACGTACCTCCCCGCGATGAGGCTCAACCGTGTGGTGGAGGAGACAGCGGCGATCTCGCCTGTTTCTTTATGATAGACCGCTTTCACGCTATATCGACTGGGAGCCCCTATGAAGACGTAGAGGTCGTAGAGTTCCTCGGGACAATCGAAGAATATCCTCTTGTTCTCCAGGACATCGTGGACCTCGAACCTGAACCCCTGGTGCATATCGGGGGAGATGATCAACCCTGCTGTATTGTAAGGGTCGGCGAAGATCTTACTTAGGGGTAGGTTCCAAGCCCCGGCGGAGGTCTTATCGGCCATTAAGATCAGTACCGGCTCCGCCTTACGCTCCTCGAACTCCATCTCCGCCACCCCGGGCCCCATCCCTTTCACCGTGCGCGAGAAGGCGTCGGAGAGGAGATCCTGGCCTGCGCCGTACAGTTTGAGATCCCTGGCTACTGCGGTGCACTCCTCGAAGGTCTCCCAAGCCAGCCGGTGGATCTCCACACTATCTGTGCCTTTGCGGTGGGTCATGATCAGTTCCAGGTCATCCCCCACCCGGGTGACGTGGAAATCGATCAGGAGCCCGCCTCTCTTGGCGCTCTCCAGCCGCTCCTCCGCCTCTTCCATGAGGGCAGGATGCATAGACGAGTGGCCCACATAGCCACCCACATCGGCTTTGATGACGGTCAAAGTGATCTCGTCGCTCATCATCTCCTTCCTTTCCTAAACAGGCTATTTTAGGGCATCAATTGAAAGACCACATCTAGATGTCTATGGTTGGTCCGAGCCAACATACCTAAGCCCCGAGCGATGTCCGAGGGAACATCGCCCTGTATTGCCACCGAATAGGCACCGCCACCAGGATTATTAGGATCTATGTACGAACCGATACCCATAGCACAGAGGGAAACGGACCCATCCTCTTCCGTCTCTTTCACCTCCTCCTCCCCACCCCAGGAACATCGCGCGGTTACCCCTACCAAAGGGACGCCCGCACTATCCCTAACCGAAACCTTGATAGTAGTAGGCCCTTCGATCTCCCTCAACTCCACAACGCGAAATATCGCTCCACCAGCCCCTGGGGTCACCCTCTCTATCCAACTACCGTAGGTCTGGGCTACCCAGTCCATGTCCCTAGGGTTACCGCTCATATCGTAAACCGCCACTGTAACCGGAACGGGCGACGGCGTAGGTGTGGGTGGGATGGGAGTGGCGGTTGGCGCGGCCACCAAGGCAGGCGTCTCAGGCGTGGCGGTAGGAGAGGGCACCAGCGTCTCCGTCGGTGTAGCCACGGCCAGTTCCGTCGGTGTGGCTGTAGGAGAGGGCAGCGCTGTATTCGTAGGCATGGGGGTAAAGGTAGGCGTGCTAGTAGGCGTATCTGTGGGTGTCGGGGAAGGGGTGAAGGTGGGCGTAGGTGTGGCCAGAAGGGCTGCCATACCTTCCCCGTTGGTCATGGAGGAGATCACCGCCGTGGGAGCGCTGATCCCGCACAGCCAGATGAGCAGTAGAACAACTACCCCTAGTTGGACTCGTACGGCTCGCCCCTGGTGAGCCTGCCACTTCATAAGGTCTCCCAAAGCAGCCACGAGCGTCCGCACTCTCTGGCCCAAGGAGAGTAACCAAACGGCGAGAGAGCGCCGAATCCGAGCCGCTGCTGCCTTTATCCGCTCAGAGAAGAAGGACGAACTATCAAGTGGGTGCTTTTTCACCGTTTCCTCCTTCAATCCATCTTCTGGAAGACCACTCGCCAAGCGCGGTGGCTTCCCCTCCCACAGGGCCTAGCCATAACCCTCGCTATCTGGCTAGTCCCCTCGGTTATCCGTACATTATACTCGCCTGGGGTCAAAAAGGCGAAGTCGGCATAGCCAACATCTACCCCTGGCTTAAGACCGGTGTAGAAGAGGTCATCTCCTTGAGGACCCGAAATCCTCAGTTCGACATTAGGAATTCCTGAGCCTTCGGCATCTTGGACGTAGACCAGGATAAGGTCTTCCGGGAACTCCCCACAGCCCAGATTGACGCTCTCTAGAAGGCGAAAGGAAGGTTCGCTTTCCTTGGTAGGGCTGGGGGAGGGCGTGGGTAGATAAGTCGCCAGGGCGGTATCGCTAGCACCCAAAGCGTAGGCCAGATGGGCCAGGCTGGGAGCAGATGCACCTCCAGCCTCGAGGAGATCAACCATCACCTGAGCAGGATCCGCCAACCCCAGAAGGGCAACCCGTTCCTCAGCCCTCTCTAGATCCCCATATCGAAGGTACTCATCGGCGATCATAACTACGTACTCTTCTTTATGTTCCCAGCGCAAATCCGAGGGCTGATCGCTACACCTTCCCCGCGGCCAGATTTCCCAGGCTGCAAGCAAGCCTAGACTGAGGCCCAAGATAAAGCACAAAAACCAAGAGATCCCCCATCTTCTAATCACTCATGGCATCCCTTACCGCCCTAGGCCCCCTCATCTCATCAATCGGAAGTAGGTATCCAAATGTGTGTGCTCGGTAAGCCCCAACATCCCTAGGTTCCAGGCGATATCAGAATCCACACCCATCGCCACCTGAATCTGGTAACCACCACCATAACTTCCCATGCCGAACCCTACCCTGCCTTCCGCATTGGTCACCTGCACATCCTCCCCATCAGCCCACCAACAACGCACCTGGACTCCAGGATTAGGATCGCCGTTTGCATCTTTAACGTATGCGTCGAGGCTACTGGGTCCCGTCCTCTCTCTCAACTCCACAATCCGGTATACCGAAACACCAGGGGGTGGACTTGCCCACCCTATCCAACTGCCATATCTCTCCCAGACCCAGTTCAAATCTCGCTCATTGCCATACTGATCGTAGACCCTTACCGGCACCGGTGTAGATGTAGGGGTTGCGGTCGGTGTCTCCGTAGCGGTTGGAGTAGGTGTTGGAGTGGAGGTAGGCACCGAGGTAGAGGTTGGGGTAAAGGTCGGAGTGGAGGTGCTGGTGGGTGTAGGGGCGGTTGTAGGCGTCGAGGTCGGAGTGAGAGTGGGCATAGGGGTCTCGGTGGGTGTCGTAGTGGGCGTCTCCGTTGGCGTGGCCGTGGGCGTAGAAGTGGGGGTCGCCGTAGGAGTGGGCGTCTCAGTAGGGGTGGGGGTAGCGGTAGCCACATAAGCGATAAGTCCCGGCGAGGCAGGCACGCCCAGGTCCTGCGCCAACTTCACCAGGTCGCGGGTCACCTCTGGCTCCTCCCCCCTTATCATATACTGCCTGGCTAGCTCGGCCACCACGGAGCCGATATCTTCCTCCCCCAACCCCTCCAAGCGAGCCCTAGCCTGAGCCAGATTGTTATGGAGGGCGTGAGAAGCGCTCACCAAAACGATGTAATCCTCTTTATGCTCCCAACGGAGGTCTGAAGGGTCGGTGTCATAATACCGGACCGGCCAGAGCACCCAGCCCACAAACAACCCTAGCCCCAGGCTCAAGCCGAAGAGCAATATCCCCAAAGCGAACTTGCGTCCGGGGCTCATTATCTCAAGAAAAGGACGGACCGCGGAATTTGGCGACTACCTTTTGCGAACAGAGGGGCCCTCCTATATAATAGAGGTGCCGAAGGTGGGACTCGAACCCACATGAGGTTGCCCTCAACGGTTTTTGAGACCGTCGCGTCTGCCTGTTCCGCCACTTCGGCCCCATGCGCCTATGAGTATAGGATAAGAGTCCCAGGAAGTCAAGTGAAGAGGATGGAGGAAGAGACCCTCATCGCTGCGGCCCGCCAAGGTGACACCCAGGCGTTCGATCAACTGGTGCGCCTCTATCAGAGTGCGATCTACAACGTCGCCTATCGCATCCTGGGCGATGAGGATGCAGCCAGCGACGCCACTCAGGACGCGTTCCTCTCCGCTTATAAGGCGATCGGTAAGTTCCGTGGTGGCTCCTTCCAAGGCTGGTTACTTCGCATCGTCACCAACACCTGCTATGATCAACTCCGCCGAAAGAAGCGCCAGCCAACCACCTCCTTAGAAGGGGTATATCTGGATTCTGTGCCCCCCTGGGCAGAGGACGAAGAGCCGGAGGAGTACGCCCTCCGCCAGGAACTGGGTCGCATAATCCAGCAAGGCTTGTCCACCCTGCCCCCCGAACAACGGGTTGCCCTAGTCCTCTCCGACATCCAAGGGTTAAGTTATCAGGAGATCGCGGAGGTGATGGGTACCGGCCTAGGGACGGTGAAATCCCGTCTCAGCCGTGGCCGGGCCAGCCTTCGGGATTATCTTCTGGCCCAAGGGGAACTTTTGCCCCCTCGGTACCGTCTTAAAGTTGGGGGCCGCGCTTAACGGCCTACAATAGTTGAGTAAGAAGATGTTCAAGAGGTTCAAGCGTTCAGAACACGAAAGGGTTGAAGAACTCCTCTCCGCCTACATGGACGGGGAACTCTCCATTGAGGAAGCCACCCTGGTGGAGAAGCACCTTCGCGAGTGCTCGCCCTGCGCTCAGGATTTGGAGACCCTCCGCCAGGCGGTAAACCTGGTGCGGCACCTACCAGCCGTATCCCCTCCCCGTTCCTTTGCCATCAGCCATCTGGTGGTGCCGGAGCGGCCATGGGCCTGGGGATACGTTTATCTAAAAGGGGGCACCGCCTTGGCCGCACTCCTTCTCATCGTCCTTCTGGCCGGAGACCTAGGTTTTCAATATCTAGGGGCTCCTAGGATGGCCGCCCCCGCCCCCGAGCCGATGGTCCTAGAGGTCACCGCCGAGGCTCCAGAGGCAGAGATAGAGGTGCCCGGAGAGACCCCTCCCACTAGAGAGGCTTTAGACCAAATGGGGGCTCAGAAGGTGGAGGAAACCCCAGCCCCTCTCGCTGAAGCCACCCCGCCAGCCGAAAGGTCGGGCGCTGCGCTCCCTTCACCCGAGCCCACCCCCACCCCCGAGTTGGTGGCGGCCGCCGAATCTCCTCTTCCTTCACCCATTCCAGAAGAGGCAAGATCAGAGAGGTTTTTCGCTGTCCTCCCTACCCTCAGGCTCTTGGAGGGGGCTCTCTTTGGAGCCTTCCTCATCCTGGGGGGAGCAACGGGCCTCGTGGCCTGGCGGCAAAAAGAGCGCTCCCCTAACCCTTGACAATGGCACAAGGCTGAACTAGACTTTCGTGCAGGGTTTGAGGCTTGCTGCCAGCTCTGAGGATCCCCTCAGGTGTCCTACGAGGATTAGGCCTGGGCCTGTCCCCTGGCCTGTTATGTGCCAGGACAGGTTGGCTGTAGTGGGCCAGGACCATCTTGCCCTCGGACACGGGCGGCCCCGGCGAGATCCTTTTCGTGCCAGCATCGCTGGCAGCAAGCCTACATTCCTCGACCGCTTTCCTCTGTCAATTCTAGAGTCTTCTCGTCTAAAGCAGCCAGGGCATAAGCATGGAACTCCTGAGAAGAGTGGCAGATGAGGGCCACCTCCTTCGGGTGGTCGGCCATCTACAAAGAAGGCATCGCCGTAACGGCTTCAAACCAGGCGTCGATGGGGAGAGCCTGGAACGGTTCTCGCAGGAGTTAGAAGGAAACCTGCAAGAGATACGAGGACTTCTCCTCTCGAACACCTATCAATTCTCCCCCTTCATGGAGGTGGATATCTTCACCTGGGGAGGCAAGGTGAAGACCGTCTCTCGAACCACCCTGCGCGACACCATAGTTCAGAAGGCCCTGGCCCTCATCGTAGAACCGGAGTTAGACTCATATCTAGCCCCCAACTGCTACGCATTCCGGGTAGGTCGCCGTGTGCCCAACATAAACCAGGCTATCGACCGGATCGTCGAATACCACCGCCAGAGGAAGTATTGGGTGGTCAAGGAGGATATCTCTTCCTATTTTGAGAACATAGAGCAAGAGGGGCTTTTGGCTCAACTAGGGGACCTTTTGCCCTCCTCTCCCATCTATAACCTCTATCGACGATACCTGGAGGCTCCCAGAGCGGTGAACGGTTGCCTCCTTCCCCGTATCAGAGGGGTGCCGGTGGGAACTACTCTGGCCAACTTCCTCTCCAACCTATATCTTCGCCCCCTCGATCTTAAGATGAAAGAGCATCTCTATCTCCGTTACTGCGATGACATCATCGTCTTCTGCCGAAGCGAGGAGGAAGCCCAAAAGGTGAGCCTGATCATCGCCACCACCACGGCTAATTTGGGACTCTCCTTGAACCAAGAGAAAAGCCTGCTCCTCCCCCCTGGTGCCCCTTTTGTACACCTGGGGTACCAGTTCGACAGGGAGGCGATCAAGATAGGGCCCCGGGCCCTGGCTAAATTCAAGGCTCGGATCAGGAGGGCCACCGGCCGGAAGTGGGGAAAAAGAGTCCGACGCGCCGATCTGGCCACGGAAGAGGGGCGCGCCATCCTGCGTGAAATCACCGCCAAAGTGAACGGCGAGATCACGGGGCAGCCGTTGCACAACTGGGTGCGCTACTTCGCCAAATGCGACTTCGATGATCAGTTTCGAGAACTTGACTTTTGGATCAGGGAGAGAGTCAGGGCCGCCGCCACCAAGAGATGGAATAAGGGTAATTATCGCCTCCTGCCCACTTCCACCCTGCAGGAACTGGGGCTTAAGTCCTTGGTAGCCGAGTACTATAAATGGAAGAACGCTTGGAAAGAGAGGAATAAGAGCCTCATCTCAGCCATCGCCAAGTTGGATCACTTGCGGGCTGTCCTCGAAAATTACCGGCGACGTTACTACCACCCCCTCAAGGGGTGCTACAACTTCCGGCCTGGGGCTGATGGAGAGACGATGGAGAGTTTCCTCAGCCAGGAGACGACAAATCTACGCCGCGTCCAAGGGCTACTTCTGGCCGGAGAGTATGAGTTCTCCCCTTTCATTGAGTATGCCAAGGCCAAGCAGGGTCGCGAAGATGAGAGGGTGATCTGTCGTTCCAGCCTCGCCGATGCCCTAGTTCAGAAGGCAGTAGCCGAGGTAGTGGGGCGGCTCTTCGACCGGGTTCTCAGCGAAAGGTGCTATTCATATCGGCCAGGGAGGAGCCAGTATACCGCCTTTGGCCAAACCCTCCGACACATCAGAGAAAGGGAAGAGTACTGGGTCGTGAAGGGAGACTTCCGCACCTTTCTGGACACCATCGATTTGGGGATAATCTCTCAAGCGGTGGAGGATCTCTTTAGTAGCGAACCGCTACTCTTGGATCTCTACCTCAAATACCTCTATAACCCTAGGCTCCGGGAAGGGAGACTTCTCCCTCGAACGGTGGGGCTGCCCCGGGGCGGAATCCTCACCCCCTTCTTGGCCAACCTCTATTTGAAGCCTCTCGATGAGGCTTTAGAGCGGTTCAAATATCTGAGGTACGCAGACGATATCTTCATCTTCGCTGAGAACCGAGTCCAAGCTGAGGAGGCGCAAGAGACTCTCAGAGAGAGGGCTCAACATCTCCGTCTGACCCTTAAAGGGCGTATCTTCGAACCGGGTGAGGAGTTCGAATGCTTGGGCTACCGGGTGAAGGGAAAGGAGATCGCCGTAAGGCCTTATGCTCTCAACCGCCTTAAGAGACGGATAAGGAGGAGAACCAAGAGGAGCAGGTACCAAGGACTGAAAAGTGTGAGGACGCCGGAGGGACGAGAGACTTTGCGAAGGCTGATAGAAAGAGTGAACCGAGTTTATATCTATCCCGGAGGCAACGATTGGGCCCGCCCCTTCTGCCGCTGCACCACAGATGAGCAGTTCAGGGAGTTAGACCGCTGGATAGCGGACCGGGTCAGGGCTTGCGTCACCGGTGATTGGTCTCCCCGGAATAGAAGGGTGGTGCCTGACGCCTTACTTCGGGAGTTAGGACTGAAGAAACTCGTCCCTCGTTTCTACCACTGGAAGCGACGCGTCTGGAAACAGGCTAAAGCCTAGCCTTTAGCCCAGCCCCTGCCGCCAGATATGGGACTCTTCCCATGTGCTCCACCGGCCTCGGGCTACAGCGAAGGGGTGCTCCCGAGCACGGGCCGCTGTAGTGGGATGGCTGCGGCAATTCCATTGCCAAAGGACACAGACTCTTCGTCGACCAGCAAAAGTTCGGCTGCCGGGCCAGGCGAAGGGCTGAGTGTCTGCTGGCGGCGGGGGCTGGTGTTATCAGCCCCCTTCAAAGTAAGAAAGAGGCCCGCTCTTCTTCGCGAGCGCAGAGAATCCAGACGCAACTTCTTTTACATTGACATCCCCTCTGGGCGAAGAGTATAATAGAGAGGGTTATCCCCTTTTCCGTCCTACAGGATGGTCAGATACTACAGTATGATGTGATCGTCCTACAGGATACTGTGATCGTTGGCACAGTATTGGCACATCATCGTTGGCTGACCATAGATAGGAGGGCCTACGAGGATGAAGGTGAACTATCGTCTGGCTGAGGAGAGAGACCTAGAGGGCGCCCATCACATTATGGTGGAAGCGTTGGATCAATTCGCCCTGCAGATGGGCCGACCCCTGGCAGAGGTAGATTTCGAGGATTATCTGCCTCTTTGGTACCATTTTTTGGCCACCAGCGACGAGGGCTTTTGGGTGGCGGAGGTGAGAGGAAAGTTGGCCGGCTTCGCCTGTAGCATTGTGAGGGATGGCTTATGGTTCCTATCCCACCTCATGGTACTCCCGGAGTTCCAAGGCCAGGGGATCGGCGGGGAACTTTTGGCCAGGACCCTCCAAGGAGCCCAGCGGAAGGAGGTAAAGATAATCGCTACCTATGCCGATGCCTCCAACTGGCCCTCCATCTCCCTATACGCTCGACATGAGATGTTCCCTCGCATCCCCGTCCTTCGCATGAGAGGAAGTATCATCTCTATTAGGCTGGACCAGAGAGAGGCAGAGCCACCTGAGTTCCAAGTGGCCGGGCTATCGGAAGAGACGGTGACTACGCTGGGGGAGATCGATGGGAAGATCCGCGGAGCCAGGCGCCACATAGATCACCGGTACTGGTTGGGAGCACCAGGAATGCGCTGTTACCTCTTTAGGAAGAGGAAGAGAGCCATCGCTTACGCCTATCTCTCCGATGAGGGCCATATAGGTCCCCTGGCTACCCTGAAAGGTGAATATATGCGCCCCATTCTAGGGTTCGCCATCGATCGACTCTCAGGTCAAGGTGTGGATACCTTCGCCGTTCGCGTTCCGGGCATAAATACAGAGGCCGTCTCCCTCCTCTACGAGCAGGGGTTCACCATCCAGGAGATGCACCTACTCATGTCCTCCCTCCCCTTCGGTCGTTGGGAGAATTATATCATCTCCCGGCCATCGCTCTTATAAGTTTGGCCTTTCCCTCCTACAGGATAGTGAGCCCGGCCTGGTACCCCGGGCCGGGGGCCGGGGCAAGCCGACAGGGTCGAGGGGATGGTAGCCCAGGGGGGCAGGCGCCTTGGGCCAGGGCAGAAGGCGTTCTGCTAAAGCGAGCGTGAATTTCCTCATCTATTCCTCCTAGCCCACCTTCACCATCATGAACTCTGGGCTGAATCCTCCCCCTGCCACCACATCTAAATTGCCCCCACTCTTTTGCAATACCATGAGTTCAACATACTCGTTCACGGCTAATTCATAGAGCGTTGAAATAGCGAGGGCATCGTAGTCAGCGCCCGTATTGCCTTGCTGGTGAAGAGCTATATCAGTCGAACCATCAAGCCTTATTTTGATGCCCCGATTCCCCGTGCCGTTGCTGTCAAACTGAATTGCTCCCGAAATCTGATATTTCCCCGCCGTTTTGCAAGTGAGCCTGCTATTATTGGTAACTGTATCGTGAATCGCGTCATTGTCGAACCGTTCCGAGTTGAAAGCCAAAGCAACCCAAGTGCTATCAGCGATGGATTGCGCAGCGCTGTGATAGACACGAGCACAGGGGTGAGCATGGTGGTCATCGGCCCCTACCCCCGTCAACTCTGAGTGAGCCTTAGATCCCAGCTCCGAGAGAGCCACAGTTCCCACTACCGCAGAGTGGTCTCTTGCATCGTGCTCGGTGGGAGTCAACGGATCGAAGGCTAGATCATCTTCTGCCACTTCCCCATCTTTGATCAGTGCTGAGGTGATCCAGGCAGGGGGAGCCCCGTCGTAGACGAAGACCACACAAGCGTCGGAGGGGTTCGGCTCATCGAAAAAGAGAACCCCACACTTGGTCCCGGATGTCAGAAGGTCCGCTCCGATCTGCTTCGCTACCGGCACCCCGGTGAGCATGGTAGCCATGGAACCCACAATCTGGACATCGGCTAAGTAGGTGCCGTTGTCGAAAGCCCGGATCACACCCCGTCGAATATCCATCTCTTCCTCCTATCGATCTCCCAACTCCAAGATCTGGCGATATACTCCCTTTTCAGCGTCATACTCCTCGCGGATCCCCATAACCCGTCGCAAGGCGCTGGAGAGCCCCGCCCGGCTATCCGTGATGGTGATCACATCGAAGAGCTCCTGCCCTACGTTGGGATAGATGACTATCTGGCCCCATTTCCCCCTGACCTGCTGATAGCGGAGGTCCACCGCCGCTCGGCTTGCACACTCGTTGTTGGTGTCGTAGGCGTAGTCGAAGACCTTGCCTAAGCGATGACCTACTAGCCCTATCTGGGAAAAGTCCACCGCCTCGCCGAAACTGTCCGAGGCTCCAAAGACCTCCAAATGGTTGAAATCGAAAGCACGAGAGCCGTATCTACCCTCCAAGATGATATGCTCTCCCAGCCCCCCATAACTGTAATCTGAACCCTCCGAGGCGGAAAACTCTTTAGCGTAGGCCACCTCCGAGTCCCAATAGAGATAGTCCGGTACCTTGGCCAGGAGACGCAAGAGGGCACCTCGACCATCCTCCCCCGGATGAATGGTGAAGGAGGGGTAGAAGTTAGACAACTCCGATGAGGCCTCCCCCGCCGTGGAGAGATCCAACCCCACGAAACCTAGAATACGAGAGGCGATCTGGAAGACATTCTTACTTCCGGCCGTCCAATGGTACTGGCGGCTGGCCCGCCAAGACCTGAGCAACCCCCATCCGCCTATGCAATAGAGGATTAACCTCGACGTCCCCTCTCGTACCACGAATTCATGATCCCCTATCCAGAGGCAGGGCCGCTGGCGGTACTTGGGACCCTCACTGGTGACATACCCTGGCGAGAGTTCCACCAAAGCCCCTCGACGTACCGCCGCGTAAGCGCCCTGACCGATCCCCGCCAGGGCCCCGTCCGAGTTGTCCAACTCTATCACCGCTCCATCCTCGCCCCATCCGTCCGTGGCTCTATACCTCACCATCCGCGAGGAGAGATCAACAGAAGCCGCTCCAGAGACCAGGGCTCGCTGGGCGAAGTTGGCCCCTATGAGATAGACATATTGACTGGGGAAGTCATAGGCCAAGGCGGCTCCATAGGAAGTGGAAAGGTCGAAGGGTGCTGGCTCCGTCCAATAAGAGGAGATGAAATCGGAACCTTGCGCCATCCTCAGGAGGTGCAGCCGCTCATACCCTCCCGAACCGGTGTAAGAACCTACGAAGGCGGCTCGATATACATCCAGGTAGCTGATGGTGGGGTAACTGTACTGGAAAGGGAGGTCGGTATCGGCTTTCTCTAGAACGTTCAGGGCGCTCCAGGTACCCGCGGCCACATCCACCCCGTCTCCATAGACGACAAACCAGAGCCTCCAAGGGTACCCCTCCGCATCATCTCGCCCCGTGATCAGTATCTCATAGTCCCGCTCCCGGACCACAGCCAGCGCCTGTACGAGATATTTGCCTCCCTTGTCCCAAGTGGAAGGGCTGCCCCAACTACCCCCGCTCCTTTTCACCACTTTGACTACCGAATCGGCTCCGCCTCCTGCCGGGTCTACACCGTAGAAGAGGATCGGCTCTCCATCTGTCTGTACCTCGCCGGCCAGAGCCTTCACCTGAGCACCGCTCCCCTCCTGGACTACCTGCACCTCCCCGGAGAAGGAACCCCCATAATCCGACGATTCTATCACTTTGAGGGTCCGATTGTCGGGGCCCACGAAGGAAAGAAAGACCGAAGCGTCGGCGCGGTCGGCCGCTAGAGCGACCTGGGCACCGCTGGAGACGCTCTTCACATAGGCCCAAGAGGTCCATTGACTAGTTTGGGTAGGGTCGGTCACCCTCTGACGGTATAGGTTACCGTTTGAAGGGTCCACCCGAGCCCGGACCAGCGATCCATCGGCTGCCTGTACAGCGCAATTGGGCCCCTCGGGCTCCGAACCGGAATATAGAGAAGACCAGTCGAGGCGCACATCGAGCGCCTGGTAGTCCCGGACGATCAACCGCACTGCCGGTTGAACCTGGCTCTGCTTCTGGGCCTCCAGTAGGGCCGAGGATAGGTATCTCATCTATTCCTCCTTGACTTGTCATCTCTTGTGCCGTAGAATACTTTCACCATGCTTGGTATCCCGCTTAGATTACTAGTCGCACCCTTTTCCGCTTCTGTTGCCTTACAGATCCCCAGCGATCTGGGCGCGGTAGGGCTCCTTATCGCCCTGGTCGCCTATGTCATCATCACCCTCGCCCTTCTCTTAATCCTCTGGCGACTCTACCGACGGGAGGTTAGCGCTCTCCGATCCCGCATAGAAGAGAAGGAAAAGACGGCCCAGGAAGCCCTCACCGTTTTGGAGGAGGAGAGACAGCGGCTTCGCCAACTGCTACAGGAGGCTGGCCTGGCAGCCGATCTCCCTGCCGACCAACCCCTGGACCTGGAAGCGGTGAAAGTTGAGCCGGAGACCAGGGAGACGCTGGCTAGCATCATCTCCCGCATCGATGGACTAGAGATCGCCGTCCCCCAGGCACCCCCTCCAACCAACCCTGATCTTATGGAGATGGGCAACACCTACTTCCTCCTGGGCCGGGTTGAAAAGGCGATCGAGAAGTACACGGAAGTCGTCCTCAAGGACCCCCACGCCTCTAAGGCTTATTACAACCGAGGGCTCGCCTACTCTAACCTGGGGCGGCACGAAGCCGCCATCCAGGACTTCGAAAAAGCCATCCAGTTAGACCCCTCCGACCCCAAGGCCTACGCCAACCGAGGCACCGCTTACGGCGGCCTGGGCGAGACGGAGAAAGAGATTCAAGACTACACTAAAGCCATCGAACTCGACCCCACCTACACCACCGCCTACTGCAACCGGGGTCTAGCCTACACTACCCTGGGTCTCCACGGGGCGGCCATCAAAGATTTCACCAAACTGATAGAACTAGACCCCTCGGACGCTCGGGCCTACCTCAACCGGGAGGTGGCTCTTAGATTGCTGGAGGGATACCAGGAGGGGGTCGAAGATTACGCTAGAGCCATTGAACTCAGCCCCACCGATCCTGCCCCTTACTACAATCAAGGGGTGGCCTACGCTACCCTGGGCAACTTCACAGCGGCCATCGAGGAGTTCGACCAGGCCCTCGAGTTGAACCCCGACGACCCCCGGGCCTACTACAGCCGCGGCCTGGCCCATGCCAGCCTTGGCCTCCATGAGAAAGCCCTCCTCGACTACCAGCAGGTGGTGAACCTCGACCCCGAGAGCGGCAGGGCCTGGTACTCCCTGGCGGCCCTCCACGCCAGGCTTGGCGATGCCGCCGCGGCGGTGGACAGCCTAGCCAAGGCCATTGACCTGGAACGGGACTACGTCGCCCAGGCCCTCACCGACGAAGAGTTCGACAACATCCGAGATAACCCGGCGTTCATAGCCCTCGTGGGGGGGTAACCTCCCAACGGCTGTATCCCAACAATCAGGCATGTAGCGTCACAGCATGTCTGCGACGTCCTGTATCTTCCACTACACACATCCGTTTATCCGTTCTCCCTATCCGTTGACCCCCTAACCACCTTCTCTACCCACCTCAGCCCCCTCATCACCCGCACCACCTCTTCATCTCGCAGGTCCTTGGCCTCCATCCCCCGCAGGAAGCGCTCGAATATTATCTCAAACTCCTGGGGCGTCAGGAGCATCCACACCCCGCCCCCGCTCTTCTCCACTTCATAAGCCTGCACCATCCTTCCACCCCTAACCTCAAACCAAACCCATCTTCATCGTCCCAGCGGGATTCGGGTTGGTCTGAGTTGACAAACGCAATATGTTGATCTATAATATGTTTTGCATATATAATATGTTTTGCACACTAGATATTATATGGTCGGCCAGGATGAAATGGCGTTTTCATAGATAGCGTAGAGTGGGATAGATATAAGCACCGTCTCGTCCGCAGGGATGAGTGGTGCTTTTCTTTTTTCGCGCCTCACCCCTCCCCAGGAAGTTTTGGCTGCCCCTGATCGGTGAAGACGTCGTATATAAGCCCCGCCCCGCCACCGATGAGGAGCGCTGTCAAGAGCACCCCTAGCCGATAGTCCAAGACGATCCCCATCTCGGCCAGAAGGTCCAGCCTGGCCGCCAACCCCAGAAGCAGCCCCGTCAGCCCAGAGACATACCGAAGCCAGGCCCGGTCCCATCCCTGCCAGTCGAAGATGGGCGCTACGAACCACTCCACTATCTTGGTGTTTATCAAGGCCAAGAGGGCCACCCGCAAAAACAACATCCCCTCCGAGATCTGCATCCTTCACCCCCTTTTTCCGCTAGAAGCCGCTTTCGTCTATCTCCTTCAGAGGGTCGCCCCTCTCGATGATGAAAGAGTCGCCAGGTCTAGCCCAGGGCAGACTATCTAACTCGGCGACCAGCGCCGCGGAGATGGCTCGGTCGTCGTGGACGGCTACCCCCTCCATGACCACGCCATCGGGCACGCCCCACCGCATCCTCTTCTCCTCGGAGACCTCGTACTCCACCGCCTCCACCTCCCTCCAGAACCCTGCCCAATCCTCGCTCCCGTCATCGGCGAAATATTTGAACCGCCCCGTCTCCACCACGGAGAGTAACGCCCACCCCAGGTCGCTCTTCCGCCGCGGCGGCGAGAACTGGAAGGGGATCACCTTATGGCCGAAGGCCCGAGGCGACGCGAGAAAAGAAACCAGCCCCGCTCCCACCCCCGAGGCATCGGCCACGATCCAGCGGAGGCTCCAATGGCGGAAATAGGCTACCAGTTTCCCATAGAGTAAGGTATGCCGCGTCCCCGTGTCGTAGAAGACGTCCACCACCCGATAGGTAGGCGCTCCCAGGAGCGGATCCTCGACGGTGGAAAGATCGACTTCAAAGATGGTGGCGCAAGTCGAGTCCTTGCGCGGCTTGCTCATCCGCAACTCCTCCCCCGTCATCTCCTCATCCTCCCCGGCTACGTCCAGGGTGGCGGCGTAAATCCTCCCCTCAGTAGGGGCTCGCTGCCGCCTGTGTGCCCCCTGCATCAGCGCCTGTCTCCTCTCATCGAAGAGCCCGCGGTGAGCGTCTATCTCCTCTAAGAAGTATTGAGTCCTGATGAGAGGATGTTGCCGGCCCTTCCGCAGGAGCTATACCCGGGCCCGGGTCGATGTGCACCAACTCCTGGATGGACGTCTGGCTGTCCTCTATCAAGGTGAAACCTTGGCTTTCTTCGAACCAGCCAACCAAGCTCCTGTGAGGGTAGGTAAATTCACACCCAAACCATCTGCTCTCCCATCCGTTGTCTCTCCTGTGGAGCCATCGCCTGTTGAACCAGGCAAATCAAAAGCGCCTCGAAAACCCTACAAGCCAGCTCCTGATCACCCTTGGCGGCGTTACCCTGTGGCAGTAAAATCCGGTTGAGAGGTTCTTGGTATTATGAGGTGACATTTCTATTGACCACTTAGGGTGACAGAATCACTGAACAACAGTACCTGGGCAAGATTTTAAGATTGAAATGGCCGAGGGGCCCATTTCATGGGCTGAAAGTTTAAGATTGGCTCTGTAAGACGCAACCGGTTCTGGCGAACTTCTATACGATTAAGCGAGGCCGGACGCTTGAGAGAGCCTTTGTCATGTGATATACTTTGTCCACACACGCAAAAAGGAGTGCTGCCCAAGACCACATCCACTAGCATCAACCACTCTGCGTTTTCCTCCGTAGAGGATATGTATAGGAGGGATTGAAGGGTGTAAGAAGCGCCTGTTCTGCTTGTCCTGGCATGTATAGGCCAGGGGCTGGGGTTGGCCAGGGCCTGTCGTTGCCGCTAGAGTAGCGAATGATTGCCGCGTCTGTTTTGCGAAGAGAAGTGGGGATGTCAAGATGAGAATAGACCGACTCAAACCGGATGGAGGACGGGTAGTAGATTACTGGCTGGGAGGCCACCACAACTTCCTCGTGGATCGCCTAATGGCCCATCGGGTAGAGGCTACTCTGCCCGATGTGGCGGAATTCCAGCGCAGGCACAGGGAGTTTCTGAAACGGGCGCTGACCTTCTTGGTCGAGGAGAAAGGCCTCAACGGGTTCATCGACTTTGGATCGGGTCTGCCCACCTGCGGGAACGTCCATGAGGTTGTTCTGGCCCTCGACCCCCCGGCAAGAGTCGTCTACAGCGACATCAGCCCCACCACCGTGGCCTACGCTCGCCAGATCCTGTCCATCACCAACCCTGATAATACCCGCTATGAGCGATGCGACGCGGCTCATCCGGAAGAGCTCCTGGCTTCAACCGCCGTGGTGGAGATGCTGGGTGAAGAGCGGCGGGTAGGCATTGGATTCAGCCTTCTCCCCCACCTTCTGACCGATGGCGATCTGGCCCATGCCCTCAAGACACTATACGAGTGGGCGGAGGAAGGCAGCCACATTATCTTGTCCTTTACCAACGAGAAGATTCACGAGCAACCGGCTCTTTTCCAAGCGCTGAAAGGACGCGGAGACTTCTTCCCCCGCTCAGAGCACGAGTTTCTGGCTATCCTCGGTGAGTGGCGGGTAACAGAGCACGGTATCGTCCCCGCGACTACCTGGCCCGAGGATAGACCGGTGACAGGCATCACAGAGATCTGCAACTACGCCTGTCTGGCGTACAAGTAGCCCAATGAAGCGAGCCAAGATATTGATTGTGGATGATCAACCCATGTTCCGCCGGGGCCTGAAAGCCTGCCTCGAGGCAGGTGGCCTCACCGTGGTGGGAGAAGCGGAAACCCCTGATGGGGCTTTGGAGCAGTTGTCCCAGACCGAACCAGATTTGGTGATTATGGCTGTGGGCCTGATCGGGGGTAGCGGCATCGCCGCCTGTCGGGAGATGCGTATCTTAAAGCCCACTCTAAGGGTACTCTTGATGGTCAGTCAGCCCAATGAGCAGACTGACCTTCTTCAAATACAGGGGTTTCTGGCTGGGGCTTCAGGGTGTGTGTTGAAGAGGTTAACGGACGATGAATGGCATGAGGCTGTGGTTCAGGTTCTTCGCGGCAGGCTTCTATTCCCCGATGAGGTTGTATGGAAGGGCCAGCCCAGGGAAGCGCTGACGCCAAGGGAGGTCGAGGTAGTCGCTTTAGTGGCCCAGGGCATGACAAACAAGGAAATCGCTCGCAGACTAGTGATCAGCCCCCACACAGTGGCTACCCACGTCAGCAATATCCTGGGCAAACTGCGGGCCTCAAGCAGGTATGAGGCAGCACAGATCTGGAGGGCAACTAAGAATAGAACAAGATAGGAGAGCAATCTTCGAATCGTGGCTCTCTTGGCTTTCCCCATAGGCTGAGTCGCAAAGGAGCCCCCCGGGAAAGCCTTTTGCGTTAATGAGGGAGGGGACGTCTAGTTAATTCGACTCTATTGACTAGTTAGAATGGTTAAGAAAGGGGATGTGTAAGGGCGAAGAAGGTGATATATTCTAATCAAGAGTGAGAGTGAGCCACTTGGGTAGAGAAGGCTGAGAGTTGCTATGAAGTGGCGGTGTTGCGCCTCTTGGAGCACTCAAGGGGGAGAGAAAGAGGTGTGAGAAGCGCTGATCATTATCGCTAGAGCAGCGGATGATCGGCGTTTTTGTTTTGAAGGGCTTGTGCTGAGTCAGAACGAAGGAAGGTGAGGTCTAGCGGCGATTTGGCCTTTAACTGTCAAGGTTCTTGCAAGTAATAAGGAGAGGGAGAGATGAAAAAGAGAGTGTTGATTGGCCTGGTGGTGACAGGGGCGCTGGCCCTGTCGTTGCTGCTCGTCACTGCCGTAGGGGCAAACCCAACCTATGGGTTGCTGGACAGCGTAAACATCGGCGACCCAGGCTCCGAGGCGGGCCACAATCTAACTGATTGGACGAACGTCTGGCCTGGGTGCGGCTGGTGCGGGCCTGACGGCAACATGAGGCTCATCTGGGGGGACGGAGGGGAAACCTGCGCCTCGGCAAACAACTGGGCATCCGTCACACTAGACGCTGGGAGTAACTGGGCGCAGACCTTGAGACTGGATCACCTGGATGGCGCGGCCGACGATGGATTCAATATCTACGTCAACGACATCTTGGTAGGTACCTACGTTGACCAGTACCCGGCCAACCAGTGGGTACTCGACGACGATTTCGACATCTCCTCGGGGGGCTTCAGTGGTTTGCTAACTATCAAACTAGAGGCCACGGGTACCGCCTGGGGAGGCTGCGGCACCTATGGTCAGGTGGCGTTCAACGACATCGAACTGTGGGGCGGGCCCATCCCCATGGAAATTGACATCAAGCCCGGCAGCGACCCCAACTGCATTAACCCCGACGGCCACGGTGTCATCCCAGTCGCCATCCTGACCACAGCCACTTTCGATGCTGCTACCGTTGACCCATCTACCGTGATCCTGGAGGGCGCGGCTGTCCGTGTGAAAGGGAAGAGCGGCAACGCTGGCTCACTGGAGGATGTGGACGCCGACGGCGACCTCGACCTGGTGGTGCAGATCGTGGACGACAGCTTGCTCGCGGGGAAGAGTAGCGCCATTCTCACGGGAGAGACCTTTGACGGAATAGCGATAGAGGGTAGCGACTTCATCTGTATCGTGCCGCCCGAATAGTTCTCGCGCGTTGGCGCAGCGAAAGGAGGTGGTGCGCGTCAAGTATGTAACTTCAAAGAAGAAGTACTTGGTTGCTTAGAACGGAGGCAAAGGTGAAAAGACTAGCGCTAGTTTTGGCAGTGTTGGCTACCTTGCTCATGCTTGGCTCCGCCGTGTGGGCCGCTGAGAACGTCCTGCTTGACTCCGTGGATATTGGAAAGCCTGGCGATGTCGCTGGTTGGTCCTTGGTCGGGTGGGGCCCCGTCGAGCCCGCTACCCATGGTGGAAACTATGGTGGCATCGATGATACTCGCTGCATTTGGGACGCATCCGATGACGATCCTACGGCCACCCTAGTCCTCCACACGCCGAAGGGCTCAGCCCAGACACTCGTATTCAGCCATCTCGACGGTATCGCCGATGATAGCTTCGAGGTCTATGCGCTGCACGCCAACGGCCAGTGGGTCATGGTAGATACCTATACCGATGCGCCTCCCGCATCGGATCCGGAGTTGTGGTTCCCGCGCACCGTGGACCTCGCGTCGCCTGACCTGGCCCTGGGCAAGGACGTCACCGTCATGTTCAAGGCCACTGGACCTAAGTGGAGCGGCTTCAACACCTACGGCCAAGTTTGCTTTGACACGATCGAGCTCTACGGCAACGGCGCGCCGCGGTAGTTCCAGCCTGGCGAATAGAGAGCGGCCCCCGGACTACGCTCCAAGCCTGGAGGGCTTGCACAGGGGGAAGCGAAAGGAGCGAAGTCTCCGGGGGCCGCTTCTTTTTGCCTGTCCTGGCCTTCTGTGGGCCAGGGCCCCTCCCGTCAATCTCTGCTATCCTACAGGATGGTGACATCGTTGGGTCACCATGATGGCTGCAGAGAAGACCTCGGAGCGCCTAAGGTGAAATTCCTCAAACGACAACTCATTTGGGCCTTACTGGCCCTTTTCCTCCTCACCGGATGTGGCCCCCTGAAGGGGTTGGGCAAAGGCCTGAGCGACCTCTTCAAAGGCTTCACCGCACGCTTCCCCTAGCCTCCTCCGTAGCGTCGCCCTTTAGGACGACGTTCCTCCGGTAGGATCATAGGAAGACTAACTACGTCTATGACTCTATAGGGATCTTCCCTCCGCATAGGCGAGAAGCCGTATCTATTCCGCTATCTTTGCGGTATAATATAAGAGAAAACCCGCGCTGGCGCTCTCTGAAGCAACGTTAGGAGGAACCAAATGAAAAGGAAGAGACTCTTGCTGGTCGCACTGATATGTGGCCTCTTGACAACCCTCTTTCCGCTTGCGGCCACCGCTGCCCCTAGCCCTTCAACGCTCTCCCAGGAGCCTGAGTGCAACCCCAGGGCCCTCTTTCTCGCCGATTTGATGGGCGTGGATTGCTCAGTGCTCATGGGTTACCAGGCTGACGGTGTAGGCTTCGGCGTCATCATGAAAGCCTATTTTCTGAGCCAGGTCTTCCCCGGTCTCGATTGGATGGACCTGGTTGCCCGGCATATGAGCGAGGAAGGCCTCGGCTGGGGCCAGATTATGAAGGCCTATGCCCTGGCTACTGTGCTACCACTCACTGCCCAAGAGTTGCTGGATTTGCGTGCACAGGGAATGGGTTGGGGAGAGATATTTCAAGAACATCGGGAAGGGCCAGGAAAGCCACCCTGGGCCGGTCAGGGCCCACCGCCCTGGGCCCACGGAGGCCGGTGCCCCCCTAAGTCTCGCTCTCCTCGCTGCGCGGAATAGAACACCAGCACTACTGACCACTCTTTTCCAAAAGAGATCTAGCCCCCAGAGCCAAGCCTCCGGGGGCCGCTTCTTTTGCCTGTCCTGGCCTTCTGTGGGCCAGGGCCTGGCTGACCTCTTTCCTACAGGATGGTCAGATCGTTGGCTGACCACAAGGGCATCACCTTTCGCCTTCGATAGCCCTGCTCCTTCCTACAACCCCCTCCGTAGCGTCGGGCTAAAGCCCCTGCCCTACTGCAGCCAAGACAAGCCGACGCTACATGCTGAGTCCTTGGTCTGAGTTCCCTTCCATCCTCACTCGGATGGAGTGTTGCTTCCACTGGCCTTTGGTGCTATATTGGGGCCATGAGCATCCACATTATCCTAGAGGGACTGTGCACTTAATGCTGAGCGCATCGCTTACTGAACTGCTTAGTTCGCAACACAGGACGGATGGTGCATCACCAGGTTCTGATCCTCTCCTAGAGGAGGGAACCCTATGACCAAGAGACAGCGGAACATCGTGGCGATTTTCGTTCTCCTTAACGCTTTCACTTTTGCCATCCTCTTCATGCTTCTCTGGCAGGTCTATTTCACTCCTCCAGAGGTGGCTGTAGCCACCCCTACGCCGACTAGGACGCCCACCTTTCCCTCGGGATACTTTACGTACACGCCTCTTCCCACCAATACACCTACTCCACTTCTTACCCCCACCCCAACGAGCACTCGAGTAGTTCCTCCAGCCACACCTACGCCTACTCTCACCCCTACCCTCACTCCGGTGCCTCCTACCCCCACCTCTCCTCCCACACCTACCCGCCGGCCGCCCACAGCCACGCCGACTTTCACCCCTACACTCACCCCTACGCCTCTTTGGCCCTATAAGGCACATGGCCCGTCATATGAGCCAAGCTGTGTCAACACCTGGATCGAAGGCCGAGTGCTAGACCGGGATGGGATAACAGGCCTAGATGGTGTGCTGGTGAAGTTGTGGACCAAGGAGTATATTTTCCCCCTTTTCCCATCGGGCAGGTCGAGTTATGATCCTCGTGGCTTCTATGAAATACTCATCGGAGTGGGGGTTGCTAGGCCGGGGACTTGGTGGGTAGCCTTGGTCGATGCCGGCGGAGCGCTCATCTCAGATGTGATTATGTTCCAAACCACCGCGGACTGCGATTGGCCCGATGGAAAACAGAAGGTGATCGTCGACTTCGTGAGACAGTAGTGCTGCCGGCGATAGAGTACATCCAAGAGGTCATCGCCTCCCAATAGTCAGCCTGTCTCCTGGCTGGGGTTGGCCAGGGCCTGTCCTGCCCGTCCTGGCATCAACGGGCCAGGGGCTGGGGTGAGCCAGGGACGAAGGAAGGATGGCCTCCACCTATCTGACAAAAAGGGAGGGCTTCTCCTGTCCTGATCTTGCCGAAGGATGCCCTCCCCTGCAATATCGCCATCGCACTGCGCTGTTCAGGCCACCGCTTTTGCCTTCTCCAACCGCTTCTCGATGACCGTCCCCAGCCTCCTTATCCCCTCCTCGATCACCTCCGGTGTAGCGTAGGAGAAGTTGAGCCGCATGGTGTTGTGGCCCCGGCCATCGGCGAAGAAAGCGAAGCCAGGCACGAAGGCCACCTTCTCCTCTACCGCCTCCTTGAGGAGTTCCGCCGTATCGATCTCCTCCGGCACCGTAACCCAGAGGAAGAGCCCTCCCTGGGGCCGCGTCCATCTCACCCCCTCCGGGAAGTGCTCCTCCATAGCCTTAAGCATCGCATCCCGGCGCTCTCTATAGACCTTCCGTATCTCCCTCACATGACCATCTAGGAAGCCGGTAGCCACTATCTCATAGGCTAGCATCTGGGTCAAGGTACTGGTGTGAAGGTCTGCTCCCTGCTTGGCCTGCACCAGCCTGCCAACCACCTCCACCGGAGCCACCACCCAACCTAAGCGCAAGCCAGGAGCCAGGGTCTTGGAGAAAGTGCTCATATAGATAACGTTCCCCTCAAAGAAGCCCTCGGCGTTGGCTTTACCCCCAGATCTCTTGGAGAGATGCCTTTCGTCGAGGAGCACTAGAGAGGGTATATGGTCGCCTTCATAGCGCAACTCCCCGTAGGGGTCATCCTCGATGAGAGGCACGCCACATTCGTCGGCCAAAACTACCAACCTCTCTCGCCTCTCCCCAGAGAGGGTCACCCCGGCCGGGTTTTGGAAGTTAGGTAAGACGTAGATGAACTTGGGGCAACCCTTCTTTAACTCCTCCTCCACCAAATCCACCCTCATCCCCTCATCGTCGATGGGCACGGTGATATAGCGGGGTTGGTAGGCAGTAAAGGCCTGGATCCCCCCTAGATAACTGGGGGCTTCGAGTAAGATGGTATCCCCAGGGTCGAGGAAGACCTTGCCTATCAAATCCAATGCCTGCTGAGACCCATGGGTGATGAGCACGTTATCCACGGTAGCCTTGATGCCATAGCGGCCCATCTTCTCCACGATGAACTGTCTCAGAGGTGGGTAGCCCTCCGTGGTACTGTATTGCAAAGCCTGCGGCCCCTTCTCCTGCAGGACCTTGCAACTCGCCTCCTCGAACTCCTTCACCGGAAAGAGTTCCGGGGCTGGTAATCCCCCAGCGAAAGAGATCACCTCTGGCTGCTGCGTGAACTTCAGAAGTTCCCTGATGACGGAACTACGCATCCCTTCCGTCCGCTGGGCGTAACACTCTCCCCATCGAGTCGTCATAACTTTCGACCTCCTTGTCGCTAGAAGTGCAGCCTACCCACTTCTTCTACGCCGGTTCAGGGGCCTGATACCCGTGCTATGATACACCAAAACGCCCCTTGCCGTCAAGGGGACGTATTCCCTCGCGTAAAATGTCACCGGGGGCGGTTCGTTCCTTCAAATGATA
>CAYLIE010000028.1:0-32951 GCA_964383935.1 uncultured Anaerolineales bacterium | reverse complement strand
CGTTGGGTGAAAAATCGGGCAAAATCTCATTTCTTGGTTTTTGCAGTTTCGCCATAGATGCAAAACGATCGTCCCGGCGTTCTTTCATCAAAGATTGTGCCGCGTCGTTGTGATGTTTTTCCGACTCCCACTCGGTGATAGCCCAAATGATATGTGGTTGCGTAGTACATTGAAAGAACCTGCGAAAAAGCACCCCGATTTCGCGGGTAAAATTCTTTTCCGAAGAGGCAAGTTCGGCTAGAGCCTCATCGAGTTTTCCTTCAGCCACAAAAGCTGTACAAATCGTGAACATTGACATGAAATTCTTCTCCTTTCATATTTTCATTCTGATCTCAAAGCATACAGAACTACGATTTCCGATTTAGCACAAGCAATGGCGTAAAACGTGCTATAATGGAGTTTTCCTCGCCTAATACGAAGACCCTTGGCCTATTGCGGAACTATAGTCATCCAACCTTCACACCGCTCTTTTGATCCCCTCCACCGCCTGGGGGTTTTCCAAAGATGAGAGGTCGCCGGGGTCCTCTCCTAGATAGGCGGCGCGGATGACGCGGCGCATGACCTTGGCGTTGCGAGTTATGGGCAGAGCGCCCACAAACTTCACTTCGCGGGGCTTGAAGGGTTTGCCTAGTGCAGCCGCCACGCACTCTTGCAATTCGTCGCGTAAGGCATCGCTTGGTTTCTGGCCTGGCTGCAAGACGCAAAAGCCGACTACCTTTTGCCCTTTCACGGGGTCGGGCACGCCGATGGCCGCCGCTTCGGAGACGGAGGGGTGCCCCACCAGAGCCGATTCGACCTCGGCGGGCCCCAGCCGCTTGCCCGCCACTTTGATCACATCGTCTGAACGGCCGAGGATGTACCAGAGGTCATCCTTGTCCACGGCTGCCCAGTCGCCATGTACCCAGACGTCGGGGAAGCGCGACCAATAGGACTCGATGTAGCGGTCGGGGTCTTTCCAGAAGCCGCGAGTCATCCCTATCCAGGGCTGGCGGACTACCAGTTCGCCCACCTGACCGCGCACCGAACGCCCTTCGTCGTCCACCACATCGGCGGCCATGCCCACCACCGGGCCGGAGAAGGCGCACGGTTTGAGGGGGAGAAGTACGTTGCCTATCACAATGCCGCCAGAGACCTCGGTCCCGCCGGAGTAGTTGACGATGGGCAGACGCCCTCCTCCTACGGTGTGGAAAAACCAGAGCCACGGTTCGGGGTTCCAGGGCTCCCCTGTGGAGCCGAGGACGCGTAGCGACGAGAGGTCGTGCTTGCGCACTAACTCATCGCCATAGGTCATCAACGCCCGCACCAGGGTGGGGGAGATGCCCAGGATAGTTATGCCGTGGCGCTCGACCAGGTCCCACAGCCGGTCGGGGGCAGGATAGTCGGGCGCGCCATCATAGAACATCATCGTGGCCCCCAAAATCATCGTCCCGAAGACCTCCCAGGGGCCCATCATCCAGCCCATATCGGTCACCCAGTAGAGGGTATCGAACTCCTGGACGTCTAGGCCGTGGGCCATATCCTGAGCTGACTTGATGGGGAAGCCGCAATGGGTGTGAACGGCCCCCTTGGGGCGGCCGGTGGTCCCCGAAGTGTAGATGATCATTAGGAGATCTTCGGCATCGGTCTCTTCGGTGGGAGCCTGTATCGGCTGTCCGGCCATTACCTGGTGCCACCAGTGGTCACGCCCCGCGTTCCAGGGCGGCTCGTTTCCGGTCCGCTTCACGACGATGACCTGCTCAACTGAAGGGACTTGCGCCAGAGCCTCGTCGGCTATAGCCTTCATGGGGACGACCTTGCCCCGGCGGAAGAAGCCGTCGGCAGTGAACAGCGCCCGTGCGTCGGCATCGGCCAGGCGGGTGGCTACGGCTGAGGCTCCGTAGCCAGAGAAGAGGGGCAGCACCACCCCGCCGATCTTCACGATGGCCAAGAGAGCGATGGCGATTTCCGGCGTCATGGGCATATATAGGCCGATGGCGTCACCCTTTTTCAGGCCTAGGCCGCGCAGCGCGTTAGCCATGCGGTTTACTTCACGGTAGAGGTCGCCATAAGTGAGGGTGCGGGTGGTTCCCTCTTCTCCTTCCCAGCGCAGGGCGGCTCGGTTTTGCACTGGTGTGCCCATCCACTTATCCAGGCAGTTGTGGACAATGTTCAACTTGGCGTCAACGCACCAGCGTGCCCAGGGGATGCCGGAGGAGGTATCCAGGATCTGTCGATACGGCTCGTAGAACTCGATCTCCAGATCTTCGAGCACAGCCTCCCAGAACCATTCGATCTCCCTGGTCGAGCGCTCCATCAGTTCCTCAAAGGTAGCGATGTGGTGACGGTCCATAAAGCGTTTCAGGTGGCTGCGATCAACATACTCAGGCGTAGGCCGCCAGACGATATCGCCTCCAAACTCAAACCGTTCCATGAAGACCTCCTTGCAATTCTACGTCGCCTCAGTTCAGAAGTGCGCCTGCTTCTTCTAGAGGGGCCTGAAATATCTGATGTCTAGGATGGAGCCCTCTCGCTCCTCTTTGGGTTTGAAGACCGCTTCTACGAGGAGACCGATGTAGAGTTCGTCGAGTTCAACTTCGCCCAAGAAGTGGAGCAGGCCCCCATAGGTGCCGTCTATGTTGACCAAAGCGACTATTTTGGGCTTCTCCAAAGGGTTGCCGTCTAGATCTACATTGAGGACGGTGTAGGTCTCGACCGCGCCCTGGTTTGCCACCTCCGCCCACTCTTTGAGCGGGGAGAAGCAGTGGGGGCAAAAGATGCGAGGGGGCAGGTAGATGAATTCGCACTCCGGGCATTTGACTCCCATGATCTTGCCCTCCTTCAGGGCTCGAAGAAACCTCTCTCCTGCTAACCCCGAGGTGTAGCGGCTCTCTATCGGGATGTCGCCATACCAGGTTCTAGCATCGCCTGTTTTGGTGATCCGTTCTATGAGCGACATTGCATATGCCTCACTATTCCAAGGGTTTGAAATATTCGATGTCGGTGATGGACCCGACCCGTTCCTCTTCGGGCTTCCAGACGGCTTTGACCCTCATGCCGATCTTCGCCTCTTGGGGATCGATCTCGCCCAGGCGATGCATGATGCCATGGCCGGGCGAGGCGCCATCGATCTCGATGACGGCGGGGATTTCCGGCTCCTTTACCCTTCGCATATCCCAGGTGACGTAGCATAAGGAGAAGGTGTTGACGGTGCCGGTGTCCTCAAGATAGACCCATTCGTTTAGGGGGCGGAAGCACCACTCGCAGACCATCCGGGGAGGGACCATGATGCGGCGGCATTCGGGGCACCTTATGCCGATGATGCGCCCCTTTTTCAGTTCAGCCAGATAGCGGCCGATGGCCACTCCTGCGTCCCAGGCGTACTCGAGTTTGGGTATCCAGCGGTTGTGGAGGACTCTCTTCTCCTTGAAATCGGCTTCCTTCAAGGGTGTGCCGGGAAACTTCTTGATATTGACGCTCATCTTTATCTCTCCTTTTGGTACCAGGGGTTGCTTCTGTCTCGCCTGAGTTGGAATATCACCTTGCCCCGGTCGGGACAGGCCCAGGTGTTAATGTCTTTATCCTCGTCCCAAGGAACTCTGCTCCCCAAGCCAGGGCATAGGTATGAGGAAAGATGGAGGCGAGGGCGGAGGAGCATATCTTGCCTTCAAAGGTTAATCCGTCATACAGTATCTCGTCGCCGACTTTATGAATCTCGCAGTTGCCGTTGATCTCCTTGACGGTGACTTTGGTGTCGAAGCCATAATCTGCCATCTTTCCCCTAGGCTCCTAATATCACTACCGTTCCCACCTGCATGAGGTCGCCCCAGGCTTGGGCCAGGCCGGTTCGGGGCTTGCCGGGAACTTGGCGCTTCCCCGCCTCGCCGCGGAGTTGCCAGAAGAGTTCGGCCACCTTCATGAGACCGGCGGCGGCGATGGGGTTGCCAACCCCTAAGAGGCCCCCCGAGGGGCAGACGGGCATATCCCCATCTCGCTGTGTGACCCCATCGGCGGTGAGACGAGGGGCTTCCCCCTTGTCGGCCAGAAGCAGCCCTTCTAGGTGATGGAGTTCCTTGTAGTCAAAGGGGTCGTAGGGCTCCACGATGTGGATCTCTTTGCGCGGCTCGGTGATACCGGCCATATCGTAGGCCATACGGGCCGCGTATTCGACATACTTGGGGTAGTAGAGATCCCGGTTGGTCCAATAGGCGGTGTCCAGCGACCAGCCCACGCCTCGAATCCAGACCGGCTTATCGGTGATCCGCTTGGCGATCTTCTCCGAGGCCAACACTATGGCCACGGCCCCATCAGAGACGGGGCTCACGTCCAGCCGCTGCACCGGCCAAGCCAAAACCTCGGAGTTGAGGACATCCTCCACAGTGATGTTGGGATCGCCCAGAAGGGCGCAGGGGTGGTCGGCGGCGTTGCGTTTGTTCTTCACCGAGACGAGGGCGATCTCCTTTTTCTCCAGCCCGTGTCTATGCATATACCGGTTCATCTCCAGGGCGAAGATCCAAAGGAGGTTGGGCTTTAAGGGGCGCTCGGTAGTGTGATCAAAGATGGTTAGAAATGCTGCCTGGGGGTGAGGCTGGCAGGAGGACATCTTTTCCTCGCAGACCACAAGGCAGGTGTCGAAGAGGCCTGAAGCCACGTGGTACCAACCTTGGATGACGGCGAAGACGCCGGTGCCGCCGCCCACGTAAGACCTCATATATGGCTTACCCCAGGCTCCAGCCCCGTCGCTTAGGTACTCACCTTTCATATGGACGCCATCGAAGGCGTCAGGGGCGGTGCCTAAGGCCACGCTATCTATGTCGTCCAGGGTGAGTTCGCAGGAATCGAGGGCCATCTTGGAGGCCAAATAGGCCAGTTCCTGGCCCGTCTCCTGGGCCCGGCGGACGAACTTGGTCATCCCCGCTCCCACAACGGCTACTTTTCGCATACCCATGTGAGTTCCTCCTCGATATGAATGGATGGGTGTCAACGGATATTCAGGCCAAGCCCGAATAATCCACAGGCTACTCCTCTTGCAGTCTGACCAGCGAATTCGCCACTGATAGTTTGGTAGCCCAGTCTTGAAGGTAAGAGGTGTCTAGTGAACCTATCATCACCTCCCAGACGCCTTTGGCGTCCACAAAGTGCTTGTCGATCTTCGACTCTTTATGCCACAGGAGCTTCGACAAGATCACGTCTTCGGGAGAAGGCAGCCATAACGAGCGGTCGAAGACAGTCTCTTGGCGGCGGCGGAGGAACCGTTCTCGGTCGAAGGCTTCCGGGCGTGCTATCCAGAAATCGATCTTCAGCCCTGACTGGGAGTCGATCACGTTGAAAACCGAAGATCGGCTTATCGCCTCTTGGACGGCTTTTGAACTGATGTAAAACTCCTTGGAGAAGGCCTTAACCAGAGGGGCGACGTGTTTTTGTTTCAGTTCGATCATCAAATCGATGTCGTGAGTGGTGCGCGGTAACCCGTAGAAACTGGCCGCTAGGGCTCCGGTTACTATATAGGGGATGTTCAGTTGATCGAGTATATCAACGGCTTGATTCAAGAATTCGCGCAGCCCCATTGGCTTCCATTACCCTTCTGGCGAGGATGGTCTGCACCTCCTCATCTTTGAGATGGGGGTACTGAGCCTGGATGCCGGCTCTGGTCACCTCCATCACCAACTCTCGGAGTTCAAAGGCCAGAGTCAGTCGCTCTTCCCCGGTCAGCCGCCGTAAAGCCGCCAGGGAGATCTTTCGCCCTTCGATCTCTGCTCGTTCCATAATCTAAACACTCAATACTACCGCCGCCCCGCTGCTGGTGGGGAGACCCCGCCAGCCTAGAGCCAGGCCGGTCTCCACATCGGGGAGTTGCCGTTCCCCGGCTTCACCCCTAAGTTGCAGAACCACCTCCAGGACCCGGGCCAGCCCCGAGGCGTCCAAAAGGTGCCCCACTCCCAAGCTTCCTCCAGAGGGGTTGACGGGCAGATCACCATCCAGTTCGGTGTACCCCTCTTCGGTGAGGAGCCCCGCTTCTCCCATCCGGCAGAGGCCCGCGGCCTCCAAGTGTTGCAACTCCTTATAGGCGAAGGTATCGTCCAGTTCGGCGAAGTCGATCTCGCCTTGAGGGTTCCTGATGCCGGCCATCCGGTAGGCCATCTGGGCCGCCCGATGAGCATAGTAGGCTCCCGCCCAGTCCCTGGTCTCCAGGCAGAAGGAGTCATTACACCAGCCCACTCCCCGAATCCAGATGGGGAGATCGGTGAACTCCTGGGCTACATCGTCGGAAGCCAGGACCATGACGATGGCCCCATCGGCGTGAGAGGCGATCTCCAGCCGCTTGAGGGGCAAGGAGAGCATCTCAGAAGCGAGGACGTCCCCCACGCCGAGTGTAGCTCCGTAAGCGGCAGAGGGGTTCAATAGCGCGTTTGAGCGGTTCTTGGCCACCACCCGGGCGCATTGCTCCTCGGTGGTTCCCGTCTCCAGGAGGAAGCGGTTCATCTCCATCCCAGCGATGAAGAGAGGGTTAACACCTAGAGGGCGGTTGAGGACTGGGTCCATGGCGTAGGCGAGGATGTGGGGTAGGGTGAGAATGTTGGAGGCCTTGCTGTGGGCCTCGACGGCCACGATATCCATAGCCCCGGTGAGGATCTGCATGTAGGCGGCGATGAGGCCGTGAAGCCCCTCGCCTGAGATGGTGTGGACGGGCTTGAGGACGCTCCCCAACTGGTCAGGGACGTATTCGTCGAAGATGCTAGTCCCCTCGTTGAAGTCCTCGGCTACGGAGACGAAACTATCGACATCTCGCCGGGGGTCGACGCCGGCATCCTCGTAGGCCTTAACTGCCGCTTCATAGGTCAGTTCTTTATAAGAGACGTCCGGTGTGATGGTGCGGAAGCCGGCATACCCCACCCCAACGATGGCTACTTGAGTCATGAGGACCTCCTTCTATGGTTTATGAGTAGTGCCAGGAAGCCAAACTATTACCCGAACTAGCCTTCCCAATGCGTCGCCTGCTCTTTATTCTCTCGAAAGGAGTCCATTCTCTTGAGGGCTTCTTCTAAGAGATCCTCCCGGCTCTTCTTGGGTTTTTCCGACTGAGCGATCAGAAGGCTGGTGACTACGCGCTTCAGTTCTACAACTTCCTGTTCCAGCCGATTTAACCTCCAAATCCAGGGTGTTCAACATGGTCGCTCCTCTTCAGTGCTTCCCATGCTAGATAATCATGACAAAATTGGCTACTCGTTTCCCTCATCTTTTCTGAGTGGCGGGCTTTCCAAGGCCACACGAGTGATATGCACTTGCGTGGGATAAGGTATCTCGATACCTTCCAGGTTGCTCGCAAATGGTGGCGACCCCCATAGTGATTCCAATCGCCGACTTAGTTTAACGCTCTTGGTGCTAGTAGTCAAGATTTTGCGCGGGCAGAATTGAGAGGAAAGATAAGGGGGGACGAAACCTCCACTATCTGAGTACCTTAACAACTGAATACTCTCTCTTTCGGTTTCTCCCCTCAGCCAGCAAAAGAGTCGAAACCCCTCCAGCAAGGTGGGCAGTTCCGTGGTTCTAGCCATCTCATCACCTCCATCATGAACTCGCTAGGAAGTGCGGCTTTTTCAAGTCCGCAGGACTTTTGGTGGAAATAGAAAGGGCTCTCTCATCGCGGGAGAGCCCAACACTACTAGATATAGGGCGAGCTCAGCGATCGACTAGAACATATTGTGCCAAATGGGGCGGGCGGGATTCGAACCCGCACGGAGTATTACTCCAGCGGATTTTAAGTCCGCAGCGTATACCGTTTCGCCACCGCCCCAAGAGATGATAGTAAATGGCCGATAGCCTTGTTTTTTTCTCTCAGCTATCGGCTCCACATCTATAGAGGCGACGGCCGGACTCGAACCGGCGATCGGGGTTTTGCAGACCCCTGCCTTATCCATCTTGGCTACGTCGCCCTGGGAAACGAACCTTTGTTTGGGCCTTCCTCTCCTCTTATTATCCTTTCCTTCGGGTGCTTTCTTACCCTGGCCCCCGGCCTGACATCGCCGGGACAGGCTGCCACGTGCCAGAGCAGGCAGACCCTGAGGGTCGAAGACAGGATGCCGAACGCACGATGGGGGCCGATTTCCGCAATCGAGTAGAGATGCCACAAGACTGGGCTCGATTATCAGAGAAATGGATTTTCAAACGATCTATCTAGATCTAGACGCTGTTGTAGGACAATATCGATCTATTGAAATTATACACTTGATAGATTATTTTTGTCAACCGGGCAGCAGATTCTAGGCACCTCGGAGAGTGCAAGAACCTCATTGAAACGAGGGGGCTCCCTTATGCCAGCAGGGTTTCCTTGCCCCCTTATCATCGCCGAGAGATAGCAGCGCAATAGAGCGGCGATCCAAAAGTCTGAGGACTACTATCGCTTCCAGGGCGATCAAGACATGCTCCAGCCACTGGGGTGAAGAGCAAATACATAACTTCTCGGAACCCCAACGCTGTTACTCTGCCAGGTATCCTCTTTGAATGTGCTATCTTATGAATCTTTCCACAAAGGTGAGGGAGTAATACCCTGCCAGGGCCACCATTATATCCTTGATGCTTTTTCCCAGGAGGCAACTGAGGAAAAACCTAGTCACCGAAAAACGGAGAGCCCCGGCGGCGATCCCAGCCAGGTCGAAGAGAGGGTTAGGTATGGCGGAGAGAAGTATGATGGTGAGGGCGCCGTGGCGTCTCATCCACTCTTCGAAACGGATGTACATCGCCTGGTTCTCGATCACCTCCTGGCCCGCGTATCCCGCCAGATATCCGGTCAACTCTCCTATGGCATCCCCAAGACCAGCCATAACGCCTACGAGAATTGGGTTGAAGACGGCCCCCGCACCGAAGACGGTGGCTAGGCCAGGCACGGGGAGGACTACTGTAGCGCTGGCTAGAAGGGTGACGACAAAAACGCCGAAATAACCCACACCTGCATATTCGACTATCCGCTGGCGAAAGAGGAACAAGACGGTGGCGACGGTGACCGCCAATAAAAGCGCTAATAACCGCTTAACAACCACCCGAATCCGCGATTCCCCCCACGCTTCCTCCATGGCTCACTCCTCTTCGATGACGATAGTATAGATCATATCCCCTGGGGGCGCGTCGGGGTCGGCGACGGGGTCTCGAGACGTGAGGGAGAGGAGAACTTCCATCCCTTCTATCGCCTTCCCGAAGACCGAATGCCGGCCATCGAGGTGGGGCTGGGGAGCGTAAGTGATGAAGAACTGGCTGCCGTTGGTATCGGGCCCCCTGTTGGCCATGGAAAGGGTACCGGCCGAATCGTGGCTGAGGGAAGGGTTGAACTCATCGGAGAAGGTATAGCCTGGGCCACCGCTACCCGTGCCCGTGGGATCGCCAGCCTGAGCCATAAACCCAGGGATCACCCTATGGAAGGTGCAGCCGTTATAGAAACCCTGGCGTGCCAAAAAGACGAAGTTATTCACCGTCATAGGAGCCTCATCATCGAAGAGGAGGAGCCTGATATCGCCCTTCTCTGTCTTGATGGTGGCATAGTAGCTCTTCTCTGTGTCGATGATCATGGGCGGCGGGGCATCATATCGCTGAGGCGTAGGTTTCGCCCTTCCGCAAGAGGCGAGAACCGTTAGAGAAAGCCCGACAAGTGAAGTCAAAAATAGAGTTGATAGCCACTTCGGCTTACTTCTTCGCACCAATTTGCACCTCCTCCCTTCTTTTAGAGGGAACCACGATTCTCATGATCTTATCAAGGCTGCTGATCACATGCTTCGTACCATCGACAGCATCCACTATCAGGAGCGTGGGCCGCTATCCAAGCATAGTCGTATAGACTATGCCCTGCCACGATGACCACGCAATCTTGCTCCTTTAGGGGTTCCTCTGAGAGGGGCATCGATTCCAAGGTCAACTCCCCTGGGTGGAAGAGATCAGGCCCCACGGGACAGAGTGGGATGTAGGGGTCGTTGTAATTCACCGTCGCGCCGCGCGCCAGGAGTATTTCCATACACCCTCTCGGCTGGCGAATTCCGGGCGTCATCTACATCCAGTCCTGTCACCCGAAAGCCACTCCAGGCGAACTCCACCGCCAGGGGCAAGCCCACATGCCCCAGTCCGATGACTACGATGTGATCCTTTTTCGTCTCGATCTTTCCCTTCAGTGGTGTGGATACTATAACTACCTCCGCGGCTCATCCAACTCTACCCGCTCCAGCCTCACCAATCCGAAGAGCCCGGCTAGGGCCACGCCTCCTCCAAGGATATAAGCCTCCCCCAGCCCGGCTTGCATAATGAAGGTGGCTATAATCCCCAGGGTGCCACAGAAAAGGTAGCAGGCCATCACCGCCTCCCTCTGGGAGAGGCCCATCTTTACTAAGCGATGGGAGAGATGATCCTTTCCCGGGTTGGTGATAGGGTTGAGCCCCCGCCTGAGGCGGGAGATGACAACTAACGTGGTGTCGAAGATAGGGGTACCCAGGACGATGACCGGGATCATCCAGGTGATCTTATCTGAGTGGCCAGGAAAGCGGAGTTTTATCCCCACCGCCGCCAAGACGAAGCCCAGAAAGAGGCTGCCCGCATCCCCCAGGAATATGGTGGCCGGATTCAAATTGTAGTAGAGGAAACCGAGACAAGCACCTAACAAGGCAGCGGCTAGGCTGCTCACCAAATATTGGCCGTTCAGGGCTGCCAGGAGGAGAAAGAAGGCTGCGGCTACGGCCCCTATCCCTCCTGAGAGACCATCCATGTTGTCCAGGAGGTTGAGGGCGTTGGTGATACCTACTACCCAAAGTAGGGTCACCCCAAAATTGAGGATAGGGTTATGGAGAAAAGCGACCTGGACCCCGGAGAGGAAGAGGAGGATGGTTGTCAGGCTTTGACCCCCTAACTTGAGAAGTGGCCTGATCCCCCAACGATCATCCCAGATCCCTAGGAAGGAGACCAGGGTGGCGCTCACCAAGATGCCGATCAACTCCGATACATAACGCCGTTCGCCGAAGAGGAGAAGGGCTACGATGAAAGCCAGATAGAGGGCTACCCCTCCAAGGAGCGGCATCGGGGTGAGATGGACTTTGCGGGGCTCAGGCCGATCTACCATCCCTGTACGGGCGGCTACCCGCTGGAAGAGGGGCGTGACTCCCACGGCTAGGGCCAAGGCGGTAGCGAATAAAAGAAGCAGGTTGCCCATCTAACTCTCCCAGTAGGCGATGAGAGCGTCCCAGAAGGGTCTGCCGGTGGGGCCGGCCAGGTCCCTGGCCAACTGAGCCTGGGATAGGGCCTCGTCCAAACGCCCTGTCTGGTAAAAGAGCAGAGCCAACCGGCTATGAGTTCCCAAATCGTCACTCGACTCCGCAGCCGCCAGAAACTCTTGAATAGCCCCTTCCAGATCCCCTTTTTGAATATAAGAGTAGCCCATATTGATATGCTCTCTTACCTCTTCGGAGGTGGTGAGCATGGTCTCTTGGTGGACCTGAGCGGCGTAGGTATCGACCAGGAGTAGGTAAGTCTCGCCATATTCCAGGTCCAGAGCCAAAGATTCCTGGAATTTGGCGATGGCCTTCTCGTAATCCTCAAGGGCCTGGTAGGCCTGGCCCCACTCGTTCAGGAGTTGCGCGTTATGGGGGCTTAAAGTTGTGGCCTCCTGATAATAGTTTAGGGCCTGCTGCAGCCTCTCCTTTCGCTCTTCTGGGTCTCTCGTCAATCGACCCCAGACGTTGTAGATTCGTCCCAAGCTGGCTACATGATCGGTATTTAAAGGGTTGATAGCCCTCGCTTTCTCTAGGACCACCTGGCCACTCATCAGGAGGCTCCCTCTGTTCAATTCGGCTATTTGCTCTGGGGTTAGGCTGAAAAGGTCGTCAATGGTATGGGGTTCAAAGAACGGTTGCGCGGTAACCTCTAGAGCGGCCTTCGCCTTCTCCAGGATGGAGCGGGCCAAGAAGATGTAGTACCAATCTTGATCCGGGGCCAGTTTGATCGTCTCCTCGTAGATGGCTATGCTGGCGTCCCACTGCTGGCGGCGATCCCATTCCAGGCCTTGCTTATAGATGGTATCGGCCCGGATGGGGTTTACATTGGTAGTAAGGATAAGAATGGCCACCAAAGGCAGAAACAGGGGGTAGAGGGTCCTTCGAGGCCCGGAGGCCGGAGCGAAGGCTCGCTCTCCTTCTCGCATCAACGCTAGGGCAGACAAGAAAAGTAGTCCAAATGTGGCCATGTAATATATCATCACCATCCCTGTCCCTCTCCAGGCCAGACGTATCACCTCCTCTATAGTGGTGACAGAGGGAGTGATACTCACCACCCTCTCCAGAGATAAAGCGAATACCAAAGGGAGGCCCAAGGAGACAAGGCCATAAGAGAAGAAGGAGAGCAACGGGCTCCTACCCTGGGAGGCCGCTTCGCTCGCTATCTCAGCGAAGATGAGACAGGTGGCTAAGGTCCAAGTGAGAAAGAAAAGCCAAGGGATGCTAAACCCCTTAGCCGCGGGGTCAAAACCAGGGATTAGGAAGTCGAAGACCAGGGTGATCAGGAGAAAAGCCATGAGGAGAGAGTAGAGGAGGAGGGGGGTGAACCCCTCCAGCCATGATGACTCTAGGAGTCGTCTTTCCTTCCCCCGCTTTCGTCTCGACTCGATTTTCGAAGCGGGAAGAAGTTTTTCCTTCGAGGCTGTAGCCTCCAAAAGAGGGCGCCCGGTTATGACTAATAGAGCGGCATAGAGCCAGAAGTAGGTTCTCGTGGCGGCGATGGCTATCCCAAAGTGGATCTCTACGAAATGGGCCACAATAGCCGAGAGAAGAGCCGCTAAGAGCAGCTCATATCGGTTCGATCTCTCTCTGGCCTTGCTGGAGAAGCCTTGAGCCATCAGATAGACCAATAGTCCGCTCACTAGCCCTACCGCCAGTCCCACCCCTGAAAGCCGCCAGGTGCCCTCCAATAGTCGAGGTCCCACAGCCCCCAGAAACCCACTAATCGACCAAAGAGTGACATAAACGTTCCTCTCACTTCCGCTTCCGATGAAACCCAGCCACTTAAAGCCGTAGTAGAAGAGGCTGCCGAAGAGGAATATGTAGGCCAGGAAGCCAAGGAAACCCGTGGTCACCAAAGCGTCGAAGGTCTCGTTGTGAGAGCGATCCGGCATCCTATTTCGGGCCTCATAATGTCCCAGTTCCGGGGGGTAGAACCTGCTGAAGGCCACGTACATCGACTCCGGCCCGTAGCCGATGAGGGGACGAAAACTGTTAAGCCTATCCAGGCTGTCTGGCGGCAGGCCTAGAGGCTCGTGAGGGGCGATTAACTGTACAGTCCCTTCCCAGATCAAGAGCCTCACCTTCCCCGTGCCCGACTCCGTCTCGAAGACCCGACCCAAGCGGCCGATGTAGGGCAGTTCCCGCATGAAGGCCAAGGGGGTATTCGGCAGGTTGAAAAGGACGAGAAAGAGGATACCTGCCGCGGCCAAGGCCAAAGTCCCCAACCAGAGCCAGGCTATCCGCCGTCTCACGGCAAGAACGGATATGAAGACAAAGAGCCCCACTAGAAGCCCGAGGAGAGGGCCTCTGCTCTGGGTGAAGATGATACAGGCCAACTGCAGGGCAAGGATAAAGGTGTATAACACTCCCAAAAGATGGGGGATCAGCGCCTCCTCTTGGAAGGTGAACCAAAAGGAGACGACGAAGAGGAGCATCCCCCCTCCCAGGGCCAAAAGTTCCAACCCTACCTCCCCTCGATAGACCAGGTGATTCAACTTGAAAATCAGAAGCAAGGAGTAGACGAGAGCCAGTCCCTGGGCCACAAGGAGGAAGAGGTATTTGGCCACCCGGAGGGGAGTCGGAATGGTGTCCCATCGAGAGGAGAGCGAGGAAAGAAGGGGTACCGAGAGCACAAAGAGGGCTAGAAAGCCCCAGAGGAGGGCGAAACTCGTCCCTCCTGCTATGTAGTCCACATCGGAGAGGCAAAAGATTAGATAGAAGAAAAAGTAGAGAAGAGCGAGGGCTTGGAGCAGGAGAAGGAAGATGTGACCTCCCCTCTGTCGAAGGCTGACAATGGTTTCCTTCGTAGAGGGAGAGGCTTTTTCCCAAAAGGCTTGGAAAGTACTCACAAACCTTCCTAGGGTCAAAGGGACGACCATTATGAGATAGGCGGCCACAAAGATAGAGTTCCCCATACTGGAAGCCACGCGATAAGTGACATCCCCAACCCAAGGCAGGGGGTCTAGTTTGAAGTGCTGCACGATGCCGTAAAGGGCCACCGGCAGACTGACGATAACCATAACTGTAACCAAGCGGTCCAATTGCCGGCGAGTCTTTAGGGTTAGGAGGGTCAAGAAAAAGATGACTACATAGGAAAGTGTCGTGTAACTCCCTTGTAACCGCTGGTAGGAGCCCCATAGGCTAACCCTGGGGACGATGGAGGTGGCGGTGGTCAAAAGGTAAACCCCCGCTAAGATCAAGGTGGGTATCACCAGGGGCAAGGAGAAGAAAACCACCACTCTCTCCTTTGTAATCCCTCCCTCGAAGGCCTTGATCGCCCAGGCTAGGCACATTACCAGGGCGATGGAGCGCAAGAGGGTGAGTTTGTCGGGCTCAAAGACGCGACTGCTGTAGATGTTGAAGAAGAGGGGCACGGCCATCGCTGTCACCAGCCAGCCTGCCTCTATTACCCCGTCGCAGAAAACAGTCAGCCTAGTCCGCATCTACTTCGCTCTCCGGGCTCTCCTCTTTGAGGAGCCTCTGGTAATGGGCCACCATCATCTCTAACCCCTCTTCTATGGTCACCTGGGGAGTGAAGCCTAATACCCTTTGAGCTAGGCTGATGTCGGCCCTCATGCGAGAGACGCCACCATCTTGAGCGGTGCTGAAAAGGGGAGGTACTTGGCGCCCCAATATCTCCTCCAGCCTTCTCACCAGCCCCTTGACGCTCACTTCTCGCCCGGCACCGATATTGATTATCAAGCCCTGGGCCTGGGCCGTGGCGGCAGCGATCAAAGCCCGCACCACATCATCCACATAGACAAAATCCCTACTCTGTTCGCCATTCCCGAAGATGACCACCGACCCCCCGCTCAAAGCCTGGCGAACGAATTGGGGTATCACCGGGGCATGGGAGGGTGGCGCGGCTTGACCTGGCCCGTAAGCGTTAAATATCCTCAGCATCACCGTCTCTATCCCATAGAGGGCTCCCATAGCGGAGAGATGATATTCGGCCGCTATCTTGGTCACCGCGTAAGGGTTGTGGGGGTTGGGGCGGGCCGTCTCCTTGATGGGCTGCTCCTTCTGCTCCCCGTAGACCGTCCCCGATGAGGTGAAGACTACCCGTTTGATACCCGCATCCCGGGCCGCGGTCATGAGGCTTACCGTCCCCCCCACATTCACGTCGTTATACTCCACAGGATACAATATCGACTCTGGCACTGAGACCCTGGCCGCCAGATGATAGACGGAATCCATACCCTTAAGTAGTGTCCAGAGTTTAGGGATATCCCTGATATCCCCGCGAGTGAAGGAGACGTCTCTATGCAAGGAGGCCGGGTCTCCGGCACTCAGATCGTCGAGAACCCAGACGCGGTGTCCCTCTCTGACCAGATGATTGGCCAAAGCCGAACCCAAGAAGCCCGCTCCACCGGTGATAAGAACCCTCAAACTTCCCTCCTGCTCCTGCTGGGGTAATTCTCCCTAAACCAGGCTACCGTCTTTTTCACCCCCTCGGTCAAGGACACTTGGGCCTTGAAGCCTAGTAGCCGCTCCGCCTTACTCGCATCTGAGAGGCGACGTCGTGGATCCTCGAAATGAGAGCCGTATAGATCATCATAAGGAACGAAGATGATCTGGGAGGACGAGCCCGTGATCTTCTTTACCATCTCAGCCAGTTGGAGGATGGTCGTCTCCTCCTCCCGCCCGATATTGAAGGCCTCGCCGTTCGCCTCTTCGCATCTAGTCGCGAGAACCGTTCCCTCCACTGTGTCATCGATATAGATGAAGGAGCGGGTCTGCCGCCCATCGCCATGAACGGTAAGGGGCTCTCTCCTTAGCGCCTGGCCGATGAACTTGGCCACCACGCTCCCGTACCCTTTAGGATCGAGGCGCGGCCCATAGGAGTTGAAATAGCGGAGGATAACAACCGGTAACCCCCTCTTTTGGTGGTAGGCTAGGACCAGATGCTCGTCTAGGGCCTTGGCTGTAGAGTAAGACCAACGGGAGACCAGGGTTGAGCCTAAGAGCCTGTCATCCTCCTCAGAGAGTGGCACCTTCTCACTCTTGCCGTATATCTCCGAAGTGGAGGCGAAGATGAAACGACAATTGGCTTCCTCTGCTGCCTCAAGGATCACTTCCGTGCCCAGCACATTGGTGATGATCCCTCGCAAGGGGTCATCGATTATGTAGGGGACGCCCACTACGGCGGCCAGGTGGAAGATCAGGTCGCAGCCTTGTAGGGCTTCCCTCACCAGGGATCGGTTCAGAACGCTCCCCACGATGAGCTGAAACCGCCTATCCTCTAGATGGTGCTCGATGTTGGCCATTTTGCCCACGGAGAGGTCATCTAGGACGACCACCTCGTGTCCATCGGCGAGAAGCCTATCCACTAGATGGGATCCGATGTAACCCGCGCCCCCGGTCACCAAAGCCCTCATCGTCCCGCTATCATACCCTCCGCCAACCTAAAAATCAAGTGGAGAGCGTTTCTTCATAGAGGGTCAAAGTGCTGTCGATCATCCTTTTGTGGGAGAATTCCTTCTCCACCCGCTCCTTAGCCCGTTGTCCCATCTCTTCCCGTAGCCCTGAATCGCCCAATAGCCGCTCTATCGCCCTCCCCAAGGCGGCAGGATCCCGTGGGGGTACCACTAAGCCTGTCTGGCCATCGATGTTTACATAACTGGTGGCCGTCCCCAATTCTGTGCAGACAACCGGCTTGCCGCAGGCCATGGCTTCCAGTTGAACGATGCCGAAGGCTTCGCTCCGCTCTGATGCAGGGAGCACGAATATATCACAGGCGTGGTAGTAGAGAGGTAACTCCTCCTCGGGCACCTCTCCCAGGAACGTCACCCTTTTCGCCAAGCCCAGTTCTGTGGCCAGGTTAAGCCATTCCTTCTCCATAGGGCCCTTGCCCACTATTAAAAGCCTGGCCTCAATATCTCGCATAGCCTCCAACAAGTATTGGAGCCCCTTATAATAACGGAGTCGCCCCACGAAGAGGAGGAGAGGAGAACCATGCCTTTTCCTTAGCGCCTCTACATCGGTTGGGGGGGAACCGAAGCGCTTTAGGTCGATGCCATAGGGGATCACCGTAGATTTGTCCGCGTATCTGCTTAGATAGAGAGAGCCTTCAAGATAATGATCGCTGGAGGCGATGATGCGGTCGGCTTTGGCTAGGAGGCGCCAAAGGAAAGGCTCGTAAAATCTAAGCAGGCTCCTCTGGCGGACGATGTCACTATGGTAGGTGATGACCGTTCTCCTGCTCTTACCTAGCCAGAGATGGGCCAACTCACCCCAAGGGTAGGGGAAATGGAGATGGGCGATGTCGGGTTTCAGGCGGCAGGCTATAAGGAGTAAGGAGAGGCTTAAGGGGGTGGAGGCTAAGGTAGCCAGCCTTCCGGCCTTAATGACCCTCACCCCGTTCATCATCAATGTCGTGGTCTGTCCGGTCAGACTGGTGACTAGGACCGTCACTTCTAACCCCCGCTTAGCCAGCCCTTCGGCTAAGAGCCGCAGATGGTTCTCGATGCCCCCCAGCACAGGGTAATAATCTTTGTAGATATGTAGTACTTTCACCGACTTAACACCTGACGGTAGACCGCTAAGGTCTCTTTCGCTGTCCTCTCCCATGGGAATAGGGTAGCCTGCTTGAGGCCCTCCTGGCACATAGAGGCCCTGAGGTCGCCATCTCGCAACACCCGCTCTAGAGCCCTCGCCAACAGGGAGACATCCAGGGGGTCGACCATGACTGCTGCCCGGCCCACGATCTCCGGCAACGAGGAGGTGGAAGAGCAGACCATCGGCACCCCACAGGCCATCGCCTCCAAGAGGGGTAAGCCGACCCCCTCATATAGGGAAGGGAAGACGAAAAGCGCAGCCCCGCTATAAAGAGCCGGCAGATCATCCTCGGGAACCTGATCTAAGAAAACCGCCCGGTCTTGCAGGCTAAGTTGCTTCACTATCTCGTGTACTTCCCGATAGCGTGGATCCTCCTTCCCAGCCAGGACCAATTTTCGCCCGGTTTTCACCTTGGCGAAAGCCTCCACCAGACGCACCAGGTTCTTATGGGGCTTGTTGATCCCCAGGTAGAGGATGTAGCCCTCTGGCAAATCGTACTTTTGGCGTAGGCTCAAGATGGCTTTCTCATTCACAGGGTGAAACCGCGTATCAACGCCCAGGGGGGTGACCCGAACCTTAGATGGCGGGACCCCAAGGAGGCGAACTAGGTCCTCCTTGGCCGACTGGGAGACAGAGATGACTAGCCTAGAGGTGGCTACGGCCAAGCGGATAGCCATCTCGAAGATAGCACGTGCCCAGGGAGAGATATATTGAGGGTATAGCCGGGGGATCAGGTCATAGATAGTGACCACCGAGGGACAGGGCAAAATGTAGGGTTTGATGTAGTAGGGTGAATGGAAGAGATCCAGCCCCAGGTGGCGGATGAGAGAAGGCAACCGGTATTGCTCAGTTAACGAGAAGGTAGGGATACTGACGGATACCATCTCTACGTTGGGGGCTTCTAATCTCTCGAGATCGTAGCGCGTATTGACCAACTGGGGGTTGTGAAGAAGGACGAAACTATCCTCTGGCGCGGCCTTGGCTAGGGCCTGGATGAGGTTGTAGGTGTAGCGGCCGATGCCGGGGAAATGATCTTGGATATACCGTCCGTCGATGGCGATATGCATCATCAGCCCTTTACTGTTGTATAGCCTGGCTATTGGTATTTGTACCAGCCGTAGATATACCCCAGAGCACTAACATAGCTCGTCAGTGCCTTGAGGGGTTTGAATCCCAACCTCCAGCGGGGATCAGCGAAGGAGTAGGGGATGAAAATGTTGGGGAGAAGTACTAAGGTTCTGAAGATGAGGTAGGCCAGGGCCTTAAGAGGGGTATGCAAGAAACGCCCCCTACTTCGTAAGGGATCCCGTTTCACCTCCTGGGAGTGACCCACTCCGTAAAAGAAATGTTTCCGCAAAAGGGCGGGAAGCGTTGCTGGTGCTGGATGCCAGACCCAGGTGTGGGGCGCTAGGATGAAGCGATATCCTAATCGGCAGATGCGGACGAAGAACTCCGGGTCTTCACCAGCAATCAACTCCTCATCGAAGCCCCCTGCCTCCTCGAAAACCTCTCTCCTCATGGCACAGCAAGTAGTGGTCACCTCGCAGTAGTACCCTCTTTCCGGGTCTGGGTTGGTTTCCAGCGGTCCCTTTACTATCGGGTGTTCCATACGGGGCACTTCCCGAGCCACCCAGCGTTGAAACCAGGAGGAATCGGGAGGCATAAGTTTTGACGCTCCCGTTGCTCCTATTGTGTGGTCCTCTTGCAACGGTTCAACAAGATTGGCTAGGGTATGCTCATCTCCTAAAACAGCGTCATCGTCTATGAAGACCAATACATCACCCTTAGCCCGCTTAGCCCCTACATTTCTGGCCCGGCCGCTGGGCCTGACGCCCACTACAACCACAGTCTTGTAATCGGACAAGGTCTGCTCCGCCAGGCTTCTCTTCAATTCAGAGGCCTTACCATGCAAGGAGGGAATCACGATGGAGACCACCGGTCGCTTCATATTCCTATCTACCTGGATGTTCCAAGCGACATCTCAGATAGCCATAGAGAAAAATGAGCTTGAAGCAATAGACTACGAAGAAAAGCATTATCTGTTGAGAGAGTGGGGGTTTAGGACTCAAGTCAAAGCCTCTTGCCAGAGATAGCACTGGGGGCAAGGCAGAGCGAACTAAAAGCGCATAGGGAGCGCGTCCTTTTCCCAACATAGCAAGTTGGGCCCTCCCATACCCCAGTCGCCTCGCTTTCTTCAAAAGCGCTCCTAAACCGGACCTAGCCGGGTGGCATACCTTCGCATCTCTACAATAGACCAAAGAATGTCCCTTTCCTGTTGCTCGCCTCCCAAACTCGTAATCGCCGGCGGAGATTAGTCCCTCCTCAAAGAGACCCACATCTTCGAAGACCTCTCTTCTCACCAGCAAATTGGCGGTTATACCGAAGCCCTGCTGCACACACCTCTCCTGATTGCGGAACATATTCAAACGATCGCATGCTTCCCAGATACTGGGAGGATCATGGGTCACTATCTCCACCTCACCGGCAACTATATCGACATCGCCATCCTGGAAGCAATCCAACGCTCTCGTTAGCCAATTCCTACCCACAACCACGTCGGCGTCTGTGAAAGCGAGAATCTCGCCCCTCGCCTCCCTAATTCCTCTATTTCGCGCTGCGTAGGAGCTCTGTATCTCGTCCTCCATGAGATATCTCACTGGGTGCTTCTTGATTATCGTTGCCGTATTATCGGTAGAGTTATTATCGACTACGAGGATCTCGTACCTATCCCGAGGGTAGTCGATCTCCAGAAGCGAGCGGATACAGTGACCAATAGTCGCCTCACCGTTATATACGGGGACGATGATGGAGACAAAAGGTAACCTTTTCATTAGGGAACACCTACATAAGAAAAAGGGCTAGATGAGATTGTCGTACCCTCGGGCTTTGAAATGGGAGAAAACAAGCCCTTTAATGAGCTTCAACCCTGACGTCAAAATGACTTGCTCCCTATCATCGCCTCCACCCTGGCCACTACCATATCGATGGCTGTGACGTTGAACCCCCCTTCGGGGATGATGATATCCGCGTACCGTTTGCTAGGCTCCACGAATTCCAGATGCATGGGGCGCACCGTCTCCAAATATTGGAGGATCACCGATTCCATGGTCCGTCTCCGCTCGGCAATATCCCGCTGCAGCCGCCGGATGAAACGGATGTCGGCATCGGTATCTACGAAGATCTTTACGTCCATGAGTTCTCTTAGAGCCTTATCGACGAAGATGAGTATCCCCTCTACCAGGGTCACCCCTCTTGGCTCCACTCTCCTCGTCTCCCTTCTCCGCGTATGGGTCGTGAAATCGTAAATCGGCACCTCTATGGGGGAGCCGGTTTGCAACCGTTCGAGGTGTTCTACCAGGAGGTTGGTATCTAGGGCGTCAGGATGATCGAAATTGATCTTATGGCGCTCCTCAAGAGGCAGGTGGCTTAGATCCTTGTAGTAGGAGTCATGTTGAATGTAGGTGATCCGTTCTCTCCCTACTCGCTCCAAGATAGCCTCAGAAACCGTGGTCTTGCCGGAGCCGGTACCCCCTGCCACTCCGATGATTATCGGTTTCATCTATACTCCTTAGGCTCTCTTCGCCCCCTATTATATATTATTGCTCCTTCCCAGGGAAGGATACCTTTCACCTATAGGAGAGTATTGAAAAACACCTCCTCAGTTGGCATAGTGGGAAAGAAATTGCGTCCGCAGTATCTCTTACTGCTTTCTGTCCCTACAACCATTCAAGTTCCAACGCTTTGTGGGAGAGATTATCGATTGCCAAAGAAATCGTCTCACTTTTTCGATAGTCTCCCTATAGACTTCTTGCAGAATCTACCTTGGTGCGATATACTAGAAGAGAGATGGAGATCGAGACCTTAATCGAGGAAGTGAGAGAGTATTACCCTCAATGTGATCCAGATCTGATCCGTCGGGCCTACGAGGTGGCTTCTCAGGCGCACGACGGTCAGATGCGAGCCTCTGGGCAGCCCTATGTCCAACACTCTTTGGAGACGGCTGCCCTTTTGGCCGATCTCCGTTTGGACCCAGCCACTATCGCCGCGGCGATTTTGCACGATGTGCCAGAGGATACCGGGACCCCCTTGGAGACGGTCCACCAGGAGTTCGGTGAGGAAGTCGCCAAACTGGTGGACGGGGTAACCAAATTGAGCCGCATAACCTGGGAGAGTCTGGAGGAAGAAGAGGCGGAGAGCCTGCGTAAGATGTTCCTGGCCATGGTAGATGATGTTCGGGTGGTGCTCATCAAACTGGCCGACAGACTCCATAACATGCGTACTCTAGCGGCCTTGCCCCCCTCGAAGCAGAAAAAGATCGCCCAGGAGACGTTAGAGATCTTCGCCCCTTTGGCCAACCGGCTGGGTATCTGGCAGATGAAATGGGAGTTGGAGGACCTAGCCCTCCAGTATTTGGACCCAGATAAGTATCAAGAGATAGCCGACCTCACCGCCGAGCGAAGGGTAAGCCGGGAGCGGCATATCATCGTCATTATCGATACCCTTAAGGCGCGGCTGGCCGAAGAGGGGATAGAAGCGGAGATAACGGGGCGCCCCAAGCATATCTATGGCATCTACCAGAAGATGAAGACCAAAGAACGGTCCTTCGATGAGATCTACGATGTGCAGGGGGTGCGTATCATTGTAGACGAGGTGAAGGATTGCTACGCCGCTTTGGGTATCATCCACACCCTCTGGCGGCCTATTCCCGGGGAATTCGACGACTACATCGCCATGCCCAAGGATAATATGTACCGCTCCCTCCATACGGCTGTAGTGGGTCCCCAGGGTAAGCCCTTGGAGATACAGGTCCGCACTTGGGAGATGCACCAGACAGCGGAGTTAGGCATCGCCGCCCATTGGCGGTACAAGGAACAGGTGGGGCGAGACACCAGCCTGGAGGCGAAGATAGCCTGGTTGCGAGGGCTTATGGAGTGGCGGGAGGAACTGGCCGACGCTCAGGAGTTCGTCGATTCCCTCAAGACCGACCTGTTCCCCAAGCAGGTTTACGTTCTCACCCCTAAAGGAGATATCATCGACCTTCCCGATGGAGCCACCCCCATCGATTTCGCCTATCGCATCCACACAGAGATAGGGGAGCGTTGTCGGGGGGCCAAGGTCAACGGTAAGTTGGTGTCCCTTAACTACCGGCTTCAGAGCGGCGACCAGGTGGAGATACTCACCACCAAAAAGGGCGGGCCCAGCCGCGATTGGCTCAATCCTCATCTGGGATACGTCGTCACCTCGCGCGCCAAGCAGAAGATACGGCAGTGGTTCAGGCGGCAGGAGAGGGAGGAGAGTATCGCTCAGGGGCGGGAGATACTGGAGAAAGAACTGAAACGGTTGGGGATAGAGGAGAGTTTCGAGGATATCGCCCATCTTTTCCGCCTCAAAAGGGTAGAAGACCTGTTCGCCGCCATCGGATACGGAGATATAAACGTCCAACAGATCGCAACCCGATTGGTAGAGGAGGAAGAGGAGGAACCGGAACTACCCACGGTGGCTCCGCCAACCCCTCCTATTTCCGGCATAACGGTGCTGGGCGTGGGGGACCTGCTCACCCGAGTAGCCCGTTGCTGTCACCCTCTGCCTGGGGACAAAGTCGTGGGCTACGTGACCCGGGGACATGGCGTCACCATCCATCGGCAGGATTGCGGCAACATCCTCCGCCGAACCGATAAGGAGCGGTTGATAGAGGTAGAATGGGGAACGGATAGGAAACAGGTCTATCCGGTGATGATAAAGGTGGTGGCTTTCGACCGCAAGGGGCTTCTCAAGGATATCGTCACCATCGTCGAGGCCGAGGATGTGAACATGGCTGCAGCCAACGCCACTACCAGCAAAAAGGATCATATGGCGGTGATCACCGCTACCTTGGAGATCGCCAACATGGCCCAATTGAGCCGCATCCTCACCAAGATCGAGAGCCTCAAGAACGTCTTAGAAGCCCGCCGCCAGATGGAGTAATTCTTGTGAGAGATGACCGCCGTATCGGAGATGAGTGAAGAGGATTTGGAATTAGAGCGCTGTAGAATTCGGGAGGAACACCACCGGGCCTGGAGATAATATCGGTGGGCCCTCTCTTCGGCGGTACGTATGCATTACTTCGTCCACGATGGCGAGATGAGAGATATGCTGGAAAAACTGGACCGTGCGCGGGGGCTAAGACGGAGGGAAAAAGAGATAGAAGAGGAACTCAAGAAGCGAAGGCGAAAACGGTAAGGTTCAGGCTTCTGAAGGTGCCTTGCTGCAAGAGAGGGGTGGTAGTGGCCACCCCTTCACAGCATTTAGATAGGCGCATCTTTTTTCATGGTTGCCTAGCACTGGTATCAGGCGGAACCTTCTCCTCAGACCAGTATTTATCGATGGTCGCCTCAGCCTGGAGGTCGTTCAACCATGTGGAAAAGGCTGCGTTCTTCCGCCTCTCAAGTGCCGCGGGGTCTAGTTCCCTATCTGCGTCCGTTTCCTCTAACTTGAGGATCTCATAGCCTCTCGCCGTCTCTATTACCTGGCTTATCTCACCCACCTCTAACTGAAAGGCCATCGCGCTGAAGGAGATATCTCGCTCATCAAAAGCCATCCACCCCACATCTCCCCCGTTCTCCTTGGTGGCTTCATCGATAGAAAGTTCCTGAGCCAGAGTGGCGAAATCCTCCCCTTCCTCCAACCTCTCCCGGACGGCTTCGGCTTCCTCTTCCGTCTCCAAAACGATGCGCCGCACGCGGACCTGCTCCTCGCTGGTGGGTACATCCCGTCCGATAGCCTCCCACATCTTGGAACGCAACAAGTCTCGCTGTACCATATCCCGATAGAATCCCTCCGAGATCCCCACCTTGGCTAGAGCCGCTAGGTTTTGCTGATACCCTTGCTCGAACTCTTCCTTGGTTACGGGGGGGAAGGTAGGAGTAGGGGTGATGGGTTCGGTAGCGGTGATGGTAGGGGTCGGCGTCACGGTAGGGGTAAGGGGCTCTCGCTGGTAGCCATAACTCTCCTCGATGGCTCTATCTGTCTCCTCCTCGGAGATGGCTATCCCCCGCTCCTGAGCCCCCTGTCGTATCAACTCATCCTCGATCATCATCTCCAATGCCTGGGAGGGGATCTGGGCTCGCTGAAATTCTAGCCGCGCTAACTCCTGCTGAAAGAGGCTGGCGATGGCAGCCGCCGTCTCGTCGCTGGTATCTAACTGGCTTAGTTGTCTCTCCAGGTTTCGACGGTACTGATCTAGTGTGAATCTCTGGAAGATGACCATCTTTTGGTACTCATCGGTACGTAGGGGAGCACCATTGACCACCGCTACCGGAGAGGCGGGCTTGAGGAACTTCATCTCGTAGTAGCCGAAGCCCAGGATACCCAACACCAAAAGGAGTACAGCCCCTGCTCCCAGGAGTATGAGCCGTCTTTGTCTCTCCTCCCTCTGGCGGCGGGAGACCTGTTTCCGCGTGAGGGGAAGTTCTCGTTTGACCTTTCGCTTGGCCATGCCACCTCTAGCAACAAGAGAGGCATAGGCAAAGCGCGCTATGCCTCTCCCTGGAATTAGCGGAGGTTAACTGCCCCGGACATGCTCGGCGGTGAACGGTAGGAGAGCCAGATGGCGAGCCCGCTTGATGGCCACCGCCAATTGGCGCTGATGACGGGTGCAGACGCCCGTCTTCCGTCGAGCCTTGATCTTTCCCCTGTCGGTTAGAAATCGGCGCAAAAAATCCGCGTCTTTATAGTCTATCTCTTTTATCTTCTCCATACAGAAGAAACAACTCCTCCGCCGAGAAGAGGGATACCTTCTGCGCTCAACGACCCGCTCCCTTGGATGTCTCTCTTCCTCTTCTTCTCTCAATCTATCCTCCTCATAGTCTAGTTACCCCTCGTTGGCAATCACTCTACACCACGGAATCCTCTTCTACACCTTCCTCTTCCGCCAACCTTGGCTCCCTTGAGTCCAAGAGAACCATCTCGTTGGCTACGACCTCAGTGCGGTAATGCTTCTGCCCTTGGTTCTCCCAACTACGGGTTTGGAGTCTACCCTCCACATAAACCCGGGAGCCCTTGCTGAGATACCTGTTGCATATCTCGGCTAGGTTCCCCCAGGCTACTACTCGAAACCACTCTGTCGCCTCTCGCTGCTCGCCTTCAGAGGTGACCCAACTCCTCGAGGTGGCCATGCTGAAAGAGGTTACCGGCTGCCCCTTGGGGGTGTAACGCAACTCTGGATCGTTCCCTAGGTTGCCGATGATCATCACTTTGTTAAGGCCTCTTGCCATCCCTATACACTCCTTTCCTCACCCCCGCCTCTCTAGACCCGCACTATTAGATAGCGAATGATCTCCTCCGATAAGGTTAAACTCCTCTCCACCTCCTTCAACATCTGGGGTTCCAACTGGATTCGATTCAATACATAGTACCCCTCTTTCAACTTCTGGATGGGGTAGGCTAGGCGGCGTTTGCCCCAAGGCTTTACTTCCGTTACCTGCCCGCCGTTACCGGTCACAACCTGATCGACTTTCTTGCTTATCTCTTCTAGAGCCTCCTCTTCTACATCCGGGCGAACGATGTAGATTAACTCGTACTCCCTCACTCTAATCTCCTTTCCACGGGTTTGCCCCGAGTCCACCTCGGAGCAGAAAGGCTGTCAACAAGGGCAAATTATATCATGGACTCCCCTTCTGGGCAAGGCTAGAGGTGAAATCGGATATGGACGATATCTCCCTCTCGTATCTGGTAATCGCGTCCCTCTAGACGCAAGAGCCCCGTCTCTCGGGCCCGGGCAAAGGACCCAGCCTTCATGAGATCTTCGTACGATATGATTTCGGCCCGGATGAAGCCTTTCTTCATATCGCTATGGATCTTCCCCGCCGCCTCCACCGCGGGGGTGTCTCGTGGTACCGTCCAAGCGCGGACCTCTCGGCCTCCGGTGGTGGTGAAAAAGGTGACCAAGTCGAGGAGCCGGTAACTGGCCTCGATCAGACGGTTGAGTCCCGGCTCCTCAAGCCCCAACTCCTCCCTGTAGGCTTGGGCTTCTTCCTGGGGCCACTCCAAGAGTTCCGCCTCTAACTCGGCACAGAGAACGATCACTTCAGCATCGGTCGCCTCTTTCACTGCTGCCACTAACTCGCTCCCAGAGGGGAACGCCCCTTCGTCCACATTGGCCACGTATAATCTGGGTTTGCTGGTGAGCAGGTTCAAAGGTCTCAGTATCTCCTTCTCCTCCGCGTTTAGGGGCAACTTACGTATTTGCTTGCCTTGGCTTAGGGCCTCATGGAGGCGCTCCAACAACTCCAGTTCCTCCTCATACTCTCCCTTACTCCCTTTCACTTGGCGTCTCAACTTCTCCAGTCGCCTCGCCACGGTGGCTAGATCCGCCAGAGCCAACTCCAACTCTACCGCCTCGATATCATCTTTAGGGTCCAGTTCCGGGGTCACGTGAGGGATGTCAGCGGCGGAGAAGCAGCGTACCACCATGCAGACCGCATCCACGTCTCGGATATGTCCCAAGAACTGGTTGCCCAGCCCCTCTCCCTGACTGGCCCCTTTCACTAAGCCAGCGATATCTACAAACTCGATGGTGGTGGGTACGATCTCCTCTGGACTCACCAGGGCGGCGATCCTTTGCAGCCGTTCATCGGGGACGGTGGCCACCCCCACATTTCGCTCAAGAGTGGTGAAAGGGTAGGGGGCCACCGGGGCACGGACCCCGGTCAGCGCGTTAAAGAGCGTAGTCTTACCTACATTGGGCAAACCGATTAAGCCGATTTGAAGAGCCATTCTGGGTCTTTTCTAAAAGTGGGCTAATCGCTCTCTGTCTCAGGAGGCAATAGATACGCCTCTACCACCTTCCGCAAGATCGGTGCCGCGGCCACAGAGCCCTCGCCGCCGTGCTCTACCACTACCGCCACCGCTATCTGGGGGTCATCGGCTGGGGCATACCCCACAAACCAGGCGTGGGGGTTCCCGCTGGGGACCTCCGCTGTCCCCGTCTTGCCTGCCACCGGGAAGGGAGTATCTTTGAAGGCGTAGTAAGCCGTCCCCCGCGGGTTCATAGCCACCTCCCGCAGAGCCTCCTGGATCAGTTGCAGATGCTCAGGTGAAAGGGGTAGTTCGCCTATCTCCTCCGACTCAAAGACCTCTTCTTCATCCTTGGGTGTGGCTCCCACACGAAACACCAGATGGGGCCGATAGAGTGTGCCCCCATTGGCTATGGCGGCCATCATGTTCGCCACTTGGAGGGGGGTGGCCAAAAGGTCCCCTTGTCCTACGGCCAAGTTCACCGCGTCGCCTGGCACCCAGAAGGGGTTCCCCACGCCGGTGAATCCCACCTCCTTCCACTCGGGGTCAGGGACGAGCCCTTCTGTCTCGTCCACCTCTATGCCCGTTAGTTCCCCAAAGCCCAGTTTATGTCCGAAATTGGGAAGCAGCCAAGGGTCTCTATTATTTAGGCGCAACCCCAGCTCGTAGAAGAAGAAATCGCAAGATCTGATAATCGCCCAGCGGAAATCCATATCTCCATGGGCCGCCCAATCCCTCTTTGTCAGATTGGGGCCGTGCCATACGCCGGTACAGTGGAGGGTAGTCGAGGGGTCGAAACCCGCTCCCTCCAGTGCCGCCGTGGCGGTCACTATCTTGAAGACGGAGCCGGTGGGGTAGGCTCCCTGGGTGGCTCTGTTGAGCAAAGGCCGTCCGGGGTCCCCTAGGAGAGCCTGCCACTCGCCGGCTTCTAATCCTCGGATCAGGGGGTTGGGGTCGAAGGTGGGATGGCTTACCAGGGCCAGGATCTCCCCGCTATGGGGGTCCAAGGCCACGATAGCCCCGGTTTTATCGCCTAACGCTTCCTCCGCCATCCTCTGTAGATCTAGATCTATCGTAGTGTAGATGCTGCGGCTGGGACGGGCGAGGTACTCCCTAACCACCTCCATCACCTCTCCTTGAGATGTGACGACGGAGAGAACCCCTCCCATCCGGCCAGCCAGGTAATCTTCCCCCCACCGTTCCAGGCCGGCCTTGCCTACCCTATCGCCATCTCGATACCCTTCATCGGAGAGCGAGGCCAACTCCTCTTGATCGATCTCCCCCACATACCCCACGATATGGGCCGCCACGGTCCCCTGGGGGTAGGTCCTTATCGGTTTCTCCCGCAGGGATACCCCAGTCAAGGAAAAGAGGGTTTCCCTATGCTCGATACTCTCCTCGAATGTGATCTCCCCGATGGGTACCCACCAGTGGGGCTGTATGCCCACGGCGTGATACTTTTCGCTTATCTCCCCCTGGCTCATCCTCAGGATGCGGCTCAACTCCGAAAGGAGCCGGGGCTCATCTTGGATTTGGCCCGGTACTACCCCCACCACTACTAGAGCCCCCTCGATGGCCAAGGGCTCTCCGTTCCGGGCATAGATGTTGGCTCTGGCGGGAATTTCCCTTTCTAGATAGACCAGATCCTCATCGCTCAACTCAGGGAAGATGAGAGACGGCGACCACTCTACTTTCCACCCCTCTTCCCAAACGAGGGGCAAGGTGTTCTCCACCCGAAACTCGCCCAAAAGAACGGTGCGCAGCATTACTATGAACCTAGCCTCCGCCTTCTCGCCCTTCTCTTCGACCCCCGTGACTTCGACAGAGAGGGAAGTGACCGTGGCCTCTTCCATGACCCCCTCGTACCGCTCTATGAACTTCTCCTCGCTGACGGTCGCCTTTGAAGGCGAGGAGAGAAAGCCATACATGGAGGAGTAGGCCCTTTCTTCCCAGGCAGCAAGGAACGCCTCGGCAACGGGGCGAGGAGAGGGCTTGGGAGGCGTGGGAGTGGGGATAGCCTCTGGGGTGGAAGAGCCCTGGCAAGATACCGCTAAGACGAAAAGGGTGGCCAAAAGAAACAGGCGTTTCATTTCTGGCCCATTATACCAGGTAAAGGCGGTGTAAGTAAAGATCCCGACCATCGAGACTGTTGAAAAGGGTGGGCTAAATTCTTTGGCCATCGATGATTTCTCACACAAACCGCTAGAATTTGAATGATTGTAGGGACAGAAAGCAGGAAGAGATACTGCGGATGCAATTTTTTTCCCACCATGCTAAACGAGGAGGTGTTTTTCAACACACTTCCCCGCGCGATGCCGGTTACCCTCATTAAGAATGCGACAACCAGTGGTAGAGTTGGATGGGCCAATCAGATCTGCATAAGAGGGGTAGGGGAGCCTCTCCCCTACCCCCTATTGAGTGCCGTCAGGAGCTGCCTCTCCTGGTCCCTGGCCTGCTACATACCAGCCTGCCCTTCGGCCTGACAAGTACCGGGGCAGGCTGGCATCAATGCTTTGCACCCTGCGCTTCCCAGAGGGATACTTTACGTACAGCACAGGCGGGCCAGGGGGCAGGCAGGACGACAGGCCATACCTACCCTACCTAGGTCGGACGTGGAAATCCGATCTACTATCACCATGAGCGGCTCCATCTGGGTCTCGATATGCGAACCCCTCTGCCACCTATTTGTCGCAATTGACATGAGAGATACCGCGTGCTGTTAGGAGCAGCTGAAAAGTAGACACTTTTTCACTTCAAAAGTGGACTCGAAAACCCTGCAAAGGCAAGGTGACCGAATGGGCCAGGCGGTCGTTCCACCAGATGCGGATTTCCATGACGTTCTTATCCGGATCAGGCACCATATGGATGTCCGCTTCCTCCCGCAGCGGGACGTTTGGGACCTGGATCTCGTGGCCGAAGAGAGAGATGCGGCGATAGGCGTTGATCATTCTCCGCTCCCGCAAGCAGAAGACATCCTTGGGTGAGGTATAGGGCCAGGGGAGGGAGAAGGGTCGAAAGAGGCTGTTGCCTTCGGCGATGGCTCTCTCGAAGCGAATGTTGGGGATTTCGCCCGTTGTGGAGTGCACCTGATGGTTGTTGTAGCGATCGAGCTCTTCATGCAGAACGGAACGCGCCTCCACTACCTCCCCGATCCGTTCCAGGGCGCAGGTGCGGACGATCCGATCCTGCAGCCAGCGGTAGGGTCTTTCGACTTTCCCTTTGGCTTGGGGGGAAAGGGCGAAGATAACCTCCACCCCCAGCAGGCGCATCATCTTGCTCCACTGAGTGTCGGCCTCGTCGGTCTGAAGCACATGCCGGCGCCAGAAACTGTCCCGGCCTTGTACGAAGCGGAAGACTCGCAAGGAGTCGACATAGTAGCGGAGAGGCAGGCCAAAGGTCTCGATCACACTCTGGGTGGCCTGGATATGGGCCCAGGTGGTCTCGGCGGGGAAGAAATCGGCGAAAAGGAGCTTGCGGCTGTAGTCGTCGATGGAGGTGATTAAGGTCCACTTCTCCTTGGCAAAGGGAGACCATCGGTGGGTTGACCCATCATGCTGGATCAAGACGCCAATAGAAGCCGTGAGCACTTCCCGGTCGTGGATTGCCTTCTTCCTTCTGGGTCGATGACAACCTAGTTTCTTTGCCCGATCGATGATGGTGTTGACCGAGACTGTGATCCCTTGCTTCTGAAGACGGTCACGGAGGGCTGAGTAGTTGTAACCTGAAATGGGCAGCTCGGGATCCTTGATGAGGCTTTTCTCACGCAACAGCTCCCTCTCAATGGCTTTCTCTGCTTCTGGCGAGATCCTTTTTGGGCTAGGGCGTTGATACGAGACCGAGAAAGCTTCAGCATCATCCCGGTACTTCTTCCAAAGGGCAAAGAAACGAGCCTTGCCGACATCCAGCGTCTCTTGCACTTCTTCCCTGCTCATCAGACCTAACGCATATGCCTGGAAGAGAAATGCGACCTGCTCATCAGAAAACTTCTTGTGAAGCTGTACCACGGTTCCCTCCTAAACGGTGGTGAGGGAACAGATTATAGGGTGTCCAGTTTTCAATTGAAAACAGTCCACTTTTGAATTTCAAATGACAAGAGATACTGTTACGTAACATCTAAACTGTCCTAGCTTTGTAACATCTGAACTGTCCGCTATTCTACCTCCAAGTGGTAAGTGGAAAGGAGGTGGAATAGATGCAGACGAATTTTGAGCAGAAGGTGATCGCTGTCAGGAAGGTGCTTGAAGGCACAATCTCAAGAAGGGAGGGGATGAGAGTCCTAGGGTGCTCTCCAAGAACGATGAGGCGTTACCTTCAGAAGTTTCTTGCAAAAGGAGCTGAGGGGCTAAGAGATCGCCGTCACAGCAATAACCGAAAGTTGAGCATTAAGGATGAGAGGGAGATTATCAGGGTAAAGAGGGAAGGCCCTTGGAGGTCAGCAAGAAAGATTGGTGAGATCTTAAATCTTCCTGTCCATCGGGTAACCATCTGGAGGGTGTTAGTCAAGCACGGGGTGGCCCATCTCAACTATGAGCAGATAAAACCAATCCAAAGATTCCTCGCCAAGGCTCCTAATGATCTTTGGCAAGCGGACATCATGGGGAAGGTTAGATTCCCCAAGCTGGGAGTGATGTATCTGATCGCCACCACCGATGACCATTCCCGATTTATTCTCTCTGGGAAATGGTTTAGAAAGCAGACCAAGATCAACGTCTTCAGGGTCTGGTACCACGCTTTATGCCACTACGGACTTCCCAAGGCGATGCTCCAGGATAAAGGATCTCAATATCGAGCTCACCGCGGGGAGGCTGACTACCAATACTATGCTCGGCTCTTGGGGATAGAACTCAAATACGCTAACAAGGCTCGAACCAAGGGTAAGATCGAAAGGTTCTGGAGGTTTCTCCAACAAGACTTTGTTAGGGAGAACCTTGGTGTTGCATCGGTCGAAGAGCTTAACCGGAGATTCTTTGCCTGGCAGAAGTGGTTCAATTACCATTTCCACTCTAGTGGGTTGGGAATGGGAGGTAGAACCCCGTCTGAGGTATACAGCCCCTCCAGAAGAAGAAAGGATCCAAGAGAGCTGAGGACAATGTTGGTCGTTGAAGAGAGAAGGAAGGTAATGCGTGATTCAACCATCTCTCTTTACGGACACAGGTACAGAGTCCCGCCGGGCTATATCAACTGTCGCATTTGGGTAAAGATCATCGGAGACAAGGTGATCTTTGAGGCGATGGATAAGGTGATCTGGAAACAAAGGCTTAAGGTCTAAGCCGGCGTATTGGAGTATTCTACCCGGACAATTGAGATGCAACAAAACCGGACAACTGAGATGTTAAGTTACAGAGATCCGTAAACCGTGGATTGTTGGGGGGAAAGACGGTTTGGGGGTGCGATAGGTAA
>CAYLIE010000027.1:0-33153 GCA_964383935.1 uncultured Anaerolineales bacterium | reverse complement strand
ACGGGTGGACGGCATGCTCCGGAATCGCCGGTCGGCATGGCCCGGATTATGCACCCAATTTCTCGGCTAGTATCTCCTCCAGTGGGTAGGTAGAGACAAGTATTCGACAGGCATCTGCATCTGAGTACGGGTGCTCCAGGTTAAGGAGGCTGGGAGGAAGGAAGATTTCCTCAGAGCAATCGATATCTAGGTTAAGGCGGCGTGAGCTCCGCTGTCGCCGAGGCCCGATGAAGTATAAGCGCCCCTTGTAGGCTTTGGAGATGGAAGATTCGTGTGAATCCAAGCGTCCTAGCGTGAGGTCGATATTACTTGCCTCTCTTGCTAAAGCACAAGAAGAATCTATCGCTTCTCTGAGATCATCTTCTGGCAACTCTGTTTTGGCTGTGAAATCCAGGTCTTCTGAATAGCGATATTCTGTATAGTCTGGAAAATAGATTTTGCGCAGAGCGGTTCCTCCTTTGAAGACAAGGTTGTCTTTGAGCAATTCATTCTGGAAGAACCCCCAAATTACCCAGGCAAGCACGTAGTCTATCTCGATAGTTTCTAGAGTTACCTGAGCCTCCGCCGCTCTCCGCTTGAGTTCATTTAGTCCAATCACCTAATGCGCTCTCCATTCGAGCAATTCGCCTCGGCTCAAATTGACCAGCAGATTCCATCGGGTGTTGTAGGAGCCGGTCTTTCCCATGGTGGGATCGAGCCGGCTATAGCCAGAAGATATCTTGGAGTGCCAGAGGCTGATATGCTCTCCGATGGGCAACTCCAATAGTTCGGTCAAGTAGCCCAACCGCTTGAAGATGGTTCTATTGCCCATGCGCTCGGCATACTCGGTAAGCATATCCCAATCGAGGGTCTTTTCTTCATATCCATACCATAGACCCTTGATGGCCTCGGCAACGCCTCCGCAATATTGAGGAAGGTCGAGACAATCAACGAGCGTCTTCTCTCTGGAGGCTATATTGACTTGCTTATCCTCAATCCACTCCTGAACGAAGCCGAAAAACTTGCGCTTGGCCAGAAGCACAAACCTATAGGTCAATCCAGCAATCTCAACGGGTCGCTTATCGGTGGTGGTGGCGACGAAGATGGTTCTGGCAACTTGCTCGGTAAAGCCATAGTGGTTAAGAGCCGTCCAATAGCTGATATAATAGGGAGTTACTAGGTTTTCTGCTATTATGAATTCGTGCTCGGTGTAGTGACCTTCTGGCCCCACATCTCGAGGAAGTACCATGTACTTGCTTCGTTCTAGCCTCCTTAGCCAGCCCCGTTCCACCAAGTCGTGTAGAAGATCTCGTCCGTTTTCCGGCTTTGTTCCCAGGATCTCGATGGCTCCTTGAGTTGTAAAGATTGTTTGGCTTCCTAGCTCCATTATCAACCTGGCACTAGTGGGCCCTAAAGTCTTTAGATTTGGCAAAATGCACCTCACATTTTGTTGTAAGAAAATAGGCTATCAGCCTATTATGATACAACAAAATATACTATTTGTCAAGTCATTCACAATCGTTCACTTAGGGTCAATGGCGATATTTGACTTCTCTTATCTGCATGTCTTCATCCAACACTTGCGCTACAACCTTCACCGCCTGGCCGTTCTTCGTTACTGTCGCCGCTGTCGCTATCATCACGACTTACTCCCAGGGTGATGGCGATGATGCTGGTGCAGCGGCCGGTGGTGGTGGCGACGGCGACGACGGTGGTGGTGGGCCTCACCTACTCCTCAAACCTCACTATCCGGGCAAAACTCTCGGCCCTAAGGGACGCTCCCCCTACCAGAGCCCCGTCGATATCTGGCTCTCGCATGAGGTCGTCCACGTTGTCGGGCTTGACGCTCCCCCCGTAGATGATGCGGGTGGCTTGGGCCGTCTCTTGACCGTAGAGGCCTTTGAGGATGTCGCGGATGGTCTGGTGCATGGTCTGGGCCTGCTCCGGGGTGGCCGTGCGGCCCGTGCCGATAGCCCAAACGGGTTCGTAGGCGATAGCTACTTCTTTCATCCTTTCCCCGGTGACCCCGGCCAGGCACTCCCGCACCTGCCTTGTTACCACCGCCACCTCCTGCCCCGCCTCCCGCTGCTCTAGCGTTTCCCCCACGCATAAGATGGGGCGCAAACCGTGCTCTAAGGCGAGATCTACCTTCCGGTTGATGAACTCGTCCGTCTCCTCGAAATGTTGCCGCCGCTCGGAGTGGCCCAGGATGACATATCGACAGCCCACATCTAGGAGCATAGTGGGGGAGACCTCCCCGGTGTAGGCCCCTTCCTCCTGGGGGTAGATGTTCTGGGCCCCCAGTTCGATATTGCTCCCCTTCAGGGCCTCAGCCACGGGATAGAGGGCGGTGAAAGGGGGACAAACCAAAACCTCTCGATCGGTTACGTCGGCCAGGCCTTCCTTGAGGGCCTGGACCAGGGCGATGGCCTGGCCTACGCTCTTATACATCTTCCAGTTTCCAGCCATGAGAGGGACGCGCATAACAGTTCTCCTTCTTAGCCTCTTTTGCCAAGATTATATCATCCCCCAGGAGGGCTGACAAAAGAACGGGAGCCCTCAGAGGGCTCCCTTGTTCGGCTGGTGTCGGAGCGGGATCAACCTACTCTATTACGATTCGGGTATCGGTGGATGAGAGGCCTTCTATGTCGTACATTTGGAGGACAAGCTCCATCAGGGCCGCTTCATCGGGGGCTTCGATGTGGGCCACGGCATCGACAGGCCCAAAGAGGGCATCAGCCTCCTTCACCCCTGGGATATCGCGGAGGCTGCTAACCACCTCAGTAGGGTCCCCCTCGACATCGATGAAGACATAGGCACGCATTTAATCTCCCCCCTTTCCCTCGCCAAACACCGTCCCTGGGTTCTATTATGCAGACAAAGGTCCTTCTTGTCAATGTTGAAGGGAACTGTCTATGGCGATGGGGGAAGACCAATGCTAGAGCCAGATTCTGGCCCAGTCTTCAGGCTAAATATCCCTGATGATGCGGGTATCGGTGAACTCTACCTCAGCGACGCCCTGGATATCTATAATGACTTGGTCCAGGGCTGCCAGATCCGGGGCCTCGATGAGGGCAATGACCTCGATGGCTCCGAAGAGGCCGTCAGCCTTCTTTACACCCGTGAGGTCACGCAGGCTGCGGACTACCTCCGTGGGATCGCCATCGCACTCGACGAAAACATAGGCTTCCATAGATATTTCCCTCCTTTCTAAAAGGCGCTTTTGTATTCGGCACAGCCTTGCCCGCATGATGCGGGATCTTTGATCTCTACCAGCCTCGCCGTGCAGACCGCATAGACTCGCACCCTGGGGAAGAGGCGGAGCCATCGCTGGGCGGTGGCTTCTAAGGCCAGGTGGGCACAAGGGTTGCGGGCTAGTATCTGGGGGACGGGACACCTTTTACACAGAGCCTCCTTCCAGGGAGCGGAGCGGGGGTTGCGGGTGATGAGACGGCACTCTTTGATGGCTTTACGACGGTAGGTATCCTCGTGATAGAAGCGGCACTTCTTGGGCATCATCTCACCCCGGGGCTTCTAAACCGTGAAGATGGTCTATGCTTCCCACCTCTATTACTCGGGGCTTCCCTTCCTCGAACTGGATGATGTTGAGGGCTCCGTTATCCTGCCTCGGGGCAAGCCACATCAAGGAGAGGTCATCTTCCATGAAGTGGCACATGAGGCTCTTGACCGGAATGGCGTGGGTGACGATGCATATATTGTGTTCTGCTTCCTCCTCCAAGATCCTCTGCCAAGCGCGGATAATGCGACGCTGTACCTCTTCCACGCTTTCCCCGCCAGGCATGCGATGGCGATGGGGTTGGAAGCGCCAGGTGATGAGTAGTTCAGGGTTGATCGCTTCGACCTCCTGCACCGACTTCCCCGTCCACTCGCCACAGTCGATGCCTCGGAGTTCTTTTACCTTGATCACGCCCTGGCGGTGCTTAGCGGCGATGGCCGAGGCGGTTTGGTAGGCTCTCAAGAAGTCACTGGAGTAGAAAGCCCCTATCTCCTCATCCTTTAAGCACAAGGCGAGACGCTTGGCCTGCTCCCGTCCCAAAGGCGAGAGTTCTGGGTCGAGGTGGCCTTGGAAAATGCGCTCCATATTGAGGCTCGTCTCGCTATGTCGTACAAGATATAGAACCGTGGCCAAACCCCCTCCTGTATTTACCTATTTTAGCACAAAAACACCCTTTGTTAAAGTCTGGTTGTTCATCTTGAGGCCAAGTAGGGCTCAAGAGATATCTCGCTCGAGGAGAAGTCCGCGCTCCTCGAAGCCCTGGGACCTATAGAGGCTTTGGGCAGGCTCATTATCGAAGCCGGTGGAGGCCTCTATCTCCACACAACCTGCTCCTTGGGCTCGCTTCAGAGCCTCCTCCAGAAGCGCCCTCCCCATACCTTGGCCCCTGGCCTCCTCGGCGACGACTCGGTCATCGATGAGGGCACAGAACCCGGTATGGGAGAGGCAGGGGCGAAGCCACAAGGTGAGATAGCCCAATATCCGGGCTCCCCTCTCGGCGACAATGATGTGACAAGCGAAGTCATCGATGCAAAGGGAGAATGCCTTCTGGAAATCGGCTTGGAAGGAGGGGGTCTCTATCTCGGCCCACCTTCGCAGTTCCAGGGTTAAAGACTTGAGCGCTGAGACATCTCTCTCTTCGGCGTTGCGCAGGATGAGGTCACTCATTTTAGCATTTCCTTCAGGCGCGAGGCATCCTCGAAGACGTTGATGTCATTAAAGAGGCAGTAGGCCTCCTTATACACTTTAGCACAAGAGGGCTCTAGGTGGAAGGGCCAATTCTTATCCATATAGCCTTTTGAGGACTCTCAGAGCCAGCAAGGTGAGCCAAGGGGAGGGCTCCTTCTTCTGGCTGAACTCCCACCCTCTCCAGGCCATCCAGACTGACGAGGCGGTGGAGCGTCCTTGGCCATCCTGTTGCGCCGCGAGGGTCTCGACCATCTCTTGAAGGCGCGGGTCGTTTTTCAAGAAGGGAAAGCGGCTTAGAACGTCGGTCACATGCAAGATATCGTACCAGATGAAGGGGTATTTCAGTTTACGAAAATCGGTGCCGATGCCGAAGAGGTAGATTTTGCGTTCCTTCTGACGTTTCCAGTGGCCCAGAAGCATCTCCGCTCCTGTGCGAGCGGCTTGACTATCCCCCATCTCTGGCATCTGGGCCAGGGCCTTGAGAGGCAGGAGGTTGGCTAGCGGGCAGGGGTCGTCCTTGCGGCCGGGGCCGCGAAACCCGGTCTGTGAGGCACAGGGCCAGCCATTGTCGCGGATGAGGCCAGTCAGGTGGTGAACCGCCCTCCTCACCGCTTCGTTCTCTCCCAAGCCGAAGGCCAGGAGGGCATAAAGGATGGTGGGGGCGTCACAGAGCATCCAGATCCACTCGACCTCCCCGGTGCCTCCGTAGCGCGGGTCGATCTGGGCGGTGACCTGGAAGGCCCCCTCTGGGGATTGATGGGCCGTCACTTCCTTGACGATCCAAGGCATGGTCGGGTCGCTGGCGCGAAAACCGAAGTCGGCTAGGAGCGCCAGTTTATGGAGGGGGTGTTTGGCATCATTGTGGCGTTTGAGGGGGTAGCCTGGCCACTCCTTGAGTTCTTCGATGAGGCCCTGAACTTGGGGGTGTTCCAACATGGCCTGGCGGGCGGCTTTCACCTCCGGGTCGTCTTCAGGGCGGTCTAGCAGGTCGACCAGAGTCCGATAGCGAACCCAAGGCTGGCCCACGGTCAGGAGCCAATCGGTTGGGTCGGCTTGAAGCAAATCTTTCCATTCAACCATCGGTTGCCTCCCCCCCACACTTGAGCACCCGCAGCGCGTCTAGGGTGACCCATTTGCTGGGCTGGCCGGTTTTCTCAAGGGGGTATGTTCGGGAGCCGCGGCGCTTAAGCCACCGCCCGTTATCGTCCTGCTGGGCCAGGAAGATCTCAAGCAGTGGGGCAAAGCGTGGGTCTTCGCTATAGCCGTGTCTGGCGAGTGCATCCAGGGCGTATAGCAGGTCGTAGTAGCGGGGCACGGCGAACTTGAACCAGATCTTCTCCTCGCCCGCGAAGTCGTATCGGTAGTCTAACAACGCATCAGCAAGGTAGCGGATGACCTGCTGTGACTGTTGAGACCGCATGTCGTCCGGCAGCAAGGCCAAAGCGTGCAGCACCTGCATCGCACCCCAGAGGCAGTCGCGGCCTTGATAGCGGCCGCAATCGAGCGGCTTCTGGCCCAGCATCTCTTCGACCATATAGGCAAAAGCTTTGCGCACACGGGGGTCATCGCCGTAGCCGAAGTAGACGAGAAGCAACAGTGCGTCCGGCGTGGTACAGGGGAAGATTCCGCTCTTGCGTCTCTTGGTCATCGAGAAACCACCACACTCGTTCTGACTGTAGCGCAGGATGTTCTCACAGCCGAGAGCGGTGCGCTCATCCGGCTCCACACCCAGTTGGGCGAGGACGCCCAGGACTCCGTATGCCCCTTCGGCGCGGTAGGGTTTGGCCTCATCGTCGCCCCAGTGGCCACGGGGATGCTGACTGGCGAAGAGTGCCTGCACCAGGGGTTGTTGGGCGATGGCCGCTTTGGCCTCCTGCACCCCGCTATCATCCGCTGGACGGTCGAGGATGTCGGTCAGCGTCCAGTAGCGAACTGAGGGGTTATCGGGCTCCAACAGCCACTCTGTGGGATCGGCTTTCAGTCGTTTTTTCCATTTATCCACCTATCACCTCCTTCATTCTTAGGGCGTCCTCGAACATGCTGATATTATTGAAGAGACAATATCCCTTCTCGTATCCCCGGCACCAGTGGAGCAGTCGGCTTAGGTCTTCGTCGGTGTAGCGGTATCTGTATCCGCCTATACCATGAAGACGGAAGTAGGCTATCTCCCCATAGATGGACGGGCGTTGGAAGGGATCAACGCCATGAGTGAGAGCCAACTCTTGGCAAAGCCCTTTTATTTGCTCCTCTTCCCACTCTCCTCGTGGCTCCCAAGCGAAGAGGAGACCATCTCGCTCTATCGCCTGGAAGAAAGCACGCATATCGGCGATATGCTCCTTGGTGGGAGTGAAACTGGCTGGGCATTGGAAGAGGAGTATGCGTGCTTCCAGGGCCTGTGCTATCTCCTTCGTCCTCTCCCAAGCGGCTAAGACCTCATCGGTGGGCCGAAAGAAGCCGTATCTATTCGGTTTTTCTATCTCCATCCTCAGTCGACGGTAGGTGGGGGAACTGGGCGGATGAGTTATCAGTTGCCAGGCTTTGAGGGTGAACTCGAACCATGGGGGAGCCTGGGCCCGCCACCTCTCACAAGTTCCCACTCGTGGAGGGTGATAAAAGGTCTGTTGCATCTCGACCACACGAAAATGGGTGTAATATTCCCTTTTGGCCTTGGGGAAGCCACAACAGCCGACCTTAATCATGCTCCCTCTCTATCATCTCTCTGGGTGATAGTGAAGGGGCTCTTGGGGTATGCGCCAGGAGGATAGGAAGCGATTTCGATTTTGGCGGCCTCGTAACCCAGGAATTTGCCCCATCGGTGGGCCTCTGCCTCGATCTCTCTCAGGTATTGGGCGTCGATATCCTGAAAGAGCAGTAGGGTGAGGGAGGCCAGGGGTCTTTTTCCCTGCCATACCCCGACCACCCGACCCTCGGCCCAGATGGTGGGCAAGGCGTTCCCTGCTCGGTCGAAGACCTTAGAGTAATGTTCTGGAGCCAGGAACCTCTCCCTATCTTTGTAGCCCATGATATAGGGGTCGAGACTCGGCAGCAGAAATAGGCGGCGACCTCTTGGCTTGCTTCTCTCCAGGGGTTCGATCTCCGCAGCCGGGATCAGAAAATCGCCACCGAGGTCGGAGATTTCGATAGTGGCGACCTCTTCGCCCAAGGCTTCTACGGCTGTCTTGGCCTCCCCCTTGCTGAAGCCGGACCACCAAGCGATCTCCTCCTCCTTGGCCGGACCAAAGGCGGCCAGGTAATGGCTCACCAGTTGAACCTTGGCCTCCTCAGGGCCGATGGAGTTCAGATCGACATCGGGGAACCAAAGGACGAAGGAGGCATACTCGTATAGGTTGCTTCGCCAGGTGCCGCGAGGACGAGTGCGGATGAGTTGCCAATCGTTGGGCATCATATTCAGGGCTACTTTGGTAGCAGGGGCACCTCCCAGTTCCCGTTTTATCTCCGTCGCTGTCTCGGGTCCTGAGGCTAAGAGTCCCAAGATTAGAGCAGCCAAGTGTGCGTAATCACGCCGAGAGATGCCGTAATGGCGTAGGTAGAGAGCGAGGTGGGCCTCCCGCTGCTTCAGGGTGGCCTGATAGGCTACGGGCAAAAGTTCTTTGGGTAAGATGAACAAGGTGTTTCGCATGCAAAGCACCTTGCCCAGGCTCCGCTTTACATAAAGGGCCTCTTCCAGATGCTCTTTGGCGAAACTCGAAGATCTGGCCCGGAGGGAGAGGTAGGGTACAGTGGCTCCTGTAGCGTGCAGACCTCCCACATCCCAAGCTGTTTGGACAACATCACCGTCTATATCTTCGGCCAGGTGTTGCTTATGGAGCAGGTAGGAGTTGACTTTCTCTATAGAGAACCCCATCAGTCATATACCCCTTTTAGCACCCGCAGGGCGCGCAGCGTGACCCATTTGCTGGGTTGGCCCTTCTTTTCGATATCTGCCCAGGTCTTGCTGTTGTAGGTGTACTCCATCTTCCATCGACCCTGCTCGTCCTGCTTGGAGAGTACCAACTCGACACCGGATTTCAGGCGCGGATCGGCGCCCAAACCCAGGCTGGTGAGCGCCTCCAAGTTCTGTAGGACGTCGGTTGCGTAGAAGATCGGAAAGCCGAACCTGAACCAGCTCCGACAGGGCTTGTCGCTCAGGCCGGCCGGGTAGTCGGCCACCGCCGGATCGCGGCTGAGCAGGAACTCAAGGCCAGCCTCAATGGCCGCTTCGATGGTCGACGTGCGAGCGCTTTGGGGCACCTTGCCCAAGGCCAGCATCGCTTTCACCGCTCCCCAGGCGCAAGGCAGGCGGATGTTGGCCGAGCAGGCGAAGTCGGGCCCGCAGGCTCCTGACTTGTAGTAGCGCAATTGAGCCTGGCGGTCCTCGGCTGGAGCGATCCCTTCGCCGGTGATGGCGCGAGCCAGCCAATCCAGCGCCCGATCCAAACGCTCGTCTCCCCACCAGCCGAGATCCAATAGCGCCGCGCAGAGGTTGCCACCGAGGCAGTAAAGGGCCCCGCTGGGCGCGCCGGTGTAGGAGAAGGCGCCACTGGAGGCCGGCGAGTGCGTTAGGATGTACTCACAGGCAGCGCGCACCCGAGGGTCGTTGCCGTCGGCACCGAGTTGGGCCAGGAAGATAACCGACCACACCGTGCTTCGGTACTTGGGTCTGTAGCCTGGCCCGGGCTCTACCCAGTAGCCTTCGGCGTGTTGCTCCGCCAGGATGGCCCGCACTGGCCCGCTCTCCATGATCGCCTGCCATGCCGCAACCACTTCAGCATCGTCTACTGGCCGGTCGAGGAGATCGGTAAGGGCGAAATAACGCACTCCGGGGTTGTCTGGGTCGGGCTCCAGGAGCCAGGGCAGGGGATCATCGTTCAAGTGTCTCTTCCACATCATCCTTCTCTCTCCTTCAACTCTGATTGTACAACCCTTTGATCGCCCGCAGCGCATCCAGCGTCAGCCACTTGTTAGGCTCCCCCGGCTGGCCGACGTCGAGGGGCGGGCGTGGGGCTGCCTGATCGAGGGACCAGGTGCCGTCCTCTCCCTGCCGGCTGAGCAGATACTCCGCCGCAGCCGCCATCCTGGGTTGCTCCAGTGTGTAGCCCAGCCGCATCAGCGCATCTAGGGCGCTGATGACCCCGTAGCCGAAGTAGGGATACTCCAGGATTGCCCACAGATCGCCGACATGATAGCGCCCCATCTTGGGCTCCAGCAGGAGGCTGTAGACCACCTGGGCGGCGCGAGCGGTGGCCGGCTGGGTGGCCATTTCGGCGTCGAGAACCGCGGCACGGAGATAGTCGAGGGTGGCACGCAGGCAGCCGTGGCGGCCCGGCCGGGCACACAGCCACATCCCATCCTCGCGCTGGGTCGCCAGTAACCAATCTATAGCCCTCCTGGTATGCGAATCCCGCGCGTAGCCGAACTGGACCAGGAAGCGTACGATGCGGGCGTGGGTGCAGGGATCGGGCTGGGTCTCCCAGATGACGCCCTGCCCTTTGACGCGGCGCCGGCGGCAGAAGCTGCCGTCCTGCCGCTGATACTGGAAGATGAACTCGCAGCCGCGTCTCACTTGGGTATTCTCGGCGGTGAGCCCCAGGTCGGCGAGGACGCTCAGCACGCAGAAGGTGCTGTAGTTCTTGGGCAGGTAGTAGTCGCGCTTGACCCAGTAACCGTCCCCCTTCTGCGCCGCCAGTAGTGCTGCCACCGGCGGCCAGGTTGGGATGGACTCACGGGCCGTCACCACCTCTGGGGTGTTAACCGGCCGATCCAGGATGTCTGTCAGGGTGAAGTGGCGCACCGAGGGGTTTTCGGGCTCCAAGAGCCAGGGTGTCGGGTCTCCGTGCAGTGGTTTCATCCACTCTGCCATCGGTTTCCTCCTCTTTGCTGCCTCATTCCGCGGTCATTCAGAAGTCTGGTTCCGCAAACATGATAGTCAAGGCTGTTAGGGTGATCCACTTCTCTTGCCCTCTTGCACTTTTATCTCTCCTTGGGAATCCAGACTCTGTCTAGGTCGATGAGATGCTGGACTTCCCAGCCCCGCTCTCGGAGGGCTCTTCCGATATGGCGGCGGTGACATCTCCAAGGTAGTCTCTCGCTGCACATAATGGCTACTCTTTTCTTTTGTGCCACCTCTTGCAGCCTTGCTAGCCCGGCTTCGAACTCCTCGCTTTTCATATAGGCTTCATACCCCCCGCTTCTGTAGCCCCCCAGTTCCTCCCCCAGATAGAGGTAGGCGATCCCCTTCTCTTCGAGGAGAAGAGCCACGTTTTCTCTTACGAAATGCTCGAAGCGAGAGGTAGGGAAGCGGCGTACATCCACGATAGCCTCGATCTGGTAATGAGCGAGGAGAGCCAGAAACTCCTGGGTGGAGCGGGTGCTGCTCCCTAGAGTGAAAACCCTTCTTTTGGGCTTCATGGTCATCTTCTGCCTTCTTGGCCCTAGCCAGCCTGATGATCTTCACACCACTCGCGCATGGGGCAGTGGGCATGTTTCTCCTTACGACACCACTCCTTTCCCAGGCGGACTAAGGCGGACTCGAAATCGGCGAAGATCAGGGGCTCCGGGAGGGCTTTGCGCCCCTGGGCTATTCTCTTTCCGAAGATGCGGCGGAACTTATCCGAAAAGGTCTCAGTCTCGAGTTCGACTGCCGCCACCGCATCATGGGCTTCTGCCCTCCGTATGGTCGCCATAGCCATATTATAGCAGCATGGGGAGGAAGTGACAGATTTAGAGGACCATCTGGAGAGGGGTGGGTTACCTTTGACAGTGACGACACAAGGCGACCTTGGCGATTGGAGTTCCACAGGGAAAAGAGGGCTTCCTCCAGAGCCTTTGTTTCGAAACTGCTCCTGGAAGCGGCCCTTTCCTCCATCCAGATGCACAAACGCCAAATCCGAGGCCCAATAATAGGTGATATGCGCTTGGGCAGGATAAGAGAAGGCAGCGGAAAAAATTCGCTGCCTTTCACTGCTTGCCCTTTCTACCCCTCTTTGGGCTGGAATTGATTGCAACTCCCCTTGGCCTCTACTTCATGGCCAAAGCAATCGCCTTTTCCAGGGTTGTCAGGTTTGGGCGTGTAGAATTTGCAGTCGGCACAGGTCTTGCCCGGTTCCCCCTGGGGGGTGTATTTAACTTCCACCTCTTCACCTCCTCTCGATTCTTGTGTGTTTGCGAAGCACGGGCGAAGCGGAGCCGCAAAGCCGCTGTTAGGCGGCGTTGCGGGTCATTGTTCAAGGTGTTGTCTTGCCCAGGGGCATACGACGAGACACACTTTACATCCATCGTCACCCTGACAGATACTAATGTCTAACACGTCCTCTCGATGCTCAGGATGATCCTCAAAGAGTACCAGAGTCAATGCCTCCTGCGGGCACTTATCAATACATAAAGAACAATCGCCGCACCGGTTGGGGATAGGTTTGTCGTCCTGCAAAGGCATATCCGTCAAAACGGCGATTAAGCGATGGATTGGGCCATACTCAGGCGATACGATTAACAGAGAACGCCCCTGCCAGCCGAGCCCGGCTCCTTTGGCCAACACCTTCAGGGACATCAGCCCCATGCGCTTGATTGGATCGAACTCATCTTCCGTATGGATAATTAGCGCTCTATATTGTTTCTCCTCTAGATACCCCATCACCTCAAAAGCAGCTTTCTCCAGGAATAGAGAAGCCTCAGTTCCTGATGTGTTGTCCCCCAACTTGCCTAACTGTGCCCCGAATGTGACCGCGTACTGATACCTCCGTAGAAAACCGGATGAGCCAGACGGCAAACCAATCGGCATTCCTTCGAGCGGATTTAAGTCGGCGATGCCAACCAAGTCAACCCCCAGAGTTCTGATAAACGATTTTAGATTCTCTGTTTCACTTGCCTGTTGGTTGCGAAGACTCTGCTGGGCCATCGTATGTTCTTTCCTTGGTTGTTGAGCCGGGCAATGTCGCCTAACGTTCTGCGGATGAAAGGAACTTGCCGAAGGCAATCTGGTGCAAGTGCGAAGCGCCAGCACGCTGCTTGCTGATGGGGCATCGCGATTCACAGTTTCTGTAAAGATTTTTCGAACTCTTTTACCCGAGGTGGCTTCTTGCCCTCGCCGGGTAGGATAGTGTGCCCTTCTTCCCTCAAACGCGCCGCCTGTGCTTCTGTACCTCCGGGAGATTTTTCGTTTAGACTACCATCTCTCTTAATCACCCGCCAATAGGGCGTTATCCGTTTCTTTCCCTCGGCTAGATCCTCCTCCGCTGCTTCGGCGGCGATGCGCATAAATATCCCAGCCGTCAGGGGGCAAGTGAAATCGGCGTCAAAATCCTTCGCCAGCCTCTCCCTGATTTGAGTTACAGTAGCGAGGTTCCCTTTCCGTATCCTACGTATTAAGGCATCGACATCGAGCGGCTTGGGGATAAGCATCTTTCCCCGTCCCCGGGGATCATCAACTACCTTGGGCGCTTGGTCTACTTCTAGTTTCTCTCGCGCGGTTTTGCGCCTTTTGGCCATAATGCCTCCTTCGTTTGAGTATCCCTTAACGACTGGATGACAATTGTGTGCTTCTTAATCCCTATTTCGTCTAACGTGCTCGGCGTGGGCGCAGTTTGCCGTGCTTTGTCTATGGGGCCAACTTCCGCCTGCCGACAACTCCGCTACCCACCTTTGCCCCCAAATAAGCGGCAAATTGGGGCGTCGCCACCCACGCCGTGTTAGATGCCGTCCGGCGCCTTTGTCATTTCCACTCTCGATGTCAGATGTTCAACTAATAAACCAGTGGTATCAACCGCTTCGTTTGCTGCATGTAGGTCCGGTACTCCTCGCCAAACTCGGCCACCAGCATTTCTTCTTCACGCTCAATCCGCCACAGAAGAAATGGCATGACCAGAACTACTAGACCCAATCCAATGAGGCTGCTCAACGCTAGGCCGATTCCCGTCATGGACAGGATATAGCTCAGGTAACCGGGGTGGCGCACCCAGCGGTATGGACCAGTCGTTACCAGGCCATGCCCTGGCTGCATACCCAGCCGCACCGTGTAAAAGCCGCGTAGCGCCCACATGGCTGCTGCTTGCAGAGCGATGCCCGTAGCAAAGAGAACCAGCCCGGCCCAGGCCAGTGGACCGTCCCGGGGAATAGGCCCGACAAAATGAGCATACTCCCACGGTGGCGCAATGATGAGAAGAGGCACAGTCGTGGCCCCGAGGGCAATGACGATCACGCGTTGTCTACGGTCGTAGGTCGAGGGCACGCCGCTCTGCCGCACCAGGGCTAGCAGCCACCAAACCACCGACAAAACCAGATAGGGGATTCCTACTGGCCGCCGAAGGAAAGCAATACCTCCGCCGGCGATGACGATGATCGCACAGGAAGCCGCTAGGAAGGCAAGTCGTCCGATCGGTATCTTGGCCATCTTCAACTCTCTCCGCCTCAGCGCCGGATGGCATCTAACTATGCACAAACGAAGTTCGTTTATCCTGTAATAATGGCGGTATCTACGGAATACTTGTGGAGGAAAGTTGCGGATGCACTCTTAACTATTTTCCTCTTCTATTCTGCCTTGGAAGGCCCTTCCGGTGTCTTGCTGACGCGAGCCTTGTTGACCACGGACTCGATAAACAAGGTTTTCGTCTCGGCGTAGGCATCGCGATCTGAAACAATCTTCGCGGCTAATTCCCTCTTCAACTCGTAATACCGCTGGGCTTCTTCGGGGTGAGCCCGCAGGAAACCCCGGAAAAGGATATGCGGCTCCCAGAAATCGCTTTCTCTTTCAACCATGTGCAGGTGATGTGTGTGTGGGGATGGCCCGGTGGTTTGCGAAAGTAGTATCTCCCTGGGATCCCATATTCACCCAGGTATTCGTAGCCGATGGTCTGGAGCGGTCGAACGCACTTCTCTATGAGGGCTAGCCGACGGATGGCCACCACGATGTCGATGATGGGCTTCGCTCCCAACCCAGGCACGGCGGTGCTTCCGATGTGCTGAATATCGACGATGAGGTCACCGATAACGCCCAAGATGGAAGCCTTCTCTTCTTCGTAGAGGATTGGCCACTGGGGATCGTAATCGACTAGCCTGATAGAGGAACTCAAGTCACACTCTCCCCTTCTATTCCGACTCGGAAGGCTCTTTCCATCTCCTTGGCATGTCGCTCCCAGAAACCTCTTACATCGAAGTCGGCCATGGGCCCGAAGGTCTCATTCAGAGTCTCCACAGCCTTGATACGGCCCACCAGAAAGACTACAAAGGCGGCTTGTGTGTGGCAGAAGGCGATCAAGTTCCAGACCCCTCCTTTACAAACCAGGCCATAGGGGTTGATCACCCGCTCATCAGGGATGAGTTGGCAGTGAGAGGGGTAGGTTAGGCGCACTTTCTGGTTGCTGAGGATGGCGTTCTTGAGGGCCTCGAGATGGGTATCCTCTCCCTGGCCCCAGATGGGCGACATGTCGAAGAGGATACGCTCCTTGGCCCGACGTATATCGTTTTTGTACTCCTCCGGCAATAGCGCCTCGATCTTGGCCAGGGCCTTGGTGATAGCCTGGCTGCTGTCCAGGCGGGGATACTGCTGGATGACGCTACCTCCTAGAAAGAGGGAGACCGCCTCCTCGGTGCTCAAGAGCATGGGCTCCATCTTATAGCCCTCCATGAGATAGAAGCCTCCCCCTCTCGACCGGGGCAGGAAGTGACGGGGACGCCAGCCACACATAAGGAGTCTATATCCCGATATATAGTGCGCACCGAGACCTCGAAGATCTCAGCCAGTTCCGAGGCGGCCATCCTACCCCGGGACTGGAGGAGTAAGATGATCGCCAGGAGCCTCTCGGTTTTCATACCCATCATCTTCTCCCATTGTAGCACACTTTTATGACATCAGTGTGTCAGGGTTCTTTCCACGCTTGGCGAGAAGATGCTTAATGATAGAGTCTTAGATACCAAGCCACGATCTGAGGGCCGTAGATAAGAGCCACTATCCCCCCCAACACTAGAAAGGGGCCGTAAGGGATGTAACTCTTCAACCCCTTGATCCGAGTGAGTACCAAGACGAGAGCCGTGGCCCCACCTGCCAGGACGGCGATGAGGAGGGCTACGACTATCGCCGGGAACCCCGTGGCCAGGCCGATGAAGGCCGCCAGTTTCACATCTCCACCCCCCATCCCTCCCTTTCGCGCCAGGGCGATGAAGTAGAATGAGGCGAAGCCGATTAGCCCTCCAGCCAGGGCACGCAGAGGGCCTGGGTACGGGAATAGTGAACTCCCTATCCCCGCCACGAGGATGGCAGGGAGGATTACTGCATTCAAGATGAGCCGATGTTCCAAGTCGATGACCAGGACTAAAAAGAGGATGCAGATGTGGAAAGTGAAGAGAAGGAGTAGGGGGGTTGGGCCGTATCGCTGCCAGAGGAAGGCGAAGGCGAGCATCGTTCCCAGTTCCAAGAGGGGCCGACGAAGGGAGAGGGGGGCCCGGCAATGTTGGCACCCTCCTCTCAGGAGAAGGAAACTGAAAACGGCGACCCACTCTGAGGGTAGGTGGCTCTGACCACAATAGGGGCAACGGGGTGAGCCGAGGGGGCGACGCTGAGGCAGTTCGTCAGCGGCGAGGTTAAGAAAAGCGCCAGTGAGTAAACCGAGTAGGGAGTAGAGGACGATCATGCCGCATTCTCCGTGTAAAAGATTATATCATACCGTTTGACAAGGACAAATGAGGGCTCTAAAATGGTAAAAGTAGCCGGGATCTGCACTATGTGTATTGAGGGAGGCGGGTGAAAGAGGTCTATTATCAGAGAACGGGCACCCTGGTGAGCCTGCTCCTTTTCGGGTTGGTCCTCTCTTGCTTCATAAGGCTGCCCACAAATATCGTCTCCTTTGTGGCCTTCGGCTCCCCCACCACTCTCTATATATCGCCCCCCTGGATCATGGGAGGGATGCTCCTTCTTCTGACCATCGCCGGCGTCTATTCCCTGGTTCACTCCCAAGAGGAGAGAAGTTCCCCTCTCCGTAGTCTCTCCTTTGCGGGCCTGCCTAGTGTAGTGATCTTAATAGCCCTTTTCTTCCTGCGTCTTTTAGCGGATAGGCTATTTTTCGTCTTGGGTCTCGCCTCAGCGGGCTTACTCTTAGCCTTGATCCTCGCAGGCCAATATCATACTATGAGGGAAAGAAACTCTCTCTGGGCACGATGGGGGCTCAATGTAGTGGTCTATGGAGCGGCTGTTTTCTTTTATGCCCTCATCTACGGCCTGAGGACTCGCAGCCTTCTCTCGGCCACTGGGATATCGCTGGTCAGCGGGGCCTTGGCTTTGGAACTCCTGCGGGACGAGGAGGGTGCGAGGCGGACTTGGCTCTACGCCCTTGTTGTGGGGCTCATCACGGGCGAGGTCGTCTGGGTTCTGAACTACTGGGGCATAAGCGCCCTCGCGGGCGGGAGCCTCTTACTCTTAGCCTTCTATCTCATCACTGGATTGGCTAGGCAATATCTTGAAGGGGTCATCGATAGGCGTGTGGTGGTCGAGTTCGCCCTCATCGTGGCCCTGGGGGTCGCTTTCCTCATCATCTCGTTCCGCTGGTCATGGTAAGGGTTCTCTAGTCTGTGAGGAGGTGTGAGATGTGGGTAGAGCGGGAGGAGGAGCGAGAGGTCCGTATGCCGGAAGAGTGGGGAGGTATCATCCCTTCCCAGGTGTTTCTGGATGAGGCGAGGCGGATCGTCGAGGAGGGCGAGAAAGAGGGGCTAATCTTGCGGGTGATGGGAGGGGTAGGGATCAGGCTTCGCGCCCTCGAGTACGCCGATTTGGCCCAAAGGCTGGGGAGGCTGGGGCCCGAGCAGCAGGAGTTCACCGATTTGGATTTCATGACCTACAGGAAACAAAGGAACCAGATGAAGGGTCTCTTCCAGGACCTGGGGTATAGCAAGAGGAAGGCTACCCTCTCCACCGCCGCCTCCGAGAGGCAGATCTACTTTCACCCCCAAGGTTGGTTCTTCATCGACGTTTTCTTCGATAGGCTGCTGGTAGCCAACCACCCCCTGGATTTTCGTGGCAGATTGGAGTTGGATTTCCCCACCATCACCCCTACGGACCTCCTCTTGGAGAAACTCCAGATCGTCAATTTCAGCGAAAAGGATCTGAAGGACGCTTTGGTCCTCCTATTGGCTCACCAGATGGGGGAGGAGGATGGGGCGGGGCTCATCAACGCCCGCTACATCGCTGGGCTTTTGGCCCGGGATTGGGGTTTCTGGTACACGGTAACCACCAACTTGAAGGGGGTAAAAGAACTCTTGCCGGAGATGGATCTCCCCCAGGAGGAAAAGGGGGTCATAGCCAAGACGGTAGACCACTGCATAGATCGGATCGAGGAGGAGCCCAAGAGCCTCAGGTGGAAGACCCGCGCGCGCATCGGCCCCAAGATGAGGTGGTATGAGCCGGTGGAGACGATGGAGACCGTAGGCGAATTCGGCATCTGGCGGTTGGCGGAGGAGCGGAAGAGGGGCTAGCGAGAGGAATGGCTTTGCCCTCTCCTAGAATTTTAGCTCCTGGGCCAGGGGTAAGCCGGTCTTGGAGATGCCCGGCACACGGACGAGGAGTATGGGCTTGTTGGTGCCTCGCAGCACCTTCTCCGCGACGCTGCCGAACATCCAACGGCTTACGCCGCTCCGCCCGTGAGTGGACATGGCTATGAGATCGACGTCGTTCACCCCCGCGTAGTCCGTGATCTCCATGGCAGCGTCCTCTCCGTGCCTTATGGTGGTGCGGGCGTTTATCCCTTTCTCTTGGAGGCGCTTCCTGGCCCGCTCGAGAGATTCTCGAGCCGCGCTCCTCTCCGCCTCGGCCGTGGCGGGGAAGACCCCTGTGGCGGGGAGCACCCGGAGGAGGATCACCTCCGCTTCATGGGCTAGGACTATCGCTTCGATATGGGAGAGTACGGTCTCCGCTAACTCTGAGCCATCAAGGGGAACGAGGATCTTTTTGTACACTTGTCACCTCCAGATATCTCTAAGAGATTGCTACCCATCGTTGCATCCGGTATAATTATCCTTAGGAGGCAAGCACTGTGGCTAAGACGAGTTTCTTTTTCTCTACCGATTTCCACGGGTCGGAGACGGTATGGCGCAAATTCCTCAACGTTCCTAAATTCCTGGAAGAACGGTTGGGGATGCGACTGGGTGCCTTGATACTCAGTGGCGATATGACCGGGAAGGCCATGGTTCCCATCATCCAAAGGCCCGATGGCCGGTACGATGCTAGTTTCCTGGGGCAGCCGTATCTATTGACCAGGGAGGAGATCCCGGAGTTCGAAAAGAAGGTCCGCATGATCTCCTATATCCCCTACGTGACCAACCCCGAGGAATCGGCAAGGATCGCCAACGATGAAGAGTATCGGGAGGATCTCTTTGAACGGATGGAGGGGGAGATCGTAAGGACTTGGCTCTCTCTCATCCCCGATCGGGTGCCACCCCACTGCAAAGTGATCATCAGCCCCGGAAACGATGACAAATTCTCCATCGATGAAGTCATAAGATCCGATCCCAACCCCCAGGTGATCTTCGGAGAGGAGGAGGTTGTGCTCCTGGATGAAGAGCATGAGGTCCTCTGCTTCGGCTGGTCGAACCCTACGCCCTTCAACTCCCCTCGTGAGTGCTCTGAAGAGGAGTTGGAGGCTCGGCTGGAGGCGACGGTGGCCAAGGTCAGAAATCTGGAGACGGCAATCTTCTGTATTCACGTGCCCCCTTATGATAGCGTGATCGACCATGCGCCGGAGGTGGACGAGAACCTGAACGTCATATTCAGGGCTGGGCACATGCAGATGGTGCCCGTGGGTTCGAGAGCGGTGAGGAAGATCGTAGAGAAATATCAGCCCCTCTTAGGTCTCCATGGCCATATCCACGAAAGCCCTGGTTTTTTAAGGATCGGGAGAACGATGTGCTTCAATCCCGGAAGCGAATATGGTGAGGGGATCCTCAAAGGCTTTTTGGTCGAGATCGACGGCGACAAAATAATCAGACACCAGAAATTGGATGCTTGAACCGAGAGTTCAGGGGAGGCGCAAAGCGTAGAGCCTCCCCTGGTCATGTCCAGGCTTCAGAGGTCAATCTCCGTGGTCGAGCTCCTCCGGGAGATCGTACCAGCGGACCTTTTCCCCTATCCTGGCCCTCATCCTCCACTTCATCGACTTTGGTGCCTCCTCGATGATCTGGTGCAATCTCCGCAGTCGGCCGGTGACCAGTTCCTTTTCCTCCCCTTCCAGATAATCGTCGGCTAAAGCGACTATATTCTCTATATTCATGGTTATTGTCTTGTACCAGCCCCAGTCGTTCCCGCAGAGGCGAGCGATGCGCCGGGAGTTGATCACTTCCCGATCATCGGTTTCACCTATCTCATGATCCTCGATGAGGGCACAGGTGTCTTTGATATCCTTCTCGTTCAACTGGACAACTTGCAATTTAGAGAGCAGGAGATCTGCGACAGGGACGGTGTACTCATCGAGTTCCAAGCGGTGGAGGAAATTGAGTTCGTGGCACATGGGGAAGACATCTAGGAAGATGTCGACATCGAACCCCAACTGGGGGTTCTCGAAGAGGAGCCGGCGGTGGCCTTGGAGGGCGTTGAAGCGACGGTTGGGTTCATATCCGAGGTCCTCTAGGAGGCGGCTTATCTCCTCTCTCTGGCTCCGGTAACCTACGCAATCCAGGTCGCCATAGGTGCGGGAGAGTTCCCGATGGGTGGCGCTAGGGCAATGGAGTTTCACCGCCAGCCCACCGATGACTCGCAGATGGACCCCTCGTTCCCGGGCCGCGTCTATTACCCTACGCGCTTCTTCTTCCCTCGCCGGCATAGTTACCCCTCTTTCTGGGCTCAGCCTCGCTCCTTATTAGTTAACAACTTTCTTTTTGTATTGTCAAGGCTTTGTAACTAACTCTATAGCCTCAAACCTGAATCGCCAAGGATCCAACTTTAGTCCTGAAGCCGGGATATCCAAGAAATCATCCTCTCCCTTGTACAACCTCACCGCGAAATCTCCTTGCCCCAGGTGAACGAGGGAGACGGTAGAGAAGTGGCTCCAGTCGGCTACCAGTTTTTCCTTGCCCCGCTCTAGTTCGAACCCCTTCTCACCGTAGGAGAAGATAGTGTGATACCTGGATTTGTAGAAGCGCCATCCCAGATAGGCGGAGAGAGCCAGATCAACGAGGAAGAAGAACCAACCCTCCAAGCCGACCAGAATTCGCTCCCCAAATAGTAGGAGGTTAAAGATCAACCACAGGCCAGTTAGAACGAAGAAGAATAGGGAGAACGACTTGGCCAGATTGATGAGTTGCAAGGGGGCTACTCTCCTCATCGAAAGCACCTTATGTAGCGGGGCAGCCTACGCCCCAAGGAGGAGCGGTTGGTGGTTATCTCCTGAGAGTTCAGATCGACCAAGGCTATCCCCATCTCTCGCTGGGCTATCCTCTCCACTACCCTTTTGCTCTCTTTGGAGAAGGGGCCCTCTTTAGGGATGACCAGCCAGGACCAGGTGAGGTTATTATCCTCCATATAGTTCTCCATAACCTTCAAAAGCCGGTCCAAGCTATTCTTCTTCATCTCTTCGGCGGGGTAGACGAAGCAGGCCACCAGATAGTTGGGGAGGAGGAAGAAGTTCACCAGCCTGGAGAGGAGGAACCCCTTACCCCTGGTGTTCCCCCGAACTACCATGCCGAAGGTAACCCCCTCGATTTCGTGTTCTCGGAACGATTCGGTGAAATCGGCGACCCACCGCCCCCCCCCTATCATGAGGTTCTTCTCTAGTTTGAGCAGATAATCGTCTACCTTCACCGGCCCCCCTAGTGATCGAAATTGTAGCACAACAGCGGGGGGAGTACAAGATAACGGTATCTCTCATGTCAAGTGCGACAAATAGGCGGCAGAGGGCCTCGATATGCTAACCCCTCTGCCCTCTCTCCTCAGGATGCCGAAGGCACAACCGCATACCGCCTATCCTGTAGGGACAGCCGGTCAAGTTTTTCGACGTCAGGTAGGGCAGGCTTCTATATCGGCCCTACTCTTTCTTTTGGCCGCCAGGAAGCAAAGATGGGTTGTAGGGGAGGGGCTTGCCTGTCCTGAGCGCAGCGAAGGGTCCCCTCTCACTTTCGGGAGGCCACGAGGGCCTATCCTACTCCGCTTGTGTAGATCTGATTGGCACATTCAACTCTCCTTCGAACGATGAGTCCTCAGGACGAACCGTACCACAATTGTCGCATTCTTAATGAGACTAAACAGAATAAGTTAAGCCCCTCGCCCCATTGGGGCGAGGGGCTTAAGGTTCGCCTCGCTGGCCGGGTCTATTCAGGCGGTATCTCGGCGAAGATGGAAGAGAGATCCACGCCGGTGACCCGGGCCCGGCTCTGGTAGTAGTAGTAGATGCCCAAGCCTACCAGGGCCAGGAGTATGGTGAACCAGAAGGGAGCCAGGCCGGTCAGTGAGGGCGATTTGAGGGCGTCCAGGAGCGCCCAGCCGTGGGGCCCGAAGACGATCACTAGGAGCACGACGAGGTTGGCCAGGACCGATAGTACTCCTAGGGTGACGACCACGGTCTGGCTGTGCCGATAGGGCGAGCGCTGGAAGATCTCCGGCTTACGCAGGGGGAAGAGGACCAGGGCCACGGAGACCATGAGGAAGAAGAAGGCGTCCCAGATGTCCGTGGCTACGATACCGCCCCCGGGGTTGATGACCGCGTGCACTATCGAGCCCAGCCAGATGCCAGCCCTGCCGAAGAGGTCGGCTTCGGCGGTGCAGCCCAGGACGATGGCCACGATGGAGGTGAAGACGATGGCGTTGACCGGGGAGTGCCACCGCTCATCTATCTCGCCCAGGGCCTCGGGCATGACTCGGTCGAAGGCCATGGCGAAGACCATGCGCGAGGTGGTGAGGATGAAGGGCGGGATGTCGTTGGCCACCCACAACATGCCGAAGATCATGATCAGCCAACCGAAGAGTTTGGCTAGTCCGGCGGAGAAAGCGCCATAGACGTGGATGGCTCCCACCATGGGCATCCAGCCGCCGATCCTGGCTAGGTCGCCAAAGTCGCCGCCACCGAAGTTGAGGAAGCCCACGGCCTGGGTCAGGTTCCAACCCCCGACTTGGCCGGCCATCCCCATCGCTCGGTCGGCCAGGAAGGAGATGGTCACGTAGAGGAAGACCAAGACCACCCCGGTGATGAAGAGGGCCTTGGGCAGGCTCTTGGAAGCCTCCTTGACCTCGCCAGCCACGAAGGTGGCCGCGGCGTAGCCGATGTAGGCCCAGTAGGTGGCGATGGTAGCCGTAGCCACCGCTGACCAGTAGCCCGCGGCTGTCATCCCCTGATCAATGGCCGCCTGGGTGTAGGCGGAAGCGGAAGCACCATACAGGTTCTGGACGCCGGCCTCCATGGAGGTAGGGCTAGCGGTGAGGAAGAAGAGGTAGATCAAGATCAGGATGGCCGCCGGGATCCAGAATATGGTGTGGAGCAACCGGCCGGTCTGCCTGACACCGCCGAGGGCGATGCCGCTGAAGATGATCACTATTCCGGTGCCCACGATGGTCATGTTCCAGGGTGTCAGGAAGCGGCTGATGTCCACCCCCGCCGGTTTGCTGAAGAGGAAGACCGCCTCCATCACCGCCACGGCGATGAGGCCGTAGGAGACGGCTACGGAGAAGAACTCCAGCCAGGTGGCGATAAAGGCCCAGGCCGGGCTCACTATGCGGGAGATGAAGACATAGCCTCCTCCTGACCTGGGCATGGCGGCACTGAGCACGGCGAAGCAATAGACCGAGAGGAGTACCACGATGCCCACCAGGAAGAAGGACATGGTGACGGGCGGGATCCCCAGGAAAAAGTTCGCCTTGGGCACCGGGGCCCAGCCGGTCACCTGGAAGACTCTCTTTTGCCACCCCAAACCGATAACGTTGGCCAGAGCGATAATCACCGCCGTCGCCAGGCCGATCTCTCGAACCAGTCCGGTGGCTTTTCGAAGGAACAAAGTCCTTTCTGCCATTCTTGGGACCTCCTAAGATTCCTGTATCTAGGTAGTGCCAACAATCTCCTTTTCTATCCGCATCACCTCCTTGAAACAAAATGAGCCCCACACACCGGTGAGGCCTCCTCAAAGGTTCACTCTACCACCTCCCTTCCTGCGATCTCTGAGAATTGAAAAATAAGGATGGACAAAGGTCTTCCCGTTCTCAAATAGAAGGAATCACATGGGGTGGTACTATATAGTACTATATTACTATATTTCCTACCAGATGTCAATAGCCTGACCTACATCATTACTTGATAACACCGAGGGGGGTCAAAAGATGCGGACGCTCCTTTCTGGTGGGCTCGTTGCTCTCCCCGAGTAATGGGGTATAATAGGGGTGAGATGCGAAAGGAACTCCGCAGGCTCCCCAGCGTTGATGTTCTGCTCCAGGAGAAGGCGATCAAGCGCCTTCTTGCCCAGAGTGGCCGGGAGGTAGTGGTGGCTTCTATCCGGGCCGTTCTGGAGGAGGCGCGCCTGGCCATCGGGGCTGGTCAACCCTGCCCCGAGCCCTCTACTCTCTTAGAGCGAGTGGTCGACTCTGTATCTTTGGCCTTACGTCCTACTCTGAGACCGGTCATCAACGCCACAGGGGTGATCTTGCACACCAATCTGGGGCGGGCTCCCCTCAGCGTTGAGGCTCGTCTGGCCATGGAGAGGGCAGCCAGGGGATATAGCAATCTGGAGTACGACTTGGAGGCGGGGGAGAGAGGTTCCCGTTATCTTCACGCTGAGGATCTCCTCTCTCGCCTGACGGGGGCGGAGGCTGGTCTGGTGGTGAATAACAACGCTGCCGCCCTCCTCCTGATCCTTACCGCCTTGGCTAGGGGGGAGGAGGTGATCATCTCCCGCAGCCAGTTGGTGGAGATCGGCGGTGGCTTCCGGATTCCGGAGGTGATGGCCCAAAGCGGGGCCAAACTGGTAGAGGTGGGGACCACCAATCGCACCTACAGAAGAGACTATGTTCAAGCGATAGGCGAGGAGACGGCGGCTCTTCTGCGGGTCCATCACAGCAACTTCATGATCGTGGGCTTCACCCATGAGGTGCAGTTGGAGGAGTTGGTGGGGTTAGCGCGGGAGCATAACCTCTTAGTGTTCGACGATCTGGGGAGTGGAGCCCTCTTGGATACGACAGCCTTCGGTTTGGCCCATGAGTCCCTGGCCCAGGAAAGTATCGCCGGGGGGGCGGACTTGGTCTGCTTCAGCGGGGATAAACTTCTGGGAGGGCCACAAGGGGGCATCATCATAGGTCGTGGGGAACTGATCGCTTGTCTGCGGGAGCACCCCCTCACCCGGGCGGTGAGGGTGGATAAGACTACCTTGGCTGGGCTACAAGCCACGCTGCTCCACTACCTCAAAGGGGAAGCGGTAGAGAAGGTCCCCGTTTGGAGGATGATCGCTACCCCCTTGGAGGAGATCGAGGAGAGGGCCAAGGGTTGGGCGAGAAGGCTTAAGGGGATAGAGAAGGAAGTGATCCCGGGCCGCTCGGCGGTGGGAGGAGGCTCGTTGCCGGGGCAAACGCTACCCACCTACCTTTTGGCCCTCGCCGTACCCTCTCCCCAGGAGTTGGCGAGGCGGCTGAGGAGGGGTGAACCGGCTGTGGTGGGGCGAATAGAGGAAGGGAGATACCTCTTAGATCCCCGTACGGTGCTCCCGGAGGAGGACGAAGCTCTCTTGGAGGCTGTAGAGGAAAGCCTCACGACCTAGTGACCGCTCTGGTTGGTTTGACCGTTAGCCCTGCCTATGGTCATTTCCTGCAACTTCTCTTCGATGGATTCCTGTGAAGATAAAGGCTAGGCTCCTTGTTGGACGTCTCCTCTTTTAGGCCTGGGCAAATCCACGACGTGGGTTTGGGGGTATAAAGCAAGGTTCTAAGAGACAAAAGTCACAGACAGGGGATCGCTGAAGTCGTAATATATCGGTAGTAGGCGGTCCTTTTTTTGACTCTGATAGGGTTTGTTGAATCTGTAGTCATCGGCGGGAAGAGATGCGATGGTTGTGGGATAGGTGCGATATCTTGCCCGGAGGGGGTATTGGCTTTGCCGGGGCAGGGTGGTGGTTTTGCACTCGAAAGCCTGTGAATACGAGGGGATATGTGAGGAACTTTAAAAGGGCCATTAGCCTATGGAGGGGATGAGAGTGATCAAACGCCAGATGGTTAGGATAGATGAGGCGCTGTGCAACGGGTGTGGGTTATGTGTGGTCCCTTGTGCCGAGGGGGCCATCGAGATCGCCGATGGCAAGGCTAAGGTGTTGCAGGAGGAACTTTGCGATGGGGCGGGCTTCTGTCTCTCAGTCTGTCCCACGGGAGCGCTAAGTATCGAGGTTCGAGAAGCCGCGCCTTTCGATGAGAGGACGGTTGAAAAGCGGCAAGAAGAGAGGGGAGAACTCTATATCGTCCAGAGTTGTTTCCACTGCGGTCACAGCGAGGAGCAAGCGGTGCTCATACCTTGTCGCAAGGAGGGTCACAGTCTCTGGGTATGCGTACGTTGTCTGCCCCATCTGATCCACGGTTAGGAGGGGGAGTCGGCAGTCGGGGAGAGCCTATGAGCGACTCAAGAAGGGTGCCCCTCTACGATGAGTTTAGCCTCGACTACGATCGCTTCGTCGATTGGTCGGCCAGGTTGGCCTATGAGTTACCCTTCTTTGAAAGGCTCTTCTCTAGGTATGGGGTGCGGCGGGTTCTAGACGCCGCTTGTGGCACTGGCCATCACGCTATCGCCCTGGCAGAGCGAGGGTATGAGGTGGTGGGGGCCGACCTCAGTAAGGCCATGATCGAGCGAGCGAAGGCCGCCCAGGTCAAGGTGCCTTTCGTTGAGGCCGGGTTTGGCGAGTTCAAAAGGAAGGTGGGTGGGGGGTTCGACGCTTTGATCTGCCTGGGAAACTCGCTACCTCACATCTTGACCTCGGAGGGGTTGGTCGAGGCCCTGATCGATATGCGACAAGTGGTAGAGAAAGGCGTTTTGGTCATCCAGAATCGGAACTATGATCGGGTTTGGAACCGGAAGGAAAGGTTCATGCCCTTGGTCGCTCACCGGGAGGGGGAAAAGGAATGGCTCTTCCTCCGCCTGATCGATTTCCATGAGGAGCGGATGACCTTCAACATGGTGATTTTTCGGAAAGAGGGCGGGGAGTGGAGTTACGCTCTGGAGTCCACGGAACTCCGCCCCATCTTCAGCGAGGAGTTGGGGGACCTTTTGCGGCAGGTAGGGTTCAGGGAGGTAGAATTCTACGGGGACTATAGGTTTAGCCCTTATAAGAGGGAGGAAAGCGACGATTTGATCGCTATCGCACGGTGAAGGAGGAGAGATGTCAAAGGACCCCATAGCCATATTCATGGCTGAACACGAGGAAGGGCTAGCCCATCTAAAAGAGCTCGGTGGCTACATCCGAAGAGTGGAGAGGGGAGAGGTCACTGCAGAGGTATTAGAGGGGATAAGGAAGGCCACCGCTTTCATCAACAAAGAGGTGAGAGCACATAACGAGAAGGAGGAGGCACTCCTCTTTCCAGAGTTGGAGAAGGTCTTGGCTCCCAAAGGGCCCACTTTCGTCATGAGGGAGGAGCATAGGCGGTTATGGGAGGTGCTGGAAAAGGTGGAAAGCACCCTCGAACGGTTGGAGCGAGATAAAGATAGGGCGGTTATCGACGAACTGGTTGCCTCCGCCCAATTCGTGGTTCAACTTCTCAGGGAGCATATAAATAAGGAAGACTCCGTCCTTTACCCTATGGCCAAACAACTGTTGTCCGCAGAGCAGATGGCGGCCATCGCTCAAGGGATGTGATCTCTAAGCCGCGAACCTCAGAAGCGCTCCGATCTTTCCCATCTCAGCCAGGGCCTCTCTATTCTCCCCGGCGATGAACTTTATCTCCGTATTCCCCAAGAAGGCCCGTTTTATCAGTTCCTCCACTACATCCCAGAGGGGCTCCAACGTCTGGCCACAATAGGGACAGGGCCCTTCTAGGACGGTGAGGGAGCCGCATCGGGGGCACTGCCTCCCGGGAGCGTGAAAATCTTCATTTATCAGCAGGGTGAGCACTTGGCCCGCCTGCCAGGCGTGAAGGGTATCCTCCAGCCCGATGACCCCCAGGTTCCCCGAAAGTGCCTCTCCCCTCAGTTTTTGGATTAGACTTGCCTCTTCCCGCTTATTCAGATCCTCCACCACCGCCAACGTTTGCTCTTGCACCTCCTTAGGTGAGGCGGTCATCTCCAGGGGTAAGGTGGCTACTAGACACTTCTTGAGATAAGGGTGTAGGTAGTCGGTGAACTGGCTGGCAAGCTCCTCCCTTCCGGCCACTAAGAGGCGCTGAAAGCCCTCTTCATGGTGAAGGCGGAGCAGTTCATCGGCGGTATGTTTCAAATGATGCATCACGCGATCGTCATGGTGGCGTTGATACCGCGCCTGGGCCCAGCCTCCCTGATCGTGTCGACCGGGGACCGCGCCGTAGATATCGTACCGTTCCTCCGCACCGCCTAAATCGAGGAAGAAGATCCGAGCCCGACTCTTATCTATTAGCACCGTACAGTATCGCTCTAGTTGCCCCGCGAGGGCGATGAGAGGAGCCACTCGAGGGGCGTGATCGATGGCCAGACTCTTCTCCACCCCCACTGGAGGCCGGAAGACCTCCCAAAGGCCAAGGGGCGAGGAGGCAAAAGCAACGACGCTTTTGCTCCCTAGAACCCTCTCCTCTGCCACCAGCCTTTCGATCCGGCTCAGGTCTTCCTCCACCGAGTGGATCTGCTCAGGAGTCCAATCTTCCTTGGCCTCTAAGGCTTCGCTAATCAGGTTCTTCAAGCGAATGGGGAGTTTCGCCTCTCCCAGTTCCCCTTTCTCCAGGGGGAGGTAGAGGCTGACTAAGAGGTGCTTCTCCGAGCGGAGGTTTGTTAGGTACTTCAGCCTTCCTATATCCATATCTCCTTCCTTGAGTTCTCTCAGTTGGGGATGAAGGCCAGTTCTTCTCCACAGGAGGGGCAAGCCCGCCCCCGCAGTTCCGAATGGGTATGGTATCCCCATCGGCGGATAACCATCTGGCCGCAGTGGGGGCAGTAGCTATTCTCGTGAGGGTCGCCAGGGACGTTTCCGGCGTAGATGTAGCGTAACCCTTCCTCATGACCGATCTCTGCGGCACGATGAAGCGTCTCCACGGGGGTGAAGGGGGTGCTTCTCATCTTGTGATGGGGGACAAAGCGAGAGATATGCCAGGGCATGTCCACGTCTATGCCGGCGATGAAGTGAGCGATCTCCCTCAGTTCCTCCTCCCCGTCGTTTTGGCCGGGGATGATGAGGGTAGTCACCTCCACCCAGGCCCCCATTTCGTGCATCCTCTCGATACTTTCCAACACCGGCTCTAGCCTAGCCCCTACGATGCGGCGGTAGAACTGGGGGTTGAAACTTTTGAGATCCACATTGGCCGCGTCCAAGTAGGGCTCTATAGCCTCCAACGCTTCTTCGGTCATGTAGCCGTTAGTGACGAAGATATTCTTGATGCCCTGCTGGTGGGCTAGGAGGGCTGTATCGTAGGCGTACTCGAAGAAGATGGTGGGCTCGGTGTAGGTGTAGGCTATGCTGGCACACCTATACCGCTTGGCCCCGGCCACTACCTCCTGGGGGGGCAAATCCTGCACGGGATACCCCCACCCTCCGCCCTTGGAGGCCTGGGAGATGTCAGCGTTCTGGCAGAAGAGGCAGCGGAAGTTGCAGCCTATGGTGGCTATGGAAAAAGAGGCGCTTCCGGGGAGAAAATGGTATAGGGGCTTTTTCTCGATGGGGTCCACATGCACAGCCACCGCCTTTGCGTAGACCATGGTATATAGAGTGCCCTCCTCGTTTCTCCTCACCCCACAGATGCCCACCCTACGGGGCTTGATAGTACACCTGTGGGCGCAAAGTTGGCACCTCACTAGATCGTCCTTCAGTTTGGTGTAGAGCATAGCCTCTTTCATCATACCTTCTCCTCAAGGGGCACCATCTCTCCTATTAGATGGCGTAATTCTTTTGCGTTCTCCACGGCGTAGGCGAAGGCGTCGTTGTTGAAATAGACGCAAACGGCGTGTCCTTCCGACAAGAGAGGAACGACATACCTGGCCCACTCCTCCAGTTCCCTCTGGTTGTACCTGCTGGCATAGAGCGAACGGGAGCCGTGCAGGCGAACGTAGATCGTCTGACCGGTGACTCGCTTGGGGCACTCGAAATCGGGAAGGCTCATGATGCAGAAACCCAAGCCGTTCTCCTCCAAGAGGTCGAAAACCGGCTGACATAACCAGCGAGGATCCCTGAACTCGAAGATATGGACTAGATCCCGGGGGAGAGCCTCGATGAACCCTTTCAAGCGATCCAGGTCGAGCCGCCAGCGGGGTGGCAATTGGTAGAGGACAGGACCTAAAGTCTCCCCCAGGAGCCGCACCCGGCTTATGAACTTCTCCAGGGCCTGTTCGGGGTCACGTAGCCTTTTGATGTGGGTGATGTACCGGCTAGCCTTTACGGCGTAGATGAACCCCTCTGGCGCTTGTCGGCGCCAATTTCTAAAGGTCTTCTCGGCCGGCAGATGGTAGAAGGTGTTATTGATCTCTACGGTGTTGAAATGGTCTTTGTAGTAGGAGAACCATTCTCTGGGGGGCAGATCCTGTGGATAGAAGAGCCCTTGCCAGTGCTTGTAACTCCAACCGGAGGTGCCGATAAGAAGTCGCGCCATCTCTCTTTCGGGTGAGCCTTCTCTAATAAGTATATCATAAGAAGGGCTGTGTTTAAAGGCGGGCATCTCTTCTCATCACGTGGAGGGCGAGATGACCTCATGGATGGTAAGACGAAAGTAGTTGAAGCCTAAGGGAGGAGGCCGAAGGGGTTTCGCTTAACGCCGTACTGGCGGATCTCGAAGTGGAGGTGACAGCCTGTGGAACGACCGGTGGTGCCCACTCGTCCGATCAGCGCACCTCTTTGGACGGAGGTGCCAGGGCGTACCAGGACCTGGCTGAGATGAGCGTATAAAGTCTCCCATCCGTTTCCATGGCTGAGAAGGATGCGGTTGCCATAGCCAGCCATCCACCCTACGGTGGACACATAGCCCGAATCGGAGGCGTAGATCGGAGTGCCACATGGGGTCCCGATATCTATCGCTCGGTGACCACTCCAGTAGCCCTGGGTTATCACTCCACTGGCGGGCCACATGAAGTTGCCGCTCCCCTGGGCCGCTCCCGGCGGTGGTGGCCCGGTATAGACTACCTGGGCCACGTAGGGCTTGCTCCCCCCGGGGACGACCAGCATCTGCCCTACAACCAAGGCCTCTGGATCGGCGATATCATTGTACTCCGATTCCAGAATAGACGATGGATCCACCTTGTATTCCTTGGCGATAGAATCTAGGGTATCGCCTGCCTCTACCTTGTGATAGACGCCATCGACGGGCAGGATGAAGAGCTCCTCCCCTATAGATAAGAGGTCTGGGTAAGGGTAGAGTTGAGAGTTGGACCACTGAATGGTCTCCGGTCGCAGGCCGAATTTCTGGGCGATGCCGGTGACCGTATCTCCCGGCTCTACCACATAGATGCTCACCTCCCGTCGAGGCCTCTGGGGGATGATGGTGAAAGGCAAAGCCCCCTTGGTCAAGTAGCCGCTCTCCGAGGATAGAGTTATCCTCCGCGGGAAGAAGGTAGAGTCAGGGTTCCCGGTGGAGGGAGACTCCCCCACTGGACGCAACGCTTGGGGGTTGAAGTTCCCCAGGTAGGTGAGGAGAAAAAAGAGGGTCACAAGGGATAGGTGGGAGGTGTAGCGGGTGATATGGCGGGACAACCGATCTCTCCAGAGGCTGGTAGTGGCCTCGATAAGCCTTTCCATGGAGCGACGGTTAGATGGCATCCTTGTTCAAGGTGTCGAGAAATTCGCGGTTATCTTTCGTCTTGGCCAAGCGGTCAAGGACGGGCTGTAGTGCTTCGACACCTCCTATCATGTCTATCATGCGACGTAGGGTCCAGATCCTAGAGAGAGCCTCCTGATCGAGGAGCAGTTCCTCGCGCCGAGTGCTTGAGCGCTCGATATCGAAGGCGGGAAAGATATACTTTTCAGCCAGCCGTCGGCTGAGGTGCAGTTCCATATTCCCTGTGCCTTTGAACTCCTCGTAGATAACATCATCCATCCGGCTACCGGTCTCTACGAGACAGGTAGCGATAATGGTAAGGCTCCCTCCATCCTCGACGTTGCGAGCGGCACCGAAGAAACGCTTTGGAGGGTAGAGGGCGGCGGGGTCGATGCCGCCGGAGAGGGTGCGGCCGCTGGGAGGCACGGTGAGATTATAGGCTCTGGTCAAACGGGTGATCCCATCCAAGAGAATGACCACATCCAAGCCGCATTCCACTAGCCGCTTAGCCCGTTCCAGGGCCATTTCGGCTACGCGGACCTGGATCTGGACCGGGTCGTCGAAGGTGGCGGCTACCACCTCGGCTTCTACGGATCGGTCCATGTCAGTTACTTCCTCGGGCCGCTCACCAATGAGAACGACCATGAGATGCACATCGTTGTAGTTGGTGGTTGTACCGTTAGCGATCTGCTTGAGGACTGTGGTCTTTCCTGCCTTGGGGGGGGAGACGATGAGTCCTCTTTGACCTCGACCGATGGGGGCTATCATATCTATGAGCCTGGTGGTCAGGATGTGGGGCTTGGTCTCCAGTTTGAGCATCGCCTGGGGGAAGATGGGGGTGAGGGAATCGAAGCGGGGGCGGCGCTTTGCCGTCTCCGGGTCCAGGCCGTTCACCGCCTCTACTCGGAGGAGGCCGTAGTATTTCTCCGTATCCTTGGGAGGTCGGACCTGGCCGATTACCAGGTCTCCAGTGCGCAGCCCGAAGCGGCGGATCTGGGATTGGGAGATATAGACATCTTCTGGTCCAGGGAGGAGGTGATCGGAGCGCAAAAAACCGATCCCCTCTTGGACTATCTCCAGGACTCCTCCGCCGAAGATGTACCCCATCTGCTCCGCCTTAGCACGCAACAAGCGGATGATGAGGTCCTGTTTCTTGAGGCGGCTATACCCGGAGATCTCCTGTCCCTTGGCCATCTCCCGCAGTTCACTTAGGGTCATAGCCTCCAATTCGACGATATTTAAGGCGTTGGCATAGCCTAAGTCTTCAGCGGGCTCCAGAGGTTTGGTATCCATGCTTACACCCCTCTCGCTCTTTTTGAACAGTGGTAGAAAATCAGAAAACCTACCTTCATCACATGGGCATCAAGGCTTTTGTGTGAAAGATCGGGGAAAGAGATAGGAGTACAAATTAGTGGAATCCCTTACAATACTAGCAGATAACGAAGGGACGTGATTCCTAAGCGTTCCTTATTATAGCACCTTTTGCCTGCCTAGTCAACTGAGCGCTATCTCTCATCTTCCACTACTGGTGGCGTCAGCCTGTCCTGGTACGTGACAGGCCAGGGGAGATGACTCCTGATACCATGAAAGAGGCTACACCCCGGCCCAGTCTTGTGCTATAAAGGGT
>CAYLIE010000026.1:0-34698 GCA_964383935.1 uncultured Anaerolineales bacterium | reverse complement strand
ATTATACCATACTCCACGCCTGACTCCTTGAGTACGGGGTGTAGACCCCAATCATGAATGACCCGTTTTCGAAAAGCGAATAATTATGGCTCTTCTATAAGAAACCTAACGCCTTGGCCCAAAGAAGTCCGGTTAAGGAGAGACCATCCAGAATCATGTTCTCCTTTAGGAGTTCCTCTAGCTCCTCCGGTTGGAACCAGCGGATCCCTTGCACTTCGTTGGTGCAGGGCGCGGCCCCGCTGGGTGTCACTCCCTGAGCCACGAAGATATGAAAGACCTGGTTGCTGGAGCCGTTGGAGGGGTGGTAGTATCCTAGTTTGATGAGGGAACGGGCTACGTGCCCTGTCTCTTCCTTTAGTTCGCGGAGCACGGACTCCTCTGTTGACTCCCCCTCCTCGATGGCCCCAGCCGGGATCTCCCACCCTCGGCTGTCGGTGATGAACCGGTAGTGGTCTATGAGGAGGATGCGCCCGTCGTCTCCTATGGGCACCACGCCGGCCGCCTCCCTGGGGTAGTCTACTATGTGGTGATCTGGAATCACCGTTCCGTCCGGCAGCCGTACCTTAGCCAGGTGGAGGTTGATCCAGGGGCTCTCGTAGATGACCTTCCTCTCCAGAATCTGCCAAGGGCGCTTCTCGCTCATAACTGGTCCTTTCTATAGGGAGTCGATATTCGTTCTGGAACTCTTCCCCGCCGTATCGCAGGGTGAGAACTAATCTCCTCTCTCCAGGTGAGGGGAAACGCAAGGTCAGGTTTTGCACCAACTTAGCCTCGCTGTCAGCCTCAAGGCCGGATGGGAAGGCTGCGTGGAGGGTCCGAACGCCCTGGGCATTGAAGACCTCAGCCATAACCTCTACCTGATCGTAGCCGTTTTGGCTATCGTTGACGATATAGATGGGAGCGGCGATCTCCTCCTCGACCTTAAAGGCGTCTTTCTCCAACAAAGTGAATACGTACTGGGGGTGGAAGGCGTGCTTTAGAGCGTGGTAAGATCTTTTTGGAACACGCCAGTAGTCGATGACCGACCATTGGATGGCCGGGTTAGGGTCCAAAAGGAGGAAGGCTAGTACGCCGCCCGTGGGGCGGTATTTATGGAAACGGAGCCTGTCGATGAAAAAACGGTTGACCTGGGTTTGGTAATCCTGGCTAGCCTTGATGAGTTGAGGGAGGTCTTCACAGGCCTGCACATCTATCCAATGTTGCATATTGCCCCATTGTAGGCTATGTCGTTCTTCTAGGTGGCGCCAATCGATCCTCGTCAGGTCAGGGTCCATGAATTTGATGCTGCTCTCGTAGTTGGGAAAGGACTGGGCTCCGAACTCGGTGACGAAGCGGATGTTCCTGGGGAAGCGACGACGGAAGTTGTCGAAAGCGCGCCGGGGTCCGGATCTGGGATACCAGCCATGGTAGTGATGGCCATCGGTACCTTCTCTCCATAGACCAAGGGCCCACTCGCCCGAAGAGCGCACCACGAAGCGGGTGGGGTCCAGCCTCTTTGCCTGTTGCTTGAGACGGCTGTCCAGCACTTCCCGGTTCCAGGAATAGACAAAGAGGGACCAGAGCATCCGCAGGAAGTTCCAACGCAAGAATGTTCGACGACCAGCTAGGGCCTCCGTAGTCTCGGCGATCCAAAGGGGCTCGTTATGCATGCACCAGATGACGATGGAGGGGTGGTTGAAGAGGAGGCCGATCATCTTTTCCATCTGGCGTAACGCCTGGGGGAGGATCTCTTTGCGGTAATGCCATTGGAGGGGGAAATCTTGCCACAAGAGGATCCCTGCCTCGTCGGCCGCTTCGTAGAAGGCGGGGTGTTCCACATGGGCATGAACCCTCAACATGTTCATATAGGCGTCCTTAGCCAGTTGCAGGTCCCTCTGGTAGGCCTCGTAGGTCATGTGGGCCATCCGGGTATCTCCTGGTGGGTAGTTGTTCCCCTTCAAGAAAAGCCGTTTTCCATTGAGATAGGCTATCCAATCTCGCATCTCGAAGGTGCGGAGCCCAAAGTTAAACTCCACTTCACCCGACCGGGTTCTTGGGCCGGTGATCACTTCTACCGTCACTCGGTAGAGGTTGGGATTGCCCAAGTCATGGGTCCACCAGAGTCGAGGGGCACCTATCTCTAAGGTCGTCTCCCACTCGTTTTCGCCCTCAGCCAACTCTACTCCCATCTCCCAAACTTGAGAAAGGCCAGGAAAGTTATGGGGGGTGAAAGTTATCTGAACCTTGGCGGAGAGCGGTTGGGCGGCATCGAGAAGAAGACGAGCGGAGACGAGAGCGGATTCGTGGGAAAATCCCGTCATCTGAAAGCGCTGTCTCTTGACATAGACCGTCCCCGACTCCAGGATTTCGACCGGGAGCCATACGCCTCCCGGATTGCTCGCCGGGTCCAGGCAGTCCCAATGGGAGAAGACGCCGGTGATCATCCGCTTCTCGGTCTTCTTCTCCTCTTTTGGGCAGTCCATCTCCACTAGTAAGGTGTTCTCCTTGCGCAAGAGGGGGGTCACCTCGTACTCCTGAGGGAAGAAGTAGCCCTCATTCTCCCCCAGGAGGTGGCCGTTGAGAGAGATGGTGGACCAATAGAAGACCCCGTTGAGACGGAGGCGATACCTCTTCCCTCTTCGCTTCTTGAAGGAAAACTCTTTCTTGTACACCAACTTGCCGGCATACGATTCGAGTTCCGGGTGCTCCTGCCAGTGGCTGGGGACCTCCATCGAAAGCCACCCTTCTTCTGGGTATTCTTCCTTGAACTCTTCCACAGGCAGGAGTTGCCAGGTGCCGTTCAATGAGATCTTCTCCATGGTCAATTGTCCTTTTGAATGGGCGCGTTAGTGCTGACTCCTTGACCCCAGGGACAGATAGCGACACATATCCCACAGACGGCCCCATCTGCCCCTACCCGTTCTCTGAGCAGCCGCTTGGCCTCCCTTTGACAGGCGTGAGCGTCAAGGAGTTCTTCCCGGGCCATACCCGCTCGCCACTCTTGGCCCTTTATCGCTCCGGCAGGGCAAGCCTGGATGCAGAGATGGCAACCCCCACATCGCCCTTTAAGGATAGGTTGGCCGGTGGGAAAGGGCAAATCGGTAAAGATGGTGACCAGCCGGACGCGGGGACCGAAATCGGAAGTAATCAAGAGTCCGCTTTTGCCTATGAACCCCAGTCCGGCACGGGTGGCTGCCGTCTTATGTTGAAAGGCAACCCTTAGGGTTTCCTCATACTCCGGGTCACTATCCGCGATGGTGGCCGGGAAGGCCTCAGCCCGATAGCCAGCCCCGAGGAGGAGTCGTGCTGTCCCCTGGGCGATCTCGTTGAGCGTCGTGTTGGCTCGTAGATACTCCTTGTAATATTCAGGTGTGGGACCATTCTTCACCCCTTTCAGGATGACCGGGTCTAGAGCCAGGGCGATGGAGATAGCCCGGGGCCAAGGGGCGAGCTCTCTTATATCAGCGAAGCTCACCAGAGAGGCTCCAAAACTCGCGATCTCTTTCAGAAGAGAACCCATCATCCCATTAGAAGAGCCCTTCTCTTCGCCTTCGAGCCATGTACTCAGGAGATGCATAGTTTCACTCTTGAGGTTTGAGTCTGAATTTGGCTCTGACCTCTCCCACCACTCGGCCATGTTGGTTCTTCACCGGAGGGCGGTGGTAGATGCTGAGTCTCTCTAGATCCTCTAGATTCAAAAATCCTAGTTGGTATAACGCCTCGATGACCACCGGGTTTCTACCGCGGGGGGAGCCATCCTCCATCTTTATGACCGCTCCCCAATCTCCCTCTCCTCGGGAGATGCCCAGGGCGAAGTAGCCTTCGGCGCCGGCCTTGGCCAGAAGCGTATTAGGCTTGAGGCGTATCAGTTCCGTCTCCAGCCTGCCAGTGGAGCCCCCTACCATCTCTGGGTGGGAGCGCATCGCTTGCACCACTCGGTGACACGCCTCTCGTCTCAAAGGAGGAAAGTGACGAGGATCCACCAGCCGGGCGTAGGCTAGAGCAGCCTTGCGCAGGGGAAGGGCGAAGGTGGGAGCGCCGCAGCCATCAACGGCTATGATAATCGTCTGGGGCTCCATCCCCGCGAAGTCGGCTATGCTCTGCAAGATAGCCTGTTGTACGGGGTGTTCAGGCCTCTCATAATCTTCGATAGAATGGCCCTTATGCAAGGCCAGGGCCAACATGCCCGCGTGCTTGCCAGAGCAGTTGTTATGGAGGGCCGAGGGCTTTTCCCTTGTCTCTCGCAACCGCTGAGAAGCGATCCTCTCGAAGGGGTAGTGGATGCCACAGCGCAACGCTTCTGCGCTCAGCCCGATCTTGGCCAGGATACTGGCCACCGCTTGGAGGTGGATATCCTGGCCGATGTGGGAACCGGCCATGACCGCCAACTCTCGATCGGTGAAGCCGAATCGCGCAGCCGCGCCGCTTTCAAGGAGAGGGATAAGTTGCAACGGCTTGGCCGCCGAACGGAGAAAGGTGACGAACTCGCTGTTGCCGATGCCTTTCACCACTCGCCCGCTAGCATCTGCCACCACGACCACTCCACGATGCAGGGATTCGACCTCCTCTCCCCTCGTCACTTCCACTAAGGGAGGTCCTGCAACGATCTCTATTTCACTCATACTCTCCCCTTGGAAGGCCGAGACAGAAGAGCGCGGCTATCAGGGGGAGGAGAACTAAGAGTTCGAGGCTCCTGAGAAGGCCGAACCGATCAGCCAGAAAGCCGGTGGCCGCCGCGCCGATGCCTCCAGCCGTGAACTGCCCTCCCAAGGCGAACCCCGAAGCCATGGCCGCGCTACCCGAGAAGAGATTTTGGGCTGTGAAGGTGACGACCGGGATCAGACCTCCTAGGAAGATCCCCAGGGGGATAACTAGGAGGTGGGGCCACGCTCCCGGGGCGTGCAAGAAAAGATAAATCATGGGGCTAGAAAGAATCAAGGAGAAAGCGAGAACCCTTTGTGGCCCAAAGCGGTCAGCAAGGAAGGCGTTCAGAACCCCTCCAAAGGCGCTGGATATGAGTAACAGGAAAAGTACCTGACTGGCCAAGGAAAGATTGTACCCTCGGCTTTGATAGAGGAGGGGTAGGTAGGTGGAAAGGCTCATAGAAGCCCAAGGGCGGAGGAGAACTATCATGGTTACAGAGACCACTGCTAGCCAGGGAGTAGGTCCTCGCTCTGTCGGATCCCTCGTGTCCATGGGAGGCTTTCTCCCTTCTCTTTCCACGGGAGATCGGACCAGGAGGAGTGGAAGAACTATCAGCGCCGGGAGGAGGAGCAGGACTGCGCCTCTCAACCCTAGGTTACTAAAGACGGCACCCCCCATCAAGGGGCCCAGAGCATACCCGATGCTCCCCCCGAAGGAGAAGAGAGCTAGGCTGGTCGCCCTCCGTTCTCCGCTTATCACCGAGGCCTGGGCGGCCCCTTGGGGGTGGAAGGCGGCAGAGCCTAAAGCGGCCAAAAGGATGCAGCCCAGGAGGATAGGATAGCTCCAAGCGTAGGCGGCCGAAACTATGAAGGCCGCGGTCCAGATGACTCCCAAGGGGCCTAGTATTCGGGGTGTGAATCGATCGGCCAGGTAGCCGAAGAGAGGCTGGGTGAGAGACGAGCCCACCAGGGAGGCTGTGGCTACTAACCCCGCTTGAGTGTAGGTGAGATGGAGGGAAGCTAGCAAGAAAGGGAGCATTATCGGCAGTACGCTGGGATATAGATCAAGAGTCAGATGGGCCAAAGAGAGGCTCAAGAGGGATCGGTTACGAAATAGAGACATGTTCTGTTCCCCTAAAACATCTCCTCTCGCCCTTGCAGGCTCTACTTAGAGATGCTTCTCTAAGAGCGGAGACAAAGATACCGTGGATGAGGGTAGTTGTCAACGCTGCTGTTGCGACTTGCGTACGTAGACTCGATACTCTCCCTCCCTCTCCTCCAAGCCCAGATATTCGTTCCCCGTGACTCGACACCAGGCAGGCATATCCTCTCGGATACCTGAATCGGTGGCCAAGACCTCCAACACCTCTCCTACTTTGAGTTCCTTCATCTTCTGGGCCGTCTTTATGATGGGCATGGGGCAAAGAAGTCCAAAGGTATCGAGAGTGGCATCCGCTTCCATAAGGGTAGGTTTCTCCTTTACAGCGGGGCTTACTGATGATAGAGGGGTGAGATCTCCCTCAGCCTCTTCACTATCGGCGGAAGGACCTCTAAAAGGTAGTTCACATCCTCCATGGTATTCTCCATCCCCAGGGTGAGGAGCAAGGAACCTTGGGCCAGGTCGGGGTCGATGCCTATAGCCTCTAAGACATGGGAGGCTTTCAGCGCTCGGGAGGTGCAGGCCGAGCCGCTGGAGGCGGCTATCCCTTTCAGGTTCAAAGATAGAAGCATCGCTTCTCCTTCCACATATTCCACTACCACGCTCACGTGCCCGGGTAGCCGCTCCGTGGGATGGCCGGTGAGGTAGACCCCATCGATTTCCAAGAGCCCTTCCATTAGCCTATCTCGTAAGGGGATTAGATGGTTCGCGCGATCGGCCGTTTCCCCTTCGGCCAATTCCGCCGCTACCCCTAGCCCTACGATCCCGGCCACATTCTCCGTTCCCGCGCGTCGACCGCCCTCTTGGATACCCCCGTCGATGAAGGGGATGATCCGCGTTCCCCCTCGGATATAGAGGGCTCCTACCCCCTTGGGGCCGTAGAACCCTTGCCCTGCGAGGCTCAAAAGGTCGACTCCCAACTCTTTCACATCTATGGGGATGATTCCCACTGTTTGCACCGCATCCGTATGAAAGGGGAGACCATGCCTTTTGGTGATTTCGGCTATCTCGCCGAGGGGCTCCATGGTTCCCACCTCGTTATTGGCGTGCATGATAGAGACCAGGATCGTCTCCTCGGTGATCGCCTCTTCTACCGAAGTGGGATCGACCAGGCCATACCGATCCACAGGCAGGCTGGTGTAGGTGAAGCCTTGTCGCTCTAGGCTCTTTAGAGGATGGAGCACGGAGTGGTGTTCGATTTGAGAGGTGACGATATGCTTACCTTTTCGCTCCTGGGCCCAAGCCCCCCCTTTGAGGGCCAGGTTGTTAGCCTCACTGCCTGAGGAGGTGAAGATGATCTCTTCGGGCTGGGCGCCAACCAGGCTGGCTACCTTGCCCCTCGCCTCCTCGATAGCCTTTCTTGCTTCCTGGCCCCAATCGTGGAGGCTTTGGGGGTTGCCGAAGAACTCCCCCAGGTAGGGGATCATCGCTTCCATCACCTGGGGGTGGGTGGGGGTGGCAGCGCCGTAATCGAGATAGACCTTTTTCATCATACCTTTATTAGCGATTTCCCCTCTAAGGTGGAATGGTTCCTATAGCCCTCTTCAAATCTTCGCTGATATCGTCCGATATGCAACAAAGCGTTCATCGAGATTTCACAAGAGTTTGCTCGGATAGCCCTGAGAGGAACCCATCTATCAGGGATAGCAACTTTTCTGGAGTGGTGTAAGACTCAACCCTGATATTAGGCTCCGTATTGCCTAGGACCATCTTGGAGACCGTTGAGCCTGGGCGATAGAGACAAAGCACCGGCTTGCCCCATTGAAGGGCGGTGGCTATCTCATACCCCACCCCCATGGAGGGCGTCGATACCTCAGCGATCATGAGATCGGATTCTCGAATCCAGACTATATCTCGCTCGTAGATTGAAGAGGGCGGGTTCTTCTTCTCCCAGTCGAGGACGTCAGGTCGGGCCACATGGGCCGAGGGGACTTCATGCCCCTTGGCCAGGAGATATTCTACTATTTGGGCGTAGATCTGGGCGTTCTCTCGCCCTCCCACGATGGAACCAGCGAAGTAGATCTTCATTTTAGGGGTCCAAAAACGCTTCTTCCTCTTTACCCTCTGGCCAGAGGTACTCTTTATACTCGTTTCGGCAGGGGGCGCCCAGGCTGTAGGCCATCTTCTGGTTAGTCAGGTCGCTGATGGTCGACCAGAAGGTGGCTAGCCCATCCACGTGGCCACAGATGGGAGTCTGGTGGTCGGTGAGGATCTTCTGGGCCAAGACCCAAGGGTCGCCGTCTTCCTTCGACAATGCACTTAAGATCTTCTGGAGGCGGCGCTTGGAGTTCTCCAGAATAGGTGACTCCATGAGATGGCTCAGATCGTCGTGCAAGAAGTGGTTGGTAGCAGCGATATAATCGTTTTGGGTCTCCTGCACACGGACCATTTCGGGGTAGGCCTCCACCACGAACATATCATGGGGGTCGACGATGGTGTAGTTGAAACTCGAAAGGTGGGGCATCTCTTGGGCCATCATCATCGCTTCCTCAGCGGTGGCGCAGGTCTCGAGTAGGATGCGGGGGATCAGATGGAAGACGACCCCTGGCTTGATCCTCTCCGGTGCTTTAGTCCCCACCCCGTGTAGGGCCACGAAGAGCCCGTGTTGATTCACCCCATCGTGACGTCCGGAGAGGAGTCCATCGTTCATCCCCAGGGTCGCGTAGTAGGCTTCAGGCTGGGCGGCTATCAGATACCTCAGCCTGGCCCAGTAGAAGAAGTCGTAGTTGCGTCCCACGATAGTCCGCCTCTGGCGGCGAAGGGCGAAGGAGGAGCACCTAAGGTCGGTTCCCTCTATGCCCATGATGAGCATCCCCAGAAGGGTATCCATCTCCAGATCGAGGGCCTCAGCCCACCCTGCATATTCATCTAGTAGGGTGGGATGGAAACTGGAGATCACATCCCAACACTCCTCGGCGAAGGTGATCTGGGACAGAGTCAAAGGCTCTGCTTCGCCTTCCAGTGGTGGGGGGAGGGGGCCTATCTCATGGGCCAGTTGTTGTCCCATCTCCAGGTGGGTCCCCACTAGTTGAAGATACCGGTAGTCGGCCGCTTTCTCTTCTTCTAGATCGTCCTCTGGTCTAGGCATCTTGTCCTCTTTTGGATCGGGGAGAGCCCCCATTCGATCCCTTGATACGATCCCCGTCGCTCAAGTTCGGCGTCGATCTTGCCGAGCACCGCCATCTTCTCCAGCGACCAGGGAGGAGCGACCAGAAGGTCGCGGGGTGCCTCGCCCGTTAACCGCTGGATGACCATATCTGGGGGAAGGCGTTCTAAGAAATCGCAGATTAGGCTCACGTATTCGTCCAGTTCTAAGAGTCGGAATTCGCCCCGCTGATACATCTCCGCTAGTTTGCTCCCTTTTAGCACATATAGAGAATGGATTTTTACCCCTTCTAGTTCTAGGGAAGCGACGAGATCAGCGGTGGCCATCATCTCTTCCTTGGTCTCATCGGGCAAACCCAGGATGATATGGGCGCAGATGTTGATCCCTCTCCCTTTAGTCCTCTCTACAGCATCGACGAATTGAGCGACATTATGTCCGCGATTGATAAGTTCCAGCGTGCGATCGTGAGCCGATTGCAACCCATACTCCACCCAGAGGTGGCACCGTCTGGCGTACTCTCCAAGGAGGTCTAGCACCTCATCGGGAGCACAGTCGGGACGCGTCCCGATGGAGAGACCTACAATCTCTTGATGTCTTAGAGCCTCGTTGTAAAGGCTCTCGAGCCTCTCTGGAGGAGCGTAAGTGTTGGTGAAGGCTTGGAAGTAGGCTATGAATTTGCACTTCCCGAATCTGCGCTTGCCGTTCTCTATCCCCGCTCTTATCTGCTCGTCGAGGGGAACTTCGTTCTTATACGCTCCCGTTCCCGACCCCCTGGGCCCACAGTAGATGCATCCTCCAAAGCCCACCTTTCCATCCCTATTAGGGCAGGTGAACCCTGTATCGAGGGGGATCTTCTGGACACGACAGCCGAATATCTCTCTCAGATAGCGGCTGAAAGAGCGATACCGCTTCTCCCCCAAAGGGTCAAGAAATCCCATTTTTCGGCCCCTGCAAGCCTCTACGATTCGATTTTAGCATCGCTGGGGATAAATGACAAGACGAGATTGACGGAAGTCGCTTGGCAGATTTACAATGGGAGAGGTGAACGGCTGATGCAGGCTCTAATCCTCGCCGCTGGGAGAGGAAGGCGGCTCCAGGCCCGTTTTTCAAAGCCACTTTTGTATCTCCCTGGAGGCACCCTCCTAGAATATCAGTTGTCGATGCTGGCCGCTCTGCCTCTCTCTTCCATTTTCGTAGTTTGCTCAGCCCCGGAGGTGGAGAGGGTTGTGCGAGAGTGGGAGGGGGCCTACGCTATACAGCAGAGGGAGCCCTTTACCCTTATGGGAGCCCTCCTCAGCGCCGAGAAGGAGATAAATGAGCGGTTTCTGGTGCTCCATGGGGACAACTACTTCTCCCACAAGATAAGTTACTTTCTCCGGGAAGCGGAAGGGCACAAATACGCTTTTCTTGCCGAACGCAGGGAGGAGGGACTCGAAGAGGCCCGACGGCTGGCCACCACCGGGGCTTATATCCTCTCCCCTGAGGTCTTCTATACTCTGCGGCTTTTGCGCTCTGAAGATAGATTAATATGCTTGACAGAGGCTCTGCTTTCTCAGGGAGATGAGTTGCATGAGGTACGGCTGCGCGGATGGAGGCGGAATATCAATACTTGGGAGGGGCTGCTGGAGACGCATAGGGAACTCTTGGGCAACTGGTCGCTTTGTTTTCATCCTTCGGGTAGCCAGGAGGGTTACAGGGAAGAAGGCGTCGAGGCGGAAGGGCCTATATGGATCTCGCCAGAGGCTGAGGTGAGCCGTTCACGCCTGGGTCCCTCTGTGACCGTGGGGCCAGGCACACAAATCGAGGGTTGCACCCTGGAGGAGGTTGTCGTCTTTCCCCGCTCTCAGGCTGAGGGGCTGAGGTTGAAGAGGGGAGTTATCTTACCTCCTGGCCTGGTCTTCAGTGGGAAAGAAAAAGGCTGATGCCTATTAGCCCTGCCAGTGCCAGGAGGGCCCAGCCCAGTTTCTCCTGGCCTCCAGTAAGGAGAAAGGCTCCGGTCAAGACGAGACTTGCCAGCACGATGCCCCTCAGGAGCCGTTCCATCCCCCGCTCTAGGCGGCTTACCAGCCTTTCTAACTCCTGGGACCGGGTGATGCGCACTTCCAGGCCGTCACGGCTGAGGGCGAGCATGGTCTCCCCTGTGAGTCGGGGCAGTCTCCACAAAAGAGCCCCCATACTCTGGAGTTCGTTGAGGAGACGCTCGCCCCATTCTTCCTTCTCGGCGGCCAAGAGTTCCCTGGCAAAGGGCTCCACCCCCTCGAAGACGTTGAAGTCGGGATCTAGCCCTGTAGCCAGACCGGAGAGGATGCCCAGCATCCTCCCCATGAAGATGAAATCCTGAGGCAACTGAAGAGGCATCTGGAAGATGAGGTCGCGGAATTCGAGCGCTAGATTGGCGAATTCCCGATGGTCGATCCTCGCTAACTCTCCCATGCTGAGGCCGTAGAAACGGGCGAACACCTTATCCGCGGCGGCCTCGATGGGGCGCAGGTCGGTTCCTGGCAAGAAGAACCCTAGCCTATCCCAACTTTTGATTATGCGGGGCACATCTCTAGCCGCCAGGCCGATGACCGACTCTCTCAGTTGGTCCATCACCTGGGGGGTGAGGTAGCCCACCATCCCGAAATCGACGAAGACCAGTTGGAAGTCCCGCGAGAGGCCCCCCTTGGGGAGTGGGTCACCTAAAGGGCGGACGAATAGGTTCCCGGGGTGGGGGTCGGCGTGGAAGAAGCCGTCTATGAAGACTTGCTGGAGGTAGGTCTCGAAGAGGCACTGGGCCACGGCCCCTCGGTCGATACCGGCTTCGGTCAGGATTTGGTAATCGGTGATCTTGATCCCCCCTACACGCTCTAGGGTGAGCACCCGTTTGGTGGTATGAGACCAGCGGGGGAGGGGGATGCGTACCCTGGGGTTCTGGGCGAAATTCTCGGCGAACCGCTCGGCGTTACGCCCCTCGGCTACGTAGTCCAGTTCTTCGTAGAGGGTGCGGCTGAACTCATCGAGGAGGGCATCGAGGTCGGCACGGCTGGCTAGGGGCCGATACCGCTTCAACCATCCCACCGCCCAGCGAAGGGCGGCTAGGTCTGTGGCCACCAACGCCTCGATCTGGGGCCGTTGTACCTTGACCATGACCGGTTCCCCGCCGGGAAGATGGGCCTGATAGACCTGTCCTAATGAGGCCCCGATCGCTGTCCGCTCTCGAAACTCTTCGAAGAGTTCCGACAAGGGTGCGCCCAGTTCTTCCTCGATCATCTGTCGGATGGGAGGGAAGGGGTCGGGGGGGACCTCGTCTTGGAGGCCGCTCAACTCTTCGGTGATCTCCGGGGGGAGGACATCGGCGCGGGCGCTGAGGAACTGCCCTAGTTTGATGAGCACGCCGCCCATCTGCATGGCCAGCGCCCGGAAGCGGGCTGCCAGGCGGCGACGTCGGCCAGGAGCACCGAGACGCACCAGCCTCCCTCCGGGCAGGCGAGGCAAGAACACCTCCCAGAGGAGGAGGGAGAGGATAGTGCGGGCGAAGAACCAGACGATACGCCAGTAACGGCGGCGATGGAGTTTCATCTCAAGTAGAGGGTAGCACGAGGGGCTTATGCAGTCAAGGTGAAAAGGTCCTTCGGCTTCGCTCCCTGGCCTGCCATCCCTTCCCTCGGGATCCTGTCCCACGGGGATCCTGTAAGGATAAGGAAGACCCTGTCGGGTTCGGCCCAGTCCTGGCGGAAGTGGGTCAGGGGACAGGGCGTGCCAGGGCAGGCAGGATAAACGAGTGACAGGCGAAAAGGGATGTAGTCCTCGTTTCCCTCGTCGCGCAGGGGAGGTAGTTGAATTTTAAAAAAATGGGAAACGACCACCTGGGTCGAATGACAAATGACCAAATCCCAAGGGAAATTATAGCACAGATGTTCTAGGATGTCAAGGGCCAGGGAGGATGCACACCATCTGGATCGGTTGGAGTGGCGTGATTTAGGCTGGCGTGTTTTCGTCGGGCTGGATGGGCAGGTATCCTTCGGCGCGGCTCAGGACAGGTGGAAACCTGTCCTACTTGCTAGATGTCAAGGGGAGAGATCAACAGATGGAGAATGGACAAACGGAATGGGTTAACAGATGTAGGGGAGAGAGCAATTGGATTGGTAATAGTGATTCCGGTGAGGGGTGTGGCTAGCGCAGCATCAACAGGCTGGCGGCCATGACCATCATCCCAGCGATGACTCCGGCGATGGCTAGGTGTTCCTCTCCGAAAGCCCGGGCAGCGGGGACGAGTTCGTCGAGGGAGATGAAGACCATAACCCCGGCCACAGCCGAGAGCAGCCAACCCAGAAGGGCATCGGTCAGGAAAGGGAGTAGGAAAAGTGCGGCCAAGCCAGCGCCCAGCGGCTCGGTCAAGCCAGAAAGGAAAGACCACAGGAAAGCCTGACGCCGGCTTCCTGTTGCGGCATATACCGGTGCCGATACCGCTAGACCCTCGGGGATGTTATGAATGGCGATGGCCACGGCAATGGCTATGCCCAGATTAACGTCCTTGAGGGTCCCGGTGAAGGTGGCCATACCCTCGGGGAAGTTATGAATAGCGAGCCCCAAGGCTATGAAGAGGCTCGTCTTTAGGAGTCTCTGTCTCCTTCGCCTTCTTCTTCGCTCTGCATGATGGCGCTCGGCGATATAGGTGTGGGGGATCAGGGTATCTATGAGGAACATAATTAACATACCGCCAAAGAAGGCCAAATGCGCTGGTCCAAAACCGATGGCTTCGATGCCTCCCGGCAGGAGTTCCACGAAGGAGACCATCACCATCACGCCTGCCGCGAAGCCCAAAGTCATAGTCATAAAACGGGGCCCTGGCTCTCTCCTGGTGGCCACTCCTATGAGGCCACCGATGCCAGTAGACAACCCAGCCAGGGCGGTCAATATCAAAGCGAGGCCGAAATTTGGTGTCATCTGGGTCTGTCCTACGGAAATGCCGTATGAGGGTAGCACAAGGGGGGCGGGTGGTCAAGAAGGAGTTGTAGCGGCGCCCTTCAGGCCCTGGCCTACACCAGGCAGGACGGGGCGACGGGTTTTTCGTCGGGCTAAAGCCCAACGCTACGTGCGGCTGGATGGGCAGGTATGGAACCCCGCTCTACCAACTGCACTGCGCTAGATGGGTAGGGTAGGCAGATCGCTCTTGCCTACCTCCCTCCAGATGTGGACGAGTTCAACAGCGGCAGGGTCGCTTTGAAGTGCGGCCTTTGGCTTGGGAAACAACTGACAGTAGCAAGCGATAGCATTCGCAAGAATGATGTTGAGGATGCCAATAGAGCCAGTGGCCAATTGTTGCTGAGCAGTGAGGCTGTCAGACTGTACCATCTGGAGTACGCTCAAGCTAGTGGAATGTGCATATCCCGACAGGAAAGAATATCCGGTGTCTGCGTAGAACCTTGCAAGATCCGCACTCTCCGCTAGTTTTCTCCAAGACGGAATTTTCCAAGGCCCCGGGAGGGATAACGGCAGGAGTCTGTATCGCCCATTGCTGATACCCTCTTGTTGCCTTGCAGTCAATTGATTGAAGAGTGGGTTGGAGTGCAACTTCGTGCGCCATTTATCTATGACGGACATATCTTGGGCTTTGCGTGCAACTACCTGCGAGGACAGAATCGGATAATTCTGCCTTTCCATTAGCCCTGCAATCCGCCATGAGAGGTAGCGCAATTCCCTCTCTTCTTCAGATACCGGGGTTACGTAGAGGTAGTGCAAGGTGAGGAAAGCTTCGAGCGCTGCGCGGACCAGCACATGTACGGAGCCAGGGTCGACAAAGTTGACTTCTACTGAAGGGAAATCCTCTATGATAGTTCGGCGCAACAAGTGTAGTGTGGACGCACCGTGAGCAAATACTTTGAAGATTAACCCCTGAGCATCATAGAATATAGCATCAGGACCAGTGGATTCACCTTTGTTGGCCTCTGTAACTCGGTATAGTATGTCCAGTAGTCTCAGACAGATTGCGTCCGCCTTCATTAATCCGTTGCCTCCGTTGCATTATGACTTGAATTCTAGTTATTTGGCGCTTGGAGATAGGTATTTGAGGATCGGCAACGCCTTCCACCCGGCCATCATACATTATAGTACAGACGTTCGATGAAAGTCAAGTAAGATCGGATGAAGAGAGGTGGAGAAAAGGTCAAGGATGTGCAGCTTACTTTACGGATACAGCCTATACAGCATCCTGGGGAACGGTATCGTCTCCCGGATATGCTCGATGCCGCATATCCAGGCCACCGTACGCTCTATCCCCAGGCCGAAGCCGGAGTGGGGGACGGAGCCGTAGCGCCGCAAGTCTAAGTACCACTCGAAGGCCTCGCGAGGCAGGTTGTGCTCCTCGATGCGCTTGACGAGCAGATCGTAGTCGGCGATCCGCTGTCCCCCGCCGATGATCTCCCCGTACCCCTCCGGGGCCAGGCAGTCCACGGAGAGGGAGAGTTCGGGACGGTCGGGGTCTGGCTCCATATAGAAGGCCTTGCAGTGAGTGGGGAAGCGGTGGACGAAAAGGGGCTTCTGGAAATGTTTGGCCAGAGCGGTCTCGTGGGGCGCGCCGAAATCGTCTCCCCATTCGAACTTCAGCCCTTCCTGGCGCAGTATCTCCACCGCCTCATCGTAACTGATGCGGGGGAAAGGAGGCTTCACCTTCTCCAAGGAGACCGTGTCCCTTTCCAAGGTTTCCAGGTCCCCTTTCCGGCGCGTGAGCGCCCTTTCTACGATGTAGGAGACGAACTCCTCGGCCACCCGCATGCATTCATCTAGGTCGGCGTAGGCCATCTCCGGCTCCACCATCCAGAACTCCAAGAGATGGCGTCTGGTCTTCGACTTCTCCGCTCGAAAGGTGGGGCCGAAACAGTAGACCTTGCCGAAGGCCATTATGCCGGCCTCGTTATATAGTTGGCCGCTCTGGGCCAGATAAGCGGTATCCCCGAAATAGTCGGTCTCGAAGAGGGTGCTGGTGCCCTCGCAGGCGGCGGGGGTGAGGATGGGGGTATCGACCAGAAGGAATCCGTTTTCATCGAAGTAGTCGCGGATGGCGCGGATCACCTCCGCTCGCACCCGGAGGATGGCGTGTTGCCGGGAGGAACGAAGCCAGAGATGGCGGTGATCCATGAGGAAAGTCACCCCGTGCTCCTTGGGGGTGATGGGGTACTCCTGGGCGACCTGCACCACTTCGATGTGTTTCACCGTCAGTTCATACCCCCCGGGCGCGCGCTCATCGGCCCGGACGGTGCCCGTGACTATGAGCGACGACTCCTGGGTCAGGCTCTTGGCGGCTTCGAAGACCTCCGGCGATAGATCCCCCTCGAAGGCCACGCACTGGAGGACCCCCGTTCCGTCCCGTATTAGGAGGAACTGGAGGCGGCCCTTGTCGGTCTTGTGGTAGAGCCAACCCTTGAGGGTTACCTCTTGCCCCTCATATTTGGCTATCTCTTCGACGTAGACCTCTTCAGGCAAGGCCACCTCCTCTCCTTCGGATGCTGACGCAAAGATTTTATCATAGGAGGTAGAGGTTGTCATCTTTGGTATAGCCAGCGTCTTAGAGGCTAGGAGGGGTTGGCGCACCCTCAACGGGCCGCCTCCTGAAGGGGATGAGTTCCCTTATGATAGCTATCTCCTCCCGTTCGAAGGTGCCCAGAGCCACCAGGGTAGCCAGGTATAAGAGCAGGGAGGAGGGGACGAGGAGGAGGAAGTTCAGTCCCTGAAACCACCACAGGAAGGCCCCCATGAGGAGGGTGCTCAGGGTCGGCCGCCAGGCGAGGCTAAGCCAGGGGATGCTGGTGAGGTGCTTGCGGACGCCGTAGTAGAAGGGGAGAAAGAGCGCTATCTCGGAGAGGATGGTGATCACCGAGGCGGCCTGATAACCGTAGGAGGGGATGAAGATGAGGTTGGCTACTATGTTGAAGGCCAGGCCGATGATAAAGGCTCGGGTCAGGAACCGTTGCTGGTTGATGGCGATGAGGAGGTATTGGGTTACGCTATTGATGAACCCCACGGGCGCATACCAGATGAGGAGGCTCAAGGCTATGGCGGAGTGGGGCAGGTATTCAGAGCCTCCAAGGATGAGGATCAACCCTCGGGCATAGAAGGTGACCAGCAGGGCCAGAGGAAGGCTCACTATGAGCAAAGCCTTGATGGACAGGGTATAAGCCTTGATGAGCGACTCTCGAGCGTCCTGGGCGAAACGGGAGATGATGGGAAAGATGGCGATGGTGAAGGTGGAGGGGATGATGTTGACCCCTTCGATGAGCTTATAGGCGGTGGAATACCAGCCCACCACGGTGGCTCCCTTCATCGGCTGGAGGAGGGTTACATCGACCCGGAAGAAGAGGGTGGCCAAAAGGTTATTGATCATCAGGGGGTAGGAGAGGCCAAGCATCTTCTTATTGAAGGGGAGATCGAACTCCAGCCGGGGCCGGAAGAAGACTCTCATCACCAAGTAGAGGAGGATAGACATGGTGACGACATTGACTATGACCGAGACCCCCGCCAGCCCCACGAAACCGTAGCCCAAAAGGAGAGCCAGAAGTCCCAGGGTGACCTTCAAGATGGTGCTCACCGTGGTAAGGGCTGCCGGATACTCCATCTTCTCATGGGCCCGAAACAGGGAACTCAAAGCCGCGGAGATGCTGCTGGGGATTAGGCTGAGGGTCAAGAGAAGGATAGCCGCTGTCGTATCCCAGGAGAGGGCGAAAAGGCCTCGCCAGATGGCCAGAAAGACGAAGAGGAGGGGCAGTACTCCCGAGAGGATGAGCAGGCGCAAGATCGCTGTATTGCTCAAGTACCGGTTCCCTTGAGAGGGGTCCTTGGCTACCTCCCTGGTGAGGAGGGTGTCCAGGCCGAAGTTGGTGACGATCTCGAAGTAGCCCACCGTGATGATGGCGAACCAATATTTACCCTGTCCCTCTGGGCCCAGGATGCGGAGCATGACCATGGCGAAGGCGATATCAATCCCCTTGTTGAGAAAGGAGGTGCCCATGGGGGTCAAGGCGTTCTTCAGCACCCGTTGGATGGTGGTTTTTGGTTCTTCCCGGTAGAGGCGTCCCCAAAGGGAGTAGCCGAAACCGACGAGGGTTATCACCCCAGCCAGGAAAGTGACATAGAGCCCTAGTTTGAAAGAGAGGGGGCTGTATTTGAAGCGGACGGTGTGCTCCCCCGATTCAAGGTATACGGCTCGAAAGTTGCCATCGGCTTGGTAGATCTGCAACTCCTCTTCACCTTCCCCCACCCTCTCATACGCTTTCCAGCCAGGAAAATAGGAATCGGTTAAAAGTAGCCATCCCGGCTGGGCCATATCTACATCTATCATTACCTGGTTAATCGTGTATTCCGTGATGGTGACTTGGAGGGAGCCTATCTCGGACTCTTGGCTTTGACCCCCCTCTGGAGGGGGTGGTTCCTCCTCTAGTATCACGTACTCCCGGGGGTCGAAACCCCGAAGTGCTTGTTGCCGTGCTTCCTCATCCTCGATTACTTTGGCTTTTGGCACCACGAAGGCCCGGGGCAGACAATCATCGTTTCGGTAGATGCGCACCTCGTCATCGTAGACCAAGGTATAGCCAGGGTTGGGTATATGTTGAGTGGTGACTACATATTTGACGTTCAGGAGGTCCAAGAGAGGGGAGTCGAGAGATTTGTATCCATAGAGGGGAGCGATCCGGTTATAGAGGAGTTCCCCTTGTTCCTCGATGAGGCCCATGAACTGGGCATGTTGCTGAAGGATAATAGAGTCGTATCCTCGGATATCGGAGAGGCGATAGAACATCCCCGCGTTAGCGTTGAAGGTCTTCTCCCCCGAGGCGTTGAAGGTGGTGAAGCGGAAGAGGTCGGGGTCGCTTTGTAGAAAGGAGACTGACGGAGGGGTAAAGTTGATGAGTTGAGGATCGCCAGCCGGGTTGAACCCTCTACCTATGATGAAGAGGTCGCAAAGCAAAACGAAGACAGCTAGAGGTTGCCAGATCCTTCGACTGAGCATGAGGTAGGCTAGGATGATCGTTAACCCGCCCCCCGCCGAGAAGAGAGCCAGATGCACCAGATTTGGCCACTGGTAGGAAAGGAGGACAGATCCGTTGGTGAAAGCCTCCTGAGCCTTCTGGGAAGCCGTAAGGAGACGGTCAGCCAGGGGGATGAAAGGGCCTGGCCGGAGGAATATGAGGGCTGTCAGGAGCAGCCCTATGCAGCCCAGCGATAGGGCCAGCCAGCCGATGAGGCGAGAGCTTTTACCACCTCCCTTAACTAGGCGGTCGGCTCCCAGGCCGGCTAAGAGGGCTAGGCTAAGGGTGTAGGGGAAGATCCAGCGGAAGGGGGTGTGGAGTTGTCTATAACCGGGCAAGATATAGAAGAGAAGAGCATAGAGAGGGGTGCCGAAGGCGAAAAGGAGAGAGAGGAGAGCGAGGGAAGCGAAAATCCAGAAATGGCGACTCCGTCGTCCGAAGAGGGCGACCACCGCCAGAAGGAGAGGGAGTATCCCCACGTAACTTCCAGCCTCCACATAGTTCTTGATCCCCCAGAAGATGGTGTCGATGGGCTCCCCCGCGAAGTTTTGGGTAACGGGGACGATCTTGCGGCTTAGGAGATCGAAGTAACCGTGATGGGCGGGGTTGCCGAAAAAGTTGGGGGCCAAGAAGGTGATGATCTGGCGTTTGGGGTAGGCCCAGTCGATGATCTCTTGATAGCCAGCCGAATCCTGGCGAAAACTGCGAGTGACCAGTTCGTAGAGAGGGAGGAGTTGTATCCCTCCTAAACCCAGGCCCAGGATGGCCATGGCCAAAACTCCTAAGCCCAGATAGAGGGTGCGCCTCAGGTCTCGAGCTCTCCACCAGAGGCTCACCAGGCGGCAGAGAGTGTAGAAGCCGGTGGTCAAGAGCACCAGGTAGGAGAACTCGGCGTGGCCTGCCAGGAAGTTCACTCCCAGGACTAACGCTCCCCCTAGCAGGTAGGGGAGCGGAGGTTTGGGCGGTTCGCTCTCTTGAGCCCGGAAGGCCAGTTCCACCAAGGCCAAGATCAGCGGCAACCAGGTGACGGTAGCGATGGCTTGGGGCCAGACTACGCTCACCACCATGAAGAGGCTGAAGGCGTAGGTTACCCCCGCTAAGAGGCCAGCCCATCGATTCAGGCCCAAGACTCGCCCATAGATATAGAGGAAGAGCCCAGCCAGGAAGAGGTGAAGAACGGTGAAATACCCATAAGCCTGAGCCAAGGGGAAGATGTAGTAGATGATGCTTAGGGGGTAGAGCGCCGAATGTTGGCCCGCGGCCAGGAAGGGGACCCCGGCGAAGAGGTAGGGATTCCAAAAAGGGACCTGCCTCGAACGGAGGGCCTCCAAGATGAACTCTTTCCAGGCGTAATTCTCTAAGAGGAGGTCGCTTAGGAGCAAATTGTGAGGGACGCCGACGCCCTGTTGGGTAGCGTAGGATTCCCAAGGCTCAAAGGCATATAAGTTATCGAAGGGGATAAGCGTCTTCCCGCCGAAGATGACCGGCCAGAAGAAAAGAAGGGGCAAGATAAGGAGCCCCAAGACTATCAGCAACTCGTAGATCCATCCTCTTCTCAAGGGAAGCGGACTCCTACTATCTGTGTCGCCATCTCATCTGCCAGACCCGCCAGAAGGCCTCCAGGATGATGGCTAGGCTCATCTTAGAGTGGCCCAGGGTTCGATCTTCGAAGTAGATGGGTAGTTCGCAGAGGCGGTACCCCCTTTTCTGGCAGAGGTAGGCCATCTCGATCTGGAAGGCGTAGCCCTCGGAGCCGATGGGGGGCAGATCTTCAAGCACCTCTCGCCGGTAACATCTGAAGCCGGAGGTGGTATCTTGCACCGACAAGCCGGTCACCAAGCGAGCATAGAGGTTGCCTCCTCGACTGAGGAGGAGCCGCCAGACACTCCATCGCTCGTCCACCCTTCCCCCCTCCACATATCGGGAGCCGATCACCAGATCGCAACTCTTCATCTTCTCCAAAAAGAGAGGAAGATAGGAAGGAGTGTGGGAGAAGTCGACGTCCATCTCCACTACATAGTCGGCGCCCCGCGCTAAAGCCTCTTCAAAGCCGCGGAGGCAGGCAGAACCCAGTCCCAGTTTCCCCTGTCGACGGATGACCTGCAGCCTTTCCGGGTGGCGGGAGGCCAGTTCCTCCGCAATCTGCCCTGTCCCATCTGGCGAATTGTCGTCCACGACGATGATTTCTAGCCCCTCGATGCCCAGAGAGAATATCTCCTTCACCATCTGGGGCAGGTTCTCCGCCTCGTTGTAGGTGGGCAGCACTACTATAGTCTTCACCACACTCTTCTCTGGCCTTCTTCGGGGAGAATTATACTAACCGGAGGGCAAATGGTCAAAGGCAGAAGCAGATGCTTCTTCTCCGCCACTCACGCTGGGTGTATTGATGACTTCTCAGCCGGTTACGCAATAGTATGTGGAGGGTAGGCAGTTGCGAAACAGTACGAGAAGGTGCGAGGAAGAAAACCCCTCTCATCCTATAAGGGGTGTACGCTTTGATATCTTATATCTGGACTGCAACCTACAGGAGAAGAGCAGAGGTGGGGGTGGGAGGGATGACGGCAACCTCAGGGGAAGGCGTAGTGGCGGCGGTGTCCGTAGGCGAGGGCGATGAAGGTTCGGTAGGAGTGGGAGATGGCGGTTGGAGAACGAGACTCTCTATGGGGCGGTTCTGTCTAAGGGCCACTAAAATGATGGCGCTGGATACGATGATCGCCCCGGCCACCACGGTGAGCAGGGCTCCGTGATTCTTGCTCTTCTTACTCATCGCTATCTATCCGGAGCCCAACCAGGTGAACGGGATGGCGATGAGAAGGGAGAGGGGCTCATCTTGGCCATCAACGTCCCCAAGAGATCCGCTCCTCGGTCCACTCTCCTGGCTCCCCTGGAAGGGAGAAGAGCCTCCGTGGGTCGCTCCCATCACCGTTCATAGCCCAGATCTCCCAGGAGCCGGTGCGGTTGGTGAGAAAGGCGATATGTTGACCGTCGGGCGACCAGGCAGCCAATCCATCTTGAGCCGAGTTGTTAGTGAGTCGCTGTCGTCCTCCGCCGGTGGAACTCACCTTCCATATCTCCCAATCGCCATCGGCGGGAGACATGTAAAGCACCTGATTCCCAAAGCCATCGGTAGCCCGGTCCTGGCTGTGGGTGGTGATCTGGACTGCTGGGCCGCCCCCCTCACCGATGGTATAGACGCCACAAGCAACCCCTGAGGCCCAAAAATCGCACCCAGAGAAGGCGATACGGTTACCGACCCAGACGGTGTACCCTGCGCCGTGTAGGTTCGTCCCATTAGGGCCTTTTATCGGTTCCCCTTCCTTGGGAGGGGGGTTTAGATCGGGGAGGATCTTCACTAACCTCTTTCCGGTGTTGAAGACGTAGACGATGCGAAAGCCGTCGGGGGACCAACTGGGCCAGGAGTCCTCATAATGGACGCTCACCTTTCGGTGCCGTCCAGCCGTGTTATCAGGGTTCATTTCGATGATTTGAAGATCTAGGTAGTAAGGCAACTCGCCGTTGACTGCTAGCCATTCTCCTGAAGGGTCGAAATCCGGCTGATGCATACGACTCCAAATCTTTTGAAGCCCCGAGCCATCTATATTGGCTACATAGGTTTCGTAACCGCCGCCTTCATAAACCGTGAAAGCGATGCGGCCCGAAGGGGGTGGCTGGGGGGTAGGGGTGAAGACCGGTGTATTTGTGGGCGTGGAAGGCACCGGCGTGGCTGTAGAAAGAGGAGAGGTGGGAGTGGGAGGCACCGGAGCAAAGGTAGGGGTGAAGGTAGGGGTGGAGGTCGGCGTGGGTGTGTCCGGAGGGAGTACCCGGGTGTTAGTTGGGCTGGGGGTAAGAAGCAGGATGGGTGTATTGGTGGGAAGAGAGGTAAGGGTGAGCCTCCTAGTCGGCGTAGGGGTGGCTACAGCCACCTCCGGAGGGGCTAAATAGACCTGCCAGAGAAGCATGACGACGATGACGACGATGAAAGCGTTAAGAAGAAGGAGAATCGCTACAATGCGTCGCTGTCTCTTGGTCATAGGGTTTCCTCCTCTAGGACACCTCCTTCCCCCCTGGCCTGTCATCCCTAGATCCTGTGGGGTTCGGCCCAGTCCTGGCGGAAGTGGGCCAGGGGACAGGGCGCGCCAAGGCAGACACCACTCCCTAAGCCTCTTGGCCCAGAAGGGCTGCTTGGGGTTCCTACTAGTCACCCCTAAACACAAAGCCGACCATCTCCCAGCCCCAGCCAGGCAAGACGGTCGGCCTTAATCTTTCATAGTGTCACCTGTCACAAGGCGCTATCCCAACGATGCTATGATGAGGGTGATGAGCCGTCTTTTCGTCCTTCACCTTCCCGCGAAAGGGAGGAGATAGGCTATGGCCAGAAGACCGAGTAGGAGAAGGACGGTCAGACCTGCCACCAGCGGGAAGAAGAGAGGAGATCCCTTCGCTGGTATAGCGGCTCGTCTGGCCGCCTCTGCCTCGAGGAACTCGGTGACTCGGCGAGGATAAATTCCCAGCCTCAATTGGCGGGCCAGAGCCAAGATATCTTGCGAGATAGGCTTATCCCTTTGTCCGATGATCAGGGGTGTCCCCTCATTGGCAGCCGCCAGCGTACTACCCCAATCGTTTGTAATCCGGGCAAAGATGGGGTGCTTCATGGTGGCCGCAATCTCCTCCTCCTGGATAGTATCACGGCGATCTACCTTATTGAGCACCAAAGCCACCCTTTCCATCGGGTATTCTAGGGCCTCCAGGCTTTCGAGGAAGAGTTTAGCGTACTTGATAGTCGGCATGTCGGGGGTGATCACCAAAAGGATTCGGTCGCTGACTTCCAGAACCGCCGATGTCAGATCGTAGAGCAATGACTGGGTGTCCACGATGATGTAGTCGTAGAGATCTTGCAATCGCAGGAAGATCCTGCGGAGATGTTCTGGCTCTATTAGATCTGCCATCTCTGGCCGCGGGGGAGCCAGAAGGGCCTTAACGCCTGAGGAGTGGGGCTGCATCACCTCCCCGAGAAGGAGGTCGCTCAGTTCCTTAATCTCAGGGACCAGGTCAATGATGCTACTAAGGGGTTGGAGGTTCAGGAGAATCCCTACATCCCCGAACTGCAGGTCACAATCTACCACCGCTACTTTAGTATCCTCTTCCTTCGCCATGGCGATTGCCAGGTTGATAGCGATGGTGCTGCAGCCGACGCCTCCCTTTGGGCTATGTAGAGCGATGATCTGTCCTCTCTTCTCGCGTAGCCGCCGGGGGGAGATCGTCTCCAAAGGAGGAGCGCGCTTAACCAGGGGAGGTGCTTGCACTCTGGGCCTCGATTTGTGGGCTCGGCGGATGGTGGTTACCAGTTCATCAGCGGTGAAGGGCTTGGTCAGGAACTCGTGGGCCTCAGTTAGCATGGGGCGACGGAGGTGATCGGCTTCCCCCTGTGCTGACATCATTACTAATAGGCTGCCCGGGCTCGCTTGGATGAGCGCTTCTGCGGCGGCGATCCAATCTAGATCGGGTATATCGATATCCATGAGGATGATGTCTGGGGTGAGTTCATTGGCCATCTCGATGCTCGCTTCCCCGCTGGCCGCCGCACCCACCACCTCGATATCGGGCTCGGAGTGGAGGGCTTTCCTCAACTTCTCCCGCGTCTTTGGGACATCGTCTACGATGAGGAGTCGGATCTTCTCATCCGATTCTTGAGCCATAAAATTCCTACATTCTGCAGATAGACGACACAAGCCTGAAATCCACCTGATTAAGCTCAGAATACGCCAAGAGAACCAATTTGTCAAGTCAAGCTTGGCGATTTGGTCCCTTTTGCCTCATGCCGTCATAATCTGTTAGGTGCTCCGCTTGCTGCTTGCTTTATACTTGGAGGCGGGCACACAGCCTCTCCCCACCTCTCCACGCTTTGATCTCTTTCCGGCCTAAGATCGTCCAAATGCCAACGATACCTCCCCCGCCTGGGCCAGGAGGCTCTCAAACATCTCTTGCCTTGGGAGGACCCGGGTTAGGCTGAGCATCACCCTATGCCCACGCCGAACCGGGTTCCTGGTTCTTGGGAGGGGTTCGAGAAGAGGAGGATGAGTTGGAGTCGGGAGCCTGACCTCTGGCCCAAGTCGCCTGCCCCCCTGGACTGCCCCGGTACTTGCCAGCCTGTCCTGGTGCGCCCTGTCCCACACCCGACAGGGTCGAGGGATGACAGGCCAGGGGAGGGCAACCTAGGGAGCGCACCTTACGCAAGGTGAGCCAGGTGCTAAGTGGTGAACAGAACCGAGACCCCCCATTTGCTTGTGTAAGCGACCGATCTGTGCTATACTTTGCATGGCTCGACAAATACCTTGGTCTGTCATTCCTTCCTATGGGATCCTGTCCCACAGGGATCCTGTAAGGATAAGGAAGACCCTGTGGGGTTTGGCCCAGTGCTGGCGGAAGTGGGACTGGGGACAGGCCCTTGGAACCAGAGGAGGAGAAGATGCTACCGCAGATAGGTATGCCCGAACTCTTAGTCCTCTTGGTGATCATCATCATCATCTTCGGTGTGGGGAGGCTCCCTGAGGTGGGCGGGGCCTTGGGCAAGGCCATTAGGGAGTTCCGCCAGTCCTCGCAGGGGCTGGACGAAGAGAAGAAGAGCGAAGAGGAGAAAAAAGAAGAAGCCTAACTGAACGGAAGGTTCTCGTCAGGCCCTGGCCCGTTATCCCTTCCTACGGGATCCTGTCGGGTTTAGCGCAGTCCTGGCGGAAGTGGGACTGGGGACAGGGCGTGCCAGGCCGTCCTGGTACCCCGGCCTGGGACTCCTTGGGCCAGGGGACGGGTTCCCGTGCAACTAGTGCCCCTAGCAGGATTCGAACCTGCGACACATGGTTTAGGAAACCACTGCTCTATCCGGACTGAGCTATAGGGGCTCTTTAGAAATTATAGCCAATCTTTAAGATATTGTAAAGGTACGGGGCGTAGCGCAGACCGGTTAGCGCGCACGGTTCGGGTCCGTGAGGTCGGAGGTTCAAATCCTCTCGCCCCGACTTAGAGGCCGGTTTCAAGGACCGGCCTTTCTCTTTGGGGGCCGGCTTGAAAGGTGAAAAGGCCTTTCGGCGCCGCTCAGGATAAACCCTTCGGCGTCGCGCACTGGCCTGTTACCCCGGCCTGGTGCGCCTTGGGGCAGGCGCGCCAGGACAAGTGGGTGGCAGGCCAATAGCATATATCCCCTCTATGCGCATGGGAGGTAGTTGGATTAAAAGGTGGGAAACAACTACCCCGGCCGAATGACAAATGACCAAATCCCAATGGCAACATTATAGCACAAATGTTCCATAATATCAAGAACGGGCGGGGATAGGCCCCGCCCGTTGCTCGTGTAATGTACTGAACCCGTAAGTCTAGTACCATTTTCCTACTGTCAAAAGCATATGTTTAGTACCAGTTTCCTATTGTCAGCTGTCATATTGGGGTGTACTCTGTTTCTAGAGAGTTCTAGCAGTTCTCTCCGGTTCTATAGCACTTTAGGGATATTCTTCGTCATACTAAAAAGAGGGAGGCGTAGAGTTGGCTCGTCAAGTCGAAATCCGTCTTCTCACCGCCAAACAAGCAGCCGCCTACCTTGGTATTAGTCTCTACACGTTGAGGAAGGTCGAGTATTTGGGGTATCTTAAACCCTATCGCACACCGGGCGGCCACCGCAGGTACAGCCAGCAGATGCTAGACGGATACCTGGAGAGGAGCACAGAGTTCTCCTACAAGAGGGTAGTACCGGAGGGGAAGGGTCTCGATTCTCGTCCACGCTTAGAAAAAGGAGGGGTAAGATGAGATTGCTCAACCCGACTGAGCGGAAGCAGGCGGAGGAGGCGCTGCGGGCGAGCGAAGAGAAGTTGAGGGCGCAATACAAGGGTATCCCTGTCCCCACTTACACCTGGCAGAGAGTCGGGGAAGAGTTTGTGTTGGCAGACTACAACGATGCCGCCGAGGAGATAACGCGTGGTAATGTTGCTGGCTTTGTGGGGAGAACAGCCAGCGAAATGTACCGAGATAGGCCTGACATACTGGAGGAACTATCGCAATGTTTTGCTGAAAAGAGATCCATCAAGCGGGAGATGGAATATCGGTTTTCAACTACGGGAGAAAACAAGCATCTCGCCGTCAGCTATGTTTTTGTGCCACCCGATCTGGTCATGGTTCATACGGAGGAGATCACCGAGCGGAAGCGGATGGAGGAGGCGCTACGCGAGAGCGAGCGTAGATACTCCGAACTAGTTCAGCAAGCGCCCGATGCCATCGTCGCCGTGGATAGACTCGGCAACGTAGAGTCTATTAATCCGGCGGCGGAGCAGTTGTCGGGATATGATGCTAAAGAACTGATTGGGAAGAACTTTGCCGAGATTGGCATCGTTATGCCGCAAATCCTACCCAAGGTATTAGAAGAGTTTGAGTTAGTCATGGCTGGCGAGGAACGACCACCCTCAGAATGGGACATTGTTCGTAAAGATAAAAGCCACCTGACGGTAGAATTAAACACACGCCCCATAAGACGTGAGGAGAAGGTTTCAGGAGTACAGATAATTGCTCGAGACATCACTGAACGCAAGCGCGCGGAAGAGGCGCGGCGCGGGAGCGAGGAGCGTCTCCGCACCGTCGTTACCGGTGCGCCCATCGTTCTGTGGGCGTTGGATCGTGATGGCGTGTTCACGTTTTCGGACGGTAAAGGCCTAAATGCTCTGGGACTCAAGCCGGGCGAGGTCGTAGGGAGGTCTGTCTTTGACGTGTACCGCGACGTGCCACAGATTCTGGAATACAATCGCCGTGCACTCGCCGGCGAAGAGTTCACCTCAATCGTGGAAGTGGCTGGGTTGTGGTTCGAGTCTTGGTATTCTCCACTCCGAGATCAGAACGGCGAAGTCAGCGGCGTCATCGGCGTTGCTATCGACATCACCGAGCGCAAGCGGGCGGAGGAGGCTTTAAGAAAATCAGAAGAAAGATACAAGAAGCAATTTGAGGAGGCAATGGATGCCATCTTCATCGCTGATGCTGAAACCGGTATAATAGTTGACTGTAACCGTGTGGCATCGGAATTGGTTGGTAGAGAGAAATCAGAACTTGTTGGCAAACACCAGCGGATTCTCCACCCTCCGGAAGAAACCCAAGGAGAATTTAGCAGGACTTTCAAACAGCACCTCAAAGAAAAGGAAGGGCAGGTTCTGGAAGCACAGGTCATTACTAAAGAAGGAAAAATCAAAGACGTGGCGATCAAAGCCAGCACCTTTGAACTTGAGGGCAAGAAAATGATGCTCGGGATATTCCGAGACATCACCGAGGGCAAGCAGGCGGAGGAGGCGCTGCGGGGGAGTGAGGAGCGGTTCCGTCTCCTGGTAGAGCATTCAACAGATGCCTTCTTCCTACATGACTTTGATGGCAGAATCCTAGATGTAAACCGGCATGCATGTGAAAGCTTGGGGTATACACGAGAGGAACTGTTAGGCTTGTCTATACAGGATATCGAGCAGGAATTTGTTTCCGGAGAGCATTTAGAAAAGTGGAAGCAGATGGTACCGGGCGAGCCCATCACATTGGAAGGAGCCCAGAAACGCAAAGATGGGACAACCTTTCCAGTTGAGGTCCGCCTCGGGGTTTTCGAGTCAGGTGAACGCCAACTCATGTTGGGCCTGGTGCGTGATATAACCGAGCGCAGGCGGGCGGAGGAAGCGTTGTGGCGGAGTGAAGAGAGATTAAGCGTTTTCACGGACTTAGCGCCTGATGCTTTTGCCCTTTTCGATTCAGAATTAAATCTCGTTGAGGTCAACAAAGTTGGACTGGGGATGTTGCCAGCCGGGACCAAGAAAGAGGAGGTAATAGGAAAAGACGTTACAGAATTATATCCTGATATTAAGAAAACAGGCCGATACGGCAAGTATCTGGAAGTTATGAAGACCGGAAAGCCGTTGTTCGTTGACGATGTTGTTCCTCATCCCGAATTTGGAGATGTGCACTTAGCCGTGCGGGCTTTCAAAGTAGGCGATGGCCTCGGAATGATTGTCACAGACATCACCGAGCGGAAGCGAGCGGAGGAGGCGCTGCGAGAGTCGGAGGAGCGGTACCGTTCCGTCGTGGAATACTCTCGCGCTGGGATTCTTATTGTGGATGATGCCTATCGGTTCATCTACGTGAACGACGAACTGTGCCGAATTTTGGGGTATTCTCGTGAGGAGATCGTTGGCCAGGATTTTCGAAGATTTCTCGACGATGAGAGCAAGCAGTTAGTTGCAGACCGTTATATCCGGAGACAAAGGGGAGAGGAAGTTCCTTCTCGGTATGAGTTCAACATTGTGCGGAAAGACGGTGAGAAGAGGCATGTGGAACTCAGTTCTACCGTGATCAACGATTCAGCGGGGAAAGTAAAGACGGTGGCTCAGATTTTGGACATCACCGTGCGGAAGCGGGCGGAGGAGGAGATTCGCCAGCGCAGCGAGGAGTTGGCGACCCTCAACGCTATAGCGATGACTGTGACCGGTACACTCGATCTGCAAGAGGTTTTGCAGGCCGTACAAGAGAGGGTAACTAAGTTAATAGGTGAAGAGTATCCACCCATCTTCACCCTCTTCAATGAGGGCGATCAAACCTTTCGGGTCATGTTGACCCGTGTGCATGAACAGCCGCTGAGAAGAGCGGAGCGGCTACTCAAAATAAGATTCGAGAAACTCTCCTTCTCCCTTGCCGCGCTCAAGCCAGCACTGCGTGAGGCCCTGTTGGCCGGGAAGCCCTATGTGACCGATGATGGCTCTGACCTCTTGGGACCTGGGACAAGCAGAAGGTTGATCAAAGGTGCTCAGAGGATCATGGGGGTCAAGTGGATTGTGGACCTACCTCTTTGGGCGAAGGGGAAGTTGGTAGGAACCATGGTACTACTCTCTCAGAAGGAGAGTATGCCGGATGAGGAGATGGAACTATTGTCAGCCATTGCCAACCAGGTAGCCATCGCCATCGAGAACGCCCGACTCTATGAGGAGGCTCAACGGAGGATTGGCGAGCTCTCAGGACTACATGAGATCTCCCAAGCCTTCAGTGCCATGACCGGTGTGAGAGAGACTTTCGGCGAGTTGACCAAGCGCATGGCCCAACTGATCGGCTGTGACATATGCGTGATAGGCACCTACGACCACCGAACGAGGGAAATGCAGGCTCACCCCCCTGGCTATGGAGCAGCCGACGAACTAATTCGCTCCTTCCACTATAAGGTGGATGCCCCAGGCGCCCGAGATGCCTGGAATTTCCGCCTCCAGGGGCCTCTCCTGGCTAATGATATCGCCCAGATACCGGAGTTCTTCTCCCAGTGGGTGGAAGGCTTTGACCTCTTCAACCTCCTCATCGTCCCCATGACTATCGAGGGGAGTATCATAGGCCTGGTCTATGCCGCTAATAAGCCCGATGGCTTTGCAGAGGACGATTCCAAATTGCTAACCATTTTCGCCAGCCGGGCAGCCATCGCCATCGAGAACGCGCGGCTATATGAGGAGGAGCGTCGTCGCAGCCTTCAAAGAAAGACCATCGCCGAGGTAGGCCGTACCATCGCTGCCATCCTCGATGTGGACACTCTGCTCTCCCGAGTGGTCGATCTCATCGCTCAAAACTTCGGATACTATATAGTCCACGTCTTCGAGGTCGATGCTGACACCGGATATGCGGTGTTCAAAGCAAGCACCGGGGAAGCCGACCGTCTCTTGAAGGAAGAGGGGTTTCGCCTAAGAATAGGCGAAGAGGGCGTCATCGGATGGGTGGCCCAGAGTGGACAGCCACTCATGGCCAACGATGTCAATAAGGAGCCTCGCTACTACTTCCACCCTGTCACCGCGGGTACCCGTTCGGAACTGGCGGTCCCCATCCGCCTCGGCGAGAAGATCATAGGGGTGCTGGATGTACAAAGCGAAGAGTTAGATGCCTTCGATGAAAGCGACTTGGCTACGCTGGAGACCCTGGCCGATCAGTTGGCTGTGGTTATCGAGAACGCCCGCCTCTTCGAAGGAGAGAGGAGAAAAGCCACTCAGTTGGCGGTCATCAATGAGGTGGGCAGAAAGGCGATTTCGATTCTTGACTTGCATGAGATGCTAGAGGAGGTCGCTCGTTCTATTTGCAGCGGCTTCAACTACTACAATGTGTCCCTATTCTTGGTAGACAAAGAGCGCCACGAAGCGATAATGGAGGCCGTCACCGGAGGCTTCGAGCACATAGCGCCCGGGGGGTATCGCCAGTCTTTGGATAAGGGGATAATTGGTTTGGTTATCAGGACGGGGAGATCATGGCTGGCCAATGATGTGAGCCAGGATCCATACTACATCAAGGGCTTCCTGGAGGAGCCATTAACAAAGTCAGAGCTGTGTGTTCCCATCAAATTGGGAGGAGATGTCATCGGTGCTCTCGATATCCAGAGCGTACACCTCAACGCCTTTGACGAAACAGATGTCATGGGTATGGAGACCCTATCCGGTCAGATCGCCATCGCCATCGAGAATGCGCGTCTCTACGAGGAGACGAAGCGCTTGGCAGCCACCGACCCCTTGACCGGGGTCTGGAATAGACGTCACATCCAGGAACGCCTAGGGATTGAGGTGGCTCGTGCGCGGCGCTTCGGGCACGAACTCTCTGTCCTGGTGATGGATATAGATAAGCTCAAGTTATTCAACGATACCTACGGCCATCCAGCAGGGGATAAGGTTATTCGCACGGTGGCCGAGGCCGTCCTAACCTCATGCCGGGAGGTTGACGTGGTGGGAAGGTATGGGGGGGATGAGTTTGCCGTCATTCTTCCTGAGGCTGGCGCCCAAGGCGCTACCATGGTTGCGGGGAGAATCCTGGCTGCTTTGAAGAGGGAATCCTTCGCGGCACTAGATGGAACCAAAGTGCCTATCAGGGTAAGCATAGGTGCCGCTTCCTATCCCTCGGATAGTGATGAGGCGGACCGGCTCTTCTCCCTTGCTGACGCGGCCATGTACAGGGTCAAAGTGGCCGGAGGAGGGCAATTCGCCTCGCTGATGGTTGGCCCCGAGGGGGTGCCTGAGGAGTTGACTGCTCCCTTCGACGTGCTCCTGGGATTGTTGATCGCGGTGGACACCAAGGATCGCTACACCTTCAAGCACTCCCAAGAGGTGACTGAGCGTGCTCTCGCTTTGGCACAAAAGGTAGGGTTATCCGAAGAAGAGATGAGAGCGCTCGAGATCGCAGGCAAGCTTCACGACATAGGAAAGATAGGCATCCCCACCAATGTTCTCCGAAAGCCCGGAGCGCTCACACCAGAGGAATGGAGAATGATTCGGGAACATCCTCACTTAGGATACCTGATCCTACAGCAGCTACCTCAGATGGAGGTGATCCTGGACGCAGTGCTCCATCACCATGAGCGATGGGACGGAAAGGGCTACCCAGATGAGATGGAGGGCGAACAGATCCCTAAACTAGCCAGAATGTTGGCTATAGCCGATGCCTACTCTGCAATGCTAACCGATCGGCCATATCGCAAGGCACTTTCTGAGGAGGAGGCGCTGCAAGAGATACAGAATTGTGCTGGCACTCAATTCGATCCGGAGTTAGCAGAGTTGTTTGTCGATCTCCTCCGATCAGGCAAGTAGGGCAGTCGGGACAGGCCCTCTTGCGAGGGCAAGCCCCCTACCGTTATCGGAGGGGGTTTTGCTTTGTTTCACTTCCCTCTATGCGCACGGGAGGTAGTTAAATTAAAAAATGGGAAACAACCACCTCGGCCCAATGATAAATGACCAAATCCCAAAAGAGATTACAGCACAGGCGTTCTAGAATGTCAAGGGGGGTCACGGGTCACGCGATGAGGTTGTAGCGTTGCCCTTGAGGGTGACATGCCTTTCGTCGGGCTAAAGCCCGACGCTACGTTTCCTGGATCTTTTTCTCCAGTTCCCGCACCGCCTTTCGCAAGGCGCTCTCGGCATCCACCCCTTTCAGGTTGGCCAAGGCTACTAGGTTAAACAGCAACTCGCCCCAGGCTACCTCGATTTCACTCGACACAGGCTCTTCGGCCTCTGTTGTCGTCAATTGAGACAACTCTTCGAGCCCTTTTTTCACCCTGGCCAGAAGTTCCGCCTCGTCAATCTCGACCGTCAAGCCCCTAGCCGGCGCCACCTGCTGTATCCTTTGGGCTCGGGCCAAGGCAGGCATGGTAAGGGGCAGGTCGGCGAAGGGGCCCTCGGCTAATTGTCCTTCTTCTCTCTTGATCTCCTGCCAGTGGGAGATCACTTCACCAGGGGTAGTGGCTTCCTCCTCGCCGAAGACATGGGGATGTCTACGTATCAGTTTGGCGATGATGCCTCCTAGCACATTGGGCATCTTGAACTCCCCGCCCTCGGCTGCTATCTGAACCTGTAGCAGGACTTCCAAGAGAAGGTCCCCCAACTCCTCACGAAGTCGCTCCGTATCTTCCAGATCCAAGGCCTCTAACGCCTCGTAGGTCTCTTCCAGGAGGAAGGGTCGTAGGCTTTGATGGGTCTGTTCCCTATCCCAGGGACACCCATCGGGAGCCCGCAGCCGGGCCACTATATCTTGCAAGAAGGAGAAGGAAGTTGGAGCGGAAAGGGGAGGGATGAAAAGAGAGGTGAGGTGATCGATCTCTTTTTCGTGGTCCAGTTCGTAGAGGGGGATGGTGCGTGTCTTCACCTCGGCGGCTTGCCCCCCTGGCCCCCGGCCCCTGGCCTCCTGAATCAGGGTCACTGGATGATCGTCGGGGTAGAGGTTCATCAAGGTGAGTTTTAAATCGGCAGCCACTGTCCGGCTGTAGAGTTGTCCGATAAGGGCTGGGGCATCGGAGTTAAGGTCGGGATGACTACGGAAGGCTAAGGTCGTCGCATCGCCGATCTGGAGGCCGGCGAGAGGATCGACCCTCAACAGGGAGAAGACCGACTCCAGGAAACTCATCCCCGCCACGATCCTCACCGGTACCCCTTTCTCCTGGGCTAAGACCAATATGCGATGCACCGATGCCTCTCCCACCAGGGGATGACCGGGGACAGCGTAGAGGACTTCCTCTGGACGTTCTCCTAGCCTCAAGATCTCTTGGGCGATCCGCTCGTAGATCTTCTCGAAGGTCTCGGCTTTTTCATAGAGATGGTCGAAAGAGTGGAGTTGAAGATGGCCGGGCAAAGAATCTACCGCGGGATGGCGCTTGGTGCGAAGGTATACCTCCTTGGCCTTCTCCAACAGTTCTCGCGCCTCACAAGTCATGAGAGAGGGGTCGCCGGGACCCAATCCGATGATAGTGATGCCCATAGATATCACCCCTGGATGATTCTACCATCGACTAGATCCCATATCAAGGAGAGGGTGTTGATCTTGACAAGGGTAAAAAGGTGCTATAAAATCTTAAAAGGAGTTGGGGGTAATTTGCCGAGGTAGCTCAGTTGGTAGAGCACATGACTGAAAATCATGGTGTCCCCAGTTCGATTCTGGGCCTCGGCATCTAAGTACCATATCTAGTAGTTGCCAGAATGGACACAAGATCTTGTGTCCATTCTGCGTCCTCTTCGCTCCAGACAACGCCTTAGTTCCACCTTGCAGGGGAAGTGGTATAGGGCGTGCAGTCAGGGAGTCTTTCGGATGGGTAGAGCCGCTCGATCTCTTCGTGGGGTAACTCCGCCAACGTTACCTTTTCGATGGGCGGCCAGCCGCGTGCCCGTGGGGTTGATCTGGGATGCGTGCCAATTTTGGTTCTTGACGGGTAGGGAAAAAAGCAGTAGGCTCACCTTGCACAAAGCACCACTAGAAGTGGAGGTGAGCCCACATGCTGAGAGTCGAAGAGACCCTCGAGGTAAGTATACCACA
>CAYLIE010000025.1:0-40753 GCA_964383935.1 uncultured Anaerolineales bacterium | reverse complement strand
GTGAGCCTATCTCTTTTCCCCTCCCTTGTCAACCTCCCAAAAGTCGCACGCATCCCCTATAGGTGCGCCAACACATCGCAACCACATGTGAAGGACTCCTGAGCCGGGATATAGTCTAGCACAAGTGGCAGGAAGAGGTAGAACTGTGCGGTCAGCCCAGAGTAGAGTTCTTGGACTCTCTGATGGGGGATCTCGCCGTACATAGGCTTACCGAAGTGAGGGCGCAGACAGTTGAAAGTGTAGAGCTGCTTGAGGACTGGAGTGAAATGCTCCTCGAGTCTAGGGATCGATTTGAGAATGGGACCATAGCACTCCTCGTCATTGGTGCGATGGGTTCTCTCCACATAGGCGGTGTCCTTCCCTGGCCTGAAGATGCCAGGACAGGCCAGTTTCTTTTCCGGCTACGGAGGAGTTGCACCTTCAGGGGTCGAAGGTGTAGGTCTGAAGGCGAGATAGTTTGGCCAGGCTCTTCCCTCCGAACTCTACTCCCCAATCTGTACGAAGGAAGACTTGATGAGTAATGCCGAAGCTTCTCAGCCAGAGATAGATCAAAAGCACAGAGGTCAGTCCATTGGTATGTCTCGGCTACGGACTCTAAGAATTTACGTAGGACGCTTCCTTGCATGACGGGCCTGGGGGCTATCGCTCTGGATTACCAGTTGATAGAAAAGTTGGTCACTATCTAGGTAGACGCCCCCCTCCTACGTTGCGGCGGAAAAGGGGGGATGGGATCAGCTGACAATAGGCCGCATCTACTTCTTGCGCCAGGTCTTGATGGTTACCAATCATGCACACGTAAGGCGAGTCAGGGCCCAAAGGGAGGAGCCCTTCTCGCCCCAGTCGGGGCAGGGCGTGGTAGATCAGTTGCGAATCGAGCCAGGGTACACCCCCCAGATCATAGAATTTGATCTCACCCCCCCTTGTTAGATGAGGCGACTATCTGGGGTTGGGTACCTCCGTTTCTCGGTCTCGCTTGACCCTTTCTGGCCAAGTGTAGACGTTCATCTTTTCGGCTCGGACATAGCCGATAATGGTCATCCCCCAGGATTCGGCCAGCCGGATCGCTAGGTCGGTAGGAGATGTCCGAGAGACGGCCACCGGTGCTTCCATTCCGACCGCTTTGTTCACCATCTCCGAGGAGATGCGCCCCGTGGTCAGGATGATCCGATCCTTGGTGGATATATGATGATAGATACATTCACCCCTTATCTTATCTAGGGTGTTGTGTCGCCCTACGTCTTCAGCGATTACAAGAAGCCTCTCGCCGTCGCTTAGGGCTGAGGCGTGAATACCTCCTGCGGTACGGTACACCTTCGCCTTCTTCTGTAGATCTCGCATCAGCCTGGATATCTGAGCGGGGGTGACAGTGAGGGAGGAGGTGAGCCTGGTGTGGCTGGCTTTTAGATCCTCGAAGGTTACCCCTCCTCCGCAACCAGAGAGGAGCACCCGTTTCCTAGGAAGAGGGAGACTCTCACCTCTCAACCTAACCTCGACCACGTTCCCCTCATCTTCGCAGATGCGCAAGACCCCCACGTCGTCCAGACTTTGAATTATGCCCTCGGAAGCGAGAAACCCCAGGACTAGGAAACTCATCTTGTTCGGCGTGCAGAGTATGGTTACCAGTTCCTGGCCGTTAACGTAGATGGTCCAGGCTGTCTCTCGCACTAACGGTTTCTCTATAGGGCTGATCTCGTTTGCAGAGAGGGAGAGATAAGATACCTTCTCCGTCGAATCGTTGTTCATCTCTAAAGTTTATGACCCACACAAACTATAGGGCTTCAGCCCAGATGCTGGGCCCTCTCCTCCAAGAGTTCCTTAGCCTTGACCTGCTTTAGACAGGGACATACTCGCTCGGGCTCGCTTGGGTGCGAGATACCAGCCCTTTCTCCAATTCGACAGGTTCAGGCTAGTACCTCATCCATAGGTCAAGACACATCAGGATGAAGATTAGGCCCAGGTAGGGGTAGGCAGATAGTTTGTAGACCTTCCAAGCATCACGGCTCGCTCTGGTTCTGAGGAAATATCCGTTAGCAGCAATCATCACCAGGCCTAGAACGTTCGCCGCTAGGAGGTAGAGGCCGCCGAAAGCGCCGGTGAAATATGGCCCTAGGGAGGAACCATACAAGAAGAAAGAGAGGAGTAGTAACAACTTGCTGGTCGTTCCTACCCCTAGGGGCAGGGGAAAGATCCACACCCCGGCTTGCCGGTAATCTTCACGGTGCGCGGTCATTAGGCTCCAGACGTGGATGGGCGTCCAGAAGAAGACGATGGCGCAGAGGAAGAATAGAGTCCAGTTCAACTCCGGGTTGACGCCCAGCCATCCCACCATGACCGGAGCGCAACTCGATATCTCGCCCAGAGGAACATGGGTGATAGACCGCTTGCGAGCGATTAGAGCCACGACAGTGCCTGCCAGCCCGAAAAGGAAAGCCCAGGGGTTCAAATAGAAAGCCAGGACTAAGCCACCGCCCACCAAGCCGATGGCTAGAGGCAGCATCTTCTCCGGGGGGTTGATACGCCGGGAGGGGATAGCCCGTCGCCGTGTCCGTTCCATGCGGGCGTCCATATCCCGGTCGAGGTAGTTGGTCAGGCCGTTGCAACCGGCGCTTCCCATAAGGATAGCCAACACGGTCAGTGACAACCGGCCCCAGGAGGGATGGCCCAGACCAGCTACGATAGCCGCACACATGCCTACGAAGGTCAAAAGAGCGGTCTCCCGGGGTTTCATCACCTCGACGTAGTTCCAAACCCCTTGCTTGGTCGACCTGACCAGGCTGTCTGCCCCACTTATCTTCGCTTCGGTGTGCGTTTCCTGCTCTACGCTCAACCGTCCACCCCTAGCCATCTCTTGGTAAAAGGGCCGGAACAATTATATCATAGAGGTCAAAAGAGAGGCAATGCACGACGAAACGGGATCATAGCGCATCGCTCCTGGATTTTCCAGGAGCATCAATGTGGGAGAGTGCTCACCCTTCTCTTCCCTCAATTCATGACCTCCGAGCGATGGGCTATCGAGCCGAATATGGAAGTAGAGGGTGGCCCAAATAGGTATTTTTGCCTGTCTGAATCAGGCATTATCGCTCCTGAGATCTTAAGGGAGGAGGACTATAATTGAATTGGGGCAAGGGATTTCCCTCCTTTACTCCAAACTGGGCTTAGTGTTCAGGCCCTGGGTTCTGTCCCCAGGGCCTGACACGTTTGTTATGGAAGGTAGGCCAGCAGATACGGGTGGTTATCTAAAATCGCTAACAAATTCCTCCTCGGTCACGAATCTACTACCCACCACCGCCTCCTCATGAAACAAGCCGACGGAGGCGGGCTTGGAAGGGGTCAGAAGGTTGATCTTGAGAAACGTTAGGAAAAGGCTAAGCAACTTGTTCATCGAACCTCTCCTCTAGAACTCGCCTCTTATATACGCACGCGTTCTTGCTTCCTGAGGATGGTTGAAGAAATCAGCTGCGGGACCGTGTTCCACAAGCTCACCCAAGTAGAGGAAGATCACGTAGTCGGCAAGCCTTCGCGCTTGTCGCAAGATATGGGTAACAATTACTATAGTATAGTTCTCCTTGAGGTCAAAGAGTTGTCGCTCTATATGTTGGGCGGAGATAGGATCCAGGGCCGATGTGGGCTCATCACCTAGTAAGACTTCGGGCTGCACGGCGAGACCTCTGGCCAAGCAGAGCCGTTGCTGCTGTCCAGCGGAGAGCCTTGAGGCTGGGGCATGAAGCCTATCTTTTACCTCATCCCACAGCCCCGCGGCGCGCAGATGATCCTCCACAATCCGATCCAACTCTTCTCTCCCTTTAAGGCCGTTAAGGCGGGGGCCGAAGGCCACATTGTCGTAGATCGACATGGGTAGAGGATGCGGTCTCTGAGAGAGCAAGCCTATCCTCTTTCTGATCTTCGTCACATCAACATCAGGGTGATAGATATCGAGGCCACGGACTAGCACCCTGCCCGATATTTTGGTCCCCTCTACTAATTCTACTAATCGGTTTAAGGATTTCAGGAAGGTGGTCTTGCCGCAGCCTGAAGGCCCGATGATCGCCGTGATCTGCCTTTCGGGGATCTCGACAGTCAAATCCTTTAAGGCGTGGTGATCTCCATAGAATACATTGAGGTTATGGACACTGATGTGAGGATTGGCCATCCTTCCTCCTATCTTATCACGTGAGCCGTAAACCTCCCGCCGACAAGCCGACAGCCCAGGCTAATAAGTAAGACTATGATCGTAAGCACTAGGGCAGAAGCGTATGCTCTCTGCTGCACTTCAGGGAAGGGGGTAGCCAGTTGAAAAAAGACAGCCAAAGGCAAGGATGCCACGGGCCGAAAAAGCGAAGAGGGCAGACTGTCGGTATAGCCAGCGGTGAACAAGACCGATGCTGTATCACCGATGCCCCTGCCAAAGGCCAAAAGAATCGCCGTCAAAATCCCGGGCAGAGATTGTCTCACTACCACGCTCATTGCCGTTTCCAATCTCGTGGCACCCAAAGCATAGGTGCTTTCCATCAATTCGAAGGGGACCATGCTTATCACCTCTTCCATAGCCCTGCTTATGATGGGAAGCTCAAGGAGTGTCAAGGCCATAACGCCTCCTAGCAAAGACGCTCTAATTCCCAGGAGGACCATGATGGTGAAGCCAAAGGCTCCATACACGATGGAGGGAATACCCCATAAGACGTCCAGGGACAATCTCGTAAACTCGGAGAGCCTGGACTTGCCGCTGTACACTTGCAAGAATAGGGCGATGGGGAGGCTAAGGAGAAGGGCCAAGACCGTTGCTCCACCAGCCAGACATAGAGAACCGGTGATGGCGTTCAGGATCCCGCCCTCTCCTCCCAAATAGTATCCTCCCTTGGGAGCCTGGGTGAGCATCGCCAGGTTGAGAGCAGGCAAACCCTTCAAAACCACGATCACCAGGACAAACGCGAGGCTCCCGATGACGATGAGTGCCGAGGCTATCATCAGCCCCTCAAAGACAAGTTCCTCTTTCCGTTTATCCAAATCTACCTCGCCCCCCTTCTCCCAACGCTCGCCGCAAGATGATCCTCGCCATGATGTTGAAGCATAAGACCATAAGCAGTAAGAACAAACCCGCGCCTAAGAGGGCTGAGTCGTAAAGTGGTATAGACATCATCTCCCCATAGTTGTTGGCTATCAGGGCCGTCAACGGATATGCAGGGTCAAAGATGGACGATGGAATCATAGCCACATTACCCACCACCATGAGCACAGCCATCGTCTCTCCGCAGGCCCTAGAGAAGCCCAAGACGATGGCCGCGACTACACCGGGAAGCGCCTTGCGCATCACGACATGTTTTACCATTTGCCACCTTGTAGCGCCTAGGGCTAAGGAGGCCTCCCGAAGCCCGTCTGGCACCGATCTAAATACCTCCTCGGTAATGGAGATAATGATAGGAAAGACCATAAGAGCCAACACTATGCTCCCAGCCAGCACACTGTAGCCAGTGAGGTTCTCCGCCGAGAAGAGAGGAATGAACCCTAAACACCTCCCCATCAGGGGTGCCACAAAATCTCTTATCAGTGGCACCACGGCCAGGACCCCCCACAGACCGTAGACCACCGACGGTATGCCGGCCAAAAGATCGATGAGCGGCTTGACAACCCCTCGAACCTTTGCCGAGGCATACTCGGCTAAATAGATAGCGGTTAGAAGGGAAAGGGGGATAGATATGATCATGGCCAAGGCCGTTACCCAGAGTGTACCGAGGATGAAGTGGTAGAAGCCAAACTCTCCTTTCAAGGGGTGCCAAGAAGAGGAGAAAATCAACTCTCCTAGAGGCTTGGCGGTTAAAATCGGTCTGGCTCGTGCATACAAGGCTAAGGCCATGAGAAAGACGATCAAACTAGAAGAGAATGTAACCAAGAACATGAGCCTGCTGGCCAGGCGGTCTTTCAAACTTCTGGTGAGCATCCCTTCTCCCTCACCTGTCGGAGAGAGGGAGAGATATGGATTTCCCCCCTCATTCCAACTTCCTCAGCCCTTCCTCAAGTTGTTCTTTCGGCAAGGGTATATAACCTACCTCTTCAACGTACCGCTGTCCCTCGGTTAGGATCCAAACCATAAAAGCACGCGTTAATCCGGTCGGCTGGCCTAAAGTGACGAGGTTCAAAGCCCTCGCCGGGGGAGAGGGGTAGGTCCCTGTGGCGATGGCTTCCATGAGTTCACCCTTGGTGTCGTAAAAACTCTCCGCCTCGTCGAGGCGACTATTAGTGTTAAGATCTAAAGGGAGTATCTTTATCCCCTCCACTGGCTTTCCCGTCGCTGCAGCGTAAGCGAAGTTGAGGTTATTGTAGCCTATGCCTAGAGGGTCTTGATGAACCGCTTCTGCCAGTCCTGGGTCCCCATAGACAGCAACGCCTATTAGATCCTCCTGAGCGTGCCCATTGAGGTAACGAGCCCAGGTCTCGGCGGCACCACAGGCATCCGATCTCGTATAGATATGAATTCTATACACCACATCCGGCCTGCCTATCACTTCCCCCCAGGTGGTTGTATCCCCAGTGATCCAGATGCCCTCTAGGATCTCCTGGGTCACCCCCCTGCCTAAAAGGTCTTCCAACACCGGATTATTCTCGTTGATAGTGGTAAGAACGGCGTCCTTAGTGACCGGGATCCAGAAGGCACCCTGCTCGATCTCCTCAGGGTATATCTCCCGCGAAACCATACCGATATCCACCAAGCCCCCGAGGGCATCGGCCATCCCCTTACCGGCTCCACCCGCTGATATGTCAAAGGTGACTTGGGGGTAGATCTTACGAAATTCCTCGCCCCACCTGACCATCATAGGGTAAAGAGCCCAAGCACCAGAGACTCTCACCGTCCCTCTCAACTCCGTTTCCCCCTCCCGCTCAATCGCCTTTTGGCATCCTCCTATCGCTATCGCAAGGCCTATTAAAACGGTGATGACCCCTTTAGACCAATAGTACTTCCGCATCCCCCCTCCTTGAACGCTCCTTCCATTGGCAAATGGTGAAGATCCTCCTCACAACGAAAACCCAGAGACATAGTCATCTCTGGGTCTGCCTTTCCGACTACGTCTCCCTTTAGGCCTACGAGGTTAGCTGACGGGTTCGGACTGGGAGAACCGCCCTACTCGCTACCCCGAGATTCACCCCTCCATCGAAAACGACGGATAGTTGGGTCCCCCGCTTCTCTGATGAGAATTCGGCCTCCAAATTACATACTATGGCTATAACCTATCGAAGCAACCTCCCTCTACATTAGGCAGTTCTTCCAGATCCCCTTTGTGCTTCCACAAATTTCGCTTCCCAAAGGGCTGACGGCGTAGGCGCAAACATCGGCCAAGTGGTGAACCACACCCGTTCCCCCGAGGGATGATCAGCGGTGACCCCCTCCGCTTCCTCTAGCCTCTCCCGGGCGAGCGCGGCGGCTTAGCCCTCGGCTCCCGGCGTTGCCAGCGCTCGATTAGATACCCGGCTATGAGGGTCAGCGCAAGGGGAACGCCGATCCTTACAACCACTCCTAACACGATGACCACTAGCGCCTTCACCGCTCCTCCTCGGCGACCTGGAGTTGTCAGTTAGCTCTTTTGCTACACCTTTCTTGGGCTCTCCTTCTAGGCGACAGAGATCCTTATGCAGTTGTCGGTTTTCGCCATCAACACTCGCCCGTCAGCCCAGCGCGCCTTCGATCCGCTAACTCAGCAACCACCGGGCCACGCGGCACATCTTGCGTCCCTGGGCGGTATCCGTGGCCAGCATGACGCGCTACTCCGGCTCGTTTGGGTTCTGGGCTGCGGCGGACCCCAGGAAGAGGTCAAGCACCTCTCTGGCCCCGAACCGCCTTTTGGCCTCCCGAGGGCGCTGGTAGATGAACCAGTAGACCACAGCCACCATGAACCCCCCGCCGAAGATGTTGCCGATGGTCACCGGGACGAGATTTGCTATGAACCCTTGCAGATTCAGGTTGACTAGGTCGCTAGCCACCTTCCCCGCAGCCGCCACCACCTCCAGCTCTCCCTTTAGCAAGAGCCCCATAGGAATGAAGTACATGTTGGCGATGCTGTGCTCGAAGCCGGAGGCCACGAAGGCGGTGATGGGGAACACGATGGCCAGGATCTTATCCACAACGCTTCGGCCACTCAGGCAAAGCCACACTGCTAGGCACACCAGGGCGTTACATAAGATGCCCCGTGCCAACCCCTCAGCGAAAGAGAGATTCACCTTGGCGTTGGCAATGTTCAAGGCCGTGGCCCCAACGTGGTAGTTGGCGAAAGTCCACTGCCTGGTGAGATACATAAGCATCGCCGTCGCCAGCGATCCGCCCAGGTTCCCGAAATAGACGATGACCCAGTTGCGCATGAGTTGCGCCAGCGTCAGCTTGCCGCTGACCCAGGCCATCATGATCAGGTTGTTGCCTGTGAACAGCTCCGCGCCAGCGATGACGACCAGGATCAGGCCCAGGCTGAAGACCAGGCCACCTAGGAGTTTGTTCAGGCCGAAGCCTAGACCGCTGTCGGTGATGACGAGGGTGCAGAACTCCGCCCCCAGTCCGATAAAGGCCCCTGCCAGAACGGCCAGAGTAAACATGCTCCAGAAGTCCAGATTGGCTTTCTTGACTCCTACATTCTCCGCCCTCTCTGCCATCTCTGGAGGGGGAAAAGCGTCTACCCTGATCATCTCTTGCATCTCTGCGAACCTCCTGTTGAACGCTGGTTTCGAGGGATTTTCATACCCTTCGATGTAGTTCGTCGAGGGCAGCCCTCCTCTCCTGAACCGCCTCCCGGATGAGCTGATACAGGCCGACGATCACCACAGCGGACACCAGACCAGGGACGAGGAAAAGGATGAACAGCGCTATAACTGTAATGATGAATTCCAACCTTCTACTCCTTCTTTAGGTGGTCTTTACCGGAGGCCGCCTCACTTGGCGTTCCAAGCCCCCCGCATACCCTCGGCTTGCTCCCTTCCGGCCGCCTGTCTCTCTCGGATGAGTTGATAGAGGCCGGCGATCACCGTGGCCCAGACCAAGCCAGGCACGAAGAGCGCCACGAGAACCGCTACAGCTATGGCTACCACCACTTGTACATCCACCATCTTCACACCTCCTGTTAACTTGGCTCAAGCGGGCCTCTGTCTTTCCACATAACCCCGATCACGCCCTGGGGGGTTTTTCTCTTGGAGGTCGCAGCAGGATATCATGAGTGCGAGCGGCGAGATAGAGGCTTGAGAAAAGAACCGTGCGCAACAAGAAAGTAGTTGTTCGACCCTCGCTCAAGAGCCCAGCGTAGACTAGGATAAGAACGCCGACGCCTAGGTCAATTATGGTGAATCCGAGAGTTCCTATCTCCCACACGAGATCACTCTCCACTTGAGTTGGGGATGATCATCTCCTCTGTCTCCCCCGATGTCATCTGGACGTTCTCTTCATACAACAGACCGCGGTGATTCTCGACTATCCCTTTGGTATCCGTCCCGAGATCATGTTGCCGATGACGCCCTTCATCCACCAGAAAACCATCCCTCTTGTTGGAGAGAAGAATCCCCCACTGCTTGCAGAAGGTCAAATACCGAATAATCAGGTCTGTCTCCCTTTGGTGGATTCTCCTTGCTCAGTCAGGAGTCGCGGCGAATAGGTACGGTAGCCGGTGAGACCGCTGGTGGCGCTTCCAGAACGACTTCATCGAGGCGGCGCGACTCCCGGATCTTCTCTCGAACGATCTGATGCAGCCCTGCGATCAAGGCGGCCCCTATCGCAGCAATCACGAAACCCTCAAGAGCAATGAACACCACATACTTGATACTTAGCATTATGTCTTCCATCGTTACGCCTCCCTCTGATGGCTAGCAGTGGCTATGCACTTTTGCGGACCGTAGCGGGGGCAGAGACATGGCTCTCGCGAACCTTGATTAGAGCGGAGCGAGCCTGGTCCCGAATGAGCTGGTATAGCCCTGCGATCAAAGTGAGCCCCACCACACCTACCACGAAGACCTCAAGGGCAAGGAGCACTACATATTTGATGCTTAGCATTACGGCCTCCATTTCTACACCTCCTTTTTTCTTCCGCTTTTATTATCCCATCTCGGCTCGTCGGTGTCATCGGGTGAAATACCAATCTTGCCCTTATAAGTAAGGCTTATCGACCACGCCCCCGCCCCAAGTGTCTCCACTTAGTCGTTATTTCCCGAAACTTGTAGCCACGCTCTCCGGGACTAAGCATTCTTACCTAGGCACGGTTATCTTTTGCCCGTGTGCAAGGCGCACCCACTAGGTGATAGTCTGTCAGCACAACGGTGATATATCGTGAGAGCAATAGAGCCATCCATGGTGATTTTCCTTCTCCTTCAGATAGAGTTATAATTATTCTTGAGCAAGGGGCTCGGAATGAGAAGTTGAGGAGGACATCATGAGCAGGATCAGGGTTTTACTGGCTGATGACCACGTCTTGGTACGGCAGGGCACCCGGGAGTTGCTGGAACGGGAAGAGGATATAGAGGTAGTGGCGGAGGCTGGCGACGGGGAGGAGGCTGTGCGGCTTGCTACCAGCCAGTGTCCCGACATAGCCATCATGGATATCGCCATGCCCGAGCTCAACGGCATCGAGGCCACCAGGCAAATCAAGGCCCTACATCCCGCCACCGCCGTGTTGGTGCTCACTGCCTACGACGATGACGAATACATCTTCGCCCTTCTGGAGGCGGGAGCCGCTGGCTATCTACTGAAAGATGTGCGCGCCGATGAGTTGATCAGGGCTATCCGGGCCGTGTATGCGGGTGAATCGGTGCTCCATCCAGCCATCGCCCGTAAAGTCATTAACCGCTTCGCTCAGCCCGCGGACAAGCGCAGGGAGGAAAGCGCCTTGGATCAACTGACTGAGCGGGAAGTGGAGGTTCTGAGGCTGGCTGCGAAAGGGATGACCAACCGCCAGATCGCCCGTGAACTCGTCCTCAGCGTGCGTACGGTTCAGGCCCATCTGAGCAACATCTTCGGCAAGATGGGAGTTGGTTCACGCACGGAGGCTGTTCTGCATGCTCTGAGAATAGGTTGGCTCACCCTCGAAGATACGTTCTGAGAAAGATCGCTAGTGCCAGCGCCGGAAAGGTTTAGAGATGGAATCGGCGTCATTACCTCTTAGAAACCGATTGAAGGGCGTTATCAGCAGCCGGAACTTCTGGATCGTGGGAGCGATGCTGGCTGGCATCACCTTCCTCCACTACCTCACCCCCCAAGTGAGGTTCCTACCCGGCACCGAAGAAGCCCTAGGGCGGCACGCCGTAGAGCGGATGCTCTTCATAATCCCCGTAGCTGGTGCGACCTTCGCTTTCGGGCAAGTAGCCGGGCTGGTCACCTTAGTCCTTGCTGTCCTCATCATGTTGCCGCGCGTTTTCCTGATTTCCCCTTACCCAGCGGACGCTTTCACGGAGACGGCTGCTGTCCCCCTTGTCGGCTATCTCCTGATCTGGATGATTGAGACCCAAGAGAGGGAGAAGAGACTGCGCCAGGAGGCTGTTTCCCGGCTGAGAGCGATAAACGCTGTTACCGATATCTTGACCGGTTCCCTGGAACTGGAAGAGATCTTGAACAGCGCCCTGGAGAAGGTTTTGGAGGTAACGGGTCTCGATGGCGGCCTCATTTTCATCTTAGATGGGAAGGGAGAGGAGTTGAACCTGGCAGCCTATCGAGGCATCTCGCCTGTGACGGCGGAAGGGGTGGACAGGTTGAGGGTGGGGGAGGGGTTCTGCGGGCGGGTGGCCCAAACGGGGGAGCCGATGGTGGTGGCTGATACTTTAACGGATGAGAGGCTCACCAGAGTGGTGGTACGTAAGGAGGGGTTTCAGTCTCAACTTATAGTCCCTCTGAAGTCGAAGGGAAGGGTGAGGGGGGCGATGGCCTTGGCCAGGCGGGGGCCTCGGGAGTTTGTGGCTGATGAGATAGCGTTGATATCTACCATCGGCAATCATATCGGCGTGGCCATCGATAACGCCCAACTGCATCGGGATGTCGCGCGGCAGCTACGAATCCAACAGCGGTTAAATGAAGTAGCTGAGGAGATCACCTCGGAACTGGAGTTGGATAAGATCCTGCCCAAGGTCCTGCAAATCGCCCAGGAGTTGATAGGCGCCGACGGAGGGGCCATTGCCTTGTTGGACCGGGAGAGAGACCTCATCGGTTATCCTTACCTTCGCAACCTGCCCCAAAAGTTGGCAGGCTTGACGGTATCCAAAGAAGAGGGTCTAGCTTGGGAGGTCATGACTACCGGCCGTCCCGCGGTTATTGAAGACTACTCAACCTACCCTAGAGCCATATCTGCCTTTGTCGAAGCAGGCGTCACCAGCGTGGTGGCGGTGCCTATCGTGAGCGGTGACCGGTCTTTTGGCACGCTGGGTCTTGTCAGCCTCGATAGAACCAGGAGTTTTTCTGACAGAGATGTCGCTATTCTCACTGGCATAGGGCGCCAAGCCGGCATCGCGATCGAGAACGCGCATCTATACGAAAACATGCGTTTCTACGTTCGGCAGATCACGCGCGCACAGGAAGAGGAGCGTAAGCGCATTGCCCGTGAGCTGCACGATGACACCGCTCAAATCTTGGTCGCGTTCTCCCGCCGCCTTGACGCATTGACCACTTCCCCCGAACCACTGCCCGAACCTCTAAGGCAGCGGTTAGAGGAATTCAGAGAACTGGCCACCAACGGCTTGCAAAGTGTGCGCCTCTTCAGTAAGGGCCTGCGTCCCCCAGCGCTAGATGACCTGGGCCTCCTGGCCGCATTGGAGGGGCTGAAACCTGATATTGAAAAAGAGGGTATTGAGGTCGAGTTGAAGGTGTTGGGGCCCAAGCAACGCCTGTCATCTGAAGTGGAGTTGGCGTTGTTCCGAATCGTTCAAGAAGCGTTGAATAACGTTAGAAGGCATTCAAAAGCCTCGCGAGTGCTAGTAGGGGTGGAGTTTTGTGAAAGCGAGGTCAGGGTCGTCATAGAGGACAACGGCCAGGGATTTGAGGTGCCAGGCAGAGTAGTGGATTTGGTTGCCACTGGCAAACTCGGGCTCACTGGAATGCACGAGCGGGCGCGACTTCTCGGCGGAACAGTGGTGATCCAATCGGAGCCAGGCAAAGGCACGAAGGTCACAGTGGATGTACCGGTGTAGCCGAGACCGAAGGACAAGGGGGTAGCACTTGAGGCGACAGGGGCTACTCTTGCCAGAAAGCACGGGTCAGAAGCATACCTCCCAGGTAAAACTGCCCGCTCTACCCATGGCTCATTCACCACCCAGACCAGTGACGGCCTTCTGCGTCACCAGGTCCTCAACGGTTTGTCCGATCAGGGGGGCGGGAACGAGCTGGGCTTCAATCATCCAAAGGGGGGTTCACGATACAGTCCCTGCCGTATGTGGGCCTGCCGGTTGCACATGGGCGGCAGCTGTGGCATCCTGACCGTGGGACCCAAACTGGGCAAGGGCACTGCAGTGATCGTAGATGTACCAGCATAGAGGCAGCCTTGGTAAGTCATGGAGAAGCCCTGGAGAGCATCCAGGGCTTCTCATTGTGGGGAGCAATCCTTTTCCTATCTCAACTCGTCTCCGCCGGGCGTTCAGGGAACACGGGCAGGAAGCGAGCCGCTACGGCGAAGATGAGGACGCCGGCCGCGATGGAGGAGATGGCAATGGTGAATTCTATCCAGTGGGGGAAGTAGGTGGCCCCGATCGGTGCCTTCAGTGCGAGGAGAGTTACAGAGGTCCGGTTGAGAGCCAGACCCAGGAGCACGCACGCCGCACCCCAGACCAACCCGGAGCCGCGCTCTCTCACTCTGCGCGTGCCGAAAAGAACCATGGGCACGATCACGCCTATGACCATCTCTTCCAGGAAGAGCAGGCTCAGCCAACCCTCTGAGAACATCAGCCCTATCTCTCCGGCCAGGAATAGGTCTCCTACCTTGAGCACCAGGTAGATACCGAGCATGATAGAGATAATCTTTGCTATATCGGTGAGGAGACCGAGCTCCAGATGGCGACGGAAGGCCCTGAAGCTGACCACAGCAACGAAGATGGCCATCGCCAGCCCACTGAACGCGGCAGAGGTGAAGAACAGGAGGGGCAGCAGCGGTGTCCACCAAAGAGGGTGGAGTTTATAGGGCATAATGAGGAACAGTGAACCCAGAGAGGACTGATGTATCGACGAGAGCACGATCCCTGCCCCTGCTATCAGAACTGTTAAGGCCCTGACTGCTCGCAATGGCTCCTGCCAGTTGAAACGCTCCAGGATGGCAGGAGCCACCTCCATGATCATCACTCCCGTGTAGAGTGTAATGCACAAACTCACCTCGAACATGAAGGAGTGGAGATTCCAATAGGGAGGAAAGAGTATGTTGTAGAACTGGTGCCAGCGTCCCAGGTCCATCAGCAGGACCAAGACGACGAAGACATAGCCCAGGAAGCCAGCCAGGATCACCGGGCGGGCTATGGGGTAGCACTCTTCCCTGTTGTAGATATGGGTCACGGCGGAGATCATGAACGCTCCAGCCGAGAACGGTATGAAGAACACGTCGTATACGATCCACAGACCCCAGGGGTAGCCATCACTCAGATTGGTCGTGGTCCCCAGCCCGACGACCAAACGGACAATGCCTGCCGCCAGCCCAACCACGGCCAGAGCAGCCAGAATGAGATAGCCAGACGTCAAAGTATCCTTCTTCGCTGTAGCCATGGGCTTATCTCCCTTTCTCCTTGATGGATGGTTTCCTCTGCCCGTATGCTCTTCTCCCGCCTGGTGAACCAGTAGTAGAGGCCTCCCAGGAGGATGGCCACGCTCACGGCAACGCTGGGCGTACCGTACGTGGCGATCGCTTCGCTCAGCGTTGTGACAGGCTCAGGGCCCAGGGTCGGGAGACCAAGTTTTTCGAAGGGGATGTGGGAGATGTAGAGCATCGAGGTTCCTCCTACCTCCTCCTTCCCGTAGATGTAGTTCACGTACTTGTCCGGGTTACTCCGGATTCGGTTCTCCGCCTGGGCAATGAGACTATCACGCTCTCCGAAGGTGAGCGCCCCGGTCGGGCAGGCTTCCACGCAGGCTGGGTGCATCCCGGCTTCCAGGCGGTCTACACAGAAAGTGCACTTGCGAATGAGCGGTAGGGGTTTCTCCCACTCAAACCTTGGAATCCCAAAGGGACAGGCCACCATGCAATAGCGGCAGCCTATGCACCGGGCAGGGTCGTAGATGACAGCACCTTCTTCCGTCTTGTGCAGAGCCCCCACCGGACATGCCGACACGCAGGCGGGGTACTGGCAATGCATACATTGCCGCTTCAGGAAGCCTCGGGACAATTTGCCCCTTTCTTCTACTTCCGCAAGCCGGATCAGGGTCCAGGTATGGGCCGAGAGGTCATGGGGGCTCTCGTACAGGCCCTGGGGGTCGGTGGACTCCGGGGGCAGCTTGTTCCAGCGCTTACAAGCCATCTCGCAGGCGCGGCAGCCTACGCAGCGGCAGACGTCGTACAGTATGGCCACCCCATTTCGCGCTGCCCGCACCGGGATAGCCACCCCCGACCCGAGAAACGCTGCGCCCAGGCCGCCCCCCGATAGTTTGAGGAAACTCCTGCGATCCATTGTCATCTTGACCCTCCTCGACACTAAAGCTGTAGACTACGATGGCCTGGCGTGTTGACTACCCGCGTGGCTTCTCCGGAGGCTGTCAGCCTCCGGTGATTAGCGTCAGAGCAGGACCACAGCCGCCAACCGCAGCCCCTTACACATGATCTGCTTCGGCTACTTTGTCTTCGCAGTCGCCCGGAAGGCGACTGCCTTCAGGCTTTGCCGGACCTTGTCCCGCACGATTTGATATAGACCGGCAATGACCGTAGACCAGACCAGAGCGGGCACAAAGAGTACGACGACGGTCCCGATCACCAGAGCAACTACCGCTTGTGCTTCCATGAGTTTATCTCCTTTCCCGAAAGATCGGTCCGAGGGTTTTCACACCCTTCGATGTAGCTCGTCGAGGGCATCTCTCCTCTCCTGAATCGCCTCCCGGATGAGTTGGTACAGGCCGACGATCACCACAGCCCAGACCAGACCAGGGACGAGGAAGAGGATGGACAGTGCTGTAACTACAATGATGGATTCCAACCTTCTGCTCCCTCTCTAGGCGGTCTTTACCAGAGATCGCCTCACTTGGCGCTCCAAACCTCCCGCATATCCTCGGCTTGCTGTCTCCCGGCTGCTTGCCTCTCTCGGATTCTCTCCCGGATGAGTTGATAGAGGCCGGCGATCACCGTGGCCCAGACCAAGCCAGGGACGAAGAGTGCCACCAGAACCCCTATGGCTATGGCTACGGCCGCTTGCGGATTCACCATCTTCACACCTCCTATCACCTTTGCCCGACCATTCTTCGTGTCCGCTTTGATTCTACCTCGTATTATTCAGGCCGTCACCGATGATAATGCCTGTTTTGCTCCCCTCAAAACGCTTAATTTCTTCCCTCTGGCGCAGAGATTTTTTCTCGGTTGTACCCAGGCTTTCCACCTGCATTGCACCAAAGAAACGGGTACTTTTGCCTACCTCTTTCCGCATTTATCTGCTTGCACCTCTTCTCCTAACGAGGTATCATGATAATAGATGGACCTGCGTTACCCCTAGGGGAAGGACGATGGAGAAGATAAAGGTCTTTTTGGCTGAGGATCATATTTTGATGAGGGAGGGGACACGGGGGTTTTTGGAGCGTGAAGGGGATATCGAGGTGGTGGGGGAGGCAGGTGATGGAGAGGAGGCAGTGAGGCTGGCAACCCAACTGCGACCCGATGTGGCCATCATCGATATCGCAATGCCTGGACTCAATGGGATCGAGGTAACGAAAAGGATCAAGGCGCAAAAACCGTCCACGGCTATACTGGTCCTCACGGCCTATGATAACGATCAATACATCTTCGCTGTCCTAGATGCGGGAGCGGCTGGATATCTCTTGAAAACCGTGGACAGTCAGGAGTTGGTGGATGCCGTCCGAGCAGTGCACGCTGGCGAATCGGTCCTTCACCCCACCGTCGCTCGAAAGGTGCTCGATCATCTAGCTGCCCGGCGGCCAAGGCCGGTGGATGAGGAAGGGGAAGAGCAACTGACCAAGCGGGAGATGGATGTGCTCAGGTTGGCGGCCAAGGGGCTCAGGAACAAGGAGATAGCGGAAGAGTTGGTGCTCAGCGTGCGCACCGTTCAGGGCCACTTGAGCAACATCTTCGGCAAGATGCAGGTTGGTTCCCGCACCGAGGCGGTCATACAGGCCCTAAGAAAAGGGTGGCTGGGCCTGGAAGATATCCGCGAGGAGTCAAAGCCCGAAACCCTTTGACCAATGACGGGAGGAAGTGTTGAGAAAGATGGTTCGATTGAGGAGAAGTCTTGGCAACCATCACCTTTGGCTCCTGTGTTTGGTGATGGCGGGGGTCACTTTTATCTACTATGCCGATGGGATACCCTTCATAGCCATGACCCTTGAAAAGATACCCTTTCAGTTGACTCGCCGCGCCATGCAGCGCACCCTCTTCGTACTGCCTGTAGCCTATGCCACCTTGGCATTCGGGATGGTGGGAGGGTTGATCACCCTGTTCCTTGCTTTCCTCATCATGATGCCTCGGGTGTTATTTGTGTCCCTCTATCCCCTTGACGCTTTCGCGGAGGTACTGGTCGTATGCTTCGTGGGGGGGGTGATGAGTTGGGTGGTCGAATCTTTGGAGAAGGAGAGGTGGCTCCGTCAGAAGGCTGTCTCCCGGCTGACAGCCACTAATGCCATCTCAGAGATCCTGAACCGCTCCTTGGAACTGGAGGAGATCTTGGACGTTGCGATGGAGAAGGTCTTGGAGATGACCGGTTTGGATGCTGGTCATATCTTTGTCTTGGACGAGGGCAAGCAGGAACTGAACCTGGCCGCCCATCGTGGAATCTCGCCACAGATGGCCAAATGTGGCGACAGGCTGAAGGTGGGCGAGGGCTTCTGTGGACGAGTGGCCCAAACGGGAGAGCCCCTGATAGTGGAGAATACCTGTAGGGATGAAAGGTGCTCCAGGGTGATTGCCTGTCAAGAGGGGTTTCTGGCGCAACTCGTCGTTCCCCTCAGGTCCAAGGGCAAAGTGAAGGGGACTATGGCCCTGGCCAGACGAAGCCCTAGGCAGTTTGTACCCGAGGAAATAGCGTTAATATCTACCCTCGGTAATCAGATCGGTGTGGCTATCGAGAACGCTCTCCTCCACGAGGATGTGGCTCGTCAATTGGAGACTGAGCGACGCCTCAACGAGGTTGCGCAAGAGATCACCTCAGAGATTGAACTCTCGAAGGTCCTGCCCAAGATCTTGAGGATTGCGGAAGCGCTAGCCGGTGCGGATGGCGGTGCTATAGCTCTCTTTGATGAGAAAATAGATGAGCTCAGGTATCCCTACGTCCATGGAGTTCCGGAGGAGTTGACGAAGATCCCGGCACTCAGAGGAAAGGGGTTGGCCTGGGAGGTGATCGAGCGTGGCCAGCCCCTGGTGGTGGAAGACTATCCCCATTACCCCTCTGCGATCAAATCTTTCGTGGAGGCAGGAGTGAAAAGCGTTTTGGGAGTGCCTCTGGTGAGCGTAGACAAGGTATTTGGGCAGTTGGGTGTCTTCGGCATCCACGAAAAGAAGTCGTTTACGGAAAGGGATGTTGCCTTGCTATGTGGTGTGGGCCGCTTGGCAGGCATAGCCATCGAAAACGCCCGGCTCTATCAAAATATGCGTTTCTATGTGAGGCAAATCACCCAAGCCCAGGAGGCGGAGCGGGAGCGGATCGCGCGAGAACTCCACGACGATACGGCTCAGGCTCTATTAGTCCTCCGGCGTCATCTCGGTGCGCTTATGGGCTCTGCCCAACGACTCCCGGAATCGGCAGTGCAACGCCTGGAGCAGACACGCCAACTGACCGATGAGATACTGGAAGGTGTGCGTCGCTTCAGTCAGGACCTTCGCCCTCCCACTCTGGACGACCTAGGGCTATTGCCTACCCTGGAGGGGTTAGTTGCTGACCTGAAGGCGCAAGAGGGGATAGATACCCGGCTCGAGGTGCTAGGAAGCGAGCGACGTCTATCTCGAGAGGCAGAACTAGTGCTCTTTCGCATAGCCCAGGAAGCGTTGAATAACGTGCGAAGGCACGCTCAAGCTTCAAAGGTTGTGACTACAGTGGAGTTTGCCGATGGACGGGTCAGGCTAACGGTCAGCGACAACGGACGGGGGGTCGATCTACCAGGGAGGATGAGCGATTTAGCGGCGGCCGGGAAATTAGGTCTCATGGGGATGCATGAGCGGGCCAGGCTTATCGGTGGCGTTCTGATGATCCAATCGGAAGTCGGGAAGGGGACCACGGTGATCGCCGATCTGCCGGTATAAAAAGCCCCTGAGATCGCAGGGGCTTTTCGGTAGCCTTCTTCGGCCTAGGGGGTCTATTCAGTGACTCGCCAGCGGATCTGCTCATACCATTTGGCGTAGTACTCTCTCGCGGATGTCGATTGTTCCTAAATGCCGGCCAGAGGAAAACCCCTTGGCCGGCATCGCTTTCGCTGGAGATCAGCCTACTTGCTGCCCTCCCCCTTCATCTCCTCGTACCACTTGCGGTGGTGGGATTTCACGTATTCCTCCGATATCCAGCCGAAGATCATGCTCTCCAAGGAGCCTTTCATCAAGGGATGCATTACAGAGAGCATGAAGTGGACCAGGAAGAAGGCTGCCGTGGCGATGGTGGCTAGGTCATGGAAAAACACGCTCCACTGGAAGAGGGCCACAGGGACCACGCCTTTTCCGAACCACATTAGGAACCCGGTCACGCCGAAGACAACCAGGGCGATGACTACTGTGAGGTAGAAGAGCTTCTGTCCGGTATTGAACTTGCCTTGGGGGGGCATAGTTTTCTCATCACCCAGGAAATAGTAGGCTGGTGCTGCCTTGAGCCAGCCTAGATCATCGGAGGACCAGGTGAAGATCTCCTTCATCGAGTGGGCGCACTGCTTGGGATCGAAGATGATGTAGATTACGGGCACCGCGGCGAGAAGGATGGCGCCGATGCGGTGGAGGAGGCGGCTGACTTGCCCTGCTGAGCCAACGGCGAAGGGATGGAGCTGAGGAACGTAGAGAACCATGCCCGTGGCCAGGAGCAGGAGGAAAGCCAACACATGGAGCCAGTGGATGAAGCGTTGGGTGGTGGTGAAGAAAAGGATCGGTTTCTCTTTCCCCTCCATCTAACCCTCCTCAACCTTGATAGTGCGGCGCGCGATCAGGAAGTCGATGAGCAATCCCACTGCGGTCGCCCCTATGGCTATCTCGCCCAGGGGCTGGACGATATCCTGCCACACGTTTGCCAGCGCGGGATATAGGATCTTCTCAGGCAATCGGTATCGACTCGGTTCGCCAAAGATAATGCTCAGTCGATGGAGCCCTCCCGCCTCATTTTCCCCATATAGCCTGGCTTCTGTTTGTCCCTGACTGTGCAGGTAGTCCACCCTCTCTTTGGCCTTCTCCAGCAGTTCTGTCCGGTTGTTCCAGACTAAGGCCTCTACGGGGCAGATCTCGGCGCAGAAGGGACCCCCGATGCCGGCCGCGATGCGGTCTTGACAGAAAGTACACTTGGCCACTTTGGCCTTGGTGGTGAGGGGGCTCCGCGTATTGAGTTGGGGCACGTCATAGGGACAATACTGGGTGCAGTATCCACAGCCTATACATTTGGTCTGGTCGACGGCTGTAAAGCCCAACTCACTCTTGTATAAGGCACCAGTAGGACATACCGTCACACAAGCCGCATCGGTACAATGCATACACTGGTAATTGAAGAAGTGCCAATCCTCCTCGCTCTTCTTGTTCTGTCTTATCATGGTCCAAGTATTTGCTGATAGGCTCAAGGGGGCGTCGTAGGGCCCCTCGGTCTCGGCGGGCAACCTATGCCAGCGCTTGCAGGCCATTTGGCAGGCCTTGCACCCGGTGCATTTGGAGTAGTCATAGAGGATGGCCAGTTCGCCTTTTGCTGGTGGCAGGATATCTCTCGAGTCCCCCTCGGGGAGAAGTATCCCTCCAGTGAGGAATGCACCTATGCCACTCCCCGATAACTTCAAGAACTCCCTGCGCTTCAGTTCCATGGTCTTTCACCTCATCTTCGAGATTCGCTCAACCAACCTCGACTAGAAAAGAGGAGAGCGATACATATGCCCAGCCACGGGTTAGGATTAGTCCGGCTATCACAGTCTCCATGCCCTATATAGCAATCTTCTCCTAGAAACGGTAGAGACTCATTCCTGGACCTAGATCCTCAGCCGAAACCGGATTGACGGTTACCAGCCCTCAGGAAGAGTTCTTCCTCGTCGTAGCTCTCTAGCAGTTCCCTTAGGAATTGGAGGGTTTGTTTGGCCTCCTCCTCATCGACGATGCTGATGGCGAAACCGGTATGTACGTAAACGTAATCCCCTACCTCGGCTTCTGGCACCAGATGGAGGCTTATCTTTCGTCGTACCCCACCTACTTCCACCTCTCCTACGGGCCTGTTTATCGATCTCACGAGCGCAGGTATAGCCAGGCACATCTCTATTGGGCCTCACATCTGAATCGTGGGACCTTCAACTTCCCTCCCTGCGGCAGGGTTCATACCCCCAGCCTTGAAGTTCTATCAGCACTTCATCTATCAGACGATCAACCTGGGCTTCCACCGGTGGCGAGAGATCTAACCCCGTATCGATCGACCCCGGTTGCATGCCCAGGAGCACCACCTCTTGAGGGTATAGGCCTTGTAACCTTGCTGCAGCGAGGAGATCGGCCAGGCCCATTTGGTGGGGTGAGATCTTAGTTGAAAGTGAAGCCGGGACTTCATCGCCCACCAGGCGGATGATAGTTCCTGGCTCCTCTCCCATTTCCAGGGCGTCGATCACTAAGAGATGATCCACTCCCTCCAGGTAGGGCAAAAGGTCTAACCCCAGAGTGCCACCATCCATAACCCGGATCTCGGGGGAAAAGCGGTGACTCTCCCGTAGTCGCTGGACCACGCGTACACCCAATCCCTCATCGCTCAAGAGGATATTGCCTAGGCCCAACACTAGCGCTTTGCCAACCTTACGTCCACCCATCTAGCCGAACCTGCACGATTTCCCGTCGGCTTCCATCCACCATGTGCACCGCGCAGGCCATGCAGGGATCGAAGGAGTGGATAGTCCGCAATACCTCTATAGGTTGTGTGGGATCCGCGAGCGGAGTATCTATCAATGCAGCCTCATAGGGTCCCCTCTGCCCCCTTGCATCTCGAGGGGAGGCGTTCCAGGTAGAAGGCACCACGCATTGGTAGTTCTCGATCTTCCCCTCCTTGATCTGGATCCAATGGCCGAGCATACCCCTCGGCGCTTCGTGGAACGCCCAGCCCTGAGCCTCGGCTGGCCAGGTCTCGGGGTTCCATTTCTCGCCGTTATGGATCTGGAGGTTACCCTCGGCCATATTGGTGGCCAATTCGTCCAGCCAAGAGACGAGTTGCTCGGCTATGACCAGGGTCTCGATTCCCCTAGCGGCGGTGCGGCCTAGGGTGGAGAAGAGAGCCTCCGGCCCAGCCCCCAGTTTGGCGAGCACCGCGTCTACCACCTCTTTGACTCGGGGATGCTCGGAGGCGTAGGCCACTAACATCCGAGCCAGAGGGCCAACCTCCATGGGCTTATCATCGTAGCGAGGGGCCTTGAGCCAACTATATTTGCCCTCGATCTCCAGGAGTTCATATGGCGGTTGGGGCCCGGTGTAATGGGGTATCGTCTCTCCTTCCCCAGGGTGCTTGGCCACCTCGTCGCCTTCGCTATACTCAAACCAGGAATGGGTAACATACTCAGTTACCTTCTCCTGATCCAGGGGGTATACGGTATTCAGGTCCCTATTGAGGATGATCCCCGCGGGTAGAAATGGGGTGGTCGTGCGATCGGGGAACTCTCCGCAGGCCATGAAGTTTCCTAGCCCTTCGCCGTAGCCAGCCCACTCTAGGTAGAAGGGAGCCACAGCTAGGAGATCGGGTATGTAGACCTTCTCTACGAACTCCTTGGCTTTCACGAAAAGGCTTCTGAGAGCAGCCAGTTGATTGGCGTTTATGGCGCGTTCGCTGTCCGGGTCCAGGGGGATGGCCATGCCCCCCACCAGGTAGGTCTGGGGGTGAGGGTTCTTGGATCCCAGGATGGCGTGAACCTTTATCACTTCCCGCTGCCAATCCAGGGCTTCTAGGTAGTGAGCCACCGCCATCAGGTTGGCCTCAGGCGGTAACTTGTAGGCGGGGTGTCCCCAGTAGCCGTTGGCGAAGATACCCAACTGTCCGCTGGCTACGAACGATTCCAGTTTCTCTTTAATGGCCCGGAAGTAATCAGCACTGGATTTGGGCCAATCGGAGATGGATTGGGCCAGTTCGGCGGTGGCCTCCGGATCGGCCTTGAGAGCCGAGGTGATATCTACCCAGTCGAGGGCGTGGAGGTGGTAGAAATGGATGACATGGTCCTGAACATATTGGATGCCCGCGATCAGGTTGCGAAGGATTCGAGCGTTATCGGGGATGATGATCCCTAAGGCGTTCTCAACAGCTCGCACGGAAGTGATGGCGTGAACCGTTGTGCAAACGCCGCATATGCGTTGGGCCATGGTCCAAGCATCGCGCGGATCCCTCCCTTTGAAGATTATCTCTATCCCCCGGAACATGGTGCTGGAACTCCAGGCGTCGGTCACTCGGCCATTCTCTGTTTGGGCCTCTATGCGCAGATGTCCCTCGATGCGGGTAATGGGGTCGATCACTATCCTTTTGGCCACCTTTGATTCCTCCTAGAATTAGCCTATTTGGGAATTGGCATCTTCCTTATAGTTCGCTACGATTCCTCCTCTTCCTCCTCGCTGGAGCCTTTCTTGGCTGCCCTTTGACCGGCGATCGCTCCCGCCGCGGCACCTACAGCCAAGCCTGCGGCACCCGCTGCGGTGGCCAGTCCGAGATTCATAGGCCAGGCGGCTGGAGGGGCCTCTACCGGCGGGTAGGTGGTGGGAGGAGTGCGTCCCTCCCAGATATCCACCGGCTCATAGATGGGCCGCTCCCAGAAATAGGGCGCGGCGCAAGCGAAACAGCCATGGCCAGCGCCAACGGGCCAACTGGTGCCCTCATTCCACCGGATGGAAGGACAGTTGTGGAAAGCGATAGGCCCTTTGCAACCCATCTGGTAAAGACACCAGCCCTTTCGATGTCCCTCATCCCCCCACTCGCGTACGAACTCGCCGGCGTCGAAATGGCCACGGCGTTCACAGTTGTCATGAATACGCATCCCATAGGCGAAGAGGGGTCGACCCAGATCATCGGTCTCTGGCAGGGAGCGGAAGGTGAGATAATGCACCACGGTGGCGGTCATATTGTCCGCGTTGGGTGGGCACCCGGGCAGGTTGATGATCGGCACATCAGAGATGATATCCTTGACCCCCACGGCTCCAGTGGGGTTGGGGGAGGCGTTCGGCCAACCGCCGTAGAAGGCGCAAGCGCCCACGGTTATTATAGCCGCCGTATTAGAGGCCACCTCTTCTAGGATATCCAGGGCGGTGCGTCCGGCTATGCAACAGTAGATACCATCATCAGCGGTGGGTATGGACCCTTCGACGATCGTCAGGTAGCCACCGGCAGCCACAGTATCTTTAAGGGACTGCTCAGCCTGGAGGCCGGAGGGGGCCATGATAGTCTCATGATAGTTCAACGATAGAACGTCCAGAACGATCTCGCCAATGGTAGGGTGATGGGCTCGGAGTAACGATTCGGTGCAGCCGGCGCAATCTTGGAATTCCAGCCATATGACGGGCGGCCGCTTGGTCTGCTCCAGCGCCTTGACGATCCGCGGGACGAAGTCCGCTGGCAAGGCCAAGGCGGCGGCCATACCGGTGCAAAACTTGAGGAACTCTCGCCGGGAAATCCCCCTTTTCTGAAGAAGATAAGGCATTTCGCTCTCCAGTTTATCCATGGATTCCCTCCTTGATTCGATCACCTTTGTTTCGCCTTTGACTCTATCCTCTGCTGGAGGACTTCCTACAGGTCGCTCCAAAGTAAAAGCCCCGGGGTAGCAGGTTTCCCCGGGGACTATTGGCATTCATCACCACGGTAAACGATGCCACCCATCAGCATCTAAGGTTTGTGAAAATTGACACATATAGGATAACACAATATCGTTTCTCTGTCAAGGCCTGAATCTCTTGTTATTTAACATCTAAACTGTCCTAGCTTTGTAACATCTGAACTGTCCGCTATTCTACCTCCGGAGCCATCGAAAGGAGAAAGAAAAGAGCCTGGAAAGCTGAGGACAATGCTGGTGATCGAGGAGAGAAGAAATGTGATGCTCGACTCCACCATCTCTCTTTATGGTCACCGATACCGGGTTCCGCCAGGATACATCAACTGTCGGATCCGGATAAAGATCATCGGAGACAAGGTCATCTTTTCCCTACGGGATCCTGTAAGGAGAGGCAATGGGAAAGACCATCTGGAAACAAAGCCTTGAGGTCTAAACCGGCGTATTGCAGTATTCTGCCGAGACAATTGAGATGCAACAAAACCGGACAACTGAGATGTTAACTTATAATCTCTTTATTCATGGGGATGATTTAAGGTAGATGTGGGTGGCGACTTCGCTTTGGTGGTCGATTTGGGTCACAAAACTTCCCTCCTTGACTCTAGTTTTGGCCGCCTTGATATCCCTTGGCTAACTGACCCGAAATCGACCCAGTTCGCACCCCTTGGGTGTAACCAAGTGCACTGCGCAGGCGAGGCAGGGATCGAAGGAGCGGACGATCCGCATCAACTCGAAGGGGTTCTCCGCGTCGCGCACCTTGGTCCCCTCTAAGGCCTGTTCCACCGGCCCTGGCTGTCCTTGGTCATCCCGAGGCGAACAGTTCCAGGTGGTGGGCACCACACATTGATAGTTAGCGATGACGCCATCTTCGATTCGAATCCAGTGCCCCAGAGCTCCTCTTGGTGCCCCCCATAGTCCCATCCCCTCAGCCTCTGCGGGAAGCTCATAGTCGACATAGACCGGCTCGCCAGGCTTGAGTTCCAACACCCACTCCGCCATGGCATCGGCCACAAGCTTAGTCTCCAACGCCCTGGCGGCGTGGCGGCCCAAGGTGGAGAAGAGAACGGTAACCGGGGCTCCTAAGCAGGTCAGGGTATCATCCACCATCTTCCTAACTTTAGGAGCGTCCGCGGTGTAGGAGACAAGCGTGCGAGCCAAGGGGCCCACCTCGTAGACCTGGCCGTCGTAGCGGGGTGATTTCAGCCAGGAATGGGCCCCCTCTTTGTAAGGGTCGGGCTCCGTCGCTCCTTGGGAGGGGTGCAGGCCAGAAGGAGAAAGGAATCGGCTGCTGGCCACATCCTCTCGGATCTTGGACGGCTCGAAGGGGTGGTGGGTCAGATCGGTGGCTGTGCTGGTGCCCGGGAGATGAAACCGTTGACGAAGGGTTAGGTCCGGGTGACTATTCAGGTCGAACACGCCGTAGGAGAGATACCGTTTGCATCCGGTCCCCATTTCGAAGTAGTCATTGTAGACCTGGGCCACGGCCAACACATCGGGGATGTAGACGTTGTCGATGAAATCTCGCAACGTCTGCAACCTCCACAGGAAGCCGGTGATCTTATCCACGGTCACCTTCTCGGTGACCCCGCCGGGGACGATAGCCATATTGTGGGGCATCTTGCCCCCGAAGATAGCCGCCATCTCGTGGGCCAGGCGGCGCATATCTAAGGCTTGAACGTAGTGGGCCACGACCGCCTGGTCCACCTTGGCCGGCAGCCGGTAATCTCCTTCGTATCGAGGTACAAAGGGAGCCAACACCCCTCGTTCCAGAAAAGCCTTCACCGAGTTGAGGGCGGTATCTTGGCCCTCATAGGTGGCCACCTTGGTTACATCTACATAATCCAGAGCCGCCAGGTGGTAGAAGTGAAGGATATGGGATTGGATATAATTGGCGCCTTGGAGCAGGTTGCGTATTATCCGGCCGTTGTCCGGGATCTTGCTGGCCACTCCGAAAGCATCATCTAAGGCTAGGGCTGAGGCCATAGCGTGGGTGGTGGGACAGACACCGCAGATTCGTTGCGTGATCCGCGGGGCGTCCCTGGGATCGCGGCCGCGCAGGATCATCTCAAAGCCGCGGAAAAGCATCCCTGAACTACGCGCTTCCTTGACCTCCCCATCCTCGACCACCGCTTCGATTTTGAGGTGGCCCTCGATGCGGGTGACGGGATCGATGGTAATAGTTGTCATGAGTTCGTTCTCCTACTCGTTTCAATCTAAGCGGCCCGCTTGCGAAGGGCTGCTGTTTGCGCCTCTAGGGGGATTACAACCTTACCTCCGCTGACGAGTGTCTCGGAAGCGACAGTTGTCCTCTTCGGCTCGCTTTCCCTTGCTGAAGTCTCGCTTCCTTTGCCTCGCCTTTAACTCTATCTCTTGGTGCAACGGCTTCCTACAGGTCGTCTTACAATGGAAGTCCGAGGGCAGCAGGTTCCCCCAGGAACTATTGGCGTTCTTCACCAGGGTAAACGGTGCCACTCATCGGCACCCCAGATTTGTGAAAATTCGCACATATATAATAAAACAATATCTTTTCCCTGTCAAGGCTAGCGGCGGAGTTGAGGGCGCTTGGTTTGGCGGGCGTTGAACTCTTTCAGTTGCCGCTCTAGGGTATCGCGGTAGTCTCCCGAATCCCAGCGCAGCCCCTCCATGGCGAGTTTGAAGAGGTCGCGCCCGAAGGCTTCTGGCAGAGACAAGCCAAAAGCGGAGGCGATGGTTATGGCGATCTCCAGGTTATGAACCACGCCTAAATCCACCCGCCCCTCTATCCTCTCATTGATCAAGACCAGAGGGGTGGGGACATTGTTGTGTCTGCCGGTGAGAGGGTTGGTGCCATGATCGGAGGCGATGATCAGAAGGCTCTTGGCCGGACCAGTGGCCTCCAAGATCCGCTCTACCATGTGGTCGGTCTTCTCTACCGCCTCTATCACCCGACGAACATCTCTCTTGTGGCCGGCGCTATCGACCCCATTATAGTTGGCCACCACCAAACCTCTAGGGCCGCAAGCTTCCAAAGTGGCGATGGTCTCCTGGGCGATGGATTGGTCATCGTTGGCATCGACACCATCCATCTCTAGACGGGAGATATCTAGGCGATCTAAGCCGCCCACTACGATGGCCGCCTCGTTCTTGCCCACCGCGACCACCGGGATGCCGGCCTGACAGGCCACATCCCCGATAGTGGTGGCTGGTTCCCCCAAATAAGTATAAGGCTGCCCCCTGGTCTCTTTCCCGGGGCGGTGAGCGATGACGTTTTGGCCGGTGCCCATCATGGCGTGGGCGATGGGGGTGATGGTGGTGCCAGCACCCAAGATCTCGGTATGTGCTACACCTACCGCCGTCCGACCATGCAAGCCGCTCATGGTGGGGGTGTTGCCCAGAGTGAAGTTGACCACATCCAGGCCATCGATTACGAGGAGCACTACCTTGTCGATCATCGCCTTCGCCGGTTGCACCATCTGTCGCTGTCTACAACCTGTTCTTTTGCCATTCAACCCTATTCTATTGTAACCAGGAGCATTCGTCAACTCCTCTCCATTGACCACTACTTGTGCTCGATGGTATAATGAGTTGGTGCATGCCGATGATGATGATCCAACTTTGAATGTGAGGGTGATAGAGATACCTTCCTCTGTGCGTCACCTCTCTTATCTCTTCGCTCCGTCCAGCGGGGGTTGGCAGAACCTCCCCTTCGCTTTTGTTGGTTTTCAGCCCTTTAGCACGGATTAGAGGAGGCGTGGGTGGGATTTGGGGCTGGGCAAAGTTTCGTTCAGAGGATACAGGAGACGATAAAAGAGCGAGGGGAAGCCGTGCCTGGCGGAGAGGTCAAATTGACCACTCGAGACCTGCATGTTCACTACGGGGGGTTTTGTGCTCTGCGGAATATCAATGTGGAGATCAGGGAGAGGTGTGTCACCGCCATCATCGGCCCCTCTCTTTCTGGGAAAAGTTCTCTCCTGCGCGCCTTCAATCGGCTTAATGATTTGATCCCCTCTGCTCGCACCGAGGGCTCCGTATTCTTGGATGGCATCGACATCTACCAGCCGGGGGTAGACGTGGTGGAACTCCGCCGTAGAGTGGGGATGGTCTTTCAGACGCCGAACCCCTTTCCCCTCTCCGTCTTCGAGAACGTGGCTTATGGCCCACGAAGGAGGGGCCTGAACGACAAGGCTCGATTGAGAGAGATCGTGGAGCGAAGTCTGCATCGAGCGGCTCTCTGGGAGGAGGTCAAGGATAAGTTGCATGAATCTGGGTTGGCTCTTTCGGGAGGGCAGCAACAGAGGCTCTGTATCGCCCGCACCTTGGCCATGGAGCCAGAGGTAGTGCTAATGGATGAACCCTGCAGGGCGCTGGATCCGATCTCCACCCTGAAGATCGAGGAGTTGATGCGCCATCTAGTGCGCGATTATACGATCATCATAGTAACCCATAACATGCAGCAGGCGGCCAGGGTATCGGATATGACAGCGGTATTGATGTTGGCTCCGGACAGAGCGGGTGAACTGGTGGAGTACGGGCTAACCGCGGAGATCTTCACCAAGCCTAGGGACAAAAGGACGGAGGAGTATGTAACTGGCCGTCTGGGGTAGCCTGGGAGGTGCTGGATGGGAGAGTCGGGTTCAACCAAATCGCCCGGAGATGTAATCTTCCGTTCGCTGGTCTTGGGGGCGAATGAAGATATCCTCCGTCTTGCCGTATTCGATCAATTCGCCCAGGAGAAAGAAACCGGTCCAATCGGATACTCGGGCGGCCTGTTGCATATTGTGGGTGACGATGACGATGGTATATTCTTCTGCTAGGTGGCGGATGAGTTCTTCGATTCTCAAAGTCGCGGTGGGGTCGAGGGCAGAGCAAGGTTCATCCATCAGGATCACCTCTGGTTGCACCGCCAAGACGCGAGCGATGCATAGTTTTTGCTGCTGTCCTTCAACCAGTTCCGTCCCTAGCCTGTGCAGGTCGTCTTTCACCTCATCCCAAAGGTCTGCCCGTCGGAGGCTGCTCTCTACCAATTCGTCCAAATGATTTTGCAGGGTTAAGACGCGAGGGCCGAAGGCCACGTTGTCATAGATCGACAGGGGGAAAGGGTTAGGGATCTGGAAGACCATCCCTACTCTACGGCGGAGTTCAACCACGTCAACCCCAGGCGCGTAGATATCTTTCCCGTCGAGAAGCACCTCTCCCTCGAGACGGGTATCAGGGAGGGTTTCGTTCATCCTGTTGAGGGTGCGGAGGAAGGTGGTCTTACCGCAACCAGAGGGGCCGATAAGGGCGGTTACCTGGCGTTCACCGACCTGGATGGATACATCCATCAAGGCCTGCGTTGGGCCGTAAAAGAAATTTAGATGGCGAGTTTCGATCTTGTACACAGACATCGTTTTGTCTAGCCTGGCCCATTTTATCACACCGTTGCTGCTGAAGACAACAGGTAAAAGGCGAGGCTCTATGTCCTTAGCGATTAGGATCTTGCTTCTCCTCTTGTTTTTGGTTGGCTGTCGAGGTGGAAGGGGAGGGCGGGGGATTACCTTGGCTGGGTCGACCTCCGTCGAGCCCTTCGCCGAACTTTTGGCTGAAAGGTATATGGCGGAGCACCCTGCGAGCGCGCCCATCAACGTTCAGGGCGGTGGTTCCAGCGCGGGGATCCAGGCCGCCCAGTCAGGCAGTGCTGAGATCGGTATGTCTTCCCGCTGGTTGAAAGAGGAGGAACGAGGGCTGGAGACGATCTTGATCGCCTGGGATGCCATCGCTATCATAGTCCATCCCTCCAACTCTCTCTCTGACCTTACCTTGAATCAGGTTAGGGAGATCTTCACTGGACGGATAGAGAACTGGGTGTCTTTGGGTGGAAGCGACCGGCCCATCACGGTGGTGACCAGGGAAGAGGGCTCGGGCACACGAGGGGCCTTTGAAGAGTTGGTAATGGGGGAGGAGAGAATTACTCTTGCTGCCTTGCGCCAGGATTCCAACGGCGCAGTGCGGGTGATGGTGGCCGGGGATCCGGGTGCTATAGGTTACATATCCTTGGGGATCGTCGATGAGCGGGTGAAACCCTTGAGCATCGAGGGCGTATTTCCCTCTCAGGAGACGGTTTCCAGTGAGGCGTATGGTCTGGTGCGTCCCTTCCTCTTCTTGATGAGGGGGGAACCCCAAGGGTTGGCGAGGGAGTTCATCGACTTCGTGCTCAGCCCGCAGGGACAGGGCCTTCTGGAGGAGGAAGGGTTAGTGGGGGTCAAGTGAGGGCGCGATGCTCCGCGAGAGGATAATCCGTTATCTATTACTTCTAGTGGCCTTTTCGGCTTTGGGGTCTTTGGCCTTAATCACCATTTTCATCTTCAAGGAAGGCCTTCCTTTGATAGTTAAGGTGGGTTTAGGGCGTTTCATCTTCGGCAGTGACTGGTCACCCTCCCGTGGTTCCTTCGGTATCCTATCCATGATCATAGGCTCTCTCTGGGTTACCGCTGGGGCTCTCGTCTTCGGAGTGCCGCTGGGGGTGGCGGTAGCCATTTTCACCGCTGAGTTCGCCCCTCCAGCCTTGGCGGCAACGGTCAGGCCACTTATCCAGTTGCTGGCGGGGATACCCTCGGTGATCTATGGCTTCGTCGGTTTGACTCTTTTGATCCCCAGAATACAGCGCTATCTGGGAGGGCCTGGGCCCAGCGCCTTGGCGGGAGCGATGGTACTGGCGATCATGATCCTTCCCACTATCGTTAGCATCTCGGAGGACTCGATCAGAGCGGTGCCTCGGGAGTATCGGGATGGAGCGTTGGCTTTGGGGGCCACCCAGTGGCAGACCATTTGGCGCGTGGTCCTCCCTGCCGCCCGCTCTGGCATCTTGACTAGCGTTATTTTGGGGATGGGGCGAGCCATCGGGGAGACAATGGCCGTGATAATGGTGGTGGGCAACGCCCTAGCCCTACCCTTCTCCCCCCTGCAGTCGGTGACCACCCTTACCTCGAATATCGGCTTGGAGATGGCCTATGCCTCCGGCGATCATCGCCGAGCCCTCTTCGCCACTGGGGTGGTACTCTTCGCGATAATCATGGCTCTCAGTATGAGTGCGAGCGTGATGAGCCGGCGGGCGGCCAGGAGGTAACGATGTCGGCCAAGACTAGCCAACGCGTAGCCAAGACTCTATCCTGGGTAGCAGGCCTCTCCACTCTGGTCTTGCTTTTCTTCCTGCTCTTCTACGTCCTCTGGCGGGGGTTGCCGGTGGTAAACCTCCACTTCCTGCTCTCTAACCCAGAGAGCATGGGGCGCGCCGGGGGGATATTTCCCACCATAGTGGGGACTTTGGCCTTGACTCTGGTGGCCATCGTAATCGCCGTCCCAGCGGGGGTGGGGACGGCCATCTACCTCACGGAATATACTCAAGAGAGCACCCTTACCCGTCTCATTAGGTTCGGCACCGATTCTTTGGCCGGGGTGCCTTCCATAATCTTCGGGCTTTTCGGTTTTGTCTTCTTCGTTATCACCTTGAAGATGAGTTGGTCGATCATGGCTGGGGGGCTGACTCTGGCTATGATGATACTCCCCACTGTAGTGCGCACCTCGGAAGAGGCTATTCGCGCTGTGCCCCACGATCTAAGGCAAGCGAGTTTCGCCTTGGGCGCTACCCGGTGGCAGATGGTGACCACAGTGGTCCTGCCCGGCGCCTTGTCGGGCATCGTCACCGGTATCGTCTTGGGCATAGGCCGCTCCATCGGCGAGACGGCGGCGGTGATCCTTACCGCCGGCTCTTCCCTGGGCCTTCCCACCTCCCTCTTCTCACCGGTCCGCACCATGGCTGTGCACTTCTATATCCTTGCTCGAGAGGGCATTTCAGATCAGGCGGCATGGGGTACCGGCGCCGTGCTTGTCGTTGCTGTCTTGCTGATCAATGTGGTGATCAACTGGCTGATCGGCAGAGTAGTAGTCAGAAGATAGGCGTACCATCCTGAGGATGAATCACGCTTACCATTTGGCCCAGACTCAACATTCCCGACATGCAGCCGGCGTCTCTTGTCCCAGAGATGCCCGTTTTCTTGATGTTGGCGCTTGGACTATAAGTACCTTTTCCCCTCACTCCGATGGCGTGAGGGGAAGCCGCTAGCTGAAGAAGTCCTTTCTACTCCTGGAAAGGACTTTCTCTTTAGGGATTGCTGGCCTTCGGGCTGTATGGTATACTGGAGCCAGTATGATTAGGATTCTACATTTCGCGGATCTGCATCTTGGCGTGGAGAACTACGGCCGCTTGGATCCCAAAACGGGGTTGAGCACCCGTCTGGGGGATTTTCTACAGGCCTTCGATACCCTTGTAGAATACGCCTTGAAGAACGATATCCATCTTGTCCTCTTTGCCGGCGATGCCTACAAAGGTCGAAAGCCGAGCCCTACCCTCCAGCGGGAGTTCGCCAAGCGAATCCGACGATTGGCAGAGGCGGAGATACCTGTCTTTCTCCTGGTGGGTAATCACGATACGCCCCGCGCCGCGAACAGGGCCACCTCGGTGGAGATCTTCGACACTTTGGCCATAAGGAACGTCTGGGTGAAGGATGTGCCAGGCACAGAGGTCATCGAAACCAAAGGAGGGCCGGTTCGAGTGGTGGCCCTTCCTTGGGTGAGTAGGAGTTGGCTCCTCTCCCAGGAGGAGTATATAGGGAAGAGCCTCCTGGAGGTAGATTCCCTCATCGCCGAGAAGTGGGAGAGGATCGTGGAGAACGAGACCGAGCATCTCGATCAGAGGATCCCTGCTCTTCTTGTGGCCCACGGGACGGTTTTTGGAGCCGTCTATGGCTCGGAGAGGAGCGTGATTTTGGGTCAGGAAATCGTCATCCCCAGAAGCGCGGTCACCAATCCGGCTTTCGATTATGTAGCCTTGGGGCATATCCATAAGCATCAGGTATTGAATGAGAACCCTCCGGTGGTCTATGCGGGAAGTATGGAGCGAGTAGATTTCGGCGAGGAGGGGGAAGAGAAGGGCTTTGTGGTGGTCGAGATAGAGAATGGTCAAGCAAGATGGGAATTTATCCCCCTGGAGGCTCGTCCCTTTGTCACCATCAGCGTGGAGGCTAAAGGTGCGGATCCTATGTCCCAGATCTTAGAGGCTCTCTCTCACTTCGAGGTGAAGGAGGCGATAGTTCGCGTTCTCATCTCCACTACCGCCGGGGCCGCTCCCCTGATCAAGGAGAAAGAGGTGCGAAAGAGTTTGGGGGAGGCCTTTCTTGTAGCCACCGTCTCCAAAGATGTGGAGCGGACTCCGCGCTTGAGGCTGGGTGGACGGTGGGTGGAGGAGATGCCTCCTCAAGAGGTATTGGAGAGGTACTTGGAGGCCAAGAGAGTGCCCCCAGAGCGGGCTAAGGTGCTTCTGGCCCACGCTAGAAAACTCATAGATGGTTCGTCTCCCGGCCTGCCTGGGGGCAGGCTGAAGGAAGGGTAAAGATGACGCTACGAACGGAGATAGCCCAAGGCAGGATGATCGAGGGGGCCTGGCAAGAGAGGCCTCCCAACTTGGAAGTGGCGGCGCAGTCGTCATTTGCCGCCTTGCGGCCTCGCAAGGGAACTCTTCATATCCTAGTGGAGGTAGCGGGCCCTCCCAGGAGAGATGAGATCAGCCGGGAATTGGTAAATAGCATCAAGGACGAATATTTCCGGGTCCCGGGAGGGATCACCAACGGTCTCCGGCAAGGGATAGGAGCGGCCAACGAGCTCCTCTATCAACGGAATCAAGAACTCAGCGAGGGGATGCCCTATGTGGCTGGGATCTCCTGTGCGGTGCTGAGCGATGACCACCTCTACCTAGGCCAAGGAGGGCCGGCCTTCGCTTGCGTGGTTCGGCAAGGGGAGATGAGGGCTTTTCCTCCCCTGCCCTGGGCCGGGGAAGAGCTCTCCGAGGAAGAGTGGTTGCCTCTCTCCCCCTTGGGCGTCGAGGAGCGGTTAGCCGAGGTGGGGCTTTATCACCACCGCTTGGAGGCTGGAGACGTAGTGGTGCTCTGTTCGCCGACCCTGCCGGAACAGGTGGGCCAACAAGAGTTCGGGGAGGCTCTGGCCCCCGGAGCCAAGGAAGCCCTGGCTAATCTAGCCGAATTGGTCGAGGGAGAGGACTTTTCGGCCATCGTCATAAAGGTCTCCGAGGAGATAGCTCGCCCCCCCGAAGAGGCTGCTAGAGCCCCTGAGGTGGTAGAGGATCTGGCTGAGGCCGGGAAGGGGTTCTTCCTGCGCCTCAAAGAGAGCGATCTCTTGGGAGATATCGGGGGACGTTTACGAGGTGGTCTTTCGGCCCTGCCCCAGGCTTTGGGGACCTTGACGCGGCGGATGTTGCCGGAGGAGTATGCGCCGGAGCCCCGAGCCAAGCCCTCAGCGCGTCGGGCAAGGCGAGAGCGCCTAACCCGTAAACAGAGGAGAAACCTGTTTATCATCCTTGGCTTCTTTCTGGTGGTGGGGATAGCGGCCCTTTGGGGGGTTAGCCAGTGGAGAGCCCGGGAGGCCCAAGAAACCCTCTTCCAGGATATTCTGACCCAGGCCGAGGAACGGTTAACGCAAGCCTTGGCTGCTACCGATCCCTCTGCGGGGAGGGAGTTCCTTGCCGCGGCTCAGAGTCTCTTGGAGGAGGCGAGGGAGATGAAGCCCGATCATCCCGACGTCGGGGGGTTGGAGTCGAAGGTGTTGGCGAGGCTGGACGAACTAGACCATGTGACGAGATTGGCCCTTCGTCAACCCTTGGAGTTCCCGGAGGCCAAGAGTGAACCCCTCAGGGTTGTGGCCCAGGAGAACGATCTCTACATCCTCGATGGAGGGGTGGATCGGCTCTATAGATACCGTTGGTCGGAAGCCGCCCGCACCCTCCAGACGCCCTCGGAGGGAGCGATTCTCATAGATTCCAAAGAGCGAGGGGAACTCTTGGACATCGTCTGGCTAGAGCCAGGAGGAGGGAGGGAGAGGGGGACTCTCCTCATCCTGAAGAGCGACGGTCTTTTGGAGTACGATCCCTTGAAGGGCCTTTCTTCCCTCTCTGTGATGGAGACCACTAGTTGGCAGGAGCCACGAAGGGCTGGGGGGTTCGAGGGGAACTTCTATCTCCTCGATGCGGGGGCTAAGCGTATCTTGAAATACTTGCCCACGGGGCGGGGTTATAACTCGGCTCCTCTTCATTACATAGTCGAGGCGGAGTTCGAGAGCGCAGTAGATATGGCTATAGATGGGGATATATACGTTCTCTTGACCGAGGGAGTGATCATGAAATTCACCGCCGGGGAGCGGGAGCCCTTCGTAGTTGGGGGGCTGGAAGAGGGGTTCTCGAACTCTCTAGCCATCTTCACTAACCCAGGAACAGATCATATATACGTAGTAGAAAGCGGGCGTATAGTGGAACTCACTAAAGAAGGGCGGTTCGTGCGGCAACTACGTCCCTCCCGTGAAGGGGAGGAGGCTTTCCAAGAGTTGAGTACCGTTTTCGTCGATGAGGAAAGGGGGAGACTGTTCATCCTCAGCGGCAAGAGACTCTATCTCGCTGATCTATCAACGGAGTAGACCTTTGAGGGGAGGGGCGAAGCCCCTCCTCTTTTTATTTGGTGCTTTTCCCATTTTATTGGTATAATTTTTAAGAATTAGGATGGAGGTGTAGGGTTGCGTCGGACGATAGGAAGGGGGAGGAGCCTCGTTCCTTGGCTTTCTCTCTTGCGATGGGCTTTGCCAGTTCTTATCTTCCTGGCCGTGCTGATGGAGCAGTTATTTCTTCGCCCCTTCACCGGCCAGCGGTGGCCCCAATGGAGTCTCTTCTTAAGCGTTTTCTTCTACGGGATAGCGGGACCTCTGGCCATCTGGTGGATCCTCACCTGGCTTAGGGGAACCCTGGCCGAGCGGGAGAGATCCCGGGATAGGATCCAGGAGTGGGAGGAATATTTGGCCAGCATCACCAGCGCCTCGGCTGACGCCATCATCAGCCTGGATACCGAGGGCATCATCCGCACCTGGAACAGAGGGGCGGAGTTGATCTTCGGCTACCGTGCTGAGGAGATGTTGGGGGAGCATTTCAGCCGATTAGTTCCCCAAGAACTCCTGAAGAGGGACGAGTTGAGGCTAATAGCCCGAGAGATAGAGAAAAGAGGCTACATCAGAGATTACGAGACGGAGAGGATAGCCAAAGATGGCCGACGGGTGAAGGTGCAACTGACACAGACTATTCTGCGGGATAAGGAGGGTAGAGTCATAGGAAGTTCTCTCATCCTGAGGGACATCACTGATCGGAAGAGGGCCGAAGAGGAGATCCTTCAACTCACCAGGGAGTTAGAGGAGAAGGTGCAGCAGAGGACCAGGAGGTTGGCGCAGGCCTATGAGGAACTGGAGGAGAGGAACAAGGAGTTGAGGCGGGTCAACGAGGAACTCCGGGATCTGGACAGACTGAAGTCGGAGTTCGTCTCTATGGTCTCCCATGAGTTGCGTTCCCCTCTCACCAATATTAGCGGCGCCGTGGAATTGCTTCTGGATTCCGGTGCCGAGGTGGATGATAAGAGGATGTTAGAGGTCATAGGCGAGGAGAGCGCCCGTCTAGCGAGATTGGTTCAGGGGATATTGGATGTCTCACGGATAGAGGCGCGAAAGTTGGATTTGAAACAAGAGAGGGTTGACATCCTTCCTCTCTTGCAAAGGGTGGTAGTGAACCTTCGGGGTAGCACCTCTCTTCACCAGTTTGTCCTCCCACACGCCGATAGCCTACCTAGGGTATGGGGGGATGAGGATCGGATCGCTCAGATATTCTTTAACCTCCTAGATAACGCGGTGAAATACTCGCCGAAAGGAGGGAAGATAACCATTACCACGGAGGCAGAAGGGAAGGAGATGGTGATCTCCGTCACCGACCAAGGGCTGGGCATCTCGGACAAAGAAAAGGAGAGGATCTTCAGGAAGTTCCATCGGGTCAACGGCAGCGATTCTCGCGAGGCCTATGGACACGGTTTGGGTCTTTACATAACCAAAGGGTTAGTGGAGGCTCAAGGGGGTCGGATATGGGTGGAGAGCAGTATGGGGGAGGGATCCACCTTCGGCTTCACTCTCCCCTTGGCAGATGGAGAGGGCAAGAAGCCTCAGGGGTCGAGGTAAGGGATGGAGGATAGGGGGAAGATACTGGTAATCGATGACGACCGGACGCTCCTCGGACTTCTGCGACAGTCTTTGGAGAAGGCAGGCTATCGGTTCATAGGGGTGACGAACGGGATCGATGGACTGCAATCGGTCTATAAAGATCAGCCCGACTTGGTGATTCTAGACGTGATGATGCCCCGCATGGATGGTTGGGAGACCTGTCTCCGTATTAGGGAGGTCTCTCAGGTACCCATCATAATGCTCACTGCCAAAGAAGAGGAGGCGGATAAGGTCAAGGGATTCGAATGTGGGGCCGATGACTACGTAACTAAGCCTTTCAGCTTCGCCGAACTGACGGCTCGCGTGGGGGCGGTGCTCCACCGTGCCCGACGGGGGAAACCGGCTGAGGCGCCTCGCGTCTATATCTTCGATGAACTGGTGGTGGATGTGGAGCACAAGGAGGTGTCAGTGCGGGGCCAGCCTGTGGATTTGACTCCCACGGAATTCGAGTTGCTCGTCTGTCTGGCGGAAAAAGCGGGCCGCACCCTCACCCATGAGCAGTTGCTGGCTAGGGTATGGGGCGACGAGTACGTCGATACCGGCTATGTGAAGCGGTACATCTGGTACCTGCGGCGTAAGATCGAAAGAGATCCCAGTAACCCAGAATATATAATCACCGAGCGGGGCTTCGGCTATCGGCTTGGTGACTGAGTCTCTCGCCTAACTTTGGGGAGGGGGGAGCCATCCCCCTTTTTCTATCTTGACTCAGTCCATCCCCTATGGTATTCTTCCGCCGTTATAGTGCTCTTAGAAAGGGTTCGATCATGGCTAAGCCTCATCTGGTGCTTCTCCATGCACCCAGTGTCTATGATTTTCGAAAAGAGGCGATCCTATACGGCCCTATCAGCGATCTCGTGCCCTCTACCCCTATCTTCGAGATGTACCCCATCGGATTTACCACCTTGGCCGAATACCTAGAAAGGCACGGCTTCCGAGCCCGTATCGTCAACTTGGCAGTGCGGATGCTCAAGGATGGGGGCTTCGATGCCGAGGCGTTTATCGCTTCTTTGGACCCTTTGGCCTTCGGCATCGACCTCCACTGGTTACCTCACGCCCAGGGAGCCCTTGAGGTGGCCAAGATCGTCAAGCGTCACCATCCCCGGGCCCCGGTGATCATGGGTGGCTTCTCGGCTTCCTATTATCACCAGGAACTGGTGGCTAGGCCGGAGGTGGACTATGTGTTGCGAGGCGATTCGACGGAGGAGCCACTTCTGCAGCTGATGAAGGCCCTAGCCTCTGGGGAGCCTCTCGACCGGGTGGCTAACCTCACTTGGCAGGACGAAAAGGGAGAACTGAAAGTCAATCCCTTCGCTTATCTGCCTCCCGATTTGAGCGATGTGGCGCTGGACTATAGCCATCTGGTGAAAGCCGTAATTCGGGACCGCGACTTGGTCAGCAATACCCCTTTCTTCAACTGGCTGGGGTACCCTATCATGGCCAGCCTCAGTTGTCGTGGTTGTACCCAGGGCTGTGTCACCTGCGGAGGGTCAGCCTACGCCTCGCGCCACCTCTTCGGTCGAGAAAAGCCTGCCTATCGAACGCCGGAGATGTTGGCCCAGGATATCAAGGATATTAAACGCTTTAGCCGAGGCCCGGTCTTCCTGCTGGGGGATCTCCGCCAAGCGGGTATCGATTATGCACAGAAATTGTTATCCTCGCTTCAGGGTGTAGAGGGAGAAGCGATCGTAGAACTCTTCGCCCCAGCCTCGCGGGAATTCCTGGAAGAGGTGGTCTCTTTCTTCCCTCGCCTCTGTTTGGAGTTCTCCTTGGAGTCCCACGATCCAGAGGTAAGACGAGCCTTCGGCAAGGGCCACTCCAACGAGGAGGTGGAAGCGACCATACGACATGCCCTGGAGGCTGGCTGTAAAAGGCTGGATATCTTCTTCATGATAGGGTTGCCCCAGCAGACCCCTCAATCGGTGATAGGGACCATCGACTATTGTGGGGCTTTGTTGGAGCGGTTCGGCGGGGATGGTCGCTTGCACCCTTATATCTCCCCTTTAGCCCCTTTCCTCGATCCAGGGAGCCAGGCTTTCGAGCAGCCTCGAAAGTATGGCTATAGGCTCTTCTATCGGACTTTGGAAGAGCATCGTCAGGCTCTTCTATCCCCTAGTTGGAAGTATATCCTCAACTATGAGACGGAGTGGATGAGCCGGGAGGAGATAGTAGATATCACTTATGAGGCGCTTCTCAGACTGAGTCGCTTGAAAAGAAAGTATGACCTCATCGACGCCCAAGAGATGAAGGCTGCCGAAGAACGGATCCGCAAGGCTCAAGAGTTGATGGAAGAGATCGATCGTCTCTTGGAGATCGAGGAAGAGGCCCAGCGAAAGAGAGGGTTGCAAGCCCTCAAGCCCCAGATGGACGAGGTGAACTTCGCTACCCTGTCCGAGGATAGGGAACTGGCTTTGCCTGTGGGGTGGGGTAAGTGGAACCCCTTCTGGGCGGCCTGGCTCGTGGCTCAGGAGTGGTGGGGCAACCTCAAAGGTGGCAGGCGAGCCCCTTCTTAGAGCAATTCTCTTAGGTTCCCCCGTGTTGCCTCATCGAAAAATCTTACCGAAGGGGTATCGTTGCCTCATCCAG
>CAYLIE010000024.1:0-41841 GCA_964383935.1 uncultured Anaerolineales bacterium | reverse complement strand
CTCGATGAGTTAACGATTATCTGCAAAGTAAGATTTTAGACGAGTCAATGCGAGGTATTGACATCTTTACTCCAAGCCTTTATACTAATTAATCTCTATTATTCTAATATATATGTAGTAGTAATAGTAGGACCGGTTGAAAGGTGGAAAACCCTCCGGGATAGCCTGGCCCAGCCTCTATTCCGGTCTAGCGGTTGGTGGAGAAAGTGTCTACTGGACAGAGGGGAGCGGGGCAGAAGGGGATTAAAAGTGAGGATGGGCTCCCTATCATTGTGTAAGCCCCGAGTTATCCCCAGACCAGAGATGTTATCCACAGGAAAGGGGGGAGTTATCCACAAAGATTGGGGGAAAAAGGCTTCCATTCCTTCGGATTCTCCCTGGCCTGCCGCGCCTTGAGGCAGGCGACTCGGGCCAGGGGGTAGGCAGGATCCTGAACGGACAAGGCCCTTGGGAAGGGCTTCCCAGTCTAAGGGAGAGCATGGTAGAGCAGCTCCTTGATGGAGAGCAATTCCCGCCGCAAAGAGTCCTCCTCGGAGAGGGAAGAGATCTTCTCGTAGCCGTAGAGAACGGTGGAATGATCTCGGCCGCCCAGGACCTTACCGATTTCCAAGAGAGAGGCGTCGGTCTCCTCTCGGGCCAAATACATGGCCACTTGACGAGGGAGGGCCACCGCCTTGTTGCGGCGAGGGCTTTTCAGATCCTCCACCGAGAGCCCATAGAAGTGGGCTACCGCCTTTACGATCTCTTGGAGGGAAGGGGGGCGATGGGGGGAGATATCTTGGAGAGCGGCCTTAGCCATCTCCACGGTGAGAGGGCAGGCCATCATGCTGGCGTAGGCCACCACGCGGTTAAGGGCCCCTTCCAATTCTCGAATATTGCTCTGGATCTTATGAGCCACAAAATCGATCACCTCCATCGGGATGGGGTAGGACTGGCCTTCCGCCTTGAAGCGGAGGATGGCGGTCCGGGTCTCCAGATCAGGAGGCTGGATGTCGGCGATCAACCCCCATTCGAAGCGGGAGCGTAACCGCTCCTCTAGGGTGGGGATCGCCTTAGGGGGGCGGTCGCTAGAGATGACGATCTGCTTATTAGCAGCGTGCAAAGTATTAAAGGTGTGGAAGAACTCTTCTTGAGTGCTCTCCTTGCCGGCGATGAACTGGATATCGTCCACCAGGAGGAGGTCTATATGGCGGTATTTCAAACGGAACTCTTCGGTCGTCTGGTTGCGGATGGAGTTGATCAAGTCGTTAGTGAAAGTCTCCGAGGAGATGTAAAGGACCCTTAAGTTCTTTGTGAGGGGCACATGCCCGATAGCGTGGAGGAGGTGGGTCTTCCCCAACCCCACGCCTCCGTAGAGGAAGAGGGGGTTATAAGCCTCAGCAGGCTTATGGGCCACGGCATAGGCGGCGGCATGAGCCAAGCGGTTGCTATTCCCCACGATGAAGGTTTCAAAAGTGTATCTGGGGTTAAGGGAGAGCGAAGATAGAGGGGGCGAGGGAGATGCAGGATCCGAAGGAGAGGAGCCTGCCCGTCCCCTGGCCCGAGTCGCCTGCCCCAAGGCGTGCCAGGCCGGGGTACCAGGACGGGCTGGTACTTGCCGAGCCAGGGACAGAAGGGGCGGGGAGGGTTGCGCCTGATGGGCCCTGACAATGAATCTAATTTCTACTGTGTGACCCAGAATGCCCGCCAGAGTCCTCTTGATGGTGCCCAAGAGGCGGTTCTCCAGCCACTCTTTGGCATAGGGGTTCTCCGTGCCTACGATAAGAAGGCCGTCCTCGTAGGAGACGGCAAACGTCCCTTTGAGCCAGGTGTCGTAGGTGGCCCGGGTCATCTGGAGTTGCAGCTTACCCTGGGCGGCCTGCCAGATTCGATGGGCGTCCACGCTCTCTATGACCCCTTCTGGACGGACGAAAAAGGGCAACCTCCCAAAATCGGGAAGGAGGCTTTCCTTTCCTTCGGACGCTGAGTCCTTCCCTCGGACCCTGTGGTCCTCGCGACCAAAGTGCAGGACCCGAAGGGAAGCGTCCTCAGGATGCCGAGCGCACTAGGTTGTCTTTGATAAGTTTCGGTGGTACAAATTGTACCTGCGGGGTCTTAAGTTGGTGCCCCAACCTTGGAAGCGAAGGATCCTCCAAGCGATGAAGCGCCATGAGGGATCTTTCCCCTTGAGGTAGGCCGCCGGGTCAAGAGGCCCCAGGGCTCTCTGGGGGAAGAAGAGCCCGTTCCGCAAAGCATTTGTATTGTAACAGAGAAGTTATCCTCTGACAATATGTTAGACCTTAAAATCTAAGGAGGGGACCGATTTTTAAGAAAAGTTATGGTCAAGCGGAAGAGGGCAGGGGGCGGCTTTTTCCCCTCCCCGGCCGTTATGGCTTCTTGGCGAAGGGCATACTCTTCACCCTCTTGACCTTCTCGCTGCTAGTAGCGGTGATAGCCTGGTTCCTCTACTTCGATGAGAAGGTGGTTCTAGGGGTAGTTACCGATGAGATCTCGGGGCTGCCCCTAGCCGGCGTCGTGGTCACCGTTGGCGAAGCCGTCCAGGCTACTGATGACCAAGGGTGCTTCCGCTTTCAGAGTTTGAGGGGGGGTCTGGCCGTCTCCGCCCAAGCGGAGGGATATCTGGAGACCAGGGGGCGCGTAGAGGTGGGGGGACTCTTCGCCAAGGAGGTCCCTTTAAAGGTGATCCTCCGCCCTAACCTCCTGATAGGCACCGTGCGAGATGGAGGGAGCAGAGAGCCTATCCCTGGGGCCAAGATCTCTACAGGGAGGCAGATCGCCTGGAGCGATGCTAAGGGAAGTTTTACTTTTCGCCGCTTGAGAAGAGGGGTCACTATCTCCATTGTCGCCCGGGGGTATGAGCCTGGGGAGGCGGTTTTTCGTGGACAGGAAGCCCAAGAGATACTTCTTCAGCCCCGGATCACGGCGGTAGAGGTGAAGGATGAGAAGGGACTGCCCATCGCAGAGGCGATCGTCTCGGCGGGAGAAGAGGTAGCAGAGGGAGGCCAGGGAGGGGTTTTCTTCCTGCGACGCTTGAAGGAAGAGGCCCAGATCTCTATCCTGGCTGAGGGGTACTATGGGGCGGAGGTCATCTATGAGGGCCACTCGCCTTTGGAGGTAGTATTGCAGCGGAGTAGGGCAGTGGTAGCGGTCTATGACCTCTACACCGGCCAGTCGCTGCCAGGGGTGCTCCTATCCTGGAGAGATGACTCCTTCGTAACCGATGCCCAAGGGCAGAGCCAGATAGAGGGAGTTAAGACGGGGGATCGATTCCAGATGCAGGCGGATGGCTATGAGGGCGGGGAGGTGATATACGGCGGAGAGGGAATCCTGGAGATCGCCTTGCGACCCGATACCCTCCAGGGGGTGGTAAGGGACGGGGGTACCGGCACCCCTATTCCCGATGTCGTTGTTCAGGTGGGGGAGAGGGTCTTTCACACCGATGCTAACGGGGGTTACTATCTGACCGATCTACCCGCCCAGGCGGTTTTGACTTTTAGAGCCCAGGGGTTCAAAGAACTCCAGGTTGTGGTCCCTCATTGGACTACCATGGACGTGGTCTTGCAACCTCTCGAGACTACCTTTGAGGCCAAGGGTATATACATCACTTTTGGCCTCTTGGCTTCTGAGGATAAGGTACGGGCTCTTATCGATATGGTAGCCCGCACCGAGTTGACCGCTATAGTGATGGATATGAAAGGGGATTCGGGATGGCTAGCCTACCACAGCGAGAACCCTCTGGCTCTAGAGATAGGAGCGGAACAGAAGGGATTGATGGAGATTCAGGAACTCCTTCGCCTCTGCCGAGAACGAGGCATCTATACTATCGCGCGGCTGGTGGTCTTCAAGGACTCGGTCCTGGCGAAGGGGAGGCCAGATTGGGCTGTTAAGCGGCCGGATGGGACGCTCTTTGCCGATAGCAAGGGCTCTTTATGGGTCGATCCCTTCCGCGAGGAGGTATGGGAATATAATATCGCCATCGCCCGCGAGGTGGCGGCCCTGGGTTTCGACGAGTTGCAGTTCGACTATATCCGTTTCCCCTCTGACGGGGAGGTGAAAACCCTCCTCTACTCCCAGCCCAGCACTGAAGAATCCCGCTATCGGGCCATAGAGGGGTTCATGGCCCGCGCACAGGCGGAACTGGATCCCTTGGTCTTCATCTCGGCCGATGTTTTTGGGCTCACTCCCTGGGTGGACCACGAGGCGGGCATCGGCCAGATGATAGAGAACGTGGCCCCCTACGTCGACTACCTCTCCCCCATGCTCTACCCCTCTCTTTACACGGAGGGGGTTTTGCGGTTTGAGATACCGGACCCGGCCCATCATCCTTATGAGGTGGTCTACCACTCTCTTCTCTTGGCGGCCCAACGCACAGATACGAAGATCAGACCCTGGCTGCAACATTACTCCCTTTACGGCGTGCAGTATGGTCTGGAGGAGTATCGGGCCCAGAAACGGGCGGCCTATGACGCTGAGGCTGACGGCTGGCTCTTCTGGAACGCTAGCGGCATATACGAGGAGGAACTCTTTCAAAGTGATTAGGGTTGCAAAAGAAGCCGCTCTCTGATAAACTAGCTTGGTTTGAGAAAAGGAGGGATATAGGATGGAACTAGCGGAGATGATACGCAGCATTCCCGATTTTCCGGTGGAGGGGATCCTCTTCAGGGATATCACTACCCTGATCAAAGACCCTGACGCCTTTCAGGAGGCGGTGGACTCCTTGCTTGACAGTTGCGTGGGTAAGGAGATAGACGTGGTGGTGGCCATAGAGGCTCGGGGCCTGATCTTCGGGGCCCCCATGGCCTACGAGTTGGGGGCGGGCTTCGTCCCCGTGCGGAAGCCCGAAAAACTCCCCTGGGAGAAGATCGCTGCCTCCTATACGTTAGAGTATGGGACTAACGTCTTGGAGATGCACGCCGATGCCATCGAGCCCGGGCAGAGGGTGCTCATCGTGGATGACCTCTTGGCTACCGGGGGCTCGGCCAAGGCCACGGCGGAACTAGTGGAGAGGTTGGGCGGAGAGGTGGTGGGGTTCGTCTTCCTCATCGAACTCACCGACCTGAGAGGGGTAGATAAACTGAAGGGGTACGAGGTCTTCTCTCTGATAGAATATTAATTCGGCCAGTGATAAGGTTGTCTCCTTCCATCTATTTAAGAAGCCGACCATCTCCTCAGGGGCGGTCTTGGAGATCTCTTTCAGCACCCAGTCCACGACCTTATGGATAGAGGGGTCTTCATCCTCCACCAAGCACCCTAGGAGCGAAAAGTCCTCTTGGGGCTCCACGATGGTGCCGTAGAATCTCTTTTTGCTTAATCGAAAGACGGAGACCGCCGCGGAGCGCCTCTGCTAGAGAAACAATGAAAAGTAGCAAAAAGAAACCCGGAGAGGCCTTATCGAGGCGGTCATTGCCTAGGTGGCCTATTGTGGCCTTAGCGTCTTAAGTCGTGTTGTTCCGGCTGTATTCCTTCTCGTGGTAGTCAGTGGAATCGCCTTTCCTCTGGTCTGGACCAAGCTTACGCGGGATTGGGCCGCGATTGGTTTCACGCGGCGAAAGCTGGGGCAAGCCTTGTTGTGGGGATTAGGAGCGGGATTGGTGAGCACTCTTTACATCTTTGTGGCCGCTAGAAAAGAACCACCCCCCCACCACCTATGCTTGGCTTACAATTAGCCGTCGGCATCCCGATATGGATTCTCATAAAGAGTCCTTTCCAAGAATTCCTTTTCAGAGGATGGTTACAGCCCAGATTTCAAGAAGCCATGGGAAAGTGGGCTGGGTTATTTGTTGCCTCCCTTTGTTTTGCTTTATGGCATTTTTTCCCTCCCTTCGAGAGCACACCAACATCAACGATACCTATATCGTCCGTCAGCGGATTTCTATCTACTTTGGCACTAGGACTGCTAATGGGATATGTTTTTCAACGCACCGATAACATTGTTGGGCCTTGGCTAGCACATGCCTTAGCGGGAATTTCTGTTGTGTTTTTTGGAATGATGAGGTTCATCCAATATACTCCGTAGAAAGAAGGCAGAGCTGGGTGGGGCAAGTCTTCCCCGGTAAGATGAGCATCTTCTTTAACTCTAAGGTTTGGTTTGACATCTTCGCGCCCTGATACCAAAAACACCGAGTAGTAAACTCGGTGCTTTCATTCAGGCGCACTTCTTGCTATCGCCTCAGGATCTCCCGCTTCCCATACTGCCTCTCATACCACTCCTTATACTCCCCGCTCTTTATCTTCCGCCACCACCCCTCGTTCTCTATGTACCATTTGACCGTCTTCTCCAATGCTTCTTGAAAGGTATGGCGGCTCCTCCAGACCAACCCCCTTAGTTTGGCGGTATCCAGGGAGTAGCGACGGTCGTGGCCGGGTCGGTCTTCTACATGTTGAATTAGGCTCTCCGGTTTCTTAAGAAGGCGGAGAATTTGTTTGGCCATATCGATATTGCGGATCTCCACGCCGCTCGCGACATTGTAGATCTCGCCAAGGTTCCCCTTATGGAGGACGGTATCTATCCCCTGGCAGTGGTCGATGACGTATTGATAATCTCGCATCTGCAACCCATCGCCGTAGAGGGGGAGAGGCAGGTCGTCGAGGGCGTTGGTGATGAATAGGGGGACCACCTTTTCGGGATACTGGTAGGGGCCGATGCTGTTGGAGCCCCGGGTGATGACCACTGGGGTGTCGTAAGTGGTATAGTAGGCCAGGCACATGAGATCCCCCCCGGCCTTGCTGGCCGCATAGGGGCTTCGAGGGCGCAGGGGGTCGCTCTCCACCGAGGAGCCGGTCATCACCTCCCCATATACCTCGTCGGTGGATATCTGAACCATCTGTTCCAGTCCGAACTTCTTAGTAGCCTCAAGTAAAATATAGGTGCCGTAGATATCGGTCTGGATGAAACTACCTGGTTCCAGGATGCTCCGGTCCACGTGGGTCTCCGCGGCGAAGTTCAAAATGATGCTGATCTGCTCCTCCTGGACCACCTTGTCAACAAGAGGCATGTCGCAGATATCGCCCCTCACGAAGGAATACCGGGGGTTGTCCTCTAGATCGCGGAGGTTATCCAAGTTGCCGGCGTAGGTCAACTTGTCGTAGACGACCACTCGGTAGTCCGGATAGTTTTCCAGGATGTAATGGGTGAAGTTGGAGCCGATGAAGCCAGCCCCTCCGGTGACGAGCAGGGTTTTCAGGGTCTCCTCCTAGAGTTTCTTGCCCCGGCGGGCACGGGCTTGCCTCATCAGGTCTTGGATATCCTCCATGGTGAGGAGATAAGTCTCTGTCTTCTTCTCGCCCCTTACGTCCTCGGTAGTGGAGATGCGACCCTGGAGGATCATCCCCTCCTCAGTCTCGATGAGGCGGATGTCGGCGAAGCCGCTCTGGTCGATATAGTGGCCGATGGTCCTTAAGAGATCCTGGTAATCTGTCTTGGGCAATCCTTCGAAGAGTCTCATCCTTATCTCCTCTCCAGGAGTCTCTTTAGGTCATCGTGGCTTAGGATCTTGGTTCTAAGGTCGTAGTTGAACCCCTCGCGGGTGCTTATGAGGGCCCGTCCTTGGATTATCATACCTCTCTCCACCTCGAGGAGGCAGATATCGCGTAGCCGTTCCTTCTCCGCATAGCGTCCCACTGCCTGGAGCACTTGCTCATAGCTTAATCTGGGTTGGGGCTGTTCGGCCATGGGGACCTCCTTCAACCGGCAAGTATCCGGGCTAGTTTCCTGGCCGCCTTTCGTGGCGAGGCGTACCGCCTCCAGTAGCGGTCCATGGTACGCCTAAGTTGGTTTAACGGGTTCCGCCGTTGAGACTCCTCAAGAGCCCACCTGAGGAAGTCGTGGTCCTGGCCTTTTATCTTGGTCTCTGCGGGGTTGCGGCGGTATTGATCATGGCTGGTGATGAGGGAGAGGCTATTCTCCAGGCAGTACTCATAGAGGTCGCTACCTGGATGGGGGGTGTAAAAGGCCGGGCTGTAGTAGTCGGGGTCTATCTCCTTCAGCATGGAGATAGTATCTTTCACCTCTTCTTTGGTCTCTGTGGGGATGCCTAGCATGTAGTTGGCCCAGATCTTGACGCCGTACTTCCTGCAGATACGAGCCGCCTCTAGGTTGACCTGCCGGGTCGTCCCCTTGCGTAGAAAGCGCAACACCCGGTCGTTGCCGCTCTCGAAGCCGATGAAGTAACCCCTACAACCGGCTTCAGCCATTAACTTTACCATCTCTTCATGATGGACGATGATATCGGCTCGGCTTTGACAGAAGAAGGGTTGTCCAAACCTCTCTTTGTATCTCTGGCAGAATTCGGTCACCCACTCTCTATCCTCGGTGAGGGTGTCGTCGTGGAACATGAAACTGGCGAAATGGTACCTCTCGCTTAGTTCCTTCAGTTCAGCCATGACGTTTTCGGGGCTGCGGCGGCGCACTTTCCGGCCGAAGAGGATACGCTCCGCTGGCTGGCAGAAGTTACAGTTGTATTGGCAGCCTCGCCCAGCGATGAGGGTCACAAAAGGCGGCGGTAACTCCTCCACAAAGGGGACCTCCGGGGAGTCGAGGGAGTAGCCGTGGCGCTGCCACTCTTGGAGAAAGAGGTCCCGATCCACGAAGGGCAGGGAATCGAGGTCCGGCCGTTCGCCTTTCAAAACGCGTTGTGATGGCGGGTTGCCACCCTGAAGGGCGTGCAATAGTTCGACGAAAGTTATCTCCCCCTCACGGGTGACGATGTAGTTGATCTTTTGGTTCTCGACCACCTCCTCGGTGACGAGGGTGGGGTGGGGGCCGCCGACCACGGTGATAATCCGGGGGGCTGTCTCCTTAACTACCTCTATAGATTTCATGGCCGGGTTGTAATCGACGCTCATCATGGTGACCCCCACCAGATCGGGCTGGCGCCTTTTGATCTCTGCGGCTAGATCCTCCCAGCTGGAAAGGGCCCGCAGGTCGATGAGGTTGACCTGGAAACCGTGGCTCTTGGCGCAGGCAGAGAGTTGCGCCAGGCCATGGCTAATCCAGCCGGCTTCCATCCCCCGGCCCAAGGAGTTAAAGCCGTAGCCCGCTATGCCGGGGTAGATAAGGGTGATCTTCAGAGCGCTCATTTTTCAAAACCATGGCCCCCACTCAGCCTCGCGAGCCCGTGCCTCTCGCTCCACTTCATCGGGCTTTAGCCTTATTCTGGCTCTTGCTCGTGCGGCGAGGAAAGATATTAGAGCCAAAGCGATGATCCCGCTGCCTAGACAAAGAGTTGTGCTCATCTCTCCCTTAACTGTGCGTCACTTCTTCCGCTTCCTTTGCCAGCGGGTCCTCTTTAGGAGTTTTCGATGTTTGTGCTTGGCCATCTTCTTCTTTCGGTGCTTCTTGACGTTAGGCACTGCTCATCTTTCCTTCCTAAGATCTAGGGTAATTAACCCTCCTTCTACAATATCCCTACCTTACTATGGTCTCCCAGGGTCATCTTATAAGCCCTCGGTTTCTTGGGGGAGCGAGTGATCTCTACATACCGCCCGATGAGGCTGTCTTCGATGCGGCTCTCGACATCGATGATGCGGCTATGTTCTAGGACGATGCAATGTTCCAACTCCGACTCTTCGATGAGGACGTGGTGATAGACGGAGGTGAAAGGCCCGATATAGGAGTTGATGATCTCGCTCTCCTCCCCTATGATGGCTGGCCCGCGGATGACGCTGTTTTTCACTCGGGCCCCCGTCTCGATGGCCACCTTGCCATTGACCTGGGAATCCTTGTCCACCTGCCCCTCCATGCGGGGCTGGAGTTCCTCTAGGACCAGACGGTTAGCCTCTAGGATGTCGCCCGGCTTTCCGGTGTCGATCCAAGCGCCGACGATGATCTGGGGGGAGACTTTAAGCCCCTGGTCGATGAGGTATTGGATGGTGTCGGTAATCTCCAGTTCACCACGGGCCGAAGGCTGGATATTGTTCACCGCTTCGAAGACGTGGTGGTCGAACATGTATATCCCGATCACTGCCAGATCGCTCTGGGGTGCCTGGGGTTTCTCTACCAGCCGAACCACCATACCATCCTCCAGTTCCGCCACACCGAAATCTTGGGGGTTGGGGACCTTGTAGAGATGAATCTGGCAGGCGGGGGCCTCGTTTTCGAAGTTCCGCACCAGGGGCACGATGCCATCGCGAACGAAGTTGTCGCCCAAAAATAGGACGAAGCGATCCTTTTGGATAAAATCTTGGGCCATCTTCACCCCGTGGGCGATGCCTAGAGGGACCGGCTGCTCGATGTAGGTAACTTGGGCCCTGAATTTGCTGCCGTCCCCCACCGCGGCCATGATCTGATCTTTGGTATCCCCTACCACTATCCCTAGATCGGTGATCCCGGCCTCTACCAGGTTCTCGATAGCGTAGAAGAGGACCGGTTTGTTGGCCACGGGCACCAGTTGCTTGGCCCCCGTATAGGTGAGGGGATAGAGACGAGTACCTTTGCCGCCGGAGAGGATTAAGCCTTTCATAATGTACCCCCAACGAGGATAGAGGGATGGGCGTCAGTTAAGGCGGTGCTTTATGCCCTCTACGCTTGCTTCTGTTCCGCATAATAGCGGTGCAGGCTGATGTCCATACGCACGTTATTGAGGACCGCCCCTACTAGGCGGGCGTTAACCTTCTCTAGGAGCGCTTTCGCTCGCTGGGCGTGATCTCGCTTGGTGGTACCAGCGCTTATCACTAGTAATACCCCGTCCACCTTGGAGGCTAAGACCGCTGCATCGGTCACCGCTATGATGGGCGGGGCGTCGAAGAGGACAAGGTCCGCCCTTTCCCGCAAGGTGGCGATGATCTCCTCCATCCGTCGGGAGCCTAGAAGTTCCGAAGGGTTGGGCGGGAGGGGTCCGCTGGGGAGCAGTTTCAGGTTCGGGACCGGCGCCTCTTGGAGGGGAGGGTTCTTGAAAGCCTCTTCATCGACGACCATGCTGGTCAGCCCTACGCGGTTAGCCACCCCAAAGATCTCGTGTTGAGAGGGGCGGCGGAGGTCGCAATCCACCAGGATCACCTTTCTTTCCGCCTGGGCCAAGGTGACGGCCAGGTTTGCCAGGGTGGTAGATTTCCCCTCTTCGGGGCCAGCAGAGGTGACGACCATGGTCTTGAGGGGCTTATCTAGGCTGGAGAACTCCAGATTGGTGCGCAAAGTCCTATAAGCCTCGCTGATGGGAGAGCGAGGGTTGCTGATAGTTATTAGGCTCTCCTGGCGGTTGTTAGCCATTATCATCCTCCACATCAGCACATATTAGGGTTATCTACGGCGGAACCACCATCGCCGTCGCGCAGGGTTGGCGCCCCCTTCTCCGGCGAGGATGGTGGGGATGGAGCCCAAGACCGCCACCCCCACATAACGCTCCATATCCTCCGGAGAACGGATGACATCAGCCTCCCGGTATTCCAGGAGGAGAGCGGAAAGGGCTCCTAAACCCAGGCCCAAGATGGCTCCGGCTAAGACCAAGGTTTTCGTCCGCGGCCAGTGTTGCCAGTAACTCCTGGCCTGCTTCAGGACCTCTATCTCTATCCTCTCGGTAGGGTCTACGCTCAGGTTTCTTTCCGCATGATACTCCACGAACTCTTGGGCAAAGGCGTTGGCTACCAGTTTGGCCATCTCTCCATCGGGGAGGTCGGCTTCGACCTGGATCAAGAAGTTTTCCTTCTCGGGGATGGTGTGCACCTGTTTCAGAAGCTCTTCCGTGGAAAGCGCCAGGGGAACCCGATCCAGGACCCGTTGGGCCATAGTGGTATTGTGAATCTGGAGGCTGAATTGTGTTAGCAGTTGATCGGCCGATAAGACGATGTTGTAATCCCAGACCGCTGGGGTCACCTGGAGGGTGGCTTGGGCACGGTAGACAGGTCTCTGGGTCTTGTCGAAGAGGAGAGCCCCCAAAGTGGCGAAAATGGTGATGAGGATGATGACCCCACTGCGCCTCCAGAGGAGTTGGGCGTACCTCTTCAATTCCATGATCGATCCTTATCTGGCCCCCTCTGTCTCCGCCGCCAGAGCGAAACGCCGCCCCCCTTCTCGGGGCTTACGGCGGGGATGGTCCCTATCACCGCCACCTCCGCATAACGCTCCACATCCTGGGGAGAATGGATGATACCGGCCTCCAGGTATTCGAGGCCGAAGGCTAGAAGCCCTCCCAGCAGCAAACCCAGGATGGCTCCTGATAGGGCCAAGGTGGTGGGTCTTGGCGGCCTCTGCACGTGACCCCACTTGGCGGGCTCCAGAACGAGGATGTCCACTTGGTTGCGGCGGTCGATACCCAGGTTACGGGTGGCTTGGTACTCCGCGAAATCTGTAGCCAAAGCGTTAGCCACCTCTTGGGTCGTCTCCGGGTCTGGCCACTCCACATCGATCTGGATGAGGAACTCGTCGGCTCTTGCGGCCGCCCTGATATGTTCTAGCAACCTCTCGGGGGGGATGTCTAACTCCAGCTGATCGATGACCTTTTGGGCCCGTTCTGGGGTCTGGATTTGGAAGCAGAACTGCCTCAGAAGGTTCTCAGCGGCCTGCGTCAAGCCGAAATCTGGCCGGGCGGGGATCACCTGCAAGATGGCGGTAGAGCGATAGATAACTTGCTGCGTCTTGGCCAGAACCACCGCGCTGGCCCCGGTTATCACCGCCACCAAGAGGATTGTCCACCCTCGCTTGAGAAATACCCTGGCGTACCGCTTCAACTCCATTTCGACTCCTAAATCGGCGAAGACTATTTTACCACACCTTCCCCCGACGGGCAAAGGGCTAGGGTCTCCAGTGGCGCAACCGTTCCCAGATAGAAGAGGCTTTGGGGATGCGGCCCAGGACCGGTATCCCCAAAGCCTCCACCTCTCTCACCTCTCGGATGGAGTCGTCAAGATAATCGAGGAGGAAAGCCAGGCCCACTCCGGCGATGAGGCCCAGAACCACCCGGATGGGGAGGTCTAGCCTCTCCTGCAGGGATGCCCCCAGCCTTACGGGAGTCCAGCCGGGGATGGAGGGGCCATCGATGACGAAGAGCCGAGCCCCGGCAATCCCCAGTTGGGGGAAATATTTATGGCTCTCCTCCTCCAGGGCCGTGATGGTGGCTTTGGCGATAGCCTTCACCTCCTCCTCGTCGGGCCAGGTGATGATGATGGAGAGGATACGGTGCTGCTTCTGAGCCACGGTGAAGCCCTGGATAGCCCCTGGTTGGACCTCGACTCCCTGGGTACTCAGGCGATGGCTCACATCTTGGGCGAAGGCCCCGCTCTTCACCACTTCACTGAAGTCATCGGCGAAATATTCGGAGGCCAACTCGTAATTGTAGAGATCCTCTCCTGTGGGGGAGGTGTTGGGAGGGGGGGCCACGCCGATGGTGACCCGCACCGTAGCCTGGTAGAGAGGGACTGAGGGTGAAGGGAAGAGGAGGCCCGCTACTAAGGCCACCAGGGGTAGTAGGATGACCACCCACAAATGTCGCCTCACGATCTTCCCATATTGGCGGAGTTCCATAACTACCCCCCTCTCCTCGTCTGGGCCCACCTCTCCTCTATGAACCCCTGCAGTTGGGCTTTGAACCTTTTACGATCGTACTTGGCCGCATGAGCCCTTATGGCCAGGGGATCAAAACGCCGGGCATCGAAATCATTAACCGTCCTTACCAAGGCTTCAGCCAATTGTTGACTGAATAAGAGGCCGGTCTCCCCCTGGACCACCGTCTCCAGGGCACCACCACCAGCGTAGGCGATGACCGGTCTCCCGCAGGCCATCGCCTCTAAGGGAACCAGGCCGAAATCCTCGTGACCTGGGAAGATGAGGGCTCGGCAGCGGGCCAGGTAATAAGTTAACTGCCCATCCGACAGGCGACCGAGGAAGTTGATGTTCGGCCCAGCCATGGCTTTCAGCCTCTCTTTGTCTCTCCCCTCGCCGATGATGAAGAGAGGAAGTCCCAGGTCGTTGAAGGCCTGGATGGCGATATCGATCCGCTTATAAGGGATGAGGCGGGAAACGATGAGGAAGTAATCCTCAGGACTACTTGCTGCCTGGAACCTTTCCGTGTCCACCGGCGGATAGATGACGGTCGAATCTCGTTGGTAGAACCTCTTGATCCGCTCCCGCACCTCTTGGGAGATGGCTACGAAGTGGTCTACCCTATCGGCCGCAGCCCGATCCCAGAGGCGCAGCCGATCTATGAAAAGGGGCAGAAAGGCCCGCATCAACCAAGGTATCTTCTCCCTCCCTACATATTCCTCATAGTTCCATAGGAACCGGGTGGGGGTGAGGCAGTAGCAGATATGCAAACTACCTGGCGATCTTCTTACCCCGTGGCAGAAGGCGCTTTTATTGCTGATTATCAATTTGTAGTCGGAGAGGTCGAAACTTTCAAAGCCCGAAGGATAAAGGGGCAGGAAGGGTTGATGATGTTGGTTTATGAAGGGGAAGCGGTTCAACCAAGAGGGATGGACATCCCACCCTTGCCACTCCTCTGGCATCGCCTCCGGCCAGTAGATGGAGGTGTAGATGGGGGCCTCTGGGTATATCTCGTGGAGGGCGGAGAGCACCTGTTCCGCCCCCCCGTATTGGTTCAACCAGTCATGGATGATAGCCACTTTCATGACGTTTGCTTTTCGACCATCCCCTCAATGGCCCTGCGCACAGTTTGCTCGAGGCTATCGGGGTGAAGACGAGCCAGTTGACCCAGCCTTTGTTCGCCTAACAGATGTTCGATCGCTTTGAATCCTATGTAGTATCCCAACCTTCGCTGGCCCATTATAGTACCGTTCCCAAAATAGGCGGGGTAGGTATCTTGGTCGCTTTTTTCCAGATCTCCCAAAGCCCTTCTGAATATGGCTTGTTCATTCCTTTCACACCAGCGAAGCCATTCTTGGGCATCGAAATCCTCTGCCCCGAGCCAGAGGTGAAAGGCATCAGCATAATTGGGGAACGATAGCTTGGAAGACATGGTTGCCAGTCCCTCCTTCATTAGATTTGGGGCTATATGGAAGTCATCGCCTTCCCTATCAAGTTGAGGATAGCATGTCGCCAAAATCTGAGAATGGGCGACATGGGCTAGTTCATGAAGAAGGGTCACTTGCAACGCCTGCCTGGACGAAAAGCACTCCAGGGGGCAAAAAGCGGTGTGCTGACCTCGAAAGTCGGTGGTCCATCCATTGGAGGTAAAGGAACCAACCAGGAGCACCAGATTTAGATCTGAAGGTTCGAATTCCAAAAGGCTAGAGACCTTGGACCATGAATCCGAGATATCATCTTCTATACTTTGCAGAAGACTTCGCAAACTACCGATGATCTCGGGATATCGCTCCAAAGCCTGCTCTAGTTCCTCCCGTTTTCCCCATCTCCTGTAGTAGATGTCGAAGATTTCGCGGTGTCTCCCCTCGTATAACTCGTCCCAGAGATGGAATTGGGTCGAGAGATCCTTATCTTTAGCTTCTTCCCAAAAGAGAAAGAAATCGGGGCAGATGTTTACGATCTCGATCCCGCCCATGCCCTTACTGTCTCACTGTAAGTATACCTTGGAGGCTCTCTTCCCTCAACCGCCGCAGGTCTTTCATCGTCGGCGCTATCTTCGGCGGCTCCTTGGTGGCCGCAATCGCGCTCTCCACATCCTTGAGCCCGTTCCCGGTCACTAGGACGACTATCGACTCTTGGGGGTCGATCTCGTCTGCCAGTTTGACCAGCCCGGCGAAGCCGGCCGCTCCGGCTGGCTCGGCGAAGATGGCGGCTTCTCTTCCCAGTTGCCTCATAGCCTCTAGTATCTCTTCATCGCTCACGGCCACGTACTGGCCGCCGCTCTCCCGCACGGCGCGGAGAGCCTTCACCCTATCCCGGGGGACGCCTACGGAGATACTATCGGCCAGGGTGCTGGGAATGAGGGGCTCGAATTTGCCCGTTTCCCAAGCCCGCACTAGAGGAGCCGCTCCCTCCGCCTGTACGCCCACAAGTTTGGGGAGGCGCTCTATGAACCCCAAAGCCAGGAGATCCTTGAATCCCTTATGCAAGCCGCCGATGATGCAGCCGTCCCCCACGGAGACGAAAACCCTGTCCGGGGCCTGCCAGCTCAACTGTTCGCAGACCTCCAAGGCGGCTGTCTTTTTCCCCTCGGAAAGGTAAGGGTTATAGGCGGTATTTCTCGAATACCAACCGAACTCATCGGAGGCCTCAAGGCAGAGGTCGAAAGCCTGGTCGTAGGTGCCCTTGACCATGATCACCTGGGCCCCGAAGATCAAGAGTTGGGCCACCTTAGCCTTGGGGGCGCTTTCGGGGACGAAGATGACGTTTCGCATCCCCACGCTGGCCGCCAGCCCGGCCAAGGAAGAGGCCGCATTCCCCGTGGAGGCGCAGGTGATGATCTCCCTTCTCAATTCTTGGGCTTTCACCACGCCGATGGCGCTGGCCCGGTCTTTAAGAGAAGCGGTGGGGTTCCGCCCCTCGTCTTTCAAATAGAGGTTCGAGAGGCCAACTTTCTCCCCCAAGCGCTGGGCCTGATAGAGGGGGGTCCAGCCCACCTGGAGAGAGGGGATAGGGCTTTCAGCGTCCACGGGGAGAAGAGGCTTGTACCGCCAGATGGAGTAGTTGGGGTTTTGGACCAACCCTTCTTTGGTTAGCCTCTTACCGATGAGTTCGTAATCGTATTGAACGTCCAAGATGCCCTCATAGCCATGCTTAGGGCAGACGTAGAGAGCCTCGTCAGTGCCATATTCCTGTCCGCAAAGGACGCATTTCAAGCCGACAACGTGATCCATCTCACCTCTTGTGGGTTCGGTATTCCTCTAAGACCTCCTCGATATGGCTCAGGTGTTCCCGCTCATGCTCCAGGAAGCGGCGGAAGACCTTGCGGGCCGTCCACTCCTCGCCATAGTGGATAGTGACTCGCTCTAGTTCCTCGGAGGTGAGGCTTTGCAGCCGCTCCACCGCCATCTGGCGGATGGTCTCTAGCCTCTCGAAGAGATCGTCAGGCCACTCGGGTAAGTTCAGCGCGAACCACCACTCATCATCGGCTACTTCCATTACCCGCTCCCGCAGGGAGTAGGTGCGCCCCTTGGGTTTCCATCCCTGGTCCTCGACTGGCAGTTGACCTATCTTCTGGATGGTGTCCAAGATCACCTGTCGAGCGGCCTCGACCTGGTTCAGAAGGGCGTCCCTTTCCTCCGCCGAAAGGGGCTCTAGATCGGAGGGCTGGTCATCGCTCTGAAAGTAGACTATCTGGAAGCTCTCTAACTCTGCAGAGGAGAGCCTCTCTTTATCACCCTTAGTCATCGCGGCCAGTTCTTTCTTGATGATTTCGTTTTGAAACTGGTAGTAAGTGGGTAGGAGACGCAGAACCTTGCGGGGCGTCCACTTCTGGCCGTAACGGATGGTCACCCGGTTCAACTCCTCTGACCTCAGGCTCTGCAACTCGCTCAGGAGGTAGCGATGAGTCGCTTCCAACCGCTCAAAAGGATCCCGGGGTCGATCTTGGAGGCGCTGGATATACCACCACTCGGCGTTGGCGATGTGCTCTAGGATCTGCTTAATGGGCCAGGACTCTTCGTCGCGTTTCCAAGCCAACACCTGGTCAGAGAGGTCGGAGACCGTATCCAGCAGGGCCTGGCGGGAGAGTTCCATCTTTTGCAGGAGCGACCCCACCTCCTCCGGCTTCAAGGGCACCTCATCTTCGGGGAAGGTGAGGGCCTCGGTCTCCTCCACATCCAGTTCTATATCAGCAGTACTGGCCGGGAGGCTTTCGTCCTCCATGCCGAAAAGAGCGAGGTAGTCTCCGAGAAGATCTTTGAGGTTGCTCAGGGTCTCCTCTTTGGTTCTACCCCTGGCGGCGCAGCCGGGCAGGGCCGGAATACGGGCTAAGGGGCCTGGCTGGTCCTCTACATCTAGATAAACCTTGTACCTCATCTTACCTCGTAATGGGGCGTGATTTTCGTTCCCGTTTCCCCTCGCAGAGCGCGGGCCAGGTTCTCCGGCGAGGTGATGAGGGCCTCCTTGCCTCCCTCCTCCAGGAACTTTATCACCGCCTTTATTTTGGGCCCCATGCTTCCTGGAGGAAAGTGTCCTTCTTGCAAATAGTTCTTGGCCTCTGACAGAGTCATCCGATCTAGGTTGACCTGGTTCGGCTTTCCGTAGTTGAGAGCCACCTTCTCTACCGCGGTGGATATGAGAAAGAGGTCGGCGTTGATGCCGGTGGCCAGAAGCCCTGAGGCGTAATCCTTATCGATAACCGCTTCCGCTCCCCGCAGGGAACCGTCCTTCTCGACCACCGGGATTCCGCCTCCCCCCACGCCGATGACCACGAACCCATGGTCGATGAGGGCCTTTATAGCCTCCTGCTCTACGATGCGCAGCGGTATGGGAGAGGGGACCACCCGCCGCCAGCCCCTGCCGGCGTCCTCCATGATATGCCATCCCTCCTCATCCTGGTACTTCTTGGCCCTCGCCTCGTCGTAGAAGGGGCCGATGGGTTTGGTGGGGTTCTCAAAAGCCGTATCGTCCTTATCCACCACCACCTGGGTAACCACCGTGGCCACAGGCTTTTGGATGCCCCGCTTCTGAAACTCGTTCCTCAGGCTCTGCTGGATCATGTAGCCGATAGCCCCTTGGGTATCGGCACCGCAGGAGTCCAGGGGGACGGTATGCAGGACATGGCTAGCCAACTCAGAACGCATGAGGATGAACCCTACCTGAGGGCCGTTGCCGTGGGTGATGACCACCTCCCAGTCTTGCTCGATCATATCGGCGATGTGGATACAGGTCTCCCGAGTAGCAGCGAACTGGTCGGGCACCGTTTGGTGGTCTTTATCTTTGATCAGAGAATTGCCGCCGATGGCTACAACTGCCGTCTTGATCACAGGTCGCCTCCTTGCCTCTCTAGAGAGGAACTATATCACCTTTTCACTCCGCTATCAATCACTGCAAGTAGGAGCCCTCGGCTGGTTCGCTGAGAGCTCCTTGGAGATGAGTCCTTTGCTCCGTGGGGAGCATGGTTATGGCTGCGCATTCTCCTGGATGAAGCCCAAGAATTTTGCCTCCACCTCAGGGCCTTGGGTCATCTCCAAGGTGAAAGTCCCATGGCCATCACCGCTGTAGATGAAGAGCTCGGCGCTGGGTGCTGTCTCGCTCATCCGCTGTGTGTCCGCGGTGACTGGATCGGCCTCCGCACCCAAAAAGAGAGCAGGCATGGTGAGGGCTGCCACCTCCGACAACTCTGCAGTCAAACCTCTAAAAGCGAGGGGGCTTGACCACACCACGACGGCGACGATACCTGGGTCTTCTGCAGCGATCTTCACTGTAGCCGTGCCACCCATGCTGGCTCCCACCAGTGCCACCTTCTCCGCTCCCTGCTGGCGTATGAAGGCTACTGCCGCCCGAAGGTCTTTGTCTATTTGATCGATCTGCACCTGCCCTTCGGACTGGCCGTAGCCGCGGAAATCGTAGGTGAGCACTAGGTAGCCCAGGTTAGCCATCTCCTGAGCCAAGCCAGCCCAGCCAGTCTGATCGGTAGGGAACATGTGGGAGAGGATCACCCCTACCCGCCCCGAGCCATAGAGGGTGCCGCCGAGGGTGATTCCATCTTCGGACTGGAAGGTGACCATCCGCGGCCCCTCGACCAGGGTTGTTGGGGATGGTGCTTCCTCGGGTTGTGGGGTTGGGTATGGGGTCGCTGTGGGGGGCATGGGAGTGGGCGTAGCCACAGGGGGTAAAGGGGTGGAGGTGGGGGTCGGTGCCGCTGTGGGCCCGGCACAGGCAGCAAAAAGAAGGAGTAAAATCAAAAGAGTGATTGGTTTTCTCATCTTCCTCCTCAGGGGCTTTTGAATCAGTATACCATAAATCGGCTGGCGAGGAAAAAGCAAGGTCAGCCTTGGAGGAGTTTAGTGATTTGGGAGGCGAGGATCATCCCCAGGGTGGGTATAGTGAGGAGGTTGTGGCCCACGCCGGGCAAAATGGACAGGGGTCACAAACGCAAGTAGCAAACAAGCCACCATTGGCGCCCCTCAATTCGACAGCCAGCCCCAGGACAGACTAGATCTCCCCCATGGTCAGGGCCATGATCGCCTTCTGCACATGGAGTCGGTTCTCCGCTACCTCGTAGATGATGGAGCGGGGGCCAGAGGCTATCTCATCGGTCACTTCATGGTCCCGGTCCACGGGCATGGGGTGGATGAATAACGCGTCGTTGGTGAGGGCCATCTTCTCTCGGTCGCAGGTCCAATCTCTATACTCCATGGCCCTCTCGATCTCGCCCTTCTTATCGAGTTGGCCCTCTTTGTAGGCCTGGGGGCTCATCCAGTTGCGGGAATAAACCACATCGGCTCCCTCATACCCCTTCTTTTGATCGTGGGTTATCTCGAACTTGCTTCCAGCCCTCCTGGCGTTCTCCTCGCAGGCGGCGACAACCTCTGGGTCGAGGTCATACCCCTCCGGATAAGATAAGGTTACAGCCATCCCCAAGCGGCTGTTGATGAGAAGGCTCTCTTGGACCGAGCACCAGGATCTGATCAGGGCTCCATGCCCCCAGACTTGAAGCAACCTCTTGCCTCGGAAATTCTTACCCAGGTGGGCGCGCAAGCCCACCACATCAGCCAGCCCTTGGCAGGGGTGGTATTTGTCGTGGGCCATACTGATGATGGGGATAGAAGCCCATTTGGCGTATTCCCGCAGAAGCGCATCGCCCTCCCCGTAGGCGCTTATCTTATCTTCCAGGATGCGGATGCCGATGCCGCAGGCGTACCCGCTCATCACCTGGGCGGCGTCCTCTATCGTCTCCCCCGGGGTAGTGGCCGTCTTCAGACGCATCGCCTTGGGCTCCAGGAACTGGGCGTGTCCGCCCAACTCCGTGGCCGCACACTCGAAGGATTGCCTGGTGCGCACCGAGGGGTTATAGAAGAACATGAAGAAGGTCTTGCGGTTCAGGCAGTTATTATAAAGGTGGTCATAGCGGTGGGCCTTCATCTCCTCGGCCAGAGAAAGCACCGCTTCCAACTCTTCGATCTCCCAGTCCTGGGTACAGATCAGGTCTTTACCGTGAAGGTTCATGGTCGTTCTCCTTGACACCTCCATTGGATTCACGCCTTAGTCATCAAGAAGGGCGGCGCACACGACTATGTTGGTACTTGGCAGATAACGGTTAAGGCACAGACGAAGCCGTCAGGTTTTCCATATCTTACGTTTGTGCCGTTGTTAAGTGAAGTTGCAGCATGTCCTATAGTTTTCTATTCTTCTTTTTATCGAATTGATAAAGCAGTCTGTCAATCGTTTTGAAATCAAGACCTCTTGCAGTACACAGCTCTATAAGTTTGTCTATATATTCAAAATAGGTAGAAATCTTCAGCTCGATTGGGCTTGTCACAGTGAGCGGATACTTATGTCCGAAAACAGCGCGATAAGCATGTCTATCAATAATTTGAAATACTTTTGGATTGCGAAATCTAAGAAATGTCGAAGCCATTGGAAGGTCAACTCCACGAACCTTTAGCAAGACCTCCAAAATCTCTTGAGCATCTCTGTGATGACCAGCTTGAATAATTCGGGCATTTTCGATTGTCCGTAAAATCTCAGGGGAAACAGCGACATAGCGATTAACTTTCCATAAAACTATCTCGTTGATGAGAGGCTGGTTAAGGTCAGTACCGTCAAGGTTGTCAAGTTTTCGAGTCAAATCAGGCTGATAACGGTATTGCCTCAAAAACTCATTTAAGTCCCCATCGTACTCAATAGCTTTCATATCTCCATTTCTCTTTGGCTGCAATTTCACTTAACTATTGATAGACGAAGTAGCTCGTCTACGCTTCCAGATCGCCATGTTTTGTGAAGAGAATTCGCCTATACCGCCGTTGCTCTTCACCTCATCGTGAGGGCCATTATCGCCTTCTGGACATGTAGCCGGTTCTCCGCTTCGTCGAAGACCATCGATTGGGGCCCGTCTATAACCTCGTTGGTCACTTCGAAGCCTCGGTCGCAGGGGAGGCAGTGCATATAGATGGCATCCTTGTGGGCCAGTTTCATCTTCTCCTCGTCGCAGATCCAATCCTTGTTGGCGTTGAAGATCTCTTGCGTCCTCTTATCGTCCAGTTGGCCAACCGGTGGGGCGTGCATGATGGCTGCTGTCCAGGCCTTGGGATAGACCACGTGGGCTCCCTCGAACGCCTCCCGCATATCGTTAGAGATGGCGAACGACCCACCATACTTCTCGGCGTACCCCTCGCAGGCTTTAAGCACTTCGTCGTCCAGTTCCATCCCCTTGGGGTGGGCCAGGATCACCTCCATCCCCATCATGGCGGCGGCGATGATGGCGCTCTGGGGGACGGCTCGGGGCTTATGGACGCTGGGAGAGTAGGCCCAACTCATAACGAATTTCACGCCCTTGAAGGTGCCGAGCTTCTCCTTGACGGTGAGGACATCCGCCAGGGCCTGACAGGGGTGGTACTTATCACACTCCATATTGATGATGGGGATATCAGCCCAGCGGGCGAACTCCCGCATCATCTCATGGGCTTTGCCGTAGACCCAGCCCACGGGGTCGCCATAACAGCGGATGGAGATGGCGTCCCCCATGCGAGCCAGAACTCGGGCCACATCTGAGACTCGCTCCGTCTCGTAGGCCTTCTCCATCCCCTCCAGGGCCGGGGAGTAGATCTTGGAAGGGTCCAGGAAATGGGCGTGCCCCCCCAATTGGGTCATCCCCGCCTCGAAGGAGTTGCGGGTCCGTAGAGAGAGGTTATAGAAGATCATGAAGAGGGTCTTGGCACGCAGGAGGTGGTCATGGGGCTCGCCGATGGCGAACCTCCGCTTGAGGTCCAGGGCTACATTCAGGATGGTCTCCATCTCTTCCTGGCTGTAGTCGAGGAGGGTGAGAAAATCCCGCCCTCGGAAGGTCTCGGTCTTCATCCTTTGCTCCTTTCAGGCTTTGGGCTTTTTGCCCTATTATAGTTTCGCTATCCCCCCACCGTCAACCAAGATGAAGGTTATCTGCCCAGAAAATCGAGGGCCAACTGGGCGTAGACCCTCGCCGCTTTGACCACGTCCGCCACCGGGATCTGTTCGTCTGGGCTATGGGCCTGTGCCTCTTGCCCTGGCCCGAAGCCGATGGTGGGGATGCCCCGTTCTCCTTTAGTGGCTACTCCGTCGGTGGAGAAGCGCCAGCCTATGATCTGGGGCTCATAACCCAGGGCCTTTTTCACCGTCCGGGCCCCCATCTGTGCCAGGGGGTGCTCCTCTTCTAGGAGCCAGGCGGGGAAGTATTTCTTCCGCCGACAGGGGTACCCGGTATGGCTTCGGGCCTCATACACCATGGTCTCCACCTGGGCCTCCACACCTTCCTCTTGGATGATCTCTCGGACCTGAGCCAGGGCCAACTCCTCATCTTCCCCCCAGGTGAGGCGGCGATCCAAGTAGGCCTTGCAGGTATCGGGCACCACGTTGAGGCTGGCGCCTTCCCCTTCTATGCGGGTGACGGCCACGCTGCCTGGCCCCAAGAAGGGGTGCTGAGCCAATTCGGAGTTTAAGGCTACGACCCCGGCTACGACCCTGTTCATAGCATAGATGGCGTTCGCTCCTTGCTCTGGAGCAGAGGCGTGGCAGGAGCGGCCAGAGGTGGTGACTACCAACATGATACGACCCCTCTGGCCGCGCGAGATCTGGAGGTTGGTGGGCTCTCCCAAAACTACAGCCTCGGGCTTCACCCTTCGGCAGAGGAAGCCGATGGCGTACCCCTCGCAATCTTCCTCTTGTACCGTTCCCACCACGTAGAGGCCCCCTGCTAGATCGAGGTCCGCATCGATGAGGCTTTTGGCCCCATAAATCATAGCCGCTAGGGCGCCTTTATTGTCCGCTGCTCCCCTTCCGTAGAGAAGGCCCTCTTCGATCTCCGCTCCGTATGGATCCCTGCTCCAGGCCGAAGGGTCACCGATACCTACCGTATCGGTATGAGCGTCGTAGAGGAGCCGCTTCCCTCCTCTAGAGCCTACTCGCCCTACTACATTTCCCACCTCATCGATGAAGACCTCGGCGAAGCCGACTCTCTTCATCTCCTCCGCGACCCGTTCTACAACCTCTCTTTCTTTTGTGGAGGGGCTGGGGATGCGGACGATATCTTGAAAGAAAGAGAGTAGGGGTTCTTTGTTTGGGAGTGGAATCTCCAAAGGGCACCTCTAGGTGGGGATATCTCTGTACATAGCGATCGCGTAATCAAGAACCACGTAGGGTGAAAGCGTCTGGTGGCACCGCTCTTCTAACACTTGGGGGTCATAGGTGAACGCGGAGGGTTCTTCCCGGGGGTGGAGAGCCAAGTGGGTAAAGCCTATGCCACAGCCGCTGATGCGAAAGAGTTCTTTGAGGAGTCCTTTCATATTAGAATCTCAAAGATAGAGGAGTGCTAATAGGCCCCTTTACCGGAAAGGACGGTAGGGATAGTCATGAGCAAGATCTTGAGATCGAGCCACAGAGACCAGTTCTCGGTGTAGAAGAGGTCTAGCATCACCATCTCATCGAAGGTGAGGTCGCTCCTCCCCATCACTTGCCACAGGCCAGTTAAACCGGGGAGAACCCCTAGCCGCTGGCGGTGCCACTCCTTATACCGCTCCACCTCCCTGGGGAGAGCCGGGCGAGGGCCGACGAGGCTCATCTCCCCCCGCAGGATGTTGTACATTTGGGGGAATTCGTCGAGGCTGAGGCGGCGTAGGACCCTCCCCACACGGGTGCAGCGGGGATCCTCTCGGATCTTGAAGAATACCCCTTCCGCCTCATTCAGCTCACGGACTTCGCTCAGTTCCTCTTCCGCTTCCGGCCGCATAGAGCGGAACTTATAGAAGGTGAAAGGTTTTCCGTTTCCCCCTATCCTCGTCTGTCGGAAAAGAGCCGGGCCCGGCGATTCCAATTTTATCAGGGCGGCTATAAGGAGGATGAGAGGGGATAGGAGGAGAAGGGTCGTGGCCGAGACAACCACATCGATAGCCCGCTTGAGGGCCAGGTTCCAACCCCGGATAGATACCTTCTTCACTCCCAAAAGCGGTATACCCCCCACCTCTTCCACATCCACTCGGCTGAGGCTCATCTGGAATAGATCAGGAACTATTCGGGCTGGCACCCTTGCCCTCTCACATTGAGCCACCATTTTGACGATCTTTTCATGGAAGGTCCAGGGGAGGGTGATGATCACCTCGTCTACCGTTCTTTCCTGCAGAAGCCGAGGCAGATCCTTTATGCTTCCCAGGCTGGGAAAGCGGCCGATGGTTTTCTCCGGCGCCTCGTCGTCTACGAAGCCCACTACCTGGTAGCCCAATTGGGGGAGAGCCATAATGTTACGCATGATGGCTCGTCCTATCTCTCCCGCTCCTACGATGAGAACTCGATCCACCCCGATGCCTCGTCCCCTGAGGTAGTCCCAGAGCTGTCTCACTATTAGGTGGCTCAGGCTGAGGGTGAGGGTAACGGAGATGCCCGCGTAACCGAAGAGGAGGCGCGAATAGAAGTTGGGCCGGTAAATGAAAGTTATCACGATCATGACCGCTATCCCCGCCAGGGTGCCGATGAAGATGGTATAGACCTCATCGAGCCAAGAGGTGCCGCGCTTTTGGGTGTAGAGCCCCTCCACTTTGTAGACTACCAGGAGAATGGCCGTCAAGATGAGGGAGACGGGGATATATTCGCGTAAAGGAACATAGTTGTACTCGCCCACGGGGCGGATCAACTGCCACTCGTACCGCGCATGGTAAGCGATGAAGAAGGCAACGTTGATGAGGAGGGTATCCAGAAGAGCGAGCCCCAAGGTGAGCCAAGCCCGATAAGACTTATACATCTTCTCCCCTCATAGCCTCTTCGTAGACTTTTACCGTCTCTTCCGCTGCCTCTTGCCAGGTGAACCGCTTAGCCCTTTCTAACCCCCTTTTTCGCATCTCCTCCTGGAGCCCTTTATCTCGGAGCACCTTGAGCATCGCTCTTGCTATCTCGTCTGCATTTTGAGGATCTACCAGGATCCCGGCATCGCCCACTACCTCCGGCAAGGAGGAGGTAGTGGAGGTGAGTACCGGCGTGCCTGAGGCCATGGCCTCCAGGGGCGGCAAGCCGAACCCTTCATAGAGAGAAGGGTAGGCTAAAAGGTCGGCAGCGTTGTACCATAGGGGCAGTTCCTCCTGCTCCACATAGCCGGCGAAGATCACGTCGGCAAGACCCGACTCCTCCGCTTGAGCGAAAATCCCGTCCGCTCCCCACCCCCTTGCCCCGGCCAAGACCAAGGCGTGGGGGATATCTTTCTTTATTTGGGCGTAGGCCTCCAGGAGGAGGCTTACATTCTTCCGCCGCTCTATGGTGCCCACGAAGAGGATTATCTGTTCTGGGAGCCTGCGCCTCTGACGGAATTGGGAGACTAGATTCCCGTTGAGGGGCCGAAATCTGGGATCCACGCCGCAAGGTACCACCTCTATCTTCTCCCCGGGGATCCCGAAGAGCCTGCTCAGATCCTTCTTCGTGCTTTGGGAGAGGGCGATGACCCGTCGGGACCTTCGGGTCGAATAGGGGGTCATATACCTCAGATAGAGCCGCTTCCAAGGGTTGAACCCCCCGGGGAAGAGGAGGAAACTCAAATCGTAAATGGTGACCACCCCGGGACAGGAAGTGAAGAGAGGCTGTGCGAAGGCCAGGGAGTGGAGGAGATCGATCCTCTCCTTCACCAATTGAAAAGGCAGAACGGTCTGCTCCCAGAGGATACGTACCAGGGGGTTTGCGGTAGGCAGTCGGCTGAAGCGGAGGTCTACCCGGGGGAAGAGCCCCTCGGCTTTCCGCTCCCCCAAGAAGACGGTGTACCGATGGTTGGAAGGGGGCAAGTGAGCCAGGAAATTATAGATATACCAGGTGATGCCCGCAGCCCGGTAATCCCCTGATAGGGAGAGAAGTTGAGCGTTGAGACCGATATGCATCTTAAACCTATTATATCACAAACTATTCGATCTCCTGGTAAACCCGGTAGGTCTCCAGGGCGATCTGGGCCTGGGTATACCGTTCCAGCACCCGCTCTCTCCCAGCCTGGGCCAACCTCTGCCTCAACCTTTCATCCCCCCTGATCTTCTCTATCGCCTCTCTTAGGGCTAAGGCGGCGTCCTCGGGGAATATGAGCCCCGCATCGCCGATGACATGGGGTATCTCTCCTGAATCGGAGCCCACCACTGGCACCTCGGTGGCCATGGCCTCGATGAGCACCCGCCCAAACTGCTCTTTCCAGTTGGGGCGGGTGCGGGAGGGGAGGACAAGGAGGTCTAACCCGAGGTAGTAGTCGGGCATCTCCGGCGAGGGGATGGGGGGGTCGAAAGCCACGTGCTCTGTCAAACCCAGTTCCTGAACCAGACTTTGCAAGCGCCCTTTTTGAGGCCCGCTCCCCAAGATGCGGAGGCGCCACTCCCCCGGAAGGTCAGAGAGGGCGTGGAGGAGGAGATCTACCCCCTTCTCCTCTACCAGTCTTCCTATATATCCGATAGTGAAGAGTCGAGAGAGGCCTATCTTTTTGGGGGAGGGTTTGTATATCTGGGGGTCGACTCCAAATTGGGGGATGACGGCCACCCGACCACGGTACCCCTTGGCTCGCAGAACCTCTTTCCCCTCTTGATTTCCAGCGATGGCGTAGGCGGCGTTCTTTAGGTTGTACCGCTCCATCCAACTGAAGGGGGGAGGGTAGCGGCGCAAGAGGTTCTGCCAGGTGAAGAAGAGAGCCCGGGCCCTCGCTTTTTTAGCCAAGCGTATGGCTTGGAATGTAGCCAAGTTGTACGGTTCTTCATCGATATGCATGATCTCTGGTTTGAAACATTGTACCTGGTCCTTTAGGCCAGGGTAGAAATGGAGATGGAAATGGCCGTTGAGGGCCATGGGCTCTACCAGGAGTTCGTAGCCTGAGGTGTGGAGCCTCTCCAAGGGTATCTTTCTCCCCTTCTCCAGCCAGTAGGGGGGTACGATGAGCGTCAGTTCGATATCCTCGAACTTGGCCAACTCCTCGATTTTTCTCTGGTAGGCCCCCACCACGCAGGCTTTGGAGATCATGAGCACCCGCATAGTTACCTCTTGGCTGCCACTTGTTTGTAGACCTCTAGGGTCTCCCTTGCGGTCTTTCGCCAACCGAACTTTTGAGCCTGCTCCACCGCCTTGGCGCTGAGCTCTTCTCGTTTCTGAGGGCTGGTAAGCAGGGCTACCATCGCTTCGGCCCAGGTTGCGGGCTCCTGGGGGTCCACTAATATGCCCCCCTGGCCCACCACCTGGGGTAAAGAAGAGGCGTTGGAAGAGATCACCGGGGTGCCTGAAGCCATAGCCTCCAGGGGGGGCAAACCGAACCCTTCATAGAGGGAGGGGTAGAGAAAGAGGGTGGCCAAACTATAGAGGGCCGGCTTCTCCTCCTCCGGCACCCAGCCGATGAAGCGCACAGCGTCACTCACCCTTGCCTCTTCCGCCAAGCGGCGAGGATGGGGGAAGAAAGGGGTATCCTTACTGGGCAATGTCCCAGCGATCACGAGCGGACATCTATCGCCCAACCGCTCCTTTACACCCTTGAACCCCTTGAGGAGGGTGTTCATGTTCTTCCGTTGGTCGAAGCCGCCTAGATAGAGGATGAACTCTTGGGGCAGACTGTACTTTCGTCGTACCTGATCCAATTCAGCAGTTCCCACTCCTGGCTTAAACCTCTCATCTGCGGCCAGGGGGATGACGTGGATTCTCTCTCCGGGCATTTTGAGGAGATTGATGATATCCCTTTTCGAGGAGTGGGAGTCGGTGATGATGGCTTGGGCACGCTTGGCGGCGATGGAGACCAGCCTAGTGTAGAAGCGCACTAGGATGGAGCCTTTATAGGCGGGCAGGATAAGGGGGATCAGGTCGTGGATGGTGACCACCGTAGGGATGGAGGGGTAAAGGGGCGGGGCGAAGTAGGGCACGTGAGCCACCTCCATCCCCTGGCAGGCTCTAGGGAAGGAGATCTGCTCAAACCAGACCTTAGCCAGGTTCTCGTTTTTGGGGAAAGGGGTAATAAGACGATGGTGGGGGTCTCCTGTGCCAGGCTTATGGCGGGGGAGAAAGAGTGTATATTCGATCTCTAGCGCCATCAACTCTCGAACTAGGCAATGCGTATATTGGCCGCTGCCCGTCGTCTCCTGCTCCCAGAAGAGGCCGTTTATACCCATCCGCATTTTATTATTCCGGGTAGCCCTGGGGGTTGGTCTGGTGCCACCGCCAAGCGCTCTCTATTATGCTCTCCAAATGGGGATACCGGGGCTGCCAGCCCAGTTCTCTCTCGATCTTCTCCGCGCTGGCTACCTTGACTGGGGCATCGCCTGGCCTACGAGGCCGCTCGACGGCAGGGATGGGATGGCCGGTGACCCGGCGAGCGGTCTCGATGACCTCCTTCACCGAGTAGCCGTGGCCGTTGCCCAGGTTGTAGATGCGGCTCTCCTCCTCCAGCGCCTCCAAGGCCAGAATATGGGCTTGGGCTAAGTCTAGGACATGGATGTAGTCACGGATGCAGGTGCCATCAGGGGTAGGGTAGTCGGTACCGTAGATCTCCAGGTGGTCTCGCTGCCCCAGGGCCACTTGCAATACTCGGGGGATGAGATGACTCTCCGGCCGGTGATCCTCGCCCCGCTGGGGAGTGGCCCCCGCGGCGTTGAAATAGCGCAGGCTGGCATATCGCAGGCCATGTGCCCTTTCGAACCAAGTCAACATCCGCTCCACCAGGAGTTTAGACTCTCCATAAGGGTTGATGGGCTGAAGGGGGTCGTTTTCTAGTATCCGCTCTCGGACGGGCAGGCCGTAGACATCTGCGGTGGAGGAGAGGACGAAGTGCGCGACGCCCTGAGTTACCGCGGCCTCCAGAAGGTGGAGGCTACCCAGGGCGTTGTTGCGGAGGTAAAGGGCTGGCTTCTCCATCGACTCGCCCGACTCGATAAGGGCGGCGAAATGCATCACGGCAGAGAAATCGTGCTCCTCGAAGAGCCTACCCAACGCCTCCCGGTCCAAGAGGTCCCCCCAGACGAAAGTCGCCTCCTTAGGCACCGCCGCCCGGTGGCCTCGGAGTAGGCTATCGAAGACCACTACCTCGTGCCCGGCCCGAATCAACTCCTGGGCCACGATGCTCCCGATATAGCCCGCCCCTCCGGTGACCAGAATTTTCATGCCGCGCCCCCCTCTTTTTTCATTGTACCCTTTCTTGGGCCATTCCTCAAGGGGCTATTGTAAGGGGGAACGAAGTGGGATATAATGAGGTTGCAGCATGATTTTTGCGGGCTAACCCATGACCCTCCACTGCATCATCTGGGGGAGGAAGGAAGAGACTTGGATCGTGGACAGCTAATAAGGGCGCTTGAGGCGCAAATCAAAGAGGCGGAAGAACTCAAATCAAAGCGGTACGACTGCCCAGAACTGAACGGCTGGCTGGCCAAAACCAAATCCCTAATCCGTAAAGCGAACGAGCCTGATTTCCTGGAGCAGTTCGAACGCGTATTCTTTCCGTTTGGCGGTGGCTGGGTTGGCGAGTCGGATTCTGAAAGATTGGCTCGCGATCAGCCATTGTATGAAGCTGGTCTCACCGAGGCACAGGGCATTTTGCGAGGACTCATTGAGGTATTGCAAATATCTGGGCCAGCAGCGGGACCGAGGAAGAAACCCCGCATGGGTTTTTTGAAGGAAGATGAACCTTAGAGCCATCATCTGGGCAAACCCTTCCGCGACAGGGTGAGAGGAATGTGAGGGTGTGGAGAAGGCAGCAGGGAGGCGATATGCCTAATAGCGCTAGCAAGAATGCGCCAAAGATTGACCGTATGGAGCTAGCTAAAGCTCTGTTGGATAAGTCCGAGAGCCACTTGGCAGAAGCACGGAATTGGCATAGGAAGCAGTCCTATGCAGAGAGTATGCGCCAAGCGCTTGATTCAATAGAGTGCTCAACTCATGCGCCTCCTCCTTGGCATGGATTTTGAGCATGAACTCTGTGGATCAGCGTGGTTCTCGCAGCCCGTGGGGGCCATTCCCCCGCAAACGGTGGACGATGAGACTGCGAAGCGGTACAAGAGGTTCGCGGGAGAGCTATTCCATGATGTTGAGATGGCCCTGGCGCGGATCAAGCAATCCACATGAGCCTTAGATCTGTTATCTAGCCGTGGTCTCCCTGCCGGAGCAGGCCACAGATGAGAAAGCACCCATCTCTTCCGCGGCAGGGTGAGAGGGGGAGATCAGCGGTGGGGGGCGACGGGAGGGTGGCCCACGGTAAGGATGAAAGGGGGCATTGAATGGCAAGAATCGAGGCGAGTGTCGTGATCAACCGGCCACTGAAGGAAGTCGCGGACTATATGCGCGACGTGAAGAGCTGGCCGGAGTGGCAGGCGGGCTTGTTAGAAGCGGAGGTGACCAAAGAGACTCCAGAAGTGGTGGGCTCCACCTACCGAGGGGTCCAGCACTTTCTGGGTCAGCGAATGGAGTGGACCGCAGAGCACACCGCGTTTGAACCATATAAAAGTGAAACCATGAGGACTGTCATGGGGTCCCAAGTGAGCGACGCAACCACCACCTATGAGGAGGTGGAGGGGGGCACAAAGGTCACCATCGTCGCGGAAGCTGAGCCAGCCCCCGGACTGTTCAAGATAGCAGAGCCCGTCCTGGTCCGCATCTATGGGAGAGAGGTGCAGAGAAGCCTCGACCTGCTGAAGGATATCCTAGAAGCTAGAGGCTAGTCGAAGAGTCGAAATCCGTGGGCCACCCCTTAAGTTCCATACTATGAGGGGAAAGAGCGGCCGACTGGCTCTTCTGTGGCAGGGTGAGAGGAATGTGAGGAGGGCCAATCGTGAAAGTCAAAGAAGACCTTAGCCGAATGACATGCGCTGGACTCGAAAGGCTATTGGAGAAGATCGAGGAAGAGATCCGAGTGCGCGCCCATTCGACGCCCTCCATCGATATCTCCGGTAACGAAGGCGAAGAGGTGTATGCAGTTTCACCGACCTCGTCATGGGCTGAAGTGTGGGAATGGACCGAGAAGGACATCCAATTAAGGACGCGTCGCTTAGAAGTGTTCCGGGAATACCAGAGGCGATGTCTCCCTCAGGCATGACTCTCCGCGCCATCGCCTGGGCTGCGGTCTCTACGCCAGAGCAGGCCACAGATGAGGTAGAAAGATGCGAGTTCTGAGACGAGCGTTCATATTAGCCTCTCTTCTCCTCTCCCTGGTGGGCCAGGCGATGGCCCAGGAGGAGGCTCATGTAGATCTTCTGACCGTAGAAGGGGCCATCACCCCCGTCGTGGCTAGTTATATGGAGCGAGGGATAGAGATGGCCGAGGCCGATGGAGCCGAGGCCCTCATCATCGAACTGAACACCCCCGGCGGCTCGGTCTCGGTGATGGAAGGCGTAGTGCAGCGGATGGCCATCTCGCGGGTTCCCATCGTGGTCTATGTTTACCCCCAGCGGGCTCAGGCGGCCTCGGCAGGGACTTTCGTCGTCCTGGCGGCTCACGCGGCGGCCATGGCCCCGGAGACGAGCATCGGCGCTGCCAGTCCGGTTGCGGGCCAGGGCGAAGAACTCCCCGAGACGGAGCAAGCCAAGGCCATAAATATCCTGGTCTCCCTGATTAAGGGGTTGAGCGAGCGGCGGGGGGAGGAGGCGGCGGAATGGGCTGAGAAGGCGGTGCGAGAGGCGGTTGCGGCCACGGATCAGGAGGCGCTAGAATTGGGAGTTGTCGATTTCGTGGTCCCTTCCCTCGATACCTTGCTTCAGGAGTTGGATGGGTTCGAAGTCGAACTCCTGGGTCAGACGGTGACCCTGGAGACAAAAGGAGCCAGGGTGGAGCGGATCCCTATGAGCCCCATCGAGAGTTTCTTGCACACCATCACCGATCCCAATATCGCCTTCATCCTTATGACCTTAGGGATAAACGGCCTCATCTTCGAACTCTCTAGTCCGGGCGGATATCTGGCTGGCATAGTGGGGACTATATGTATCCTCTTGTCTCTCTATGCTCTGGGGGTCCTTAACGTTAACTATACCGGGTTTCTCTTCATTATCTTGGCTTTCGTCCTTTTCGTAGCCGATATCAAGGCCCCCACTCATGGCCTCCTCACCGCGGGAGGGATAATCTCCTTCATCTTTGGTTCTCTCATCCTTTTCCAGTCTCCTTTCGCCCGCGTCTCCACCAGTTTAGTGGTGGGGGTGGGTTTGGGCTCAGGGGGCTTCTTCGCTTTCGCCGTGGCCAAGGCGGTGCAAGCCCGGATGCGGCGGGCTGTTACCGGTCGGGAGGCGCTCATGGGAGCCCTGGCTGTGGCCCGCACGGATTTAGACCCTACAGGGAGCGTCTTCCTACGAGGCGAATGGTGGAACGCCATCGCTGAAGGGGAGGGGGTTCGAAAGGGGGAGCAAGTTGAAGTGATAGGGGTGGATGGTTTCCAACTGAGAGTAAAGAAGGTAAAGTAAGGAGGCAAATAGATGGAAGGGTTAATAGAATTCATTACCGGCTTGGGCTCGCTCGTTCTGGTCCTCATCGTGATGCTGGTGGCCATCCTGAGCTCGGCCATCAAGATCGTCCAGGAGTACGAGCGGGGGGTGATCTTTCGGTTGGGCCGCGTCATAGGGGCCAAGGGGCCGGGACTCTTTTTCATCATCCCCATCGTGGATCGGATGGTGAAGGTGGATCTACGGGTGGTAACCTTGGACATCCCCTCCCAGGAGGCGATCACCAGGGACAACGTTACCGTTAAGGTTGACGCCGTGGTCTTCTACCGGGTGATAGACCCTGAGAACGCCATCGTCCAGGTGGAGGACTACCGCCGGGTCACTTGGCAGATCGCTCAGACCACTCTGAGGAGCGTCTTGGGCCAGTCGGAACTGGACGAACTGTTGGCCCACCGCGACAAGATCAACCATACTGTACAGCATATAATCGACGAGGCTACCGAGTCTTGGGGCATCAAGGTTTCCCAGGTAGAGGTGAAGGACGTGGAGTTGCCGCCCACCATGCAGCGGGCCATGGCTCGCCAGGCGGAGGCGGAGCGGGAGAAGCGGGCCAAGATCATCCACGCTGAGGGGGAGCACGCTGCTTCTGAGCAGCTGGCCGAAGCGGCCACGGTACTTTCTTCGGTGCCCGCGGCCATCCAACTCCGTTACCTCCAGACCCTGACCGAGATCGGAGTGGAGCAGAACTCCACCATCATCTTCCCGGTGCCCATCGATATCTTCCAAGGGCTCACGGAGCTGACAAAGGTCAAGAAAGCCGCTTCCTGAATTCATGGCTAGATTTGGGGCTATCAGGCGAGTTCTCGTTATCACTTTAGCCCTCAACCTCTTGGCTACTCTGGCCAAGATGCTGGCAGGGTATCTCACCGGCTCTTTGAGCATCGTAGCCGATGGCTTCGATTCCCTCTTCGATTCTGCTTCTAACCTTATCGGCTTGGTGGGCATCTCTTTTGCTGCCCGCCCTCCAGATGAGGAGCACCCCTATGGACATCGCAAATTCGAGACCCTGGCTGCCATCTCCGTCTCGGTTTTGCTCTTCGTCACTTGTGTAGAGTTAGTGCGAAGCGTCATCGATAGGCTCTCCTCCCCCGCTGTTCCCCAGATCAACCTTTGGAGTTTCGCGGCCGTTATCTTCAGCATCGGTGTGCACCTCTTCACCGTGGTCTACGAGCGGCGTCGGGGTCGGGAATTGAAGAGCGAGTTCCTTCTGGCGGATGCGGCTCACACTGCTGCTGATATCTACATCTCCCTTTCCGTGATCGCCGGGCTGATCTTGGTGCGATTGGGGTACCCCATCGTAGATGCCCTCCTAGCCTTAGGCATAGCGGGGGTCATCGCCAAAATCGGGATAGATATCATAAGATCCTCCTCGGCCATATTGATGGATCGAGCCATGGTGAACGGGAGGGAGATCGAGCGGGTGGTAATGGGAGTGGAGGGGGTAGAGAGTTGCCACCGCATCCGTAGCCGGGGACCGGAGGACGATATCCATATAGATCTCCATATCCATGTGGATCCGGAGACCCTAGTGGACCGGGCTCACGCCATCGCTCACGAGGTGCAGAAAGAGGTGGTGAGGGAGATCCCCGGCGTCCAAGATGTGGTGGTGCATGTGGAGCCCCGAGAGACCAAGCCAGAGGAGCCTATTGGCGAGCGGATCAGGTCCTTAGCCCAGAGGATGGGTGCCAGTGTACATGAGATCAGGGTTCACCAGATAGAGGGCTCCATCTTGGTGGACCTTCATCTGGAAGTGGATGAGACCTGGCGGCTCGAGGAGGCACACGATCTGGCCAGTAGGCTGGAGGGCCGCATGCGAGAGGAGATGCCGGAGATCACGGAGATGTATGTACATATGGAGCCTATGGAGGCCTTGGAGGGAGGTGAGGTTTGGGGGGATGAGGAACTGGTGGCTCGGGAGGTGGAGAAGGTGGTGGGAGAGATGGGGGATCTTAAAGAGTGCCGGGAGATCTCCGTCAGACGGTCGGGAGAGAGACTGTTCGTCTCCTTGAACTGCCTTTTATCTCAGAACCTCCCCATCGGTCAGGCTCACGAGGTATCGATGCGATTGGAGAGACGGCTGAAGGAACGCCTAGATAATGTGGACCAGGTGTTGATCCACCTGGAGCCGCCACAGCCCATCCCCGCAACATCGGAGGCGAGGAGGGGAGAAGGAGGTGAGGATGAGGGACCCTAGGATCGCCAAAGTGGCCGAGATCTTAGTCGATTACTCCGCGGAGGTAAAGGAGGACGAGGTAGTCGAGATCTACGCCTTTGAGGGGGCGAAGCCCCTTTTCTTGGCCGTCTATCGGGAGGTAGTGAGGAGAAACCCGAAGGAGACCATCTGTGATATCCGTTTCGACGAGATGGACGAGATCTTCTTCCAGGAGGTTGATGATAGCCAATTAGATAAGTTCCCTTCCCTCAATATGTATCAGATAGAGCATACCGATGTCTGGATCGGTCTAAGGGCCTATAGCAATACAAGGCGCCTTACCAGCGTTGATCCTCGAAAGGTGGGGCGGCGCTCCAGAGTGCTTAAGCCCATACAGAGAGAGAGGGTGAGAAACACCCGCTGGGTCCTCACGGTATTCCCCACCGAGGCCGTGGCTCAAGAGGCGGACATGTCCCTTGCCGAGTTCGAGGATTTCTACTACCGCTCGGTGGACATCGATTGGAGGAAACTGTCCCAACAGCAGGAGGAGATAAAAGAACTCTTCCAGAAGGGGCGAGAGGTGACCATCAAGGCGGAGGACACCGATATCACTATGAAGATCGAGGGAAGGACGATGGTAAGCGCCGATGGCAAAATGAACATGCCCGATGGAGAGGTTTTTACCACCCCCCTGGAGAACAGCGTCAAGGGCCACATTAGATATACATATCCGGCGATATATGCTGGCCAGTTTGGTAGCGGCCGAGAGGTGGACGGGGTAGAGTTATGGTTTGAGGATGGGGAGGTGGTGAAGGCCAAAGCCACCAAGGGCGAAGAGTTCCTCCTGGAGATGTTAGCCACGGACGAGGGGGCCAAACGGCTCGGGGAGTTGGGGATCGGCAATAACTTCGCCATCGACAGGTTCGTGAAGAATATCCTCTTCGACGAGAAGATAGGGGGCACCGTTCATTTGGCCCTGGGAGACTCGTATAAGGAGACCGGCGGGAAGAACGAATCGGCCATCCATTGGGATATGATTAAGGACCTCCGATATGGAGGGGAGATCTATCTGGACGGGGAACTTATCCAGAAGGATGGGGTTTGGGTTTATAAATAAGAGCCCACTAGGGCGTGGGTGGTAACGATGGCTGATAGAAGCGAGGCCTCCAATTGGCTGGAGAGATATGGTGGCTATATCTCCTTGCTCTTACTTTCCTCCATCACCCTATGTCGAGATTGACGCTGAAGAATAATACCACATGAATGATCAGATGGACAGAATCGAATTGCTCAAAGTGATTCGGACCGAACGTGCGCATTGGGAAGCGCTGCTGGCGGAGGTGGGCGAGGCGCAGATGACGCAGGCGGGCGTAGATGGGCCTGATCCTGTATGTACCACCTGTGCATGAGTGGTTAGATAAACGTCTGGTCTGGTGGCCATCGCCAGCCTTCTCAATGGGCTGGAAAGTGCTAAGCGAAAACATCATCGTTACCCTGGCGGCCCAGATCTGGGTCCTTCCTATCATCCTCCATAATTTCCGCCGCTTATCCCTCGTTTCCCTCCTCTCCAACGCCCTCATCGTCCCCGCCCAAGCGGGGGTGATGATCCTGGGGGGAGTGGCTACCATCTTGGGGCTTATCGTCCTCCCCTTGGGGCAGGTTTTGGCTTGGGCCGCTTGGCTACCCCTGGCCTGGACTGTCTTTGTGGTGCGAAGGACAGCCGGCTGGCCTTGGGCGGTTGTAGATATAGGGGAGTTCAGCCTCGGCTTGGCTGGACTCTTTTATGGGGTATTGATAGCCTTTTGGATGGTAAGGCGGAGTTCACTTTCAGGGCGGAGATTTGAAAAGCCGCTGGCTAAGCGTTTGCCTATGGGGGCGGTCCTTGGCACCTTAACTATTGTCGCCCTACTCGTTTGGCTCACTCTCTTCACCCTTCCTGATGGGCGACTGCACGTTTCTTTCCTGGATGTGGGGCAGGGCGATTCCATCCTCATAGAGAGCCCCAGCGGTCACCAAATCCTAGTAGATGGCGGCCCCAGCCCCGCGGCTGTCACCTTCGCCCTAGGAAAGGGTTTACCTTTCTGGGATCGTTCCCTGGACCTGATAGTCCTAACCCACCCTCAAGAGGATCATCTGGGCGGCCTGATAGGGGTGTTGGAGCGGTACCAGGTAGGATTGCTTCTCGATTCGGGAGAGGATTGCGCCGGTGAAGCCTGCCAGCGTTTCTGGGAACTGGTCGAGGTGAAAGAGATACCCTATCGGAAAGCGGAGGCCGGGATGCGAGTGGAGTTGGGGGACGGGGTGCGGATCGATATCTTCCATCCGCCCCCGGAGTTGCTCCAGGGAACGGGATCCGATGCCAACAATAACTCGGTAGTCCTCAAGGTGACCATGGGGAGAGCCTCTTTACTTTTGACGGGGGATATAGAGGAGGAAGGGGAGAGGGCCCTTCTGGCCTCTGGACAGCCCCTGAGGAACCTGGTGCTCAAAGCGCCCCATCACGGGGCGGCAACCTCTTTGACCCCTCGTTTCTTGCGAGAGGTGAGCCCTCAACTAGTCATCATTTCCGTGGGCGAAAACAAGTTCGGTCATCCGGCCCCCGAGACGTTGGCTAAACTCTCGGGCCTTACCACCTCGCGCACCGATGAGGAAGGCACCATCGAGGTGGTGGTCGATGGGGGAAGGTATTGGGTGGTGACGGAGAGATGAAGAGTTCTTTAGAGATATGCCTTTCTGGGGCCTCCCTCTATTTCTACCCTCTGAGTTACACCTTTCGGCTAGCCAAAGAGTTGGGCTTCTCCGGCCTGGAGTTGGCTATGGGCCCTGAGGTGAGGTGGCGGGGCGGTCGTTACGTACGAGAGTTGTCGCAAAAGTATGACCTTCCCGTCTATGGTTTGCACCCCCCTATGTTCTCGGGCCCCCGAGGTTTGAACCTGGGAGAACTATTGCCCAAGATGGTTCATCTAGGGAGGGAGATGGGCTGCCGCATGTTGGTCGTCCATGCTCCCAAGGTTACGAGTCTAGAAGGAGGGGGCTTGGGGGGCCTGGAAGCGATTTTAGAGGCTCGCCGGGAGGGTCTACTCCTCAGTCTGGAGAACCTAGCCCTCTTCAGGGGGGAGGATAGAGGTTATCTCCTCGGCGACCTGCATAAGTTGAGAGATTTCGCCGAAAAGCATGATCTCCATCTGACTCTGGATACGGCCCACGCTGGCACATTTGGCTACGACCTTATCGAAGCCTACGAGATCCTTAGACCTCGCCTGGTGAATATCCATTTTAGCGACCTACGCCGTGAAAAGCCGATGAGAGGCTGGTCTTATTTTCAGACCTTCTTCCAGCACCATCAGATGCCCGGGGATGGATACCTGCCCTTGGGGGCCCTCCTGCGCCGCCTGAAGGAGGATGGCTACAGAGGCCCGGTCGTCCTGGAAGTAAGCCCCTTTGCCCTTCAAGCCTGGTGGCCGGGGAGGGTGAGGTATAACCTGAAGCGCTCTTTGGCCTCCCTCAGGGAGGCCCTCTCCTGAAGGAGCCTAGTTGCATTTCCCTAGCGGTGGTGATACCATTGGTAGAAGCCTCTGAAGCGAAGAGGGGGTGCATTTCGTGTCTTGCCGACGGATACTTACTATCCTCTCTATCATCGGGCTGAGGGGCCCAATGGCATCACTTTGAAGCAGGCAACTGGTTGAGGTAGGTTCTAGCCTCTTCGTACCCTGGGTCTATGGCCAGCGCTCTCTCCAACTCCCCCGAGGGCGTTTCGACTTCTCTAAGGACCACGCGTTGGGAGAGTTCTGCCTTACATCCTTTTGCAAACTTATAGTTTATGAACCTTTTCGCGCATATAATGGTGTATAACTTGGCGTTAGTTACACGAGGGGAGGCTGTAGAAGCCTCTGAAGTGAAGAAGGGGCGCATTTCGTGTCTCGTCGATGGATGCTTACTATCTTCATCCTAGGCGGGGTCTTGGCTATCACCTGCCTCCTATCCCAGGCGGGGACGATCCCCCAGCGGAGCCTTAAGCCCTCACCTGATTGGAGTCGGGGCCTGAGGGTGAGCAAGGGTGAGGGGGGGCGTGTCGATATAGCCATGGCTGTCGACGAGGGAGACCTCTATCTCGTCTGGAGACTCCTGCGCGGTGAGGAGGCGCTTCTCCGTTTTGCCAGGCTGGATGGAGAGGGTCACCTAGTCTTCGATAGAGACCTATCGAGTGGGCTATCCCTTCCCCGCCAGAACCGCCTCTTAGTAGGGCCAGAAGGCTCTCTCCACCTCTTTACTCTGGCTCGACGGGAGGCCGATGCCCACCAGGGCCTCTTCCATCTCACCCTGAGCCCGAAGGGCGACCTCCTATCGGAGCCAGAACTCCTCTCTCTTCCTGGCTGGGAGGTGAAGAGTTACGACCTGGCCGGCGATCCGGATGAGACCCTCCACATCTTCTGGTCGGGGGAAGATGAAGACGGCCCTCGCCTTTTCTACCTGCGCCTAGAGCGAGGCATCGCCTCTGGCCCTGAACTTCTGGTCCTCGGAGGGATGGAGCCGGCTGCAAGGATCGATAGGGATGGCCATCTCCACCTCATCTGGATCGAGGAGGGCGAGCGCGAGGAGGAGGTGATCTATGTCGCCACCTTCCCCGGGGCGATAGTCACCCCAACCAGAGGAGTGAAACTCCTCGATATACGGAAGGGGATGGGGGGAATTCGCTCCGGTCCCGTCCTGGGCCTTGATAGTCGATATGGCTACCTGATTTGGACAATAGAGCAGCGGGCTGGGATGGCGGCGGGCACCGCTGAGGGCTGGTATGCCTTCTTCCCTCTAGAGAAGCCCCAGCCCACTACCCCTCTTCCTTTCCGCCTACCAGCCGTTGAGGAACCCATCTACACTGAATATGAATCCCCCTACAGTTACCACCATCTAATGCTATTGTCGACTAGCCTCCCCTCAGCCGAACAGCCGATCGGCACCCCTGTATTGATAGGGCATGAACTCGGAACCCGAGATGTGATCAACATTGCCTCGGCTAGCGATTTTATCGATATGCCGGCAACGATAGGGACTCAAGGGGAAGAACTTCCGGTCGCCTTCAGGCTGAATATCGATTACGGCTATCATAGGAAGTTTCAGATCGTTGTGGCCGTCTTCAAAGGGGGACGCCTTGTGGGATACCAATTGGTGGGCAAGAGCGGCTACCATTCTTCTCGCCCCACCCTCCTTGCCGATGACAAAGGCAACCTTCATCTGGCTTGGGTCGACTCCACCGGTGGTGGCTCGACCCATCTCTACTATGCCAGCACCTCACCGTTGGTCAAAGCCCATCTGGATCGTTTAACGGGGGAAGACCTCCTCTCTGGGGCCGCGAAGATGATCTTTGGTTCCATCTTGGGCCTCCTGCTCGTGCCCTTGATCGTCCTCTGGCTGGCCCCGGCTCTCATCTGGGGCTTCGTCTGCACCGCCGTAGTCCGCTTTGACGATCTGGGAACCAGGGGGGGGAGGATGGGCTTAGCCCTAGCGCTGCTCATCTATCTTGGAACCAAGCTCCTAATATTGCCCTCCCTCTTCTCTTATGTCCCCTTTTCGGCCTGGCTCCCCCTCCTGCCCAGCAGTCTCTCCCCCCTTCTGATGGTAGGGACCCCCTTATTCATCAGCGGAGGGGCAGCGGCCATAGCTATCTGGTTCCTGCGGCGCGTGGAAAGCAGGGAGTTATTAGCGGCCTTGCTAGCCTTCGCCCTCCCCGACGCCCTCCTGACGCTAATGGTCTATAGCCCTAGCATTCTGGGCATGGCTTGGTAGGGCTCTTTCTATCATCGGGCTGAGGGGCCCAATGGCATCACTTTGAAGCAGGCAACTGGTTGAGGTGGGTTCTAGCCTCTCCACATCTTGGGTCGATGGCTAGCGCCCTTTCCAACTCCTCCCGGGCCATCTCGTAGAGATGGTACCGACCGTAGACGACCCCCAGGTTGACGAAAGTCCCAGCATCCCCCGTGATATCGCAGAGATATATAGAGTAGCCCACCCGGTGGATCGGTTCAGATCTGTAGAGCCACCGGTAGAGATCGCGCTTCTCCTCTGGGAAGAAAGCGCCTTGGAGGTTATTGACGCTTAGGGCCAAGGGTTGGCGGGAAGCGCCGGAGGAGAGAGCGGGAGGAGACTTGAAGTAGCCAACCTTTTTGGGGGGCGTAGGAGGGATGGGCTTCAAGCAATCCATTCCCAGTTCTTCCGCACGAGGAGGTGTGTGCCCAAAAGTTACGTAAGGGAGCGTTTACCCCTCCATCTGGCAGAGGGAAGCCTCC